>CAZOGB010000027.1:33753-43592 GCA_964579145.1 uncultured bacterium | reverse complement strand
CCTGACCGTCACCCAGCACCACTGCATCATTGCGGGCGATCAAACTGTTGCCGTAACGGTAGACCAGGGTGAACGCTTTGCCGTGTTGACTCGATGATAATCCAATCTCGCGAAAGATGCAAGGGTTTTGGTGATAAAAAACAATCCAATCCGCGTTCCTGCGAGGAGGGCGAGGCTCCCGCCGAGCCATCCGAGTCCCCCCCGCCTGCGGGGAGGTTAGGAGGGGCTGTTCCACGTGTTGTCAGCCCCCCTGTGGTCCCCCCGCAAGCAGGGGGACATTCCCTCTCCTTGTGGGAGAGGGTCAGGGTGAGGGCTTTTGCGGGAAGGTTAGGAAGGGCTATCCTCCTTCTCAGAGGGCAACCACAAGGGGTTGCCCCTACAGACGACTCACCAGAAGGTTCGCCCCCCAACATGGACCCATCACAGGTGTTGACTTCTTCCTTTTTCTGCGCTAAGCTATTTGCAGTTGGCTGGAATGCGATATGACAGAAAGGAGCGATGTTAGGATGCGCAACAAGTTCGTTCTGGTAATCGCACTGCTGTTCGTGTGTGCCCTTGCTGACGCCCAGCGCAAATATGACTTCGTGGTGGACCCGGCGAACAGTCGGCTGGACGTGAACACCTCTCTGCAGGCAGCTACCGCGGGCACGCTTATCGGCAACTATGACCCCACCACGAACCCGACCGGCACACGCACCAAACCGGGGGCGCACCTCTTCGGGTTTGAGGGGAACCACCCCGTGCCGGTGCAGGTGAACCCTTCGGTAGAGGGCAATGTCACCTCCCAGCCGGCAGGCACGTTCAGCATGGTGTTTCAACCCGAGGCGAATCGAGTGATCCTGCTCGATTTCTTCTCAGACCTTCTGCCGTCACGCACTGCCACCCTTCCCGCCAGCGCGGAGTTCTCGTTTGATACCTTCACCACGCGCAACCCCAGTGCCATCTACCCCGGCGGAACGTACAACGTGCCCGTTAGCGACGTGGTGGTCTACGCGCTGACCCTCGCGCAGACGGACGAGCCGGCGGTCGGCACGCTGACGCCGCTGGGGGCTAACCGCTATGCCTTCGCGGTCGCGCCGACCGTGACGCTGTATGTGCGTGCTGAACTGCAGGGAAGCGTGCTGGAGACCACCTCCAACCCCAATCCGCTGGCTCTGGTGGGCGAGGTGGAAATCAACGGCGATAGCGCGAATATCCTCTCCGTCAATACCATCGACTGGTCCGACACCGATAACCCCAACCAGCCTATCCCGCGCTTCGCCATGGACCTGCCCACCCCGACGGGCGATACGGCGCATTTGCTGTTTGACCTGACGCTGAACGAGGTGCGCACCCGCGTCAACGGCACGTATACCATCGCCGCGAACGGCAGTATCAGCCTGCGCACCGTCAGCGGCACCATCACCCTGAGCGATTACAACGCACCGGTGGCAGGCAAAGAGGTTCCCATAGAGGTGCGTCCTACAGGCGACACCAGCCCTGTAGAACTGCATATCGTCGCGCTGAACGAGGCGGGCGAGTATCGCTTCGAAACCGCGCTGTGGGGCGCGTTTGACCTCTCCGCCAAAGGTTCGCACTGGCTGAGGCAGACAGCAGGAGGTATCTCCCTGGAGAAGAACGTACAGGTAGACTTTGTGCTGACCAACGGCGATATCGACGGCGACAACGAGGTGACGCTGTTTGACTTCGGGCAGCTGGTGTCTGCGTTTGGCAGTATGCCCGGCGATCCGAATTGGAACCCCAACGCCGACCTGGACGGCGACGAGGAGGTGACGCTGTTTGATTTCGGCGTGCTGGTCAGGAACTTCGGAGCGATAGGAGATGAGTAAATCCGGCTTTACCCGTCGCCAGTTTACCCTGATGCTGGTGGCGTCCACAGCAGGGTGGGCAGCGCAGGGCGAACCGCAACAGCCTGCAGAGGCGCCGCCGGCGTCGGCCATCAACGCCTGGCTTCCCCAGCCCATGCCCCCAGAACAGGCGCAGAAGGTTGCCGAGGCGATTCAATCTCTGCATAAGACGCAGGAGAAGCTGAGGGAATACCCGCTTGCGGAAGGCTCGGAGCCTGCATTCACCTTTCATCCCAGTCCCTGGCGTGAGGCGAAGCGATGAACGATGACCTGCTCTTTCTCACCGTCACCGAACAGGCGAAACTGCTCAAATCCCGCAAAGTGTCATCGGCGGAGCTAACGCAGGCGTATCTGTCTGCGCTGGAATCGCGTGCAAAGCCTCTCAACGCCGTCGCCGAGATAACCGCTGATCTGGCGATGGAGCAGGCACAGCAGGCTGACAGAGAGATTGCCTCCGGGAGGTATCGCGGTGTTCTGCATGGTATCCCTTACGGCGCCAAGGACCTGTTCGCCACAAAGGGCATTCCGACGCGCTGGGGGTCACCCGCGCACCACCAGCAGGTTTTTGACCACGATGCCACCGTCATCGAACGCTTACGCAAGGCGGGAGCCGTGCTGATTGCCAAGCTGGCGATGGTAGAGCTGGCGGGCGCGGGCGGCTACGAATACGCTCATGCTTCCGCCACAGGAGCATGTTTGAACCCGTGGAACAGGACGCGATGGGCAGGAGGCTCCTCCAGCGGGTCGGGGGCGGCGGTGGCGGCGGGCGCGGTCGGCTTTGCGCTGGGCACGGAGACCTGGGGCTCTATCACCGTTCCAGCCGCGTTTTGCGGCATAACGGGCTTGCGTCCGACCTATGGCAGGGTCAGCCGCTACGGAGCGATGGCGCTCTCGTGGACGATGGACAAGGTGGGACCGATGGCACGCAGTGCCGAAGATTGTGCCCATATCCTGCAGGCGATTGGCGGCTACGACCCACGCGACCCGTCCAGCGCTAGCCAGTCTTTTCAGTATCGCTTCTCGCGGTGGAGGGGGCATCGCTTTCGCATCGGGCTTCTGCCCACCGATTTCGCGCAGAACAAGGCGCCCGACGCCGAACGCTGTTTCAACGCCGTGCTGGAAGTGTTCAAAAAGCGCAGGATGGAGTTCACCGAGGCAAAACTGCCCGACCTGCCGTATAACGAGGCGGCGGAGGTTATCATCATGGCAGAAGGTTCCTCCGCGTTCGAAAACCTCATCCGAAGCGGCAGGGTCAATGATCTGGCAGACGGGTCGCAGGTGGTCGGCTTGTTATCGGGGCTGTTCATCCCGGCGGTGGACTATCTGCGAGCCATGCGCGTGCGGGCGGAGGCGATGCGGGCGGTGGCGAAAGTGTTCGAAACCTGCGACGTGCTGATGGCGCCGACCCTCCTGCAGGGCGCACCGCCCGTGGACCGAAGCCTGAACGAAACGTGGGTGAACATGGGCGGCAACGGCGGCTTTGCCAATCTGACGGGACTGCCTTCCATCTCCGTGCCGATGGGCTTTACCGCCGATAGCTTGCCGCTTGGGCTGGAGATTATCGGTGCGCCCTACGAAGAGGCGAAGGTGATTGCGCTGGCGCAGATATTCCAGCAGGAGACCGACTGGCACCGCCGGCGTGCGCCTATGCCGTAATCTCCAACCCCTCCTCCGGTATCCACTGGCGCAGGTACTCGGCGTTGCGCTTGAGTTCGTCCAGCAGGATGTCCTCGCGCTTGGTGGAACCCGGGATAATCTCGCAAATCAGGTAGATATTCTGGGGCAGGGGAAGCCACTCTGCCCACGGCTGTTTCTCCCGATGACGCAGGCTGTCGGCGATGGCGTCCAGTATTCTGGGGATTTCAATGTGCCCCTTCGCGTTGTATTCGGGGGTGAAGGGCCAGTGTGCGCTGGCATCGGGGGTGGTCTGCTGGAGGTGGATGACCTCCGCCGCTGTGCCGAACCGCCTTACCCACTCGGTGTAGTCCAGGTCGGGACCGGTCAGTCCATAGTGCATACCCGCGCAGTGCCCCACGTCCAGCGTCAGGTAGACGGGTATGCCTTTGCGCTCGCGGTTGACCTCCACCAGAAACTCTTCTGCCTCTGCCAGCGTCCAAGGCGCCTCGCTGGGGATGTACATCTGCTCCTGATACAGCGCACGAATTCCCTTTTGCGCGAGGGCTTCAGAAAGCTCGCGGAAGATGGCGTGCTGGCGCTGTAGAGCCTGCCGATGCCGTTCAGGGTCGGAAAGCACCTCCACCGAGAACGCATCCCAGTGCCCACCAATGGCATCCACGCCCATGGCGTTTGCGATGTCGGCGCAGTCCAGAATCCACTCTTTCATGCGCTGGCGCACGCGCGGGTCGGAATGGCTCAATCCGTGGAAGCGATGGGTCGCCATGCCCGTGTAGATGTCGTTGATGAACACACCGTATTTTTGCCCTGCCTCACGGGTGGCGCGCGCGTTCTCTATCTGGTATTCCCTGTTACCGGAGAAAAAGGGGTCCAGCACATCCGCACAGAAGGAATGCACCCGATATCCACACTCGCGGGTGAGGCGCATCCAGTTTTCGGGTTCTTCCCATCGTCGCGTGATAAACGCGCCGTTAATGCCCAGCCACAGCCGAACGCTTTTGCTCATATCTCCTCCTCGCCGGGTTGCCAGCGGCAGATGTCCATGTTCACCCGCCCGTCCTCGTGAAAGACTACTCCTTCCTGTGCCAGCAGGTGACGTTGCAGGCGCGCCATCTGCGGGTCGCGCTTGAGGATGAGCAGGTCGCCGTCTCTACCCACCACACGCCACCAGGGGACGTCATCGGAGGCGTGGTACATGATTCTGCCCACCACGCGCGCGGAAAGGGGCGGAACCACGGTGTCGCCTACCTGCCCGTAAGACATCACCCTGCCGGCAGGGATTTGCCGAACAAGGTCGTAGACTCTTTGCAGAATCGAGTTCTGGTTTGTGTTTCGGCGTAACATTTGCTCCGCAGTTGCAGTCTGTATGTTGAGCGGACAGCAGGAGATTTCGCTGTGAAGGCGGGTTCATCCTGCCATAATGGTATGGGAAAGGTGCTGGGCAGACGGATGAGGTTTAGAGGGCTGGGAATAGCGATCCTTCTATCGCTGATCCAGTGGGTCGGTACGTCGGCGCAACAGGCTCCGGCAGAGCCGTTTCGCTACCGCTTCGAGCCGAACAACCAGAGCAGATACCACGTCAGCGCACAGATGTCGGGCACGCTGCCGCTGTTCGGTGGTTTGCCAGTGCAAAAGGTGCTGGTGGAGATGACGGTGGTGATGAGGGTGCGTCAGGTGCGCCCTGACGGCAATGCGGAGCTGGGTATGGATATCGAGGCGTTCAAGGCGGAGATGGATGGGCAGGCACTGCCTCTGCCGCTGGAGCGGCTGCGTGCCAGTGTGCGCGACCTGCTTTATGTGGTCAATCCGCAGGGCGAGGTTCTGGAGCGCAAAGGAGCGGGTGTGTTGCCGTTCAACCTGCCGGTGCCCGGCGTGGAGGTCAGCCAGCTGCCCCTGCTGGTGCTTCAGCTGGTTTTTCCGAAAGAACCGCTATCGCCCGACAGGGAGTGGGGTTATCCTCGTGTGATGACCGGCGTGCCCAACGACACCCCCGCCCAGTTCACCGCACGCTGGCTGAAGGATGAACCCCTGAATGGTTTGTCCGCTTCGCTGTTCAGCCAGAAGATGCGCTGGAGCCGCTCGTTCAAAGCGGACATTTTCGACCAGCCCACCGCTGATGAGAGCCTGATGGTCAAACAGATTGAGCAGACGGTAACGGGAGATGCGCAGATATGGTTCAGCCGGCAGGAGGGCAAACTGTTGAAGGCGATACTGAACGCCCAGTACGTCCAGCAGACCCGGCAGCTGAACCCATCCGAACCGTCCGCCGAGCCGACGTCTGTGCAGCTCACAGCAAAGGTGCAGATTACACGCGAGGACCTGGCGCCTCGTGAAACCGAAACCAAACAAACCGGAACGTAGAAAGGGGTTACGAACATGCGACTGATGACACGAGTATTGACGGCGGTGGCATTGCTGGCGTTCATGGGGGCGGCGGTGTTGCCGGTGGTGGCACAGCCCGCGACCGGCTATAAACTGCGCCGCGTCTTCAAGGTCAACGACATCCGCTACTACAAGATGGTCATGGATATGAACGGCGAGATGCAGATGGGCGAGAACTCCATGCCCCTGAATATGCAGGTGGTGATGGAGTTCCGCGAGAAAGTAGCGGGCATCAAGGACGGCAAGGCAACCATCCACACCAGCTTCGAAGGCATGAAGATGTACATGAACGGGCAGGAGTTTGTCCCGCCCATGCCGCCCGATACTGACCTGAACAAGATAGTCATCACCACAGTGGTTGACGAGCGCAACAAGGTGCATGAGGTCCGGGGTCTGGAACGCATGGCGATGGGCACTCCGGGAATGGGAAACATGAACTTTGGCACAGGGTTCAGTTCGCCTGCTGCCTTTCCTGAAGAGGAGGTCAAGGTGGGCGACACCTGGGAGACCGAAATCCCCATACCGGGCGCTCAGGATATGAAGATCACCACGAAGCAGACCTTCGTGAGCGTGGAGAAGGTTGGTGACGTGGATGCGGCACGCATCAAGACCGAGTTCGAGGTGCCCTTCGAGAAGCTGATGTCTGCGATGGCTGGGCAGATGCCTGCCGGAATGCCGGCGATGACCGGAACCATGAAGATGGTGGCATACACCTATTTTGACCTCGCTACGGGCAACGTCCTGAAGATGGATGGCGATATGGTCATGAGCGTGCAGATGAGCGGCGGACAGAATGCGCAGATGCCACAGAACATGCAGATGAACATGACCGCCAAGATGGCTCTGACCCAGGTCAAGAAGACAAAGTAGTCGTCATCGCAAAGAATCCGACACGCCCGCCTTCTTCTGCACAGAGAGGGTGGGCGTCATGCCCTTTTTCATCCATGAGCGGGCTGATTCGCCTGAGCACATACGCCATGGGCTGCGATTTTGAGGTGTTCGCCTTCGGTGAGGAGAGGACGCACGTTCGCGCCGCTGCCGAAGCCGCCATCGAGCAGATCGAGCGCATTGAGCACCTGCTGAGCCATTACCTGCCCGACAGTGAAGTCTCCTACATCAACGCCCACGCAGCGAACGAACCCGTGCGTGTGCACCCCGAGGTGTTCGACCTGATTGCCCAGGCACTTCGCCTATCTGAGCAGACGGAGGGGGCTTTCGACATCACGGTGATGCCGCTGGTGCGTTGCTGGGGGTTTTTTGATGGTGCAGGTCGCGTTCCCGACCGGCGAACGCTGGCTGAGGCGATGGAGCACGTGGGCTTTACCCACCTGCATCTGAACCATGAAGAGAACTCTATCGCGTTCGACACCGAGGGCGTGGAGGTTCATCTGGGAGCCATTGGCAAAGGTTACGCGGTGGATAAAGCCATCGGGATATTGCGCGAAGCGGGCGTGCCAGCTGGGATGGTGCACGGCGGACACAGCAGTGTGCGTGCGTTCGGTGCTCTGCCGAGCAGTGGCGGCTGGCAGGTGCAGTTGCCGCATCCGCTGAAACCGGAACGCAGTCTGGCGCACCTGCTCCTGCGTGAACGGGCAATCTCCACCTCGGCGCCCACCGAGCAGTTTTTCGAACGGGGGGGACGGCGCTACGGACACATTCTGGACCCGCGTTCAGGTCTGCCGGTGCAGAGCAATCTGCTGTCCGTCAGCGTGCTTGCCGACGAGGCAACGGTTGCGGATGCGCTTTCCACCGCCTTTTTCGTGCTGGGCGAAGAGGGTATCCGCCGGTATGTACAGAGGTATCCGGGCGTGCAGGTCGCCATCCTGCGCCAGGAGGACGAGGGGCTGGAGTGGATACAGTGAGCCGGCACAGGAGAAGGCTCGCCAGTCGGTGAAGTATAATAGGTATAGTGAAGATACTCGCTGTGGATACAGCTTCCAGAGCAGTTGAAGGAGGTCGGCTTCCATGTCTGAGGACAAGAACATCCGCGTGTCGCGGCGTGAGTTTCTGCGCGATTCGGCGTGGGCTGCTGCCGCCGCTGCGTTTGCCGCTGCCCTGCAGGAGAGATTAGAGGCACAGCAGAAGAAGACCCAGCCCGCAAAGCCCCAGCCTGCCAGACCGGCAACCCAGCAGAAACCGGCAACGACTGCACAGCCTGCCCGCAACCTGACGCCCGTGAACATCGGTTTTATCGGCACGGGCACACAGGGACAGACTCTGCTCCAGCGGCTGGTGCGCATCCCGGGCGTGCGCGTGCTGGCGGTGTGTGATATCTACCCCTCGCATCTGGCGCGTGGACTGCGCATGGCAGGACCGCAGGCGAAAGGCTATGAGGATTACCGGCAGGTTCTGGACCGCAAGGATATCGACGCTGTCATCATCGCCACTCCTTTGCACCTGCATGCCCCAATGACCATTGATGCTCTGCAGGCGGGCAAGCATGTGTTTTGCGAGAAGACGATGGCTTACTCGGTAGAGGATGCCCGTCGGATGGTGCAGGTCTCGCGCGAGACGGGCAAGCACCTGCAAATCGGGCATCAGCGCCATTACAGCCCTATCTACGCTCATGCACGGGAGATGATGGTGGAGCAGGAGGTCATCGGCAAGCTGGTGCACATCCGCGCGTGGTGGCATCGCAACAACTCCTGGAGGCGCCCCGTGCCCGATAAGAAGTACGAGGAGCTGCTGAACTGGCGCCTGTACCGCAAATACTCGCAGGGACTGATGGCAGAGCTTGCCAGCCACCAGATCGACGTGGTGAACTGGTTCACGGGAGCAACGCCCATCTCGGTGATGGGGATGGGCGGTATTGATTACTGGAAGGACGGGCGCGAAGTATGGGATAACGTGGAGGTCATCTACGAATATCCCAACGGCGTCAAGGTGGTGTACACCTCCATCCTGTCCAACCAGTACGACGGCTACGCCGAGCAGTTCATGGGCGATAAAGGCACGCTGTTGCTGACCAACGAGAAGGATGGCTTCCTGTTCAAGGAGCCAACCGCCGAGGAACTCGGCTGGGAAGAGCACGCCAAGAAGACCACCGGCAAGGGTGGAACCACCGGGCTGGTGCTGGATGTGACCGCTACCAAGAAGAAGGGCACCGGTGCGGTTATCGGTGGGCAGAAGATGGCAGCCGGCTACGAGCTGAAAGATGCCTACGTGCTGGAGCTGGAGAGCTTCGTAAACGACGTGGTTCGCAACGGGCAGAAGCCTCTCTGCGACGCGGAAGTAGGCTTCAAGACGGCGGTTGCCGTGTTGACGGCGAATCAAGCCATCGAGCAGGGCATCAAGATTAACTTTACACCAGAGATGTTCCAGGTGTAGCAATAAGGGGCGGCGCAGAGATTGCGCCGCCTGCCCCTGCATGAACGGTTAGAAATCGTACGAGTAGTAAACCGCAATGCCCCTGTTGCGGGCGTACTCTTCGACGTCCCAGCTGGTAATCATATGCGTTACCAGCACCGGGAAGAGATCAGGGTAAACACCCTGCAACCTGCTCAGCTTACGCCGGATGAAATTATCCACCTCGTTTTTGGAGAGCTGAGATTTGCTTTCCCCAACGATGGTAACAGTTTGTCCGTTACGCCTTGCCTGTCCAAAGATATTGACCTCGATGTACTGTCCCTGTTTGTCCTGGATGAATCTCCTTTTCAGCTGTTCTTCTACCACCAAACCGTAATCGCGTGCCAGCAGGGCAGGAAGTGCCTGATACGCGCGATTTTCGAGGCTATAGCCGACTGTCGCCGTGAGACCACCCAGCTGCTTGCGAGTCTCCCGCATCTCCTCCGTGAGCCGACGTATCTCCAGCTCATTGCGCCGTTGCGCTTCCGCGACCTCAGCGAGGGTGGCTTCTATACGTGCGAAACGGGCTTCAGAGGCTTCGCGATAGCGCGTCAATTCCTCTGCCGAGCGTTTCTGCGCTTCGGTGAGTTCGGCGAGAGCAGTTTCGATGCGTGCGAAGCGGGCTTCAGA
>CAZOGB010000027.1:25922-33653 GCA_964579145.1 uncultured bacterium | reverse complement strand
GCGCTTCGGTGAGTTCGGCGAGAGCAGTTTCGATGCGTGCGAAGCGGGCTTCAGAGGCTTCGCGATAGCGCGTCAGTTCCTCTGCCGAGCGTTTCTGCGCTTCGGTGAGTTCGGCGAGAGCAGTTTCGATGCGTGCGAAGCGGGCTTCAGAAGCTGCCTGCGCAGATGCCTGTTGCTCCACTATAGTCTGGAGAATCTGGCGGATGGAAGCTATCTCGCCGTCCAGCCTCTGAAACCATTTTTCTGCTGACGACTCCTGCAGGTGCGTAAATGCCTCGCTGATAACCTCTGCAATAGTTTCGGCAGCGTCTGGTTCCAGCGCTTGTTTCAGCTTTTCGTAGATTTTAAGAGTGTCCAGCATCTCTCATTCCCTGCCCACTGTCGATTATACCTTTTCAGCTCGCCTCCGTCGAATAAGGTGTCCAGTCTGGCTCCTCGATGTCCAGCAGGTCGTATACCTCCTCGCGGATGAGTCGTTCGCAGTCGGCGGTGACCATCAGCGTGCCGTAGTAGCGATATGCCATGTCCACCTCGTAGCCGCCGATGGCGTAATCCGCCGCGGTGGGAGTGTAGCCCCAGCACCCGTTGCTGTAGCCCAGAACGATGGTGGGCTGATAGGGCGACTGTCGTTCAATATCCAGCGCGTACTGCACGAACATCTCCGCTGGGAATGCCACGAAACGAGCATCGCCGATGCGAAGCAGATGGATTTCAAAGGGCGTCGTTTTCGGTTCGCCTTGCTCGATGGCAAGCAGGAGGTCCTGTGCCCAGCGTACCATGTCGCGCTTCCACATCAGCATCCCCAGCGGTGCGCCTTCTTCCTCGGTGCGTTTCCACTCCTCTTCCGCCTGGCTCAGGTACTGCTGAGCCTGCTCGCGGGAGGGAAACTGATAAGGCAGGTGCACGGTGCGAAGTGTGCCCTCAATCGGTACGCCCTCTATCGGTTCGGACAGATGCAAGCCGGCAACCGTCGCCGCGCCCAGTACCTCACCGAGTTTACGCACATGCGCGAAGGTTGCACCTGTGTGGATGGGATTGATATTGCCGGCACAGCCCTGCAGGAACATCGGCATGTGGAATCCTGCACGCTTGAGGAACTCACACGCCGCGCCCGGATAGTCCGCGCTGACCCACAGGTTTTGCCCGCCCAGTACCACCGGATGCGTGGCGTAAGCTAGTACCACCGCCAGCGGAGTCTGGTCCTCGCGGTCCACGCGCAGAACGTGCACGTAAGGCTGAACGGGTCCGCCCGGATTCTGTCCGATAACGGTCTGTCCCTCACGCCGTTCCCTGCGATTGATGCCAATCTGCACGGGCGCGTGTCCCCAGCGCAGGCTGACTGGCTCCACCATATCTGCTGCCTGCTGTACCGCGCCCACCACTTTGCGTGCCATCACGTTGCAGTAGTGCTCGTCGCGCTCGCCCATGGTGCGAAAGGTTCGCGTGGCTGGACCGGCGTGTGTGTGCGAGCAGTTCAGCAGGATTCGCTCGTAAGGGATGCCCGTTTTGCGGTTGATGCCGTCCCGTATCGCTTCCACCAGGTCAAAGTCCAGCGCAATCAGGTCCATGCTGACGATGCACGCGAGGCTCAGCCCATCGTCCAGCACCAGTGCGCGCGCGTAGAGCTCATCGTGCACACCAATGCATCCGGTGGAACGCCCGGCGTACCCGGCCAGCCACACGCCGAGGGGCGGGGTGATGTTGGTCTCACAGACACCTGCCTTCAGTGCCATTACCGTTCCTCCTGAGCATATTTTGCACGCCCACCAGCCAGCTTCTGCAGGCGTTCGATCATTCTGGCGACTTTCCGCCGATGCTCCAGCAGGGGGCGCGGGTCGGTGGTGAAGTTTGTCAGGTCTTTGGAGATGTGCTCGGGCACTTCCAACAGCTTCTGCGCCTCGGCAAGCAGGCTGACGGGGGCTGTGCCCTGCAACCGCTCGACCAGTGCCTGCAGAATCGCGAAGTACTCGTAATCTTCCACGCCGTCGCGCAGGTTCTCCCAGCGGATGGAGGAGATGGGCGGCTGGATGGCGGGCGGATGTTGCTGATTGGGGTCGCGGCGAGGCGGATACAGAAACCGTCCATCCCCGTTGCCCCAGAACTGCTTTGTGCCCGCGGGCGTACCGTAGCCAGTGACGTAGCTCATCGGGTCCTCCCAGGGGTTCTGCAGGCTGTTGGGGAAGGCGGTGGGGCTGGTCCAGTAGTTGGTCTGCCAGATGAGGATGCCCTGCACGCCGTACTGCCACGACTGCCACGCCCACAGGCGCATCTCCACCGCCGGGTGCTCGATAAACAGCCCAATGTAGGGAGCACGCGGTCCGGTGCAGATATACCACCACACCTCTTCGCCCGCCTTGCGCCGCTCGGCGACGCGCTCCCTTGTCCATTCAGGGGTCAGCCCGCACCATATCTCCACGTGCCCATACAGCGGCGGTTCGGGCTGTTCGGTGAGCAGGCGACGGATGCCGGACGCATGGCGCCGGATTCTCTGCATTCCCTCAATCACGAAATCGTAATCGCGCGGCTCGGGCTCGTCAAACCAGTAGACGTACGCCTTCTCCAGCCATCCCTTTTCGCGCAGGTGGGATTCTATCTGGCGCAGGTAGTCGCCAAAGAGTCGCTCGTATTCCGGCGTGCCCGCTTTGAACCCGCCGAACTCGCCCTGGTAACGCTCGTAGAAGGTGCCGCCACCCAGCCCCTGAATGGGCAGGAGGAAGGCGTTGAACTTCATCTCGTTCAGGTAGCGCTCCGCCGCACGGTCGAAGTCGCTGAAGTCCACAATAACCCGTTTGCCTTCGCCCTCGCCCTCACATCGCACATGGATGGGTGCGTAGGGGTAAAAGGAATAAGGGGCGATTCGGTGCTCCGCGAACGAGCGCATATACATCTCCCACACGGTGCGCTTCTGCTCGTCAGTCTGCAGGTGGTGGTAGCGCTCGATCTCCCATGCACCCAGACCGAAACCGCTGCGCAGGGTGGTCTCTTTGGGCAGGGAGAAGTCGAACACCTGCAGTTTCAAAGGCACGCTCAGCCTGCCCCGGTTGGTCTGGAAGGTGATGGCGCCGTTGTAGGTACCAGCGGGGGCACTTTCGGGAACGTGCACCAGTATCCAGATTGCCTGATTGCGCTCGTAGGGCAGGGGGAACGGCGTCTGCAGAGGCGGAAGCGGGTCGGGATACTCTCCAGCCGTGCCGAGATTGTCGCTGGGGTGCTCTACCTGTACCGTAGCCACTTCAAACAGTTGCACCTGTGAGGCGGAGATGCTGGGTCGGGCGCTTTTCAGGTCGGAGACGGTCACTTTCTGCAGGATAGTATTCGGATGTTTTGCGCGCAGCACCACCTGCGCCGGCTCGAACTCTCCTCGCGCCGCCTCGATCAGAACAGCAGGAGAGGGCTTCCCAGTGGGGGCCGGGCGATCGCGTCCCACCTTCCACGCCCCCTCACACCACCACACCTCCCCGAAGTCGGGTGATGCCTGCATGGGGTAGCCATAATGGCATTCGTCCAGTACCATGCGTGTCACCTCAAATTGTGCCGAATATAGCGAAGTTCTGCCTGTTGTCGCCCGCAGTTGGACAAATTGTTTACCAGCGGACAGTCCTGGTAGCGCGAGCAGTAGGTCTTTGGTCGCGCCGGCGGGCAGGTTCATCTTGCCCACAGGCGTCCATCTCCCGCCCACGCCGATTGCTACCTCAACGGGAAGAGCGCGGTTGTTTCGGTTCGTCCAGCGCAGTTTCCAGTCCGTAGCCTGTGCCTGCCACTGCACCTTCAGCGACGGAGAGGTCTGCCGCTCTTCTACGATGAGGGTGCTCCCCGTCCGTTCCGCACCGCGATAATCTGTCTTCGCCTGCAGGCGCACGTAGTCCACCTGCGCATAGGCGTTGTTGCCTTCCACCTGAAGGCGCACGAACAGCTGTTTTGTGGGGAAGAGGGTTTCGGGTAAGGGGGCTTCTATCAGTTCCACACGGGAGCCGCGGGCGAAGCTCTGCCAGTTCGTGCCGTCCGTGCTGGCGCTCAGCACCACCGTTCCGCCTGTGTAGTAGTTGATGTTGGCACGCATCACCGCCGAGCGCATCGGGAACGGCAGGGTGTAGCGGTACACCACCTCATTACCAGGCGAGAGCGCCCATCGGTTGGTGTTCAGGTAGGCACGCTGGCGCCAGAGGGTTCGGTGGATATTGGAACCGTACCAACCGGGCTGATGCGTATCCACATACTCGCCAGGGCGAAGCCGTTCGCCTTCGCCCAGCTCCAGCTCGCCCCAGCGACGATGCACCACCTGCGCAGGATACATCTCCACGCGGTCAAAGTAAACGGTTCCCTTCACATGCCAGTGCCCCACCCGCGCATAAAGCGAAGAACCTTCGAGAACGCGAAAGGCAAAGCTGTATTCCTGCCACTGCGGGGATGGTGCAAAATCGCGGTTAATCACGTTGGAACCGCTGATAATAGTGCCGCTGCCGTCCGAGCGGGCGCGAAATCGGAAGACGTATGCGCTTCCCGGCGGAAGAGCAAGGTCGGGTGTACGCCAGTATGCGCTGTCTTCGCCTGTTCCATGCACGGCCAGCACCGGTTTGCCGTCTATCGTTGTGCGCGAAACAGCGGCCTTCACGTTCCAGTCAGCAGGAACGCCGCCATCCTGACCTGCCTGCCATGCTGACAGGGGAGGCAACAGGTTTTGCGCCTGTGCTGTGCCAGCAATGATCCCAAGCGTAACCAGCAACACGATGCAACGCGCTTTCATCTGTGCATAGTCCCGATTTCCGATAAGGTTTGTTGGTGCGGTACTTAGCGATGGCAAAGCAGGTTTCCTGCTGAACCGATGAGTCGAATCAACCCGAGGCTCACCCCGCGATTTGCAACCGAACAGCGCAAGATTCGTCACATATGATAAACAATATCGGCGAATACTTCTCAAGGAGGCGAAAGAGATGCGGTCCACGAGGCACAATGGCTTTACGCTGATTGAGCTGCTGGTTGTTATCGCGATTATCGCGATACTGGCAGCCATCCTGTTCCCCGTTTTCGCGCAGGCGCGGGAAACTGCCCGCCGGTCCAGCTGCCTGAGCAATTTCAATCAGGGGGTCAAGGCGATTTTGATGTACACGCAGGACTACGACGAGGTGCTGCCGGTACTGATGACCTCGACGGCTACGTTCTTTGTGAACTACGACCCCAATACCGATAAGACATGGCCGCAGCTGGTGTCACCCTATGTGAAGAACTGGCTTGTTTTCCGCTGTCCGTCGGACCCCTTTGCAACCGATAGCGTTCTGCGTGAGGACTGGTGTACGGATGTCACCGGCGACTACAGCTACTGCTACGGCATCAAGACCGACCTGGGCTACAACTACATGTTCCTCAGCCCGATGGACGGCAACGCCAAGTTCTTCGGGCGTTCGCTGGCGGCGTTCAACAAGCCCGCCAACACCCTGATGGTGGTGGACAGCACGTGGGATACCGCAAATGGCGAGGCGACAGGCGGCGGGAACTGGTTCGTGGAAGCGCCCTCTCCCGTGGGTTCTGGCACCAGCTACTGGTTCGGAGGATGGGCGATTGACGCTCAACCGGGCGACAGCAACTACTGGCTGAAATACGGGGGCACGTGGCCCCGCCACAACCGCCAGCGTCTGGTGCAGAGCGGTCCGCAGTTCCCGCATCACAGCGGCATCGCCAACGTGGGCTGGCTGGACGGACACGCCAAGGCGGTACGCCATCCCTATGACCTGCTGATAGGGGTGAATCCGCGTACCTATGAGGTGACCGACCCCAACGCGTACGTCTGGGGCTTGGGACAGTAGGAGGCCCGACATGAGCGTTGATAAACGTCTGGTGCTCGTGCTGGTGGTGCTGGTCATCGTTGCGGCAGGGGTATATGCCTTTCGCGCGCTGACCGCACCGAAGCCGCAATTCCTGCAGTTCCCCGATGGTCCCAAACCCGCGGGACTGCCAACGCAAATATCGCCACACGGCGGTGCAACGGCGCCGGCTCAGGTTCCGGCAACGGGACTTCAGATGCCGCCCGGCAAGGGGGGTAGGCGTTAGCAGGGTACAGGGGCACGTGTTTGCGCGTGCCCCAGCCGTTTAATCGCAAAAAATATTTTCAAAAATATCCCCCAAACTACTTGACAAACATGGCGCAGGTTGGTATTCTTAAGATGTGAATACGTATTCTCGCACGATACTGGTTGTTTATTGCTGAGAGTACGGCGACAGCAAAGTCGGCTAGGACAGATTGGGTACCATGGCCCAGTCGTTAGCATATCACGTCAAAGGGGGTATCTCACATGCTCAAGCGTCACGCATTTACCTTGATCGAGCTGCTGGTTGTTATCGCGATTATCGCGATACTGGCAGCCATCCTGTTCCCCGTTTTCGCGCAGGCTCGCGACAAGGCGCGGCAGGCATCTGACCTGAGCAACCTGAAGCAGATGGGGCTTGCTGTGCAGATGTACGCTCAGGACTACGACGAAACCATGGCTCCTGCTGAGGGCTGGCGACCGGACCTTCCAGCGGACCCGGGACAGTTCGTTACGTGGATGGCGCTGGTTCTGCCATACACCAAGAACTCCCAAATCTTCCGGTCTCCGAAGTACGCTTTGCTCTATCCCGAAAACATTGCCAACTGGCTGAACTACGGCTTGCACGGCAACATCGTGCAGGGCACTGCGCCCAACCGAATGTTGCCCATCTCCTACGCCGCGGTCAACCTGCGCTGGTCCACCTGGCCCCACCAGACAACGGTCAGCGCCAATAACGGCTACGGTGGCAAAGGCGGGATGTATGCCGCCTATCCGCAGTGGACCTCGGGCGACACGCCGGTCAGCCTGGCGGCAATTGAGGAGGTCGCTGCAACCCGAATTATCGTGAACGGCATCAACTACCATCTGATCAGCGGGTGCGACCTGGACGTGCTGGACGACAGTGGCAACCTGCCCTGCGGTTTCACCGCCGTAACCTACATGAACACGGGTGGTCAGCCGCCATGGGCAATCAACATGAACCCACCAAACCGAAGCACGCTCGCGCCGTTTGCAGGCAATGTGAACGTGGTCTTCGCCGACGGACATGCGAAGGCAGTGCCCTGGGGAACCGGTTGTCCGCATGAGTACACCGTGGAGGCGGACCGCTCGGTAGTACCCTCGCGTTGCCAGTAGGGAGGAACGAGATGGCACGCCGTGAAATCCCTGTGCCTGTGGCTATCGGCATCATCGTGGTGATTATCATCGTGGCAGTAGCCATCATGTGGAAGCAGACCTCTCAGCCGAAGGAGCAGGTGCTCAAGCAGTGGGCGCCGTATCCACAGATTCCCGTGCAGAGGTCTGGTACACAGACTCCTCGTTAGAAAGGCTTCCCTGATACTTGCCCCTCCTGACGGGGAGGGGCTTTTTCTTTTGCATTGGCTGTGGAGGGAAAGACTATTCGCCGATAATGTATTGATAACCTGTTCCGCTTTGCGCAAATCGGGATAAGGGGGAAAACGCCATGAACCCCGACGAGATGACCGTTCGCCCTGTGGTGTACGGCACGTCCGTTCGTCCGGTGCACCGCGAGCCGCCGCCGCGCGACTCCACGTCGCGCCAGCCCTCGCACAAGCGGGAGAATGCCGAATCTGAAGAACCGAACGAACCAATGGAAGAAGCACCGCAGGATGGCGAGCAGACACACCTGATAGACCTGCGCGTGTAGAGGAGGAGGGATGGGCTACATCGGATATCTGAGTGCCGGAGA
>CAZOGB010000027.1:8956-25822 GCA_964579145.1 uncultured bacterium | reverse complement strand
GAAGGAATGCGTGCGCCGGTGGTGATGCTGTTTCCGACCGACATGGCGCCGATGAGCGACCTGGGGGCGACCATGCCTGCAGGGGATGGTGAGATGCTGGTGCAACTCTCGCTGGCGGGCGCGCCTCTGCGCGTGCGCTTTGGCAATCAGGATGCCGCTCAACAGCGCCAGGCGATCCAGGCGTTGACCGAAGTGGCGCACACGATGGATGTGCTGGAGCCATTATCCCGCCTTCAGCAGGCAATCCGGGCGGTACAGGAGGGACTGGAAGCGGCTTGAACGCATCCTGGTGGGGACGTGTCTGGCTTCGAGCGTTGACGTGGGCGTTCTATTCCGAGCCGCCGCACGTGCATGGGGGGAATCTGGCAATCCTGCCGCCGCGGGCGGTTGCGTTTGCGCTGAGGCAGGAAGCACCGGTTGTGCACCGCCCGCGCCCTGTACGCTGTCGGGTGCGAGGTGTTTCGGCACAGGCAAGCCGATGCACGGTGCGGGGTATCACGTGCCCCTCTGCACGAGTGCGCACGGTATGCGCTCCCTCTATCGCTGTTCGCCAGCACAGGGTTTCTCTAACGATTGACGCACGCACCCACAAACTCGTACCCTTACGTGCAACGTTAGCGGTTTCCCATCGCGTATTAATAAGCAGGACTCAGCCCGCTGTGCACGCCCGGGTGCGCCTGCTGCCCAATCGGGTTGGGACGCGCCACGCGCAGTTACGCTGGCGTTGCCGCGCACAGCCCTTAGCCGTCGAGCGGTTTCGCTGTCGAAGTGTTCCTTCCTCGCTGGTATGGCGGTTGCCCCTGTCCCGGCGTGCGGTACCCTTCAGGCAGCTGAGTGCAGAGTGGCGCCGCCGGTGTGGAGAGGTGCTGGACAAGGCTGCGAAAGGATATGCGCGTGTGCAAAGCGTATACTACCCTGTGCCGGCGCATATGGTCGTGCGGCTCGAACTCGACGAGAGGCTGGGCGTGCTGTATGTATATCCCTGCAGGGGGCGCAACGATACGCCTCCCGGTTGTCTGTGGGTTGTGTGTGGGACGCGCGTGATGGACGGTCAACCGGTGCGTGCGGTGTTGAGGGTGAGTTAATGGACGTGCTTTTTCTGGTAGCGCAAGCGGCTCTGCTGATTCTGGCGGGCGTGATGGTTCTGCGTGTGCGTGAGGAGCTGCAGTTACTGGTACGTCAGGCAACCTCCTCACAGCAGAGCGAGCAGATAGAGCACCTGCAGGAGGAGCTTCAGCAGACCCTGCGAGAGGTGCGTGCAACCCTGAACGAGGGCATTCTCAAACTGGAGGAGCGCATTGCCCGGGCGGAAGAGGTCCTGCACGCGCTGGAGACACATGCGCCGAACGCACCGCAGGAGATCGCGGCTGAGCCGGGAGTTCGGGTGCCAGTGGAGCGTATCCTGGCGCTGGCGGATTCGGGCTGTGACGTGAGGGAGATTGCGCGATTGACCGGCGTTGCAGAGGGTGAGGTGCAGCTGGTTTTGCAGATACGGGCACAGCGTTCGGAAAAGGAGTCTTCAGGTAACTCTCTCCAGAACAACGAGAGGACGGAAGAATGAGAGGAGAAAGAAAAACGATGTACAAATGGTTACCGCTACTGATTGCGACGTCGGTGGCGATGTTGCTGGTGACCGCTGGTTGTGGCAGGAAGACGGTTGGCGAGGTCAACGACAAGCCAATTAGCCAGGCGGAATACTACAAACTGTTAGAGCGGATGGCAGTGCCGCTCACACAGGGTGAGAACCCGGTACGAGACCCTGCCACCGGTCGCCTTGTTCGCGAGCAGGCGGGGTATCTGGCACTGCGGATGCTGGTAGACCGCCAGATTATTCTGGAGATGGCGGAAAAAGAGAAGGTCATGCCCACTGAGGAAGAGATTAACAAGGAGCTGGAGCGTCAGAAGAAACTGCCTGACTTTAACGAGCGTCTGAAAACGCTTGGCTACACGCAGGACGACCTGAAAGAGGACATCAAGGTAGAGCTGGCGGCATTTAAACTGTTGACCAAGGGTATCACCGTCAGCGATGATGAGGTGAAGAAGGCGTACCAGCAAAATATCCAGCAGTTCACCATCCCTGCGCAGGTGCAGGTAGCGCTCATTCTGGTCAACAACCGCAAGGCGCTGAACGAAGTGCAGGATATGCTGAAAAAGGGCAACGACTTTCACGTGGTCGCGATGCAGAAGTCCCTCAAACTGCCCAACATGCCGCAGGGGTTAGGCGGGGTGTGGCTGCGTGAGAACGACCAGACGTTCAAGCAGTTCCCACAGTGGTGGCAGCTTCTTCAGAAGACACCCGTCGGCGGGGTGACGCAACCGGTCGCTGCCAAACTGCCCACACCGCAGGGCGGGGAAGAGAATGGCTGGATTATCTTCAAGGTGCTGGACAAGAAGCCTCGCCAGGTGCGACCACTGGATGAGGTCAAGGAGGACCTGCGGCGACTGCTGATGCAGGCGAAGAGCAAGCGCAACCTGGGTCGTGAACTGATGCAGATGCGCGCTCAGGCGAAGGTGTCCTTCGAGATACCGCGCTTCAATCGCCGCTGGCAGCAGGACATCAAGCAACTGCAGGAGCAAATGGAACAGGCTCAGGCGCCAGCGCCCTCCGCCGTGCCAGCACCTACCGCGACGGGCACTTCGCCGTAGGCTGGTCGACATCTGTTGCGGAAATAGGACGGGGCAGCCGTGACGGTTGCCCCCGTTCTGTTTTGGGCGGGGTGTCGTCAGGAAACCGCCTTATCAATGCCAAGCTGGCGTGCCTGTTCGCGCAGATACTGTGCGGTTTCCTCCGGGATGGCGGTGGTAATGTAAATGCCGCTTCCCAGTTCGAACCCGGCAGGCGTGGTCAGGCGCGGCACAATCTCCAGGTGCCAGTGATAGTAGTCCATGCAGCTGTCGCGCAGGGGGGCGGTGTGTAACACGGCGTTATAGTCGGGGTTGTTGGCGGCGCGATACAGCAGAAGCAGGGTGCGACGCAGGATGTCCGCCAGAGGTGCGATATCTTCGTACTTGGCGTCAAAGATGAACGACGGGCTGTGGGAGCGCGGCAGTATCATCAGTTCGAAGGGAAAGCGCGAGGCGAAGGGCGTCAGCACCACGTAGTGCTCACTTTCCAGCACGATGCGCTGGTCGACTTCCAGCTCCTTCTCCAGCAGGTAGCAGTACACGCAGGTGACACGGTCGTCATAGAAGCGTCGCGCCTCCTCAATCTCCTCACGGATATTGGTGGGCACAATCGGGGTGGCAATCAGCTGAGAGTGGGGATGTACTAGCGATGTTCCCGCCGCCGCCCCGTGATTGCGGAACACCTGCACAAAGGCGATACGGTTTTCCTGTGCCAGCGTTCGCATCCGTCGGAGCACCACCTGCAGGACGCCTTCCACCTGTTCCTGAGGGAGCGTTGCCAGCGTTTGATTGTGCTGGGGCGTTTCAATGATGACTTCGTGCGCGCCGTAGCCGCTGATGGTGGTGAACATTTCGGGATGTTGGACGCCTTCCCACTTTGTGGACAGCGACAGCGCGGCAAACTTATTCGGCACCACGCGCACCTTCCAGCCGGGCTGGTTGGGTTCGCTTCCGTTGCGCAGAGCGTACACTTCGGGTGGGGTTTGCGCCTCGTTGCCCTCGCAGAATGGGCAGTCATCGCGATGGTCGGGTTCCTCCTGAACGGTGACCTGCTTCAGAAACTGGTGCGGACGTTTGGCGCGTTCCTTTGAGACAATTACCCATCGCTTGGTAGCAATGTCCTGGCGCAGTTCAGACATTGTTTTCGCTCCCTTCTGAGTTGCTGGGTTCGTCTCCTGTGTTTACCTGAAACTGCTGTATCAGCTCCTGTGGTGACACCGCGTCGGGGTCATGGATCATCATCTGCAGAACCTGTGCGGTGCGCTTTTTGCCAATGGAGACGTATTTTCCGGTGGCTCGAACGTACACTGTGCCCTTTTCGTCCACGATTTCGCCATGCGTGTACCACACCCTGCCGCGTCGCTGGGTCATTTGCGCCCTGGCGGTCAGCGGTGTGTGCAAAGGCACCGGCTTCAGGAATCGTGTGCTGATTTCAGCGGAGACGCTGAACTCGCCCGTTTGCATAGTTGCCGCCCAACCCATCAGCTCGTCCAGTATGCTCATCAGCACGCCGCCATGCGCGATACCCGGATAGCCCATCTGTTCCTCGCGCAGAAGCAGAGGCGCGTACGCGCTGTGGTCGTCCGCGAAAAAACGCACGTTCAACCCCTTCGGGTTACTCTCCCCGCAAACAAAGCAGGTATGCGAATGTGGTAGCTTGCGCGGCATACTCTCCAGAACCTCCATCTTCACAGATGCCAGCACCATTCAATTACCCGCTCGAGAGGCGAGAATCCTGTGAAGTAGCAGGAATGGTGGACCTTCAGCGAATTACATTGGTATAAAGGCGGCGCCGATGAGCCGTCGCATAGTGGGGAGTACAGGGATGCGAAAGGTTGTTTTGCTCACCGTGCTCGGAATAATAACTATAGCAGCGGGGAGGGCGGATACCGTGCCCAAAAAGACTCTGGCTCTTTTCAGCTCCGAACAGGTACAGCGTGCCCGCCAGCGACTGGCGAAAGAGGAATCGGCGCGTCAGGCGGTGCAGGACGTTCTGCAGATGGCACAGCAATGGGCGCAGTTCAGCGATGAATATCTTCGTGAAACCATCCCGCCGCCCCAGGTGCCTCGCGCCTTCAATATCAGCTTCTCAGGATGCCCGGTATGCGGCAGGGAGACCTTCAAATACGGAAACTACGGCTTCGAGACACCGCTGGAGAAACCGTGGAAGGTCATCTGCCCGAACTGCAAAAGCGAGTTCCCCTCCAACGACTTCGGCGCGTTCCTGAAGAGTGGGATGAAGGATCGCTCTCTGCTCACAGGGGATTACCCCGATGACGGCTGGGGCTGGAGAAAACCCGGCGAAGAGAAGAAGTACTGGTTTGTCGCCTACTATTGCCACTGGCACTGGCTTCGCCATATCATTCCCGCCGTGCACAACCTCGCGAGGGCATATCTGCTGACGGGCGACCGCCGCTACGCTCATAAGGCGCTGGTGATGCTGTGCCAGATTGCGGATTACTATCCCGATATGGACCACAACAAACAGTCGCGCTACGCCACCGAATTTGCGCCCTCGTATACCGGCAAAATCGTCAATGCCATCTGGGAGACCGGTGTTGCTACCGACCTGGCGGAGGCGGTGGATTTCGTGTGGGACGCTATTGAAGAGGATACAGCTCTTCAGCAGGCGCTCGGCAAAGACGCCGAAGCCATCAAACAGCATCTCTACCGCAACCTGCTGATGGAGTTCGTGAAAGCGATTCGGGAGTATCGCATCTCCGGCAACTACGGAATGCACCAGAAAACGCTTCTGACCACCGCCATTGTCTCGCAGGATCCTGAGCTGTTGAAGTGGTCGCTGGATTATTTGTTAAATAACACGGGCGATAGATATACACATGAAGGGCTTCACTTTGCGCTGACCAACCTCTTTTTCCGTGAGGGGATGGGGCACGAGTCCGCTCCCGGTTACCATTTTCTCTGGAATCAGGAGGTGGCGCGCATCTGTGACTACCTGCTGAAGGCGAGCGTTAACCTGTTTGAGCATCCCATCGTCAAACGCCTGTTCTACTACCCGTTCGAGTTGAGTGTAGCAGGCAGGTTCACGCCCACCATCGGCGATTCGGGAAGCGTGGATGCCTCGCGCATTGACCTGCCCGCGTGGATGGCGGAGATTGCCTATCGTCAGTATGCTGACCCGTTGTTCTATCCCCTCCTGCCCAAACCGCAGGGTGACGCCGAACGCGCCTATGCCCAGTTCGCCGACCTGTTCCTGCCGTCTCTTCCAGAGCCGCCTTCGGGGAAGGTGGATATGACACCCTACGAGCGGTCGCGCAATCTGGGAGATTATGGGCTGGCAATCCTGCGCAGTGGACAGGGCGATGGCCGGCGTGCGCTGGCGCTTTACTACGGCTGGGCGGGAGGCGGACATGGACATTACGACCGCCTGAACATCGAACTGTTCGGGTTCGGCAGGAAGTTACTGCCCGACCTGGGCTATCCGCAATTCGCCGCCGATGACCCGGAGCCGCCCGCCTGGACCCAGCACACCGTCAGCCACTGCACGGTGATGATTGACGCCCTGCGTCAGTATAACTTTAACCGAGGCTCTCTGCACCGATTTGTGCATACGGACTGGGTGCAGTTCGCCGACGCCTCCGCCGAAAGCGTGTACCCCGAAAAGGCGTCCCTCTGTCGGCGGCAAACAGCTCTGGTAGACCTGCCCGGGGGCGAGTCGTTCTACGTGCTGGATGTGTTCCATGTTCAGGGTGGCAAACGGCACGATTACTCGCTCCATCTGCCCAGCGCGGAGGTTGTGTACCGGGGGATTGACTTTCCAGAGCCTCGTCCGGGCACGCTGGCAGGCGAAGATGTGCCCTTCGGCAAGATGTACGATGACCCTCAGCGGGCGAACGCCTCTTCGGGCTTTCACGGATATATGGGCAGCGGCTTCGCGTTCCTGACCCATCCTCAGGAGACCTCCACCGACCGCCCCTGGCTGGCAAGCTGGCGTCAGGGTGACCTTCGCCTGCGCATCCACTGGCTGCCCACGCGCCCCATGCGCTTCATCGCCTGCAACGGCTACCCGAAGGGCAATCTGGCGAACCCGCCTCTGAAATACCTGATAGCCAGCACGGAGGCGGAAGATACTCAGCCCCTGCGCAGTGCTTTCGTGACGGTGATTGAGGCGTCGCGAGCCACACCTCTGATTCGAAGTGTGCGGCTGCTGTCTCCATTGCCTGCCGACCCCGACATCGTGGCGGTGGAGGTTTCGCATCGCGACGGGCGTGATGTGCTCTGGTTTTCCCTGAACCCCGCGCGGCGTGCCTCTCTACCCGATGGTATTGCCTGCCAGGCGGCGCTGGCGGTGATGCGATTTGACCGCGCCGGCGTGCTCCAGCAGGCTTTCGTGAGCGGTGGAGAGGTGTCGGTGGACGGCCACAGGCTGCAGGCGCCCGACATTACCGGCGTGGTACGAGAGGTGGTCCCGGAGAAGCATGAGGTCATCGTGCGTCTGCAGGGTGACGTCAACGAGCGGGCACTGCGGTATCGTTCCGTTCGGTTTCGCGCCGGAGCGCATCGGGCAGATTATGAAATCTTCGATGCCCGGCGCGAGGGTGGGGCGTGGCGCCTGTGGCTGGGCGATTACGAGTTCCTGCGGGGCAAGGCGCTGGTCAGCGAGGGGGACGAATCGCAGAGGTCCGTGCGCACTCCGACGATACTGGCGCTGGAGGCGGCGGCGCCGGTGGAAGGCATGCCGGTCAGCGACGAGGCACGCCGGGCGTGGTGGAGGCTGAAATCTGCCCGACGGGGTGAACTTATCCTTCACGGAGAGGAGCCGCTGGCTCCCCTCCGGCAGGACGCCGACGGGGATGGTCGCCCCGTGGTGCTGATATGGGACTTCGGCGTGGGCGACGGGGTGCTCATCCCCGGTCAGGCAGAATACCGGCGTTAAGGAAACATTCCCTGCAGGGCGTTGCCCAGCGCCTGGGGCTTCATGCCCAGCGTGACGGCGATGGCGGGCCAGCTCTGGCGCATCTGACGCATTTCGAAGACCCGCTCGGGGGTGGAGCTGGTCGCTTTGGCGATGCCATACCCGAGGATGATGGAACTCAAGGTATAGCCCTTCTCGCGATAGCGCTGGACGTCGGATTGAGACGCCTTAAAGAAATCCACGATCCGCTGAACAATCCACTGTTCCTGTCCCTGGCGCACCACTGACTTTTCCGCCACCGCCAGCAGTGTCTGGGCAATCGCCACCTCGGCGTCTATCGCGATGCGCTCCGTCAGCACCTTTCCCCGCTGTTCCAGTTCCGGGTACTGCTGACCGATTTCCACCTCGCGCACCACGCGCTTCATCAATTCGGTTAAGGCAGCCACATCGGTGCGTGCCTGTCTGCCGGTCTCATCCACCTCGCGCACCAGCTTCTCCACCAGCGCATCCGATGCGGGCTGAGTAGCAGGTGGTTGTGTAGTGGTCTGGGAGCGCAACGGCTGGATACTGCTACCGAGCAAGAAACCGACCAGCAGAGCGATGACGATACCGCCGGTCGTTTTGAGAGAAGGTGTGAATCTCATGATGCTCATTCCTCCCGCCAGCAAAGGTTTTCAATGTATAGACGTGCTGGAAGAGAAAAAGTTGCTAAGAGCAAGAGCCGTGCCTGCAAGATTCCTCCCCGCCTGTGGGGAGGTCAGGTGGGGCTATCTGAAGACCACCTAACCCCCAGCCCCTTCCCTGCGAGGGAAGGGGAGACTCGCCTCTCCCCGCGTCGGGGAGAGGTTGGGAGAGGGGTTGGCTCACCGGGAGGTTTGCCCGCCAATTGGGCATGTTCTGCAGGAACAGACCGCCATTCAGGCGAAACGTAACGCGTGCTTTATCATTAAGGTTTTCACTTTGTCGGAGGTGACAAGAGGCGTCCATGCTGAAACATCCTGAATTAACCCTTGCGCGGGTGGAGCGTTTCATCCGCAACGAACTGCAACCACGCATCTGGGAACAGCAGATACCCATGCAGGCGGCGGTGTATCGCCCCGAAGGGAAGTTCCCACCGGAAGAGGCGCCGCAGAAGCAGTACGTTCCCATACAGCCCGGTTATCAGTGGGGACCCGTGTGGAGTGATGCCTGGTTCCGTTTGGTGGGCGTGGTGCCGCCCGAGTGGCGCGGCAAAACGGTGTGTGCGCTGATAGATTGCGGCGCCGAAGCGGTGGTTTGGGTGGGCAACGACCCTAGACAGGGCATTGACGCCAACCACCGCGAGTATCTGGTCATCGATTCCGCGCAGGGAGGCGAAGAGGTCACCCTGTACGTGCAGGCAACAGGCATGAACCCCCACGTCAGCGTGGACGCCAGACCCATCGAGCCGCCTCCCACGCCCTTCACATTCCGTTACGCGAATCTGGCGGTGTGGGATAGGGAGATTACCGCACTCTTTTTTGACATGCAGGTGGCTCTGGAGGTTCTGAAAGAGTTACCGCCCAACGAACCCCGTCGGATGCAGTTGCTCTACGCGCTGAACGAGGCGGTCAACGCTTTTGACCCCAACGATCGCAAGACTATCGCATTATGTCAAAAGATAGCTGCCAAAACTTTCAACAAACCTGCTTGTCCTTCGGCACATCAGATTAGCGCGATAGGGCATGCGCACATCGACACGGCGTGGCTGTGGCCCCTGGAGCGCACCCAGCAGAAGTGCATTCACACTTTCGCCACCGCCCTGCGCCTGATGGATATGTATCCCGAGTACAAGTTCATCTGCTCGCAGGCGCAGCAGTACGAGTGGGTTAAAGAGCTTGCTCCCCGCCTTTACGAACGCATCAGGCAGAAGGTGCGCGAGGGGCAATGGGAGATAGCGGGTTCCATGTGGGTGGAGGCGGATTGCAACATCACCGGCGGCGAGTCGCTGGTGCGCCAGATCCTGTACGGCAAACGCTTCTGGATGCAGGAGTTTGGCGTGGAGACGGTGGATCTGTGGCTGCCCGATGTGTTCGGTTATGCGGCGTGCCTACCCCAGATACTTCAGAAAGCGGGCATCCGCTACTTTATGACCCAGAAAATCAGCTGGAATCAGGTCAACAGATTCCCGCACCATACCTTCCTGTGGCAGGGCATTGACGGCACGCGCATCTTCACGCATTTCCCGCCCGCCGACACCTACAACGGCAACATGACCCCGCGCGAGCTGATGTACCACGTACACAACTTCCGCGAGCACGACCGCGCCAGTCGCGCCCTGTATATCTATGGTTATGGTGACGGAGGCGGCGGTCCCACCATGGCGATGCTGGAGTACGCCCGGCGTCTGCGGGACGTGGAAGGGATGCCCCGGGTAACGCTGGAGTTTGCCCGCGACTTCTTTGCCAAAGCGGAGGCGGAAGCGAAAGACCTGCCCGTGTGGGTGGGCGAGCTGTATCTGGAGCTCCACCGGGGCACTTACACCACCCAGGCTCGCAACAAGCGCCACAACCGCCAGTGCGAGTTCCTGTTGCGCGATGCCGAGTTTCTGGCGTGCGTCCGACCGGATGGACTGAAAAACTACCCCGCGCACGAGCTGGAGCGCGCCTGGAAGCTGGTACTGCTGAACCAGTTCCACGACATCATCCCGGGCTCATCGGTGAACGAGGTGTACCGCGACTCAGAGCGTGACTATGCGGAGGTGCGCGAGATTGCCGAGCGGATTATTCAGGAAAGCCTGCAGGCGATTGGCGAGCGGGTGCCTACCGCCGGGATGAAGATGCCCGTTCTGGTCGTTCGTACCACGCCCGGAACCTCCACACCGCCTCTGGTCCCCGTGCCTCTGCCAGAAGGGTTTACCCCGGGCTGTGTCGATCTGGAGGACGAGATTGCCCCAGTGCAGATTGTGGAAGAAAAGGGGCAGAGATACGCGCTGATAGAGGACGTCGGGGGTTACGAACCCTATTCTTACACCGTGTATGACCTGCGTGAGAAGCCTCGCGTAGAGGACGAGGAGAGCGGCTTCAAGATATCGCCTCGCCTGCTGGACAACGGTGTTCTGCGGGTGGAGTTCGACAAGAATGGACTGATCAGCCGTATCTATGACCAATCTGCCCAGCGCGAGGTACTGCTTCCCGGCGAGAAGGGCAACCAACTGCAGCTGTTTGAGGATAAGCCGCTCTACTGGGATGCCTGGGACATCGACCTCTTCTATCAGGAGAAGGGTCGCGTCATTACCGAGCTGGACAGCGTGGAGGTTGTGGAACAGGGACCACTGCGCGCAGCAATCCGTTTCACCCGCACCTTCGGCAACTCGCGCATCGTGCAGACGGTGCGCCTGGCGAGGGAAAGCCGTCGGCTGGATTTCGTCACCGAGGTGGACTGGCACGAAGAACACAAGCTGCTGAAGGTGGCGTTCCCGGTGGCAATTAACAGCCAGCGAGCGACCTATGAGATTCAGTATGGACACGTGGAGCGCCCAACGCACTACAACACCAGCTGGGACATGGCGCGTTTCGAGGTCGCCGCGCAGAAGTGGGTGGACATCAGCGAACACGGCTACGGCGTCGCCCTGCTGAACGATTGCAAGTACGGACACGATGTGTTCGGCAGCACCTTGCGACTGACCCTCCTGCGTGCGCCCAAAGCACCTGACCCCGAAGCGGACATGGGGCACCACGAGTTCACCTACTCGCTGTTCCCGCATACAGGCAGCTTTCAGGTGGCGGGCGTCATCGAGGAGGCGTATGCGCTCAACTCTCCGCCGCGGGCGATACTGCTGAAGCCCGGCAGGCGCGGCAGGATGGACGAAGATGACAGATGGTTCTTCGCGGTGCATCGCGAGGGGGTCATCATCGAGTCTGTCAAGAAAGCGGAGGATGAGCCTGCCATTATCATGCGTCTGTATGAGGCGTATAACTCGGGATCGCCCGCCCGGATTTCAACCACCCTGCCGGTGCGCGAGGTAGTGCTTTGCGACCTGCTGGAGCGGGATATTCAGCCTCTGCGTATGGACCGGGAGGGCGATGTGGTTGTGCCGTTCCGACCGTTTGAGATAGTGACGCTGAAACTGCGATTGTAACGCGGGAATGCTCCGCTGAACCCGCGCTTCAGCGGCCCCAACTCACCTCTTATTTTCTGACCTTGCGATTGGAAATCGCAGGCAACACAGGGCGAAACCTGCTGAAGCAGGTTACAGCCTCCTCTGGAGGCTTCGCTTTGGGTAGCCCGTAACTTCCAGTTGCAGGGGTGTTTTCACGGCAACCTTGCGATTAGAAATCGCAGGCTACGCAGAACGAAACCTGCTGACGCAGGTTAATATGGAGTGCTGAAGCCATGCTTCAGCAGTGCAGGGATGCCTCCTGTCCTGTTCGGCTTGTGACCACCTTCGTATTTGGGGTATACTGCGGTAAAGCGACGACGTGAGGAGGTATAGAGGATGAGAAAGGTCGCACTCATCGGCTGTGTGGCATTTGCCGTTGGGCTCGCCAGCACCGTGTTTGCTCAGGGGTTGACGCCCAAAAAGGTGATGCAGGACATTCGCCAGGCTTACGGTAAAGTGCAGAGCCTGAAGGGCACAGTGCAGGTGAAGACCAGTGGGCGGACGTTCGTATCCACTGTGCAGTTTCAGCGTCCCGGTCGGTTCGTGGTAGAGGTCAAGCAGGACAACAACCTGATGCAGTCGTACATCAGCGACGGCAAGACCTACACTACCTACAACGCGGCGGACAAAAGCTACCTCCAGCAAGAGGTTCGCGCAGATACCCCCTTAATCGGCGGGCATCTCACCTTTGCCGGTTTTGCGGGGGTGGCGATGGAGCCCCGGTTCGGCGAGATGATGGAAGGTTATATCCAGCAGAACTTCCAGAAGGCACAGGCGAAGGGCACACAGAAGGTGGGAACCGTTCCGTGCCGGGTGGTGGAGCTGACCGGCAACGGGGGCACGATGACCCTCTTCCTTGGCAATACCGATGGGCTGGTGTATCGGATGGTGTACAAGATGTCCGGCGGCAGCACCTACGAGGAGATGGTTACCAGCCTGCAGGTGAACCCCCGCATCCCGCAGAACACCTTCGCGTTCAAACCACCTGCCGACGCGAAGAAGCTGGACCCGAAGCAGATGGCAGAGGAGCAATCCCAGAATGATACCAGTGCCCTGCGGGGGCAGGACGCCCCGAACTTTACACTGACCGACATGGAAGGCAACACCGTCTCGCTGGGCGACCTGAAGGGCAAAGTGGTCTTTCTGGATTTCTGGGCAACGTGGTGCCCGCCCTGCCGCGAGTCCCTGCCGCATACGCAGTCGCTCAGCCAGCACGAGAAGGCAAAATCGGGTGACCTGGTGGTGCTTGCGGTCAACGCCCGCGAAGAGGTGGATAAGGTGAAGCAGTTCATGCAGGAGAAGGGCTTTACCTTCCGCGTGCTGATGGACAAAGAGGGCTCGGTGCTGGATGCGTACAAGGTTCAAGGCATTCCCACCTTCGTGCTGATTGACCGACAGGGCAAGGTGGCATGGGTGCAGGTCGGCTTCGGTCCGGGCACCGAAAAGCAAATGGAAGAAGCGGTCAACAAACTACTGGCTCAATGACCTTTGGGAGCGTTGAGGGGCACGGGCGCGGCGGCTTGAGGTTCCAGCAAAATCTCCACCCGGCTCGTGCCCAGCAACTGCAGTATCAGACTCCCCGACGGTAGGTACTGGTGCGGTGCGGTGATGGTGACCGGCACGCCGTTGACGCGCACCTGTGGTTGGTTTAACAGCCCATTGATCAGGATATAGTAACGCCGCGATAGCCACGGGGTCACGCGGAAAGAGACCTCTATCCGGCGTGGGTTGCCTCGCAGAGGCGTGCGCACCAGTACCTGGTCCACCCGTCCCGGCGCGTGGATGAGCAGGGAGGTTGGGCGTACGGCTCGCAGGGAGTACAGGGGCAGGGCGTTGAACAGCCGAACCGCATCCGTCTGCACCGTGCCCGGGTTGATAGGCGGTCCATCGCGCAGCTGGGTGCGCAGGTGAAACACGTCGGGTAGCAGTCCCTGTCGCTCCGCGTCGTTTTGCTTCCAGCTCATCTGGATGCCGGTTGCGGTGATGCCGTCGGCGATGGCACGCCACGGACCGCCATAGAGGTCTACTTCAGCCAGCCGGTACAGTGCATCCGCATACGCCAGTCCGCACCATTGCACGGGCAGTCCAAACCACACGGGAGCCACCCAGTTCGTCGCGCCGTACACGGGGATGGTGGCGTATATGCCAATCGGTTGGCCGGTCGGGTTCACCAGATATACAAACGGTACTCCCGTCCATGCCCAGTAGCGTGCCTGTTCCAGATAGTCCCTGTAGCCGGTCAGCAGGTAGCCCATCAGGTAACAGCGCACGAGCAGTCCTGCAGCGTAGATGTCGGGGGTATGCAGAGGGATTTCCCAGGTTTGTGCGCCGCGCGGCACGCCGTGACGGAACTTGTCCATGGCTCGCAGAAGGCGCAGCCCTTCCGCTATCAGCTGCCGGTCTCCGCTGAACGCGCCATGCTCCAGCACCTGCAGAACCGCGGCGGCGGTGTATCCACTGGCGTCGGGGGCATAGTGTGTGCGTCCGTAGTCGGGCTTGCCGGGTTCGGGGCGATAGAGCAGGGTGCCATCCGGCTCGAACCGCGACGCCACCTGCCAGCCGACCTGCCGCGCGGTCTCCATGTTCTCCGCGACGTGCCCGTACACCAGCGCCGCCACCGGATAGGTGTTATGCGAGATATTGTAGAAGTTCATCGCCCACGCCGGCACCTGAGCGATGGCACCGATGGCGGTTTCGCGCAGGCGCTGAGATAGGTTCGGGTCGGGTGCGTAACCTGCCAGCCATTCCATCAGTACCGCCGCATCCGCCGAGGGTTGGGGGTCAAACCCGCTCCAGACGGCATGTCGGAACAGATAACCTTCCCGGATGCGCGAGTCCAGCCATCCACCCGCCGCCAGCGACACGTAGCCGTTGAAATCCATACCCGGGTGGGGCACAGGGGGCAATCCCCGCAGGCGCACGTAGTGCTGGATTGCTGGCACCACGCTCTGTCCCTGCCCGCCGATGAGCGAGGCGTTCAGCACCAGCGGCTCATTTGCCTGCAGTATGATGGGCATGGTGGGTATCAGTTTGCCCTCTTCGCGGTTGATGCCGTCGGAGCCGGGGCTGAGGATGCCCATCACATGTGCCCCCGAGGCGAACAAGCGGTCGGGCGAGTCGAACAGGGCACAGAATCGCTCATCGGGTTGCCAGACCATGCCGATATATCGCCCGCGTGCCTGTATCGCCATCAGGGGGAAGGTGATTTTGAGGTTATCAGGAACCTGGCGACGCGCTGCAGGTCCTATGACGTCCGCTTCGGAACTGCTCGGCTCGTCCTGCAGGTACTCCAGCCCGGCAAACAACCCCTGTCCTTTAGACGTGCCGTAACTTTGCATGCCCGGAAGCAGTAACAGCATGGGCAGGAAGTACACCTCGCGCGGCTGGTCAACACTGACCTGCGTCTGGACGTCTATCGTGCCTGTCACCACACCCGGGCTGAATCGCTGAATCACCCGCCATGTGGCGCCGTCCGGGTCTTGCAGGTTGTATTCTGTAAGGAGTGCAGCTCCCTCGCGCCAGAGGCGTGCACTCTGTACCGCCTGATGCATTGCGACCCATCGGCTGGTGCTGCCCATCTGGTATCCGATGAGCGGACGGGTGAAGCCCGTTGCCATGCGTTCGCCCGCCACCAGCAGGTCGAAGTTACCCGGCGCTGGCGCCCCATGCCGAAGCACCAGGTTACCCGAACGCACCTCCTGCACAGCCCCCTGCAGGTCGGGCGGAACAGGCTGGAGCCACTGCGGTTCCTGGGGGATGTGGCGCACCTCAATGCTCATGTAGCGCACCCATGCCCTGCCAGAGGGACCGGGCGGGTCAATGCGGAACCGATGCCTGCCGGGCAGGACGGGCAACAACAGGGTGACGTCGCTCCACTGTCCCTGCGGTACGGAGAAGCGTACCGACTGCTCTTCGGTCGCCCAGCTGCCGTCGCGGAAGTAGAAAATCTGCCAGAACGTGCCCACCTCTGCCTTCACGCGAACGCGCAGGTAAAGCGCCTTATCGGACGGGAGGTCGTAGGCGGGACCGATGGTATAGGGGTCTTCGCCCGAAATCTCTATCAACATGCCGTCTAAGGTGGGAAGCAGTCGGCTGATAGAGTGGGTGGGTTGCCACCGCGACACCTCGTAAGGATTGCGGAAGTCGATGTAGTAGAGCACCTGCGCATGGGCAGAGAGATGCACCAGCGCAATGAGCCATACCAGCGCGAACCGAGCAGACCGTGCACACACCACAAACTTTCCCCCCACACAAGGTCCATCGCTTGTAAGATAGCATGAGCAGTCGACACTGTCAATGGCATCTGTATGGAGCACGAAGCAGGCACTTTCAACGTAAATCCTGCCCGCGTTTCTATATCGGTATTTATTCTGGGATTTATCACAAACTGGTAATAATAACGTTACATTTCCTTTCTTACACATGATATGCTTGGAGCGACAAAATACATCCGGGAGGTGTTAGACCGTGAAGAAAGGGCTCAGTCTGTGTGCTCTGATGCTGGCGATGTGGGTGATACCTGCCCATGCGTTTACTCCCATCTCCAGCCCGGATTCCAGCTACCTGGCATCCACAACCTACATTGATATCGCAGCAATACCAGACTACACCAATGTTAGCTCCATCACCGATGGCACGCTGACGGTCTCGTTTGTTGACCCCAGCAGCGGCGGTGCGCTGTCCATGAACAAATGTACAGCGCCGGGTGTTAGCTGGGCGACATGGAGCGCGGCGCCCGACTCGCAGAGGGGAGCATCCGACACCCTGCCGGTGCTCTCTTCCGAAGGCGCGACGGCGGTGCGCTTCAACCTGTCTATGCCTGTTTCCACCTTCGGGTTCGAGGCAGAGCCGAACCCCTTTACTGTACACACCCTGACTGCGCTGTTCTATGATGCCTCGGGCAACCTGCTGGGGAGCATCAGCCGAGACGTAAGCGGGAATGCGGGAGCGCGCCTGTTCGCAGCGAGCTCGACGACGCCCATCTCGTACGTCGTCTTCTCGGGTCAGGTGTACTGGGCAGCGGGGGCGTTCCGATATGCTCTGCCGCAGGGCGGACCGGTCATCCCCGAGCCGACCACTATGGCGCTGTTTGGGGCTGGTTTGCTGGGCTTCCTGCCTTTGCGACGTCGGCGATAGTGCCCAGTGTTCCTCTTTCAGCAAGCCCGCATGTCTCCTGCCGGGCGTTTGCCCGGCGTTTCATTTGTCTGGATAGCCCCAGAACCCCTCTCCCGTCCTCTCCCCGACG
>CAZOGB010000027.1:0-8856 GCA_964579145.1 uncultured bacterium | reverse complement strand
GGCGTTTCATTTGTCTGGATAGCCCCAGAACCCCTCTCCCGTCCTCTCCCCGACGAGGCACAGCCCCACCTAACCTCCCCGCAGGCGGGGAGGGACTGCTGTCCCCCTGCTTGCGGGGGGACGACAGGTGGGCTGACAATCCCCCTGCTTGCGGGGGGACAACAGGGGGGCTAACAGCTCAAACGGCTCGGCAGGAGCCTCGCCCTCCATGTGGGCAGGCAGCTGTATTCCCGCTTGCGCTGTAGGCAGGCGTCGTGCTAAAGTAGTGGCAGACCCAAAGAGGAGAGGCATATGAGCTACACCATCGGCATGCAGGCAATCCGCCGGCAATCGCCTGAGCGACTGGCGCACACCGAATACTGCAGTAACTACGCGCTGGTGCGAGCGGTCACCGGCAAAGACCCCGCCAAAGACCCCGACGCCTGGCGGGCGTTTCATGACGCCTGGCAGATAGACCTCCTGTGGGTAACCAACGATGGACCCGTTAGCTGGGCGCAGAGGGGCAGGGTGACCGACATGGGGCACGCCGAGTTTCTGGAAGGCGGCATCGATCGGCGCGATAGCGTGTACTGTCCCTTCCGCGACGTGGAAGAGGTGCTGAACTTTGACGCGGTGGAAGAGTACGGTCTGCCCGACATGGATGATCTGGTGCAGTACTATGAGGGGTGCTACCGCCGCGGGCAGGCAGAGAACCCCAACCAGATATACACCGGCGGCTACTACAAGACCATCGTCTCGGGGGCGATAGAGGCGTTCGGGTGGGACATGCTGCTCGAAGCTGCCGCCGACCGCCAGCGGTTCGACCGCGTGCTGGAGAGCTTCTACCGGCTGTCTCTGCATCACTATCAGGCGTGGGCGAAGACCTCCATTGAGGTGTTCATCTGCCATGATGATATGGTGTGGTCGCAGGGACCGTTCATGAGCCCGGACTTCTATCGCAGTGCCATCTTCCCGCGCTACGCCCGGCTGTGGCAGGTTCTACACGAAGCGGGCAAGGTGGTGCTTTACTGCTCGGACGGCACGTGGACGGAGTTCGTGGACGACATTGCGCAGGCAGGTGCGGACGGCTTCATCTTTGAACCCACCACCTCGCTGGACTACGTGGTGGAGCGATATGGCAAAACGCACGTGATTGTGGGAAGCAAGGTGGATGCACGCACCCTCACCTTCGGCACGCGCGAACAGATACGGTGGGAGATTGATGAGACTCTGCGCCTTGCCAAAGGGTGTCCGGGCTTCTTCTTTGCGGTGGGCAATCACATCCCCAGCAACGTGCCCGTCGGCAACGCCCTGTTCTATTACGAGTATCTCAGCCGACACTGGCGGCGCTAAAGCGCAAACACCTTCGGAGGCTCTACGGCGGCGGCGCGTCCCGCATTGCGCCGAATCTGCTCCACCTCTTCGTCGGGGATGGCGCGTTCGAATCGGCGAAAGCCTGCCACCTCAAAACCGTGCTTGTGCGCAAGGCGAGTAATCTCTTCTACCTGCTCCACACTGATGTCCGCCCCCAGGGTGAAACATTCGTAGCGCCTCTCCAGCGCAAGGATGATGGTCTCGGCGATGCACGCCTCGGCGTGTTTGGGCGGGAAGCCAAAGTTGAAGCCGAAATCCACCGCCTCGCCCGGCACGCGGATGACGCCACCGTCGATGACCAGCACATCGTTGCGCTTCTCGTAGACGGCGGCGGAGACGTTACGCGGACGCGCCACGTCGCACACCACCGCGCCCGGACGCAGGTCCTCCGGCTCCACCAGCACGTCCGTCGCCGAGCTGACCGCAATTACGATGTCGGCGTCGCGCACCGCGCTGTGCGAGTCGGTGGAGACGTGCACTTCGGCGGGAGCGGTGCGGGCAATCTCCTCCTGCAGGGCTTCCAACCGCTCACGGTTCCTCGCCACCAGCGTTATCTGCGCAACATATTTCGCCAGGATGCGCGCACACACGCTGCCGATTGCCCCCGTTGCCCCGATGACCGTTGCCTTCGCCTCGTCCGCGCGAATGCCCATTCGCGCCGCTGCCAGTAACGCCCCCTGCAGGGCACTGCCCGCCGTATACGAGTTGCCGGTGGTGACGGGCGTATTCAGGGCGCGAGCCACGCTGACCCCGCGGTCGCCCACCACCTTCAGGAACGCGCCCAGCCCGATGATCTGTGCCCCCAGCTCCTCCGCCTTGCGTCCCGCCTGCACGATTTTGGGCAGAACTTTCTCAAAAGGCGTCTCCAGCAGAACGCGCGGCGTCATCGGCACGGCGATGAACCAGCCTTCTGCTTGCGCCCCTGTGCGCGACACGATACCGGTGATATGGGAAAGCACTCGCGGTGGCACATGCTTGAACGCTTCTTCCACCCATCGGAAGGGAAGGGCTTTCAGAAAGGGGTATTTTCGGGTAAAATCGCTCTGGCGCAACGGATGTAAGATGAATGCGAATCGCTCCACGCCTCCATACCGCCTGTTCCGCAGGTTTCGCTAACATTTTACCGACTTTGTGGCGAATGTGCAACCGCAACGAGCGCGAAGGAGATAGGTGATACGGGGGCGAAGCATCTAGCGTATATATCTGGTGAAAAACCCTTACAGGGAGGTGCAACGATGATTACCGAAAGCCAGCTGCGTCAGGCACAACAGCGGGCGATGGAGTATCTGCGTAAGGCAAACATCGTGCTCACGCCTGATGAGCAGAAGAACATTGAGGTAGCCGATTTTGGGCTGGGCGACCTGGAAAACACCGGGCTGGAGCTCGTGGTATACGTGAACACCGACAGGTACTGCGCGAAGGAGCTGGTGCTGTTCCCGCGCCAGACCTGCCCTGAGCACCGCCATCCGCCGGTGAACGGCGACCCGGGCAAGATGGAGACCTTCCGCTGCCGCTGGGGCGAGGTATACCTGTATGTAGAGGGTGAACCCACGCCGAACCCGAAGGCAAAGCCACCCGCAGGGCGAGGGAAGCACTACACCGTATGGCACGAAATCGTCCTGCGCCCGGGCGACCAGTACACCATCCCGTCCAATACCAAACACTGGTTCCAGGCGGGCGACGAGGGGGCGGTGGTCAGCGAGTTCTCGTCCACCAGCCGGGATGAGTCGGATATCTTCACCGACCCCGACATCGAGCGCATCACCAAAGTGGTTCCGGGCTAACGCATGGAAGAGAGACCGAGCGACCGTCTGCGCCCGTTCGGGCTGGCGGTTGGGGTTTATCTGCTGTATCGCGTGGGGGCGCCGCTGGTCACCTTTCTGGGTGATGGTTTCGTGCAGGTGGCGCTCTCCACGCTGGTGTTCATGGCACTGGCAACGTGGGTGGTGATGCGCGCGGCGGGGCTTCCCCTGCGTCCATTGGCGGCGCTGGGGTGGATGTTACTCTTCCTCTCAGGGTTTGTGACGGTGCGCCTGTCGCCTGCGTGCTTGCCCGCCCTGCGCCAGAGCCCGGTTGCGCTGGAGATTGTGCTGGGTGTCAGCGATACGCTGATGGTGTTGTCTGCCAGTATGCTGGGGCTGGCGGTGTCGCACATCATCCGTGAGCCGAACATCCTCGCGCCAGCCGCCCTGTTTGCTGCGCTGGTGGACTTCGCGGTGGTCAGCCTGTGGATACCGCATGTGATGCAGGCAGCGCCGCAGGCATTAAGCACGGTGGCTGTACACGTGCCGCAGGTCGGCGCCAAGCCGACCCCGACGGGACTGCGCCCCATCGGCATCATCGGTCCGGCGGATTTCGTGTTTCTGGCGTTCTACTTCGCGTGCGTGTGGCGGTTCGGCATGGCGGCGCGAGCCACCTATATCTGGATGGTGATGGCGCTGGCGGGATACATGTTCTTCCAGAACCTGGTGGGATCGTTGACTCCGCGCTTTATGGACGCGGTAGACATGCTTCCCGGTCTGGTGCCGATGGTGGTGGTGCTGTTGATTGTGAATCGCAAATACTTCCGCTTTTCGCGCCAGGAAAAGCAGGCGATAGCGATTACCGCGCTGATTGTCATCGGCATTATCACGTTCGCTTTTATGGTAACCAAACGCTAACGCAAGGAGGATAGTGTCATGATTGTCACCACGACGCCCTCCATTGAGGGCAAGACCATTCGGCAGTATCTGGGAGTAGTGGTGGGGGAGGCGGTTGTTGGCGCCAATATCATCAAGGATATCTTCGCCGGCATCCGCGACATCGTGGGAGGGCGCTCAGCCGCCTATGAGGAGGAACTACAGAAAGCACGCGACATCGCCATCAGCGAGATGATTCAACGGGCATCTGCGCTGGGTGCGAACGCCGTAGTCGGCGTGGACCTGGACTATGAGGTGGTTGGGCAGGGTGGTTCCATGCTGATGGTCAGCGTGAGCGGCACCGCTGTGATTGTGGAATAACCTCGGCAGTTTGCAATTCCGCATCGTGTTTGATATACTGAGCCGAGGGAAATGACACGTCATACCGGAAAAAAACGGGGGCGCTTCAGGTTACTCTGGCGCGTGTTCTTTATCCTGCTGGCGCTGGGCGCGCTATTCGTCGGCACGCTCAGTGGATACTTCTATGCTTCCAGCAAGGCGGTGCGTAAAACGGTAGGAGCGTTGTGGGAGTACCGCGGACTGGACGTCGCTCAGGCTTTTCCCGGTCAATCCTCGGTGACGGTGCTGCTGCTCGGCTCCGACGAGAACCGCGACAACAAGAAACGTATCTACACCAAACGCACCCGCAGCGACACCATCATGCTGGCGCATTTTGACTTCGTGAATCGGCGCATCAGCGTCCTGTCCATTCCTCGCGACACGCGCGTGCCCATTCCAGAACATGGACACCATAAAATCAACTCCGCGATGGCGCTGGGTGGACCGGAACTCACCGCCGAGACCATCCGAGGGTGGCTGGATGTGCCCGTAGACCACTATGTGGTTATCTACTACAGCGTTTTCCGCCAGGCGGTGGACCTGCTGGGCGGGATTAACATCTATGTGGACAAGCCCCTGCATTATGATGACAACTGGGGCGACCTGCACGTGCATCTGGAACCGGGCTGGCATCGCCTGAACGGCGAGCAGGCGCTGGGCTACGTGCGCATCCGCAACGTGGACAGCGACCTGGGGCGTATCGAGCGCCAGCAGAAGTTCCTCGCGGCGGTGAAGGAGCACTTCCGACACCCCAGCACTTACCTGAAACTGCCACAGCTGCTGGACGCCGTGGATGAGAACCTGAAGAGCACCCTCAGCTACGGGCAGATGCTCGCGCTGGCGTGGTTCGCCAAGTCCGTGCCCTCGCGCAATATCGAAATGGTCACGCTGCCCTGCCGTCCGGGGCGTAGTTATGTGTATGCGGACGAAGAGGAAGCGCGCGCTCTGATTGACCGGCTGTTTCACGATTCCCCTGTCCACCCCGCATCCCCTCCGCTGCCGGTGAGCACCATCCAGTAGCCCGCACGGTAAAAATCGGCCCGTTCCTGCCGATAATACCAGTGTAGCCTCTTTGAGGGACGCCGGATGCGTCCCCAATAACTCAGGATAACCAGAGGGAACGACAGGGATGTCCAGGCGATACAACGACAACGAGATACAACAGCTCGTCATTGAGTACCACCGCACAGGAGACCTGCAAATCCGCGAACGTATCGTGGAGCAGTTTCCCAATCTGGTGGAAAGCATTGCCCGCCGTTTCACCAATACGGGTGAGCCGATAGAAGACCTGATTCAAGAGGGATTCCTTGGTTTACTCAACGCTATCGACCTGTATAACCCCGACAAGGGCACCAAGTTTTCCACGTATGCTACGCATTTTATCATCGGACAGATCAAACATTACCTGCGCGACAGGGGAAAGATTATCAAAGTGCCTGCATGGATTCAGGAGCTCCAGCAGAAGCTGACGCGCGTGGTCGACTCGCTCACCCAGCAGCTGGGCAGACAGCCCACCCCTGCCGAAATCGGCGCGGTGATGGATATAGATGAGAAGCAGGTGGAGTACCTGCTGTCCACCAGCGACCTGTTCCGGGTAACCTCTCTGGACGCCGCCGACGGCGAGGAAGATGATGCCTTCCCCGGCGCAGACATGGAGAAGCTGGAGCATCCCGATAGCATCACCATGCAGATTGCCACCGAGGAGCGGGTGGTGCTGGAGCATGCGATGGAGCGGCTGAAGGAGATCGAGCGTCAGGTGCTGTACGCCTTCTTTTACGAGGAGCTCTCGCAGACCGAAATCGCTCAGCGACTGGGTATTTCGTGCAATTACGTCTCCCATATCCTGCGAAACTCCACCAAGAAACTGCGCAAAATCCTGATGACGGAGGAGATTAAAGACGCGCAGGCGCAGATGATGCGGCTGCAACAGCGCGTGGGCGCGATGCAGGCCGAACTGCTCCAGCCCTCTATCGTTGATCCGATTACCGGCTGTTATAACCACCGCTATTTCCAGAGCCGACTGGATGAGGAGATCAACCGTGCCAGTCGCTATGGCTATACGCTGGGGCTGGTCATTATCCGGGTGGGCGGCGCCCAGATGTTCATCCGCCAGAACGGGCTGAACCTGTTTGAAGGCGTGATGGCACGGCTGGCTCCCCGGATCCGTGCTAAAATCCGCAAGGCAGATATTCCCGCCCGCATTGACGTGCACGACCTGGCGGTGATACTGCCCTACACGGGCGAACAGGCGGAGGTGGTGCGCCAGCGATTGAGCCAAGAGGCGCTACAGATGCTGAAGGAAGAGAACCTGTTGGCTTCGGGCTTGTGGATTGAAAGCGCGTGTAACTACACCGAAGGCTGGGTGAACCTCTCGGAGTTCGTGCATCAAACGCAATGTAACCTGCGAGCATTCTGGGGAACAGTGGAACAGGATATCGCTGCCTGATACAGCAGCAGAGGGACCCGGTTACCTCCGCCGGGTTCCCCCCATCTTTTTCCCGTTAATCCTACCGTTTTTCTGCAGAATCCCGTAAGAATACAGGCACTCTATCACCTCTTTTGGCTCACGGCTTGCTGTCTAACAGTAATGGATAGCCATACGGAAGGAGTGAGTGCCTGTGAGCTACCGTTTGATGCTTTTATTTGTTTTGTATTTTGTTCTGAGTTGCAGTGCGCCCGGCTGGAGCGCCAGAATGCCACGCGGCTCTTTTCTGGTTCAACCTGCCGCCAGCGTCTGGCAGTTGAGCAAGCAGATAGAGACCACACCCACAGTCGCTGCCCGCTACGAGAGACATTTCGGAGTGCCCGCTCCGCAGTTTGTGCGTTACGTGCGGAGCCACTTCGCGCTCCGTCGGCTGAGCAGCGCGGGCAGTTACAGGGTGTTCCACATCAAGAAGGACGGAACCATCGGCAGCCAGATACGCAGGCTCAAGAAGGGCACAGCTGTCTTCATGCACCTGCGCACGGGTCAGCCCGTACTGCTGGCGGAGTGCGGCAACCCGATGAGCACCTCCCTGCCAGGGTATGTGACGCCATCGGTGCAGAACCCGCCTCTGCCCACAGCAGATGCTACTGAGCCTGTGCTTCCGCCGCAAGTAGAGGAACCGCCATTGCCGCCACCTGTCGCTACCTTAGAGCCGAGCCTGCTGGACGACCCCGCGCTCGCGCAGATTCAGATGGGCGACCTACCGCCGTGGCAGGCGGACGCGATGCTGAGCATACCCGACCTGCCGTCCTCTCACGCGGGCGCACTCGCCTACGCCTCTCCCGTTGCGCTAACACCACTGTTTACCGTAGGCACAGGGGTCGTCCTCTCGCTGGGCGGAGGCTCCGCGAGCGGGCGAGGAGGAGGTGACCTGCCGGCAGTGCCTGAAGCCACCTCCCTGCTGCTGTGGACGGCCGCTGTTCCGCTGGTTGCTATCCACCGGCGGCGTAGCAGACGGCGTTAAGCGGGACAGGGCGCCTCGGCAGCGGCTTTGGTGGTGGCAGCCTCGCGCTCGATAGGCGCACCGACCAGGTTGCCCCACTCTGTCCAGCTGCCGTCGTAGTTGCGCACGTCGGGATAGCCCAGCAGATAGCGCAACACAAACCACGTGTGCGATGAACGCTCGCCGATACGGCAGTAGGCTATCACATGCTTGTCGGGGGTGACCCCGCGCGACTCGTACAGCGACTTCAGCTCCTCGACGCTCTTGAAGGTGCCGTCCTCGTTCACCGCCTGTGACCAGGGGATGTTCACCGCGCCCGGAATATGCCCACCGCGCTGGGCAGTCTCGCTCATGCCCGGAGGCGCGATGACCTCGCCCGTGAACTCCTGCGGTGAGCGTACGTCCACCAGCACATGGTCCGGGCTGTTCAGGTTGGGCAGAATCTGTGCGCTGAAGGCACGGATGCTCAGGTTCGGCTCTTTGGCTCGATACTGCGTGCGTGGATAGCTGGGGCGTTCGGTGGTCAGCGGGCGACCCTCTGCCAGCCACTTTTTGCGTCCGCCGTCCATCAGGTAGAGCTTCTCGTGCACGTAGATGGTGAACAGCCAGAAAGCGTAAGCTGCGAACCAGTTGTTGTTGTCGCCGTACAGTACCACCGTATGGTCGTTGCCGATGCCGTGTTCACTGAGCAGTTGTTCAAACTCCTCGCGGGTGATGATGTCCCGGCGCACCTGGTGCTGAAGCTGGGTCTGCCAGTTGAAACCGATGGCGCCGGGGATGTGCCCCGAGTCGTAGGCGGTGGTGTCGACGTCCACCTCCACCAGCCGGATGTTCGGGTCGTTCAGGTGTTCCTGTACCCAGTCTGTGCTGACCAGAACGTGATGACGAATGGCTGTGCTCATACTGCACCTCCCTGAGATGTTTATCTTGACTAAGATTATACACTTACTCAACATTTGCTGTCAAGCGTTTGCTGGAGGGCGGAGACGACCCCTCTCCCAACCTCTCCCTGACGCGGTACAGCCCTACCTAACCTCCCCGCAGGCGGGGAGGGACTT
>CAZOGB010000026.1:0-43679 GCA_964579145.1 uncultured bacterium | reverse complement strand
GGGCTGACAACTCCTGAACAGCCCCTCCTAACCTCCCCGCAGGCGGGGAGGAACTGCTGTCCCCCTGCTTGCGGCAGGGGGGCTGACAACTCAAACGGCTCGGCGGGAGCCTCGCCCTCCATCTATCCCTCTTCTGCCTCTCGTAGCAGTTTCAAATCCTCTGGCGTCAGCTGCACCTTCGGCCACAGGTCGGGGCGGCGTTCTCGCGTGCGCAGGAGGCGTTGCAGGCGTCGCCAGCGGGCAATCTGCGCATGATGCCCCGACAGCAAAACGTCTGGCACGCGATAGCCGCGATATTCGGCGGGGCGGGTATACTGCGGGGGCGCAAGCAACCCGTCCACAAAGCTATCCTGCTGAAGCGACTCGGGGTTGCCCAGCACGCCCGGCACCAGCCGAGCTACCGCATCGGCTATTACCAGAGCGGGCAACTCCCCGCCGGTCAACACATAGTCCCCGATGGACACCTCATCCGTCGCCAGGTACTGGCACACGCGCTCGTCAATGCCCTCGTAGTGCCCGCAGAGAAGAATCAGATGGGGAACCTGCGCGAACTCCACCGCCATGCGCTGGTTGAACAGTCTGCCCTGCGGGGTGGTGACCACGATGCGAGCAGGTATCCAGCCAGCCTGTTCACGCAGGGCTTCCACCGCCTCGAAGAAGGGTTCCGGCTTCATCACCATGCCTGCGCCGCCGCCAAAGGGGGCGTCATCGGTGGTGCGATGACGGTCGTGGGTGAACTGGCGCAGGTCTACCGTGTGGATTTGTAACACACCCGCCTGCTGTCCGCGAGCCAGCATACTGCATCGCGCCACCGGCTCGACCATCTCGGGGAAGATGGTAACGATATCGATACGCATCTACTCGTCCTCGGGCAGAAGCCCAGGGATGGGGTGGATGGTCACCCGGCGTGCCACGAGGTCAATCTCGCGCACGAACTCGGAGACGGCGGGGATGAGTATCTCGCCCACACGGTAGATGTCGTTCGCCGGGTTCAGGATAACCTCCTCAATCTGCCCCAGATACTCTCCCGTGTCGGTGAACACATCCAGCCCGATGAGGTCGTCGATGTAGTAGGTGTCTTCGGGCAGGGGCATTCGGTCTTCAATGGGCACCTGCAGGTAGCCTCCGCGCAGGCGGTCGGCGGCTTCCACGGTGGTTATCTCCGCGAAGCGCACCAGATAGCCCCCTTTGAAAGGGCGGGATTCCACCACGCTGAGGGTGATGCGCGCCATATCGGGCAGGGAGAGAGAAAGACGCGCCCCCCTGGCAAACCGCTCAGGGAAGTCGGTCAGGGAGTACACGCACACCTCCCCCTGCAATCCGTGTGGTTTTGAGATGTAGCCAACGGTACGCCAGCTATCGCGTTCTGCCTTTCTCATGGCGAACCACCCCCCTTGCCGGGAGCGAGCAGAACTACCTCCCCCCTGCACAATAAGACCTGCCTGTACCCTCTGCCTGTCGCACCGTGTGGCGTTAACGGGACTTTACGCAATAATCTCCAGATAGATTTTGCGCTTGTTCTTCATGGCGGCGGCTTTGGCGATGGTGCGCAGGGCGTTGGCAATGCGCCCCTGTTTGCCAATCACCTTGCCGACGTCGTTGGGTGCGACGTGCACTTCGTAAGTGGTCGCCACCTCACCCGGAACCTCGGTGATGCGAACCTGATCGGGTTCGTCCACGAGTTCCTTCACCAGATACTCTACCAGTTCTTTCACCTCAGCCACTCCTTTAGCCCTCTCTGTAAATAGAGTTTTTTGGTGAGTTAAGCAATTTTACGATTCGGCTGACACGGTAGAGCTTCCTGCCGATGGTGCTTTGCGCTGTTGCCATGCTTCCAGCACGCCAGCCCGGCGCAGGATGTCCTTTGCCGTGTCGGTCGGTTGCGCTCCGTGTTCCAGCCAGTACAGCGCCTTCTCCACGTCTACCTGTACGGTAGCGGGATCGGTCAACGGATTGTAGTAACCGATGGTTTCGATGAACCGTCCATCTCGCGGTGCCGTGCTCGGTGCCACCACGAGACGATAGAACGGGCGTTTCTTCGCCCCCATGCGCTTGAGTCGGATCCTGACCGCCAAACCACCTCCCTCCTTTCCGTTGTGTTTTATCCGAAGAAAGGCAGGCGAACCTTGCGTTTGCCTTTGCCTCCTCCGGACTGCAGGGCGTTTAGCTCTCGGATCATGCGGCGCATCTCCTCGAACTGTGACAGCAGCTCGTTGACCTCGTGCACCGTGGTGCCGCTACCCCGCGCAATCCGCCGCTTGCGACTGGCGTTGATGATGTGCGGGTTCGCACGCTCCTCCGGTGTCATCGACAGGATAATCGCCTCCACATGCTTCAACTCTTTCGGGTCTATCTGCACATCTTTAAACTGCGCTCCGAACCCCGGGATCATCTTCAACAACTGGTCCAGCGGTCCCATCTTCTGCATCTGGCGCATCTGCACCAGAAAGTCGTTCAGGTCAAACTGATTGTGACGCAGCCTCTGCTGGAGCTCCTCTACCTGCTTCTGGTCGAAGGTCTGCTGTGCCTTTTCAATCAGCGTCAACACATCTCCCATCCCCAGGATGCGCCCCGCCATGCGATCGGGATGGAACACGTCCAGCGCGTCGGGCTTTTCGCCGATGCCCACGAACTTGATGGGCTTGCCCACTACCGCCCGGATGGAGATGGCAGCGCCGCCGCGCGTGTCGCCGTCCAGCTTGGTCAGGATGAAACCGTCCACCTCCAGCTGGCGGTGAAACTCTTCGGCAACGCGCACCGCATCCTGCCCGGTCATGGCGTCCAGCACCAGCAGGATTTCGTCGGGATGAGTGGCTTCCTTAACGCGCCGAACCTCCTCCATCATCTCGTTGTCAATGTGCAGTCTTCCCGCCGTGTCCAGGATGACCACATCATTGCCCTGCTGGATAGCAGTCTGCAGAGCCTCGTGGGCGATGCGCACCGCGTCCTTGCTCCCATCTATTGCAAAGACAGGTATCTGCAGGTTCTGCCCCAGCACCTTCAATTGCTGAACCGCCGCCGGACGATGCACATCCGCCGCCACCAGCATCGGGCGCCTGCCCTGCTTGCGCAGCCACAGCCCCAGCTTGGCAGCGGTGGTGGTTTTTCCTGAACCCTGCAGACCGCACAGCAAGATGACCGTCGGCGGTTTGGGCGCAAAGCGGATGCCCTCTGCTCCGTCACCGAGCAGATTGATCAGCTCCTCGTGCACGATTTTGATAACCTGCTGGGTGGCGGTGAGGCTTTCCAGCACCTCCTGCCCGACGGCACGCTCGCGCACCCGTGCAATGAAATCCTTGACCACCTTGAAGTGCACATCCGCTTCCAGAAGGGCGATGCGCACTTCGCGCAGGGCTTCATTGACGTCCTGCTCGGTGACTTTGCCCTGATTGCTCAGTCGCCGAAAAACCTTCTGCAGTTTTTCCGTCAGGCTCTCAAACAATGTCCGCTTCCACCGATTATAAATCCGCTATAGTATACACCGACGTGCAAAAGTTGTCAAACGAGTACCCATACAAAATGCAGGGGGCGGTCTCCCACCTCCGCTTTCGGGGGGGACAGTTATCCCTGTTTCCTCTCCCCCCGCTGGTGGGGACGAGACCGCTCCCTGTGCTAATGCGTTACGTGCCGGTGTTGTCGCCGTCGCCGCTGCTCTCCTGCGCCTCCGACTCCTCTGTGCCACGAGAGCGTCGCCGGAACGGGCGGCGCAGCACAATCTGCTTGTAGTCCAGCCCCGCTGCCTGCAGCGCTTTGTCCCACGACTCGAAGCGTCGCCGCGCCGCGGTGATGAGCGGGATGTCTATCTCCTCTATGTGCTTCGCGTTCAGGGGCACGCCCTGCTCGTACAGCTCGCGCACCCGCTTGATGATGGTCTCTTCGTCCCAGTGATGATAGCGACGCACCTCCTGGTAGTCGATACCCGCGGCTTCAATTGCCTTGCGCCACGAGCCGAAGTGCTTGGGCTTGGTCGCTGCGGCAGCCAGCTGCGGGTCCAGATTGGTGCTCACATTGCGCCACGAGAGGTCTTCGCCCTGCTCATACAGCTCCCGAATGCGCTCGATGATGCGCTGGCGGTTCCAGCTGCGATACTTGCGCACACTGTCATAGTCCACACCCGCCGCTTTCACCGCGTCGCGCCAGCTGCCATAGTAGCGCATCGCCGCACGCATCAGCGATAGATGGTGGATTACCACGTTCGAGTAGGAGAGGTCTTCTCCCTGCTCTGCCAGCTGCCGAATCTCCTCGGCAATGCTCTCTTTGGTCCATCTCGTGGATGTCATCCCAGCAATTAACCCCCCATGTTGTGTTTTGCTCTGGTTTCCCAAACCGAAAAAGAAGCGACGTTTCGAAGGAAACGCCGCCTCACGACGACCCCCACCGGACATCCCGCTGAGGGACGCTCCAGTGGTCGCACTTTCACTCATTACAATACAACATCTTGCATCATTTTGCAAGAGGAACGGGGATTTTTTTGCCTAAAATGCCTGACGGACACCGATTGTTCTGCGTCGAAATGGTGGCTCAGTAGGTGGAGGGATAACGACAATGATACTGCGATGGTTTGCTCTGGCGTGGCTTGCTGGCTTTGCAAACTCTGCACTCTGGGCGCAGACCCGTGTGGCGCAGACCGGCGCACAGTGGCAGATAGAGAACGCCTTCATCCGCGTCACCGTCATGCCCGACAAGGGGCAGTTCTCGGTGCTGGATAAACGATGCGGCTACCTCTGGACGAATCCAGAGGGTGTGCGTTTTGCGGTGCGCGATGTGCAGGCGGTGGCAGAGGGCGTGCGCTTCCAGACCGACCTGCCTCTGGAGGGCGGTAGAACAGGCTTGCTGGAGATAACCCTGCGTGTGCCCCCAAAGGCTCCCGAACTGCACATCACCGCCGAAGCGCAGGGGAAAGACTCGCCCTTCTCCGGGATGCTGTTTCTGGCGCCGCTGGTGCTGGACACTCCACAGGGTGCGCTGGCTATCGCCGATTATTGCAACGGCCATCTGTACCCGCTTGGACTTCAGCCTTTCCCGGCTCGCTGGCGGTCGCTGGACAGGCTGGACATGCCCTGGGTGGGCGTTTGCGACCTGCAGAAGGGCTTCGGCTACGCGCTGATCGTGGATACCGCCGACGATGGCGTGCTGGAATGCAAGCACTACCGGGTTGCAGGGCGCGAGGTCGCAGCGCCGCAGGTTGGCTGGTGGCCCCAGAAGGGCAGGTTCGCCTATCCGCGTCGGATGGTGTATCACTTCGCGGCGCAGGGCGGATATGTGGCCCTTGCCAAAGCGTACCGAAACCACGCCCGGGCGCAGGGCTTGCTGGTAACCCTCCGCGAGAAGGCGAAACGCAACCCCAAACTGCACCGCCTGTTCGGTGCAGCGGATGTGTGGGGCGTGTGGGGCGTGGATTACGAGCAGTTTGTGCGGGAGGCGAAATCGCTGGGCATCGACAAGCTCATCCTGCATGGAACCGCCTCGCCCGAAGCGATGAAACGGGCGGTGGAGGCTGGCTACATCACCAGCGAGTACGACAACTACACCGACGTCCTGCAAGTGGATAGCGAGGAGAAGATTGACTCCACTCACGATTTGGTGCCAGCCAGTGTGGTGCTGATGGCGAACGGCGAGCGGATGACCGCCTGGCGCACCATGGAGGGCTTGCAGTACATGAAACGCTGTCCCGCGCTGTGGGTGCGCACCGCGAAAAAGGTTATCCCCGCTGTGCTGGCAAAGCATTCCTTCCTTGGGCGTTTCATCGACGTGACCACCGCCGAAGGACTTTACGAGTGCTACGACCCGAACCACCCGCTCACGCGCACCGAAAAGCGGCAGCAGGGCGAGCAACTGCTGGCGTATGTGCGCTCGTTAGGGCTGGTGGTTGGTGGAGAGCATGGCATCTGGTGGGGCGTGCCGCATCAGGACTATATCGAAGGCATGATGAGCAGTTATCAGTTCTCCTGGCCCGCCGGGCATCTCATCCGCCCCGAAAGCAAAGAGCAATCCTTCACTGACCCCTGGGGCAACAAACTGCCCCCATGGAGCGAGTATGAGAAGTGGGGAATCGGTCATGAATACCGCGTGCCATTGTGGGAGCTGGTGTTCCATGACTGCGTGGTCTCCACCTGGTACTGGGGCGACGCCTCCGATTTTCTGTTAAAAGCCGACCCCGAAAACATGACCAGAAAAGACCTGTTCAACATCCTCTACGGCACGATTCCGCTCATGTGGCTGGAACCACAGGGGGCGTGGCATCGCGACAGGCAGGCGTTTGTGCGCACCTATCGCCTGACCACCAAACTGCATGAAGCCGTTGCCCAGCAGGAGATGCTGAGCCACGAGTTTTTAACACCCGACCGCGCGGTACAGCGCACCCGCTTCGCCGATGGTACGACGGTAGTTGTTAACTTCGGGGAGAAGCCCTACTCGATGACGGTGGGCAACAGCCGAGTCACCCTGCCGAAATACGGCTTCTGGGTGAAGGGTCCGCGCATTGAGCAGAGCCGCCTGCTGGTGAACGGCACGCCCGTGACCACCGTCATTGCCGACGGCTTCTGGTTCCGCGAGACGCCTTCCGAATGGGTGTTCCTGCGCCGCATCAACAGCGAGACCGTGCGGGTGGAGGCGTACGCGAAAAACGGCACCGTTCGGATAGACCCTCGCTGGGTCACCAGAAGTTGGGAAAAGGGCAGCACGCTGGTCTACACACTCGGGATACTGAAACGGCAACGCTTCCAGCAGTCCAGTTCGAGGTGGACGGAAGAGGGCCTTCTGGCACTGAAAGCGGGAACCAGCTGGGAGGCTTGTTCCTATTATGACCTTTTGTGCGGCAGTCACGCTCGTCGCCCTGATGTGCGTCTGGAAGTCGGCTTGAAACAGTGGCAGGTGAAACAGGGACAGCCCCTGTCGCTAACGTTGAAGTTAAGCAATCTGGGCTATGCGCCCGCTCGAGACATCCAGATTAGCATTTATGCGGATAGAGCCATCCCCGCCTTTCGCCTCTGGCAGGGCAGGGTAGACTTCGTGGATGCCCGGAGTGAAAAACAGGTCACGGTGAAGGTGGGCACTTCCCGTCTGGACGGCAACCGCGTCCTGATTGCCAGCGCCAGCCTGCCCCGAAGTGCACAGGAGATTTGCACGTCTAACAACAGCTGGTCCGGGACCATAGCGGTCGACCGCGACCTCGCGCGATGGGACTATCGACGGGAACTGCAGGTGGAGATTGGTTCGGTGGAGCGCGAGGATGAGGTAGTCGTGGTCACGGTAGAAAATCCTCCGTTTGCACCGGAGTCGGTGAGGATATTCCATCTGCCCGATGGAGGCTCCGGCACATTAAAAGAACTGCCTGCCCAGTGTGACCGGCTCGAAGACGGGCGGGTAGAGATTGCCTTTATCCTTCCGGGCAAACTGCTGGCGGGATCCACCCAGCGGGTGGTGCTCTATGCGATGCGCCGGGCGGGAGAAGTTTTTCCCCCACGCGCCCCGTCGGGCGTAGATGTCGCATCGCCCATAATCTATCGGACAACCTACTCCCTGCGTCTGCGTGACGGCGTGCCTCGCGACATCACCGCCCGCGACCCCGGTCCGATAACAAGCGGTGCTTATATCCTCCGCCCCGCCGAGCCTTTCATCGCTCAGCTGGTGTTCTCTTCCGCACGCACAGGCTGGGTAGAAGAGCAGGGCGCTGCGGCGCCGCAGATGCGGGTACTGGCGCACGGAGAGGTGCGTACCATCGTGGAGGTCAAACGGGAACTGGCGGGAGGGGTGACATATACCAAGCGTTACACATTCACCCCGCGGTACTTTGACGTGGATATAGAGACCAGCACGAGCGAGGGCACTTACAGCCGCGCCTTCTACAGCCAGCCGGGCAATTATGAAGATAGTGGTGGAGTGAGGGCGCAGGTGGATGGCAAAGGCGATGCCGAGGGCGTAATGCGTACCACGGACGGACTGCGCTGGTATGCGGTGCACGCTGAGCGATGGGCACATGCCTGCCTTGCTCTTACCCCGGTGGATTCCATCGTCTACTGGGACAGCCAGGCGATGGGTGGCATCGGTTTCAACACCGCTCGCACTACGGGGGTGCGCCTGCGCTATGTGATACTGCCCGGCGCGAAAGATGCCTCCTTTGCGGAGCAATGGTATCGCCGCGCGATGGAGCCGGTGCGGGTGCGCTGGGAAGGAGATTAGCGATTCAGTGCCTGCTCGATGACGGCGAGTAGTTGCTGGCGTCGGTATGGTTTCTGGATATGCCCCGCAAAGTTGGGAAGACCTGACGCCTGTTCTATCACTTCCGCACCGTAGCCACTGCACAGCACCACGGGCAAGTCAGGCTGCAGCGCGTGTGCCTGCTGTGCCAGGCGGATACCGTCCATCTCGGGCATGGTCAGGTCGGTAATCAGCAGATGATACTGCCCTCCGCGTTCGCGCAGTATCTGCAGGGCTTCCTCGCCGTTGGCAGCGATGTCCACTTCGTATCCCTGAAGCCGAAGCATCTGCGCGACCGTCTCGCGGATGTTTTGCTCATCGTCCACGAACAGGATGCGTTTGCTACCCGACGGGAGGGTAGTTTGAGGTTGCTCGCTTTCGGTAGAGGCAGGCTCACCGTCTCGCACCGCGGGCAAAAGAATGCGAAAACAGGTTCCCTTGCCCGGCGTGGAGTGCACCTCGATGCCTCCACCGTGCGCCTGCACGATGCCATACACAGTCGCCAGCCCCAGCCCAGTGCCCATGCCGATGGGCATGGTGGTGAAGAAGGGTTCGAAAATGTGAGGCAGGTGTTCTGGATCGATGCCCACGCCAGTATCCTCTACCTCCAGACACACATATTCCCCCGCGGGCAGATGGATACCCGACATCACGCAGGGTGTTTCCAGCGTGAGACTGCTGGTGCGCAGGACGATACTGCCGCCGGATGGCATGGCGTCCCGGGCGTTGGTGCACAGGTTCATAATCATCTGCTCTATCTGAGTGACATCCATCTTCACCGCAGGCAGGTCGGGTTGCAGGTTTATCTCCAGGCGGATGGTGGCAGGCAGGATATGACTCAGTATCTGCTGGGATGCCGAGATCAGGCTGTTCAGGTTATGGAGGCGCATATCGCTGAAGCTGCGTCGCCCCAGGGTCAGCAGAGCGTCTACCACTTTCTTGCCCTGCTCGCACGCCTGCAGAATCTGGTGGACATGCTCTGCGACGCGCTGGTCGCTGGCGTGAGTAATCAGCAGAAGCTCCGCGTTGCCCATGATGACCGACAGCAGGTTGTTGAAATCGTGTGCCACCCCTGCCGCCAGAGTGCCGATGGTCTCCATCCTGCGCGCCTGCTCCAGCTGTTCCAGCATCCGCTGGCGCTCCTGCTCATTGCGTTTGCGCTCGGTGATGTCGCGGGCCACCGCCATGATGTACTGGCGGTCGCTCAGGTTCAGCAGGGACGCATACACTTCCACCTCAATCGGGGAGCCGTCGGCGCGGCGGTAGGTGCGCTCGCCCAGCTGCCAGTAGCCGTGATGAAGCACCCTCTGAATGTTCTTGCGGATGTTCTCTTCGGTATCTCGCGGCAGGTCAAAGATGGTCATCTGGGCAATCTGCTCGGGGGAGTAGCCGAACATGCGCAGGAAGGCGCCATTCACCTCAACAAACTTGCCGGTATCCGCATCAAAGAGAAAGATACCATCCTGTGCGCATTCGAACAACGCCCGGTAGCGCAGGTCATTTTCTTGCTCAGAAGGTTTCATCATGGAACACTTCCTTTCTCGTCCTGCACCTCTTCAAAGTGATGTGCTTTGTATTATAATTGCTTTTTACTACATTAGACCAGCACCCTCCTGCCCGTTCTTTGAGGAAGGCAAACCCTCCTGTTGAGGCGAATACACAGGCGAGGTGAAATGGAGGTATGTTCATGCGCTACCCAGCCCTGCTTGGTGTGCTGTTACTGGGTTTGAACGTGTGGGTGTTTGCGCAGGATGGACGCGACGCCTTTTTGCAGAGGCGGGGAACGCAGCTCTTGCTGGACGGCAAGCCGCTGCGCCTGGTGTCGGTGAACAAGTTTGACCTCTTCCTGCGCTTTCTGGAGGGTGGAGAAGCGAAACAGCAGGCGGTTCATGCGATAGAGGAAGCCGCCAAACAGGGCTTTACGGCTATCCGCTTCGCCGGGGTGGGCTTCTATCCCTCGCACATGCGTAACTGGGCGAATGAGAAGGTATACTGGGGCGCGTTCGACGAACTGGTACAGACCGCCAGAAAGCACGGCGTGCGCCTGATCCCGGTCATCATGTGGAACCTGTATCTCTTTCCCGATATGGCGAACGAGTGCGTGCAGGACATGCTGACCAACCCCGATTCGCGCTCGCGACAGTACCTGTGGCTGTACACCCATCAGCTGGTCTCCCGTTATAAGGATGAGCCTGCGATACTCTTCTGGGAGCTGACCAACGAAATGAATCTTGGCGCGGACCTGGAGTTCATGTTCCCCTATGGCAGGAGCGACCTGAACCCCGTACACGAAGGAACCGCCTTCATGCGCCTGCGCCGCGATAACTTCACCGCCGAGCAGATGATACCTTTCCTGCGCGAGTGGGCACGGTTCGTTCGGAGTATAGACCGCAACCACCTCATCAGCAGCGGCTTTTCGGCGCCTCGCCCCGCCGCCCAGCACCTGCGGAAGGCACAGGGTCAAGGCGACTGGACCGAGGACAGCTATCAGGAGATGGAGACCTATCTGCGCGACACCCATCCCGACCCGATAGACATCCTCAGCATCCATTTCTATCGCAAGCACGACAACCTGCGCTTCGGCAACAGGGACGAGGATTCGGCGCAGGTGCTGGAAGCGTTCCACCGAGCCGCCGAGCGCATCGGCAAGCCGCTGTATGTCGGCGAGACGGGCGACGACTACGCTCAGCGTCCCGATGCGCCCTTCCTGCGCAATGTACTCGGTCAGTGCAGGAGGCTGAGTATCCCTCTGGTGCTCGTCTGGAACTGGATGAGCCCGGACGACCCCTACGACGTGAACCCTCAGCGCACCCCGCAGGTGGTGCAGATGATGCGCGAGGCGAACGTAAAATAAGCAGGATTATAAGCAGTGAGTTGTGAAATGGCTTGAGGAAATCGGGGTGGTTTACGAAAGATGGCAAAGGGTTCGCAGTTTCGGCTGGATTGGTCTTTTGTGAGGCGATTAATCTTCGGCTCGCCGCTGTCCACAGAACAGATGATGCATCAGCGACTGCCGAAGATACTGGCTCTGCCCATTTTCGCCTCCGACGCGCTGTCGTCCACGGCGTACGCCACCCAGGCAATCCTGTTGAACCTGATGCTTGCCGGTCCACACGCTCTGCACCTGACCCTGCCCATATCGGTCGCTATTGTGGTTCTGCTGTGGATTGTGGTCATCTCGTACACGCAGACGGTGCAGGCGTACTCGCAGGGTGGGGGAACCTATATCGTCTCGCGCGAAAACCTGGGCATCAACTGGGGGCTGATGGCTGCCGCGGCGATATTGACCGACTATGTGCTGACGGTGGCGGTAAGTATCACCGCAGGTGTCCAGCAGATTACGTCCTTCTACCCGAAACTTTCGCCTTACCAGACGGAGCTGGCGCTGGCGGCAATCTGGTTTCTCACACTGGCGAATCTGCGTGGTGCAAAGGAGAGCGGTCTGCTGTTCGCCTTTCCCACCTATTTCTTCGTCATCACCCTGCTGGGCACGGTGGCGGTGGGGGTGTTCGGTCCGCTGTTCGGCTATCATCCGCGCCCGTACACGCCGCCAGAGGAGACCGCTCAACAGGTTGCGCACGTTATCGGTCTGGGTGTGATTCTGCGTGCGTTCGCCTCCGGTTGTGCGGCGATGACGGGTATTGAAGCGGTGGCGGACGGTGTACAGGCGTTTCGCCCCCCCGAAAGCAAGAACGCCGCGCAGACGCTGGTGGCAATGGGAGCCATCCTGAGCACCATCTTCCTGGGTATCTCCTATATCGCCCAGAAGTATCACATCGTCTACACTGGGCGCGGCGAAGGGGATGCCAGCGCGGAGTCGGTTATCTCGATGGTGGCGCGAGTGGTCTTCCACGACGATCCCCTCCCGCGAGGAATCATCTTGTTTGCTACCGCTATTATCCTGTTGCTCGCCGCCAACACCGCGTATGCCGACTTTCCTCGCCTCAGCTCCATTCTGGCGCGACATGGCTATGTGCCACGTCAGCTGGCAAACCTGGGTGACCGCCTGGTCTTCTCCAACGGTATCATCCTGCTGGCGGTGTTCGTTTCCATCCTCGTGGTGGCGTTCGGCGCGAGCGTTGACCGCCTGATCCCGCTCTATGCGGTGGGCGTGTTCACCGCGTTCACCCTGTCGCAGGCAGGGATGGTCCGACACTGGATTCAGCAGAGGGGGAAGGGCTGGCAGTGGAAAGCGCTGGTGAACGGCATCGGTGCGGTGGCGACCGGCATCGTGCTGATGGTTATCATTGTGGAGAAGGGTCCGCAGGGCGCATGGTTAGTCATTCTGGTCATCCCCATCATCATGTGGATGTTCACGCAGGTCAAAAAGCACTACGAGAAGGTTCGCGCCCGCCTCACCCTCATCGGTTATACGGCTGAGCCTCTGCCGCCGCACACGGTTCTGGTGCTGGTTTCGGGGGTGCATCGGGGCGTGCTTCCTGCGCTGGAGTACGCCCGCGAAATCGCCAAAGACTGCCGCGCGGTGCATATCGAGATTAGCCCCGCCGAGACACAGCGTATCAAAGAGCTGTGGGAACAGTGGGCAGGTGATATGCCTCTGGTCATTATCGAATCGCCGTATCGGTCGCTCATCGGTCCGGTGGTGGAGTACGTCAAGCAGGTGCGAGAGGAGCACACGCGTCACCTGATTACGGTGGTGGTGCCCGAGTTCGTGGTCACCAGATGGTGGGAGCGGTTTCTGCACTACAACGCGGCGTTCCTGATTAAGATGGCTCTGGGCGGGCTGCGCGGCGTGGTGATTACCAACGTGCGTTACTGGCTGGACTGAGATGCGTATCCTTTATGCCCTCTTGCGCCAGAAAGCAGGCACCTCCTATCGGCAGGTGCTGGCTCCGCTGTCCTTCCTTGTGATTCTGGGAGCGTTCCTCAGCACGCAAACACCCAACTTTCTGACCTGGGAAAACCTGCGCACCGTTGCCATCCAGACGGTCTCCGTAGCCATCCTTGCCATCGGCGAGACGGCGGTGATTATCTCCGGGGGCATCGACCTGTCGGTGGGAGCGGTGCTTGCGCTCAGCGGGGTGACCGCCGTGTACGCGATGGAGCACGGCGCGTCCGCATCGGTGGGCGTGCTGGTGGGCTTGCTGACGGGGGCGGTGTGCGGCGCGTTCAACGGGCTGGTGACTACCCGACTGCGGATGCCTGCCTTCGTGGTCACGCTGGGGATGCTGGGTATGGCAAGCGGCGCGGCACTGCTGATCAGTGGCGGGGTTTCGCTGACGGGCATCGCGCCCGGTTTTGAACGCCTCGGCAAGGACTGGTCGCTCGGCGTGTTGCTGGTGGTGGCGGTTAGCTTCCATCTCCTGCTGAGTTACACCCCGCTGGGGCGATATTGCTATGCGATTGGCGGCAACCCCGAAGCGGCGAGGCTGTCAGGCGTGTCGCTGGTGCGGTATCAGACGGTGTATTTTGTGCTATGCGGGTTGTGCGCGGGGCTGGCTGGGGTGCTTCAGGCAAGCAGGGCGACGGTCGCTCAGCCCACCGCTGGCAAGGGATGGGAGCTGGACGCCATCGCCGCGGCGGTCATCGGTGGCACCAGTCTGATGGGCGGACAGGGAAGCATTATCGGCACACTGCTGGGCGCGTTTCTGATGGCAATCATCCGCAATGGCTGTAACCTGCTGAATGTAGAGGTGGAATGGCAGCAGGTGTTCATCGGCGCAATGGTGATTGTCGCGGTGTTCTATGACCGCTGGCAGAGGGGGAGGAGGTAGCAAAACGTCTCTGGAGTGCGAACCTGCGTTTGTAGGGGCAACCCCTTGTGGTTGCCCAACCCGACGGAACAGCCCCACCACCTCTCCGCAGGCGGGGAAGGACGTCCCCCTGCTTGCGGGGGGACTACAGGGGGGCTGACAACTCATGAAAAAGCCCCTCCTGGCCTCCCCGCAGGCGGGGAGGAATCTGGCTCGCAGGCAAGGGGATGAGGATCAGGTCTGACAGTCTGTATAATATACACAGCACATCGCCGGCAAGGAGGTCGCCATGAAGCTTTTTCTGGATACCGCCAACATCGAGGAAATCCGCACCGCGTGGAGCTGGGGTGCGATTGAGGGGGTGACCACCAACCCCTCGCTGGTTGCTAAGGAGGGACGCCCGTTCAGGGAGATTGTACGCGAAATCTGCGAGATTGTGAACCCGGGCGACATCAGCGCGGAGGTGGTCAGCCTGGATGCCGAAGGGATGATTCGCGAGGCGCGCGAGGTCGCCAGCTGGCATCCCAACATCGTGGTCAAAATCCCGATGACCAAAGAGGGCATGAAGGCGGTTCGGGCGCTTTCTCAGGAGGGCATCCGCTGTAACGTCACGCTGGTGTTCACGCTGTCGCAGGCGTTTCTGGCGGCGAAGGCTGGAGCGTATTACATCAGCAACTTCGTCGGGCGAGTGGACGATATCAGCAGTGAAGGCATGAACGCTGTGCGCGACACGGTCAACATGATTAAGGAGTACGGCTTCAAGAGCCAGGTGCTGGTCGCCAGCGTGCGCCATCCCATGCACGTGATAGAGGCGTTGCGGGCAGGTGCTCATGCCTGCACGGTTCCCTTCAAGGTGCTGGAGCAGTTATATCAGCATCCGCTGACCGACATCGGCATCCAGCGATTTCTGGCGGACTGGGAGAAGTCGGGCGCGAAGATTTTCGGCTGAGGAGAGGGCTGAATGCGCTATCCGATGGAGTGGATAGAAGGCGCGGTAACCGCGCCGAGGGGCTTTCGCTCGGCGGGGGTGCGCTGTGGGGTGAAGTCGCAGGGCAGGGACCTCGCGCTGATTGTCTCGGATGCACCCGCGGCCGTTGCGGGCATGTTCACCACCAACCGCGCCGCGGCGCCCTGTGTGCGTTACTCGCGCCATGTGATCGAGGCGGGCACTGCCCGCGCCATCGTCGCCAATAGCGGCAACGCCAACGCCGCCACCGGCGAGGAGGGCTTCATCGATAACGTGCGCATGGCGCAGAAGGTGGCGCAACTGCTGGAATGCCCGCCAGCACAGGTGGTCACCGCCAGCACGGGCATTATCGGGCATCGGCTTCCACTGGAGAAGATTGAGTCGGGCATTGAGCAGGCGATGCTGGAACTGTCGGAATCGGGTGGTGCTTTCGCCGCCGAGGCGATTATGACCACCGACACCGTGCCCAAAGCGGAGGCGTTGAGCCTGCATCTGCCAGAGGGAGAGGTGCGCATGGGCGGTATCGCCAAAGGGGCGGGGATGATTGCCCCCAACATGGCGACCATGCTCTGCTTCCTGACCACCGACGCCCGCATTTCCCAGCCCGCGCTTCAGCAGGTACTCAAAGATGCGGTGGAGCGTTCCTTCCACTGCCTCACCATCGACGCCGACACCAGCACCAACGACATGGTGGTCATCCTTGCAAACGGCGAGTCGGGTGTGGATGTCCACCGCTATCTGGACGACTTCCAGCTGGCGCTGGAGACGCTGTGCATTCGCTTAGCCCAGCGCATTGCACGCGATGGCGAGGGCGCCACGAAGCTGGTGGAGATCGAGGTGCGCGGCGCGCGCACCTTCACCGAGGCTCGCAAGATGGGCAAAACGGTGGCGGAGTCGCCCCTGGTGAAAACCGCCCTCTTTGGCAGCGACCCGAACTGGGGGCGCATCCTGGCGGCGATGGGACGGTCCGGCGTAGACTTTGACCCCGACCGTGCGCAGATAGCCCTGCAGGGCACGCTGGTGTACGCCGACGGCAAGCCCACCGCCTTCGACGCGCATGCCCTGCACGAAGGGCTGAAAGCCGATACCGTTTCTATCACCATTGACCTGCTGGAGGGAACGGAACACGCCACCGTGTGGACATGCGACTTCAGCTACGACTACGTGCGAATCAACGCCGAATACCACACCTGACCGGCTACCGGGTGTAGCTTCGCCAGGTGCATTTGAGGTCAACGCTTTTGCCAGGCTCTAGCGTCAGCTTCCACATGAGCTGGCTTAGCGGGTTCAGGTCTCCGCTGACGTAGCCTCTGCGCTCTGGGAAGGCTATCGGCGCTCCCAGTGTGCTCAGCCTGCTGACCTCTGCCTGGGGGGAGGTGCTGAGCACCTCGCCCATGACGAGGCGCACGACCTCCAGAGATACCGCCTTATCCGAGTAGTTTGTCAGCGTGAGCGTGCCTTCCATCTCCACAAGGGTGTAGTCCATCCCATTGACGGTTAGCGCTTTCGCTTCCCGCCGGGTCTCCCTGTCGATCTGCTTCACCGGGATATTCACGGCGGTTCCGATGGCGATGTCCACCTTGCCCTTCTGTGGGGTGTACAGCATGGTATCCTGCGCCAGCACGGTGTCGCCGCTGAACAACAGCACAGGGGCGGTGGTGAACGGGTGTTCTGTGGTATTGACCAGCCGCACCTTGTGGGTCACTTTGGGGGCACTGAGGGCGGATTGCACCTCACCCATGCGCGGCTCGGAAGTAACCACTGTGCCAACATTGAGCAAGGGGGGAACGTACAGGGTGTATACGTCCTGATACTTCAACGTGTAGTCGGAGACGGGCAGGGTCATCCGCTCGCCCTTGCGCAGGGAGACGCCTTTTACCGTGAACACGAACAGGTCCTCGCTTGTACCCGCGCCGAACACTTCGGGACCGACATCCTGCGGAGCTGGCGGCGGTGCCGCTTCGGCGACTCCCCCTGCTGGGGCAGGAGCCTGCGTCATGAGCGCGTTGGAGAGCACTCTATCCGCACCACTGCGGAAATAGGGCGAAAGCTGCGCAAAGGTCTGCTGCAGGGCGATAGGGTCTGGAGTGCTTTGGTAGGCAAACGAAGGCACGCCGACCACCAGGTTCACCGTGGCGTCCCTGAAGTCGGTCAGCTCGTTAATCAGCGATGCTTGCAGGTACAGACGAGCATTTCCCTTACCGTCCAGCACCAGCCGATACTGCGGGATCCAGCGCACCCCTTTCTGCACGTACATCATGCCCACACGCGCTGTTCGCTGCGGCTGGCGGTTGCCCCAGTTGAGGTGCAGGGTGAGCAGGTTGCGAAACTCCCACTCCGTGCCCAGCGTGGCGCACTCGCTCAGGAAAACCACATCCAGCACACGGTCCAGGTTCATCGCTCGCGTACCCTCGTCCGTTTTCAACAGCAGGATATTGCCCTTCTGGGGCAGTTTATCGCCGGTGTTCGGCGGGCTGGTGGCTTCCAGTTCTTCCGGCGAGCGGACGGGCACGCCGAGGATGGTTCCAACGTATTTCGTGCCCGAAATCTCAGTGATGACTACCCTTGCGCCCACGTTTGCCTCCAGCATCTCGCGCAGGGCCAGAGCGGTGCGCTTCAGGGCTACCCTGCGCTGACCGGCAACCACCGCCTGCAGTTTCACCTGGGGATTGGCAGAGTAAGCCCAGAACGTGCCCAGAATGGGGGTGGGCAGATAGTCCAGCACTACCCTTCCACGCTCGTCGGTGGGCATGTCGCCTTCATGTAGAACGTAGGCGTGACCATCCTTGAATACTACCAGCTCCTTCACCGGCATCTGCGCCAGCGCTCCCTGTGGTGGGGTTGTCTGTGCGAAGGCATACAGACATTGCGATAGCCACAGAGCGATAACCGCGGCAATCCTCATGGTCGCTGTCCTCCTGTAAGGCATGTTCTCTCGTATTTGGACTACAGTAGGGCGCAAAAGGTTATCGAGTGGGAAGCCCCTTCCCGCGCAGGGAAGGGGCAGGGGAACAGACTTGCCGATGGACTACAAGCGCTTGCCAGCCCAGAGCACCGCGTTGTACAGGATGCGGCGCACAATTGGGTGGAAATAGGTGGGCATGGTCTCATGACCGGGGCGGAAGTAGAACACGCGCCCGATGCCCTCGCCCTGTCCAACGCCGCCGCCCGGTCCCGACGTAAAGTTGGGGTCAATGCCCTTGCCGACCGTCCAGCACAAGCCGGAGGGGAAGGTCTCGCCACCCAGCGGGAAGTACGACTGCAGAACGACCACCAGCGGCGGCGGCACGTCGAACGGTGCGCCGTACATCTCCTCCCCGTTCAGCACGAAGTCCTCAATGCCCTGTACGATGGGGTGCCAGGGCGCACAGATGCGGATGTGCTCGTCTTCGGGTGGGTCGTTTTCACGCCAGCCGCCTTTCAGGTGTCCGGTGCAGCCCAGTACTGCCCGGAACGGCTTGGAGTAGTGCGCAGAGTGCAGAGCCACAAAGCCCATACCCTCCTCTCGCACGCGGTGCGCAATTTTCTCGGCGAGTTCGTCCTTCACCTCGCCATGCCGGGCGTGCCCCCACCATACCAGCACGTCGGTGTTCGCCAGCAGGTCAGCGGGGCAACCCTGCTCTGGCTCGTCCAGATTGGCGGTGCGCACCTCCAGCACACCCTGAGTATCCAGCTCCTGCAATCCCTCGGCAACCGCGCCGTTGATGCTATGGGGATATACTGCCTTCGGCGCGTGCGGCGGGTTCTCATCCCAGACGACCACACGTAGCTTGCTCATGCTTTACCTCCTGTTGCGTCTTCTCCCATGATTTCGGCGCGAGTGATCTCGCGTCCCTCCTGTACCGAACGATAGCCTGCTTCGATGAGCGCAACCACCTGCAGGTTGTGTCTGCCGCTGCACAGGTAAGGCTTGCCCTCATCCAGCGCCTGAATGTAGTGAAGCATAGCGTGCATAAAGGCGTCGGGGAACCACTTGCCGGTGAAACGAGGGCGCGCCTCGGCGGGCGGGTCGGTGGTCACGATGACCATCTCCTCGCTGGTGCCGGTAATCGCGCCCTTATCGCCCTGAATGACCACCTCTTCCACCGAATGCGGGCGCGGCAGGTGTCCGCGGTAGCTCCAGTTATTGATGATGCACGCCTGCACTCCGCTCTCGAAGCGGATGTTCATCACGTTCCAGGTGTCGCCCACGATGCCTTTCTGCGAGGGGTCGCGCCCCATGATGGCGTAGGCACTGCGCCAGCTGCCGAACCAGTGTACCACCAGCGCGAGATGATGCACCCCCATATCGCTGAGCACCCACCGCTCCTGCTTGCCGTAGAAGGGATGGGAGCTCAGGTCGAACCAGTTGCGGTTCTCTATCTGGCAGTAGTACGGCGTGCCGATAGCCCCCTGTCGCAGGTAAGGCTCCATCGCCTGAAAGCCGGGCACAAACACCGAGTTCTGGTTGACCATCAGCGGAATACCTGCCTCCTCGGCAATCTGCACTAGCTTCAGCGCGTTGGCGTAATACTGCTCCAGCGGCTTTTGCACGTACAGCGCTTTACCATACTTCGCCGCCCAGCGGAAAATCGGCTCGCGCACATGCAGGAAGTGCGGCGCGGTGACATCCACTATCTTCACGTCAGGGTTGGCAATCAACGACTCCACATCGGTAGTGGCGATGGGCAGATGCCATTTCTCCTGCATCAGCTTTACCCGTTCAGGGTCGATATCCGCTCCGCCAACCACCTTCAGCCCGGCGTTGCGGTACGCCTGCAGGTGTACATTGGCAATGCCACCCAGCCCCACAATGCCGATACCCCACTGCTCGTAAGCCATCGGTCCTGCCTCCTGAACAGGATGGTATGGAGTTACCCTTTACCTCTTAGGTATCCGCCGGCGAGTCTCCTGTCTGCGCAGGAAAAAAGGAACTTCTCCCCGAAAAACAATGCGCGGGAGGTGTAACCGAATGACGAATCTGTTTGAGATGCTTTTGCAAACGGCTCAGCGCAACCCGGACCAGACTGCCATCATCTTTCGCGATCATCCTATCTCCTATGGGCAGTTACTCTCGGCGGTCAGCGGGGTGGCGAGAGGGCTGAAGGATCTGGGCGTCGAAAAGGGCGACCGGGTGGGGATATTCCTGCCCAACCTGCCGCAGTTCGTGATGGCGTACTATGGATGCCAGGCGCTGGGCGCGATTGCCGTGCCCGCCAACCCACTGCTGAAACCCGATGAACTGCGCTACATCTACAACGACGCCGGAGTGAAGGCAGCGGTAACCATCCCACCGCTGGCGGATGTGCTGCGTGCGGTGCAGGAGCAGACGCCTTCGCTGAAACACCTGCTGATTGCCGGTGGCGAGTTGCCGGGCTTCGTGCCGTTTGATGCACTGTGGCAGCAGCCCGCGCCGGTTCCCACTCCGCCTGAGATAAACCCGCGCGAGCACCCGGCGGTGTTCCTGTATACCTCGGGTACGACGGGCTTCCCCAAGGGCTGTATGCTCAGCCATCGCAACCTGATTGCTAACTGCGAGTCGTGCACGCCCGTGCTGGATATGTCGCCGAGCGACAATTTTGTCACCGTGCTACCGCTGTTCCATGCGTTCGCGGCGACGGTGTGCATGCACCTGTCCATCTATGTGGGCTGTACCTGCACCCTGCTGGAACGCTTCACGCCCGATGGAGTGCTGGAGACGATTGAGAAGCATCGCTGTACCATCTTCCCGGCGGTTCCCACGATGTATGCCGCCATTCTGCACTTCCCCCTGCCGCGCGAGTACGACCTATCTTCTCTGCGCATCTGCGTCTCGGGCGGCGCACCGATGCCGGTGGCGGTGATGGAAGCTTTCGAGAAACGCTTCAACGTCGTGATTATAGAAGGCGATGGTCCCACCGAGTGTTCGCCGGTGACGGCGGTGAACCCGCTGAAAGGCGTGCGCAAACCGGGCAGTATCGGCTTGCCCATTCCGGGCGTGGAGATGAAAATCTTTGACGATAACGACAACGAGGTGCCCGTGGGCGAGCTGGGCGAGATTGTGGTGCGCGGTGAGAACGTGATGCTGGGCTACTATAACCTTCCTGAAGCCACCGCGGAAGCCATGCGCAACGGCTGGTACCATACGGGCGACATCGGCAAGATGGACGAGGACGGCTACTTCTACATCGTGGACCGCAAGAAAGACATGATTATCGTGGGCGGTCTGAACGTGTATCCGCGCGAGGTGGAGGAGGTGCTCCATACGCATCCGGCGATTGCGGAGGCAGCGGTGATTGGCGAGTACGACGAACTGCGCGGCGAGTCGCCGGTGGCATACGTGGTGCTGAAGCCCGGGGCGCAGGCAACCGAGCGCGAAATCATCCGCTACTGCCGCCAGCGTCTGGCGAACTTCAAGGTGCCGCGGCGGGTGGAGTTCCGCGAATCCCTGCCGAAGTCGGGCACGGGCAAAATCCTCAAGCGCCTGTTGCGCAAAGAGGTGGAACAGGAGCAGGGCGCGGGCGCAGGATGATTGGCACGCTGATTAACACGGCGACCGTGGTCATCGGCACGGGGGTGGGATTGACGGCGAGGCGGTTCCTCAAGCCTCGCCTGCGCGAAACCACCATGCAAATCATCGGCTTGATGACGCTGATGATTGGTATCCAGATGAGCCTGGGTGAGAAGAACCCCCTGCTTCCGCTGGCGAGCCTGCTCATCGGCGCGATGGTGGGCGAGGGGCTGGATATTGAAGGCAGGCTGGACGCGCTGGGCAACGCCCTGCAGAAACGCTTCAGCAACGAGGGGGGCAGCACCTTCAGCCAGGCGTTCGTGAGCACCAGCATCCTCTTCTGCGTCGGTCCGATGACCATCATGGGCTGTATTCAGGACGGGCTGAGGGGCGATTACAGCCTTCTGCTGGTGAAGAGCCTGCTGGACGGGGTGTCGGCGGCGTTTTTCACCGCTGCGCTGGGCTGGGGGGTGCTGTTCTCAGCGGGCACGGTGCTGGTGGTGCAGGGAATGCTGACGCTGGGCGCGGGCTGGATTGGAAACGTGCTGACGGAGGGAATGAAAAACGTGATGTTTGCTACTGGCGGGCTGATGATGCTGGGATTGGGTATCCGCCTGCTGAACCTGCGCCAGATTCCGGTGGCAAACTTCCTGCCCGCGCTGGTTATCGCGCCCCTGCTGGTGTGGGTGGTAAACCTGTGGCGGTGACCTGCGTGCGCACCCGCTCGATCATCTTGCGGAAGGTCTCGAAGTCCCGGTCGCCCTCGAAGCGATAGCGGATGCGCCCTTCGGCGTCGATGATGTAGGTAATCGGCACGCCCTGTATCCAATAGGCGGAAATCATCTCTGGGGTCGCCAACACTTGCGGATAGGTGATTTTGAACTTTTCCATCCACTCGCGCACAGCACGCTCGCCCTGGGTTTCGTTCACCGCCACCCCAATCATTGCCAGCTCGCTTTCGGGATATGTCTGCCGCAGGCGTACGAGATGGGGCATCTCCACTTCGCAGGGCGCGCACCAGGTGCCGTAAAAGTGCAGGACAAGTATCCTGCCGCGAAAGTCCTGCAGGCGCAGGCGCGAGCCGTCCAGACTCCTCAGTGTAAACGGCGGGGCGGGGTCGATACGTTTGGGATGCAGGGGTTCTATTTCTGTCCAACCTTGCTCGTCTGCCCAGCGTGCGCGCTCTTTCTGCCACCACTGTTTCCACTGGCGGATGACCGCCTGCTGTTTCTCAGGTGGGTCGGTGGTTTTCGCGAAGTAGGGCTGGCCGGTCAGTCTGCGCAGCACGCCCAGCGCGAAAAAGCGCGTGGTGTGGTCAGGGTCGTCCAGCAGGGGGATGACGGCGGGGACGGTGCGTTTATCGCTGGCGAAGCGCAGCTGGCTGATTGCCGCCCGGCGCATGTCAACGTCCTCATCGCGCAGCGCCGCCAGCAGGAGGCGCAACCCATGCTCGCGGTCGATCTTCCAGTACACCTCTATTGCCCGTCGACGCACCGCCGAACAGTTGTCCTGCACCGCGTCCCGCAGCAGAGGCAACGCCGGGCGGATTTTCCAGTCTTCAATGGCTTCTACGGCGGCAACGCGCACCATGGGGTTGGGGTTGCGGAAGAGATCCTGCACCGTTCTGGTGCGTTCCTGTGGGGACAGAGAAGCCAGCCTGTCTGATACCTTCACAGTGGTCTCTTCGGTGGAGGGAAGAGGCAGTTCGCGGTGCGCACGGCTGGCAATGAAGGGGTATATCATGACAAAAAGCACCGCCAGTGCTGCCAGAATCACCAGCAAACCCCAGAACGGATGTACTTTTTGTGTCTTTTTCTCGTCTTCGGCGCCCGATGATGAGGAAGTGCCCATCCCTGACCTCCTGCTCGTTATCCGCCCTGCTTTCATAGTACCATATTGTCTAAACTGTTGTAAACACCAGGTGTGCCTGGCATTTGACACCACGCCGAACGCACAGTACAATATCAGCCAGCATGACTCAGGAGACACACAAAGTTGCCCGCGCCGCGGCGGTGATGATGGCAGCGATATTCGTCAGCCGGGTGCTGGGGCAGTTACGGGACACCGCTATCGCCGCATGGTTTGGGCAAAACGCCTATACCGATGTGTATCGGGCGGCGTTTTCCATTCCTGACCTGCTCTTCTTCCTGATAGCCGGCGGCGCGCTCTCCTCGTCGTTCGTACCCGTCTTTACCGAATACCTCACGCGGGGGCAGGAAGAGGAAGCGTGGAAGGTCTTTTCGGTGGTCGCCACCTTCATGACGCTGGTGGTCACGGCGCTGGTGCTGATTGGCGAGATATTTGCCCGCCAGCTGGTTCCGCTCATTGCGCCCGGCTTTCAGCCGTGGCAGCTGGACATGACCGCCTCGCTGACGCGCATCGTGCTTCCCGCGCAGATATGCTTCTTTCTGGGCGGACTGATGATGGCGACGCTGTACGTGCGTGGGCACTTTCTGGTTCCTGCGCTGGGACCCATCATCTACAATCTGGGCATTATTGCCGGCGGGTGGCTACTGGGCGCACGGCTGGGCGTGGCGGGGCTGTCGTGGGGTGCGCTGGTCGGGGCGGTTGTGGGCAACCTGCTCCTGCAGATGGCTTTCTTGCGACGGGTAGGGGTGCGGTACCAGTTCAGCCTGCAACTGAGACACCCGGGCGTGGTCAAGGTGGGCAGGCTGGTGCTTCCTGTCATTCTGGGGCTGTCCCTTCCGCAGGTGTTTGTGTTGATTAACCGGGCATTTGCGTCGCTCCTGCCGCCCGGAGCGGTATCTGCGCTGGATAACGCCAACAAGCAGATGCAGGCGCCGCTGGGCATCTTTGCACAGGCTATCAGCATCGCCGTCTTTCCCACACTGAGCGCACAGGCGGCGCGCGGCGACATGGAGTCGTTCCGACGCACCCTGCTTCAGGGGCTTCGTGCGCTGTGGTTCCTGACCGTGCCCATCTCGGCGCTCATGATGGTGCTGTCTACGGACATCGTGTCCATCTTACTGCAGTATCGCAAGTTCACCCCGTACGATACGCGCATCACCGCCGAAGCGCTGGTGTTCTACTGCATCGGGCTGTTCGCCTTCTCCAGCCAGGCGATCCTGAACCGTGCCTTCTATGCGGTGCAGGATACGGTCACCCCTGTGCTGATTGGCACGCTGACGACGCTGGTGTTCATCCCGCTGAACTGGTGGCTGATGGGTCCCTTAGCACACAAGGGTCTTGCGCTGGCGGGGTCGGTTGCGGCAATACTGCATGTGGTGTGGATGCTGTATGCCCTGCGGCGCAAGGTGGGGATACCGGTGGGGCAGCTGGGGATACCGTTTGCGCGGCTGGTGCTGGCATGGGCGGTAAGCGGGGGGGTAGGGTGGTGGCTTCGTTCCCTGTTAGGGCAGTTCCTGCAGGGATTTTCCGTCCATCCGAAGCTGGTGTCCCTGCTGGCGATTGCGCTGGTGATGCTGGTGGGCGGTGGGGTGTATCTTCTGCTGGCGAAGCTGTTGCGGGCGGAGGAGATGGATTACGCCCTGAGGACGTTGCGTCGGCGTTCGCGCACCCAAAGTATGCAGGACACCTCCCAAGCAGGGGGTGGAGTGTGATTCCGCTTCACCCTGAACGCCTCGTCGAATCTCAAAAGCCCATTCAGCTCCTCCAGCAGTGGCAATGCCTGATGAAGGAACAACCTCTGCTGGTGTCCTATAAAGTAACGGTGTGCTACCAAATGAAGGAGGTCCGCACGAGCCATGGCACGACGGCTACCGCGTCTGAAAGTGTTTCGTGACCCAGCGCACCCGTGTTCCGGTCGCTATCTGGTGACCGAAACGGGCAAGCCCTTTTTCTATCTGGGAGATACCGCCTGGGAGCTGTTCCATCGCCTCACGCGCGAGGAGGCGGAGCTGTACCTGAAAGACCGCGCCAGCAAAGGCTTTACGGTGATACAGGCGGTGGCGCTGGCTGAGTTTGACGGATTGAACGCCCCAAACGCCTATGGACACGTTCCACTGCATGGCAACGACCCCACCCGCCCCAACGAAGACTACTTTCGCCATGTGGACTTCATCGTCAATAAGGCGGAGGAACTGGGCATGTACATTGGCATGTTACCCACGTGGGGCGATAAAGTGAACAAGAAATGGGGCGCAGGACCCGAGATTTTTACCCCTGAAAACGCCCGCGTGTATGGCGAGTTTCTGGGCAAACGCTATCGAACCAAGCCCATTATCTGGATTCTGGGCGGCGACCGCCCGATTGAGAACGAGACCCATCTTGCCATCTGGCGGGCGATGGCGGAAGGTCTGCGCCGGGGTGATGGAGGCGCGCATCTGATCACCTATCACCCCATGGGCGGTCAGTCCAGCTCGCAGTGGCTGCACGGCGAGGAGTGGCTGGATTTCAACATGCTCCAGTCTGGACATCACGCCCGCAACGTGCCGAATTACGAGATGATTCAGCGCGACTACGAGCGCAAACCGGTCAAGCCCTGCATGGACGGCGAGCCGCGTTACGAAGACCATCCCATCAACTGGGACCCGAAAAACGGCTGGTTTACCGATTATGACGTCCGGCAGGCGGCTTACTGGGCGCTTCTGGCGGGGGCGCACGGTCACACGTACGGCTGTCACGACATCTGGCAGATGTACGAACCGGGCAAGCGCCAGCCAATTTCTCATGCCAGAACACCATGGCGAGAGGCGTTGAAGTTTCCCGGTGCGTCGCAGATGCGCACTGTGAAGGCGTTAATGCTTTCGCGTCCGCCCCTTCTGCGCGTGCCCGACCAGTCGTTGGTTGTCTCCGACGTAGGCAAGGGTGGAGAGCATATCCGCGCGGCACGTGGAGCAGATGGCAGCTACGCCTTCGTGTACCTGCCGGTGCCAAAGCCGGTGACGGTGAACCTCGAGAAGCTGAACGGCAGAAGCGTTCGCGCGTGGTGGTTCAATCCGCGTAATGGGCAGGCGCAGGTGGTCGGCGAGTTCGCCCGAAAGGGTGAGAAGACCTTCACTCCGCCCGGCGGCGAATCGCGCGAGGAAGACTGGGTGCTGGTGCTGGACCAGGTGGGCAAACGCTATCGCAAGCCGGGTGCATAGGAGGAGACAGCACATGAAAGCGCCGCTAAAGGTTCATCCCCCAAACCCGCGTTACTTCACGGACGACGGGAAGCGTGCGATTTACCTGACCGGCTCCCACACGTGGAGCAACCTGCAGGACATGGGCGCTACCGACCCGCCGCATCCCTTCGACTTCGATGCCTATCTGAAGTTCCTGCAGGAGCACAATCATAACTTCATCCGCCTGTGGCGGTGGGAGCCGACCCGCTGGCGATATGGACAGCATAGCGTGAGTTACTGTGAGCCGCATCCCTGGCTCCGCACGGGACCGGGCACTGCCCGCGACGGCAAACCGAAGTTTAACCTCAAACGGTTCAACAACGCCTACTTCACACGCTTGCGACAGCGGGTGCAATCCGCACAGGAACGAGGTATCTATGTGTCCGTCATGCTCTTTGAGGGACACTGCCTGCAGTTTGCTGAGGAAGGCTGGGAGTTTCATCCGTTCCATCCTGACAACAACATCAACGGCGTTGACGGCGGGCGATTGGATTACTACACGCTCAAGAAGCCCGAGGTGCTTGCCCTGCAGGAGGCGTATGTACGCAAGGTGATTGATACCGTCAATGCCCTGAACAACGTGCTGTACGAGATTTGCAACGAGGCGGGCAACTACTCCACCGAGTGGCAGTATCACATGATTCGCTTTGTCAAGGAGTATGAGGCGAAGAAGCGCAAACAGCACCCCGTGGGGATGACGTTCCAGTTCGGAGGCGAACGCAGCGGCAGAAACGCCAACCTGTTCAGCAGCCCTGCTGACTGGATTTCGCCCAACCCCGATGGCGGCTACCGGGATGACCCGCCCGTGAACGATGGGCGGAAGGTGGTACTGAACGACACCGACCACCTGTGGGGCGAAGGGGGTAACCTGCAGTGGGTGTGGAAGAGTTTTACCCGTGGGCATCAACCGCTTTTTATGGACCGCATCGTACAGCTCAGCCGACGCTACGTGACATGGGCAGGACGGGAAGATGAAGACATCCTGGGCGCGGAGCAGATCCGCCGGGCGATGGGCGTCACGCGCAGGGTGGCAACGCAGGTAAACCTCGCGGAGATGCTTCCGCTGAAAGATCTGGCTTCCACAGGCTATTGCCTTGCCAACCCGGGCAAAGAGTATATCGTGTACGCGCCGGAGGGTGGCGAGGTAACGGTAGACCTGACCCCGGCGAAGGGTGCGCTGAGGGCGGAATGGATTCATCCTGTGGATGGCACGGTCGCGCCTGCGCAGGAGGTGCAGGGTGGTGCAAAGCGCACGCTGAAGGCCCCGTGGGATGGACATGCCGTTCTGCGTGTGAGCGCACGTTGACAGGTGGGGGTGTGATGTGCCAGAGCATATCGGGATAATCGGTGTGGGTAACATGGGCAGTTTCTACCTGCAGAAGCTGCTGGAGGCGGGGTATCCGGTGCAGGTGTACGACCCCCGTGCCGAACGTCAGGCGTGGGCACGTGAGCAGGGGGCGGAGGTTGCCAATTCGCCGACGGAGGTCGTTCAGCGGTGTGAGGTGGTCCTGCTCGCCGTGCCCGGCAATCGCGAGGTCAGGGCAACGATGGAGGAATCGCTGGGTACACTCCAGCAGGGGCAGATTCTGGTAAACACCAGCACCACCCACCCGCAGGTTGACGTTTACTATGCCGAGGAGTGCGCCCGGGCGGGAGCGATCTGGATGGATGCCCCCGTGACCTGGCGTCCGCAGGGGTTGATTGTCATGGTCGGGGGCGAGGTGGAGGCGTACCAGCGCGTGTTGCCTATCCTGCAGGCCTTTGCGTACAGGGTGGTGCATGTGGGCGAGGCGGGTTCGGGACAGAAGCTGAAAGCGGTGAACCAGCTCATTCTCGCCGACCAGCTGGCGGTATGGTGCGAGGCGGTAGAGTTCGCAAGGGGCATCGGGCTTGCGCCGGAACTCATCCGCGATGCGCTGGAATTGCCTGTGCCCGATGCGGTGCTGGGTGAGGAGTTTGCCGGTGGCGGTCAACTTGCCCTGCACTACAAGGACCTGGGGTATATTCTGGACCTGGCGCACGAACATGAGTCTGCCATCCCACTTACGGGTCTGGTGCACGAGATTTTCAAAGCCACCAAACGTTTCGGTGGCAGCGACTGGATACAGCCCGGCATCGTCACATTCTGGCGGAGGCTGAACGGTTAGCCGGCTGTGTATGGTGGGGGTACTGTGCTCACTCCTCCCCATACGCCTGTTCAATCGCCTTCAGGGGGTCAAACATCTCCTCAATGGGACCCAGCTGGCGCTCCAGCTCACCGGGCGGCTGGTAGGTCTCCAGGTCCGCGCCGGCGGCGAAGCCTTTGATGAGTTCTACCATATACAGATAGTTACGCAGGGGCACATCGGGCGGCACGCCATGGTCCACTGTAGGGATATAATGCACGAACTCACGCGCTACGCGATAGCGACGCACCACCTCACGGCGCACCTCCGCCTTCGTTCGGGTCAGCTCCCGCTTGTCGGTGCCACCCATCAGGAACACGCCCGGATGCTGACGCAGATAGCGCTCGGGGTCGTTGCTGGCAGCGATTTCCACCGGCGCGATGCCATCTATCGCGTCGGGATAGAACACCTCCAGGATTTGCCCGATGTGTCCGTCCGAGTCCATCACCACGCACTGCACCCCACGCTCCTTAAAAAACTGATACAGCCTGCGATAACGCGGGAGCATGAACTCGCGCATCATACTGGGTGAAATCATCGCCGCCGTTTTGAACGCCATATCCTCGTTCAGCATGACCATATCCACCGGGATGGCGGAGAGCGGCTCGTCGAACAGCTCCATGATGAACCACGTCCAGTATTCCATCATCTCGTGCACCAGCATGGGTTGTTCCACGCACATCGTGCACAGCCCCTCAAATCCCACCCAGTCGCGTGCGGTCCACCACAGCCCGGGAATGGTCTGGGCAACAGGGTATTCGCTCCGCCGGCAGTCGTCAATGCGCTCGCGCCAGTGCACGGTGGACTGATATACCCGGTAGCCGTCGGGGTTTAGGGTGGGGCGTTGGTTTTCGCCCGGTTGCGGGATGGTGCGCTCAGGGGTGTGCGGGTCAAAACGTGCCTTCATCCGCTCGAAGTCGGCGGGGGTTTTCACGGGGAACTCCAGATACCGGCGCGTGGCGAAACCCGGCGTGGGCTGGTGGATGGCGTCCATGCGCTTCACGCCCCAGTGGTCTATCCAGATGCGCACGTTGCCACGCTCCTCCAGCACGATCTCCTCAAAGCGGGGAAGGGGACCGCAGTCGAACTTGCCGATGCCAGTGAAGCCCTCCTCGCTGATGAAGCGCGACCAGTTCGCCATCTGCTCTTCGGAAAGTCCTTGCTTGCGCCAGGCGGCGAAAGTGGATGCTCGCGGACCTCCGAACATGTAGGGCATGCGGTCGGGCTTTTGGGCGCGGATGATGGCGCGAAAGCGTTCACGCGGAGACATCTCAACCCTCCTGCACACGCCTGCGCGACTGTAAAGCCTCCAGCACCTCCATCGGCAAGCCGACCATCTGGGCGAAAGCGGTAAGCACGATGATTTCCACCCTTTCCCCTTCCTGTAATTCGGGCACGGTGAACTCCACCCGGTGACCGGGCAGTACAACGGTATGAATACGAAGTGCGGTTTGCATGATTGCCTCCTTGCTCGAAGCGGAATAGCATGAGCCTTGACTTTCAGAATCCCATCCTAAGTGTGCCTTACTTCGATGTACACCGCTTCCTGCCCAAAGGATTTCCACATCCCAATACGTTACTTACACACCTTTACCCTGCTTCCGCCATACTCCCCCGTGTTTTCTGTGCCCCTTCTGGTGTATACTCTGTAACGGTGGCTTCACATGGTACGGGTAAAGATTTGCGGGTTAACCTGCGAGGAAGATATTCACGCCGCGGTACGCTATGGGGCACATGCCATTGGGTTCGTGTTCGAGCCAAGCAGTCCGCGATACGTCGGTGACCGTGCGGATGCGCTGGAGATCCTTCGCAGTGTGCCTCCCTTTGTGATGCGTGTGGCGGTGTTCGGAAGCCTGCGCGATTTGCCCGCCGAGCTATGGCAAGGGTTCGACGCCGTGCAGTTCATCAGTGAGGAAGGGGTAGCCCTGCCCCTGCACCTGCGGCGCATTCGCGCGGTACGCCTGCGCACGGAAGAAGACGTTCGGCACGCCCTGCGCCTGCAGGACGAAGCGGACGCCCTGCTGGTGGATGCCTATCATCCGCAAAAGATGGGCGGAACAGGCGAGAGCGCCAACTGGCGTCTTGCGCGGTTGCTGCGCGACGAAGCCATCAAACCGGTGATACTCGCGGGCGGACTGACGCCCGATAATGTCTGTGATGCCATCGCGCAGGTGCAACCTTTTGCGGTGGATGTGAGCAGTGGCGTGGAAAGCGCGCCCGGCAAAAAAGACCATCTCAAGGTGAAGGAGTTTATCGCGAATGTCCGGCGGTTTACAGACGGCTCCTGATGCACGGGGGCATTTCGGCATCTTTGGCGGGCGATTTGTGCCCGAAACGCTGATACCTGCCCTCGACGAACTGGAACAGGAATACCGAAAGGCTCAACAGGACCCCGAGTTCCAGCGAGAGTTTGGGTACTACCTGCGCCATTATGTGGGCAGACCGACGCCCATCACCTATGCCGAGCGGCTGAGCGAACACCTCGGTGGGGCGCGTATCTATCTGAAGCGGGAAGACCTGTGCCACACGGGCGCACACAAAATCAACAACACCCTGGGGCAAATCCTGCTGGCAAGGCGCATGGGCAAGCGCCGCATCATCGCCGAGACGGGCGCAGGACAGCACGGCGTCGCGACCGCTACCGTGTGCGCACGCTTCGGCTTCGAGTGCGAGGTGTATATGGGCGAGGAGGATGTGCACCGCCAGGCGCTCAACGTGTTCCGCATGAGGCTGTTGGGGGCAAAGGTTATCCCTGTGACATCCGGCACGCGTACCCTCAAAGACGCTACCAGCGAAGCCATCCGCGACTGGGTGACTAACGTGCGTACCACGCACTATATCATCGGTTCGGTGGTGGGACCGCATCCCTATCCGACCATTGTGCGCGACTTCCAGTCGGTTATCGGGCAGGAGAGCCGCCAGCAGATGCTGGAGATGACGGGCAAATTGCCGGACGTGGTGCTGGCGTGCGTGGGCGGAGGCAGTAACGCGATGGGCATCTTCTACCCGTTCCTGAACGACCCCGTGCGCCTGATCGGTGTGGAGGCTGCGGGGCGCGGGCTGGATACGGGGGAACATGCCGCTACGCTCGCCACAGGGCGCCCCGGCGTTCTGCATGGCGCCGCCAGCTACCTCCTGCAGGACGAATACGGACAGGTTCTGCCCACCCATTCTATTTCGGCGGGGCTGGATTACCCCGGCGTCGGTCCCGAACACAGCTACCTGAAAGAGACGGGACGCGCAGAATACGTCACCGCTACCGACGAAGAGGCATTAGAGGCGCTTCAGATGCTGGCGCGCATGGAGGGCATCATCCCGGCGCTGGAGACGGCGCACGCGGTGGCTCACGCTATCAAGATTGCGCCTGACATGCCGAAGGACACCACCATCCTGATTAACCTGTCGGGCAGGGGCGATAAGGACGTGGACATCGTATCGCGTGCGCTGGGAGGGCTGGGATGAGCCGAATCGCCGAGCGATTTGCCAGTCTGCGTGAGAAGCGTGAGGGGGCGCTGGTGGTTTTCATTACCGCGGGCGACCCCAGCCTGAAAGCGACCGAAGGGTTGATTCCCGCCCTTGCCGGGGCGGGGGCAGACATCATTGAGGTTGGCATCCCCTTCAGCGACCCGCTGGCGGACGGCCCAACCATTCAAGCCTCCACCTTTCGCGCCCTTCAGCAGGGCGTTACTCCTGTGCACGTGCTGGAGACGGTAGCCCGGGCGCGCGCCCGAACGGATGTGCCCATCGTGCTGATGACCTACTTCAATCCCGTATGGCAGATGGGCGTTGAACGTTTCGCTGAGCAGGCGGCGTCGGCGGGCGTGGACGGCGTGATTATGACCGATATGCCGCCAGACGAAGCGGACGAGTGGCACCCAGTGGCACGCCAGCACGGACTGGACACCATCTTCCTGATAGCGCCGACCAGCACCCCTGAGCGTATGAGGCGCGTGGCGCAGATGAGCAGTGGCTTTGTCTACTGTGTCTCGCGCACCGGCGTCACGGGCGCACGCGATGACCTGCCCGAAGAGGTGCCGCACATGCTTGAGGCGATGCGCGCGCTGACCGACCTGCCGTTGTGTGTTGGGTTCGGCATTTCGCGCCCCGAGCACGTGCGGGCGGTGTGCCGCGTTGCCGACGGCGCAGTGGTGGGCAGTGCGGTGGTATCGCTGATAGCGCAGGAGGCGGCGAAGGGCGAGCACGCCCTGCTGGAATCGGTAGGGCGCTTTGTGCAGGAACTGAAACAAGCCACCCGAGCAACTTGAGGCGCAAAAGTTATGACGTATCGCCTGATAATCTTTGACCTGGACGGAGTGATCTATCGCGGGGACGAGCCGATGCCCTTCGCGGCAGAGACGGTGGTGCGTCTGCGAGGGGAGGGCGTCACGGTGCGCTTCCTGACCAATAACTCGGCATTGACGCGCGAGGCGTACGTGCGACGGCTGACGGCAATGGGCATCCCCTGCGAGGAAGAGCATTTCATGACCTCCGCCTACGCCACCGCCCTCTATCTGCAGTCGCAGGGTGCGGAGGGCAAGCGGGTGTTCATCGTGGGGGAAGAGGGCATCCACGAGGAGCTGCGGCGCATCGGCATGCGGGTGGTGACCGACCCCGAAGAGGAGGGCGCGGACTACGTGGTGGCGGGTATCGACCGCGATTTCACCTACGACAAGCTGCGACGGGCACATTATGCCATCCAGCACGGTGCGCAGTTCATCGCCACCAACCGCGACGCCACCTATCCCGCAGCGGGCGGCAGAATCGTGCCCGGCGGTGGAGCGATTGTGGCTGCCATCCAGACCTGCACTGGCGTGGAGCCGCTCGTTATCGGCAAGCCCAGCACCTATAGCCTGGAACTGCTTCTGCAGAAGTGTGGCGTCTCTGCCGATGAAGGGGTGCTGGTTGGCGACCGTTTGGATACCGACGTGCTGGTGGGCAAGCGCGTGGGCTTGCATACTGTGCTGGTGCTGACGGGCGTGACGGGCGAGGCGGAGTTACACAGCGTGCCAGCCGAGATGTTGCCCGAGCGGGTCATCCGAACGCTGGCAGAGTTATAAAAAAAGCCCCTCTGCGCGGGGGGGCGCAGAGGGACAGGGGGCTTCCTGTCTGTCGTTGGAGGCACTCGCAGGAAGCACCATGTTGTTGCTCCAGGTTGCTGTATCTATGATACCATAATAGGCATCAAAAATCAACGCTTTTTTGTATACATTTTCGAGAAGCAGGAGAAAAAAACAGCCTCCGTTAATACTTAGACGGGCACGGCGTCGGCTCGCTCCGAACGCTGTGCACCGAAACACCAAGAGAAGATACGAGGGGAATCAGATGGCAAAGAAGGTAAAGACACCGATAGGCATCGGGATTATTGGCAGTGGAGGCATTGCGCAGGCGGCGCACATGCCCGGCTACGCGGCATATCCTGACCTGTGCCGCATTGTGGCGGTGGCGGACATCAATCCCGAGGTCGCCAAAGCCGCCGCGGAGAAGTTCAACGTGCCACACGTGTTCACGGACTATCGCGACCTGCTGAAGCTGAAAGAGGTGGATGCAGTCAGCGTGTGTACGCCCAACTACCTGCACAAACAGCCCACCATTGACGCGCTGGAAGCGGGCAAGCACGTGCTGGTGGAGAAGCCGATGGCGATGAACGCGCAGGAGGGACGCGAAATGCTGGAGGCGGCGAAGCGCACTGGCAGAAAGCTGCAGGTCGCGCTGAACATGCGCTTCAGCACGGGCGTGCGCACCATCAAGCGGTTTATCGACGCCGGCAAACTGGGCGAGATTTACTATGCGCGGGCGCAGGCACTGCGTCGTCGAGGCATTCCGGGCTGGGGAGTGTTTACCCAGAAGGACAAGCAGGGCGGTGGACCGCTGATTGACATTGGCGTGCACATTCTGGACGCAACGCTGTACTTTATGGGACACCCGAAGCCCGTATCCGTCAGCGGCATGACCTACACCAAGTTCGGCACGCGCGAGGGCGTGGTTGGTCTGATGGGGCAGTGGGACCCCAAGACCTACACGGTGGAGGACTTTGCGGTCGGGCTGGTGCGCTTCGAGAACGACGCGACGCTGGTGATCGAGTCCAGCTTCTGCGCCAACATCGAGCACGACATCTTCAACACCACCGTCCTGGGCACGGAAGGTGGAGCGCAGCTGAACCCGCTCAAGCTGTTCCGTGAGGAAGAGCAGACCCTTCTGGACATCACGCCGTTCGGGCTTCGCGAGGTGAACAGTCATCAGCAGGAGGTATACGCCTTCCTGCAGGCGATAATCAACGACACCGAGCCGGAAGTCACTGCCGAACAGGGGCTGATGGCAACGGAGATTATTGATGCCATCTACGCCTCGGCGGAGACCGGCAAAGAGGTTGTGCTGAAGCGGGCGTAAGAGCACACGATGGGAATCGACCAGCAGAGGGCGAAGCTGGGAATACTCCGCCACCCTTCGCGCGGGCGGGCACTGCTTGCGCTGGTGGCGCTGGCGGGGGTGGCGGAGCTGGCTTACGCCGTGGTGAACTTCTCCGCAATGCCTCCCTATCTGCGCTTTGACCTCGGACTGGGAGCATGGGTAGGGGCTATCGGTGCGGCGTTCCTGCTGGCGGAGACCGTGCTGAAGTCGCCTCTGGGGTTGCTCAGCGACCGCTTCGGGCGCAAAAGGCTTCTGCTGGTCGGTCCCCTTATCTCTATGGTCACCGCACCCCTTACCGTGCTGGTACATCATCCGCTGGGACTATTGCTGCTGCGTGCACTGGATGGGGCAGGCGCCGCGGCGCTGTGGCCCACCATCTTCGCCGCCGTTGCCGACGTGGTGGAGGAAAAAGACCGTTCCACCGCGATGAGCCTGCTGAACGTGACCTATCTGGTGGGTGTGGCGATGGGACCCCTGCTGGGGGGGGTGGTGAACGATGTGGCCGGTGCCAGAACCGCCTCCTTTTATCTCGCGGGCGTGCTGTTTGCGCTGGCGGTTATTGTGTGTCTGGTGGGCGTGCCGTCGCGATTTCCGCACCATGACCATGCCGACCATCACAGCGACCCGCAGCTTCACCCGCCGCATCTTTCCCTGCGGGAGATGTGGGAGAGCGCGAAGATGGTGCCGGATACGCTTTTGCTGGGCTTCATCTCCTTTTTCGGCATCGGCATGGTGATGCTGTTGGTCAAGCTGTATGCGATGGAGGTTCTGCACCTCAGCGAGAGCGGTTACGGGTTGTTGCTCCTGCCGCCGGCGATAGTGTTTGCACTTGCCAGCGTGCCTGCGGGCAGGATCGGCGACCTGTGGGGCAAGGAGCGTGCCATGCGGCTGGGAGTGGGGCTGGCGATGGCGGGAATGTGGTTTGTCCCCTTTGTGCACAATCACTGGGCACTGCTGGTGTGTGGGTGCGTCGTAGGGCTAGGCTATATTCTGGCGATACCCGCGTGGATGGCGCTGGTTTCCGAGATAGGGGGGAAGCGACGCGGGGCGGTGATGGGTGCAGTGTTCACCGCGCAGGGCGTGGGGGCGATGCTGGGCGCGCCCTTGGGGGCGTACCTGTATGATAAAGTACCCCTGCAAATCGGCGCGTGGAGAATATCCAGCCATATCACGCCTTTTCTGGGCACGGCGATTGCGCTGACCATCTCCTTCGGGCTGACCGTATGGTTTTTTCGCGACGGCAAACGACGGAAAAAGACGGACTGATGAGGACAGTCTATGGCATCTCCAAATAGATTGCATATCGTTCTGATTATCGGCACGGTGTTGCTGACGGTGCCCTGGTTGTCGGTGGCGTTTACCGCGCACCCGTCGGCAGGGATGACGGTGTTGCTGTCTGGCATGGCGATTCTGGGCGCTGCGTTTCTCATTTCGTGGTCGGCGGAGCTGGCACAGTACGATGTGGCACGCTCGCTGGCGATGGCACTGCTGGCGTTGATTGCGGTTCTGCCCGAATACGCGGTGGACATCTACCTGGCATGGAAGGCGGCGCACGACAGCAGCTACATTCCGCTGGTCGCGGCGAACATGACGGGCGCCAACCGTCTGCTGGTGGGAATAGGGTGGTCTGCGGTGGTGTTTCTGGGGTGGATGGCTCTGCGTCGGCGCAACAACCTGCCGTCTCACGGACAGATTCCTATTGAACCGGTGCTGGCTATCGAGGTGACCGTGCTCATCGTGGCGACGGTGTACTCCCTGCTTCTGCCCTTCAAAGCCACCATCACCCTGTGGGATGCAGTGATCTTTGTGCTGATATTTGCGGGCTACGTGTGGCTGGCGGGGCGTGCGCCCCATATCGAACCCGAACCCGCAGGACCCGTGGCAACCCTTGCTGCCCTGCCGAAGGGCTGGCGACGGCTTGCCTATGTGCTGATGTTCCTCTATTCGGGCGCGGTGATTCTGGTCGCTACCGAGCCGTTTACCGAGGGGTTAATCCATCTCGGCAAGAGCTTCGGCATCAGTGAGTTCCTGCTCATCCAGTGGATCGCGCCGCTGGCTTCCGAGTCGCCGGAGATGATCATCCTGTGTTATTTTGCTCTACGCGGGCACGTGGCCTCCGCCATGTCGGCAATCATCTCCTCCAAAATCAACCAGTGGACCCTGCTGATAGGTTCTCTGCCCGTCATCTACTCAATTTCGGCTGGTCACCTCGCCTTTCTTCCGCTGGAGCCGCGCCCGCGCGAAGAGGTGTTGCTGACCGCTGCGCAGTCGCTGTTTGCCTGTGCGGTGATTGCCAATCGCTTCTTCAGCCGGCTTGAGGCGCTTCTGCTGTTCGTGCTGTTTGCCGTGCAGTTGATGCTTCCCAGCGTGATGGTGAGATATGCCTTCTCGGTGCTGTATCTGGTGCTGGCGCTGGGCTGGTTGTTGGCCTATCGCCGGGAGGTGAAGGTGAACCTGAACATCTTCTGGCGGCTGGCGCGGCGCCTGCCGGTGCCTGAGGAGGTATCCTGATGCGTCGCCTGTTGCGGGCGCGCGAACTGGGGATACTGTTAGTACTAGCGGCGGAGATTGCGGTTTTTAGCCTTCTGACACGTCAGCCCGACCGTCCCAGTCCCATGCTGGATGCCGATAACCTGCTGGCGACCGTGCGCGATATGACCGTGCTGGCTACCGCCGCGCTGGGTTCCTGCGTGATTATCATCGCCGGCGGTATTGACCTTTCCGTGGGGTCGTGCATTGCGCTCACCTCTGTGGTGACAGCATACGCGATTACGCACGGATATTCGCCTCTGGCGGCGTCTGTGCTGGGAGTGCTGGTCGCCATGCTGATGGGTGTTATCTCCGCCACATTCATCACTCGCGCCAGTTTGCCCCCGTTTATCGCCACGCTGGGCATGATGAGCATCGCGCGGGGGCTGGCGTACCTCATCACCAAAGGCGCCACCATTCCTATCCCCGATTCCGGCTTCACCCGCGTGCTGGGCAGCGGGATGGTTCCCCTGCCGATGCTGGCGATACCCGTGCCTGTGGTGTTGTTGCTGGTTCTGGCGGTGGCGTTCCATCTTTTTATGACGCGCACGCGCTGGGGGCGCGAGATTTACGCGCTGGGCGGCAACGAGGAATCGGCGCGTCTGTCGGGTGTGCCGGTGGTGCGTTTGAAGTATCTGGTATATACGCTTGGCGGGTTGATGGCGGGGCTGGCGGGCGTGATATTCACCGCGTACTATGGCACGGGGCAGTCCACCGCAGCGATGGGCTGGGAGCTGGATGCGATTGCATCGGTGGTGATTGGTGGAGGAAGCCTCGCCGGAGGGCGAGGCTCGATATGGGGAACCTGTATTGGTGCGCTCATCTTTCAGGTTCTACGCAGTGGGCTGGCGATGGTCGGAGCGTCAGACTACAACCAGCTGATTATCGGCGCGGTGGTGATTGCCGTCGTGGCGTTCGACCAGATAGCCAGCCGCCGGGCTATGAGGTAGCCGTCAGGCAGCCCGTGCCATCTGCCGGTCGCCAACCCACTTTGCCAGCATCTCCGCCAAACGCTCGCGCTTGACGGGCTTGCTCAGGTAGTCGTCCATGCCTATGTCCAGACAAGCCCTCCGGTCTTCCTCCAGCGAGTGCGCGGTCATGGCGATGATAGTACGATGTTCGCCCGTCGTGCGTTCCGCCTCGCGGATGCGACGGGTGGCTTCGTAGCCGTCCATTTCCGGCATCTGCACGTCCATTAGTATCAGGTCGTAATCGCCCGACAGCGCTTTCTGCACCGCTTCCGTGCCGTTCACCGCTGTCTCCACCGCACAGCCGAGCGTCTGCAGCATCCTGACAGCCACCATCCGGTTGACCTCGTTGTCTTCTGCCAGCAGAACACAAGTGCCGGCGAACTGGTGGAGCAACGCCGGGCTCGGCGCGCTCATCGGTTGCGCGGCCTCATCCGCCACCGGCAGGCTCAGCACGATGCGGAAGGTGCTTCCCCTGCCGACCTCGCTCTCCACGCTGATTTCTCCGCCCATCATCTCCACCAGCTTTTTACCGATGGCAAGCCCCAGACCGGTGCCGCCGTAGCGGCGGGTGATGGACGCATCTGCCTGCGTGAACTTGTCGAAGATGTGCGATAGCTTCTCGGGAGCGATGCCGATACCCGTGTCGCTTACCCACAGCTGAAGTTTCGCCTCGCGACCGCTTTCGTTCTCTGTAGTGGCAAGGCAGCGCAGACCGATGGTGACGCTACCTCGCTCAGTGAACTTCACCGCGTTGTTCACCAGATTGTTCAGCACCTGACGCAGGCGCAGGTCGTCGCCGACCACGATGGCGGGCACGTCGGGTGCGATGTCTGTGTGCAGTTCCAGCCCTTTCTTCCGCGCGGACGATGCAAACAGCGCGGCAACCTCCTGCACCATCTGCGCCGGGTTGAACGGTTCGGGATTGAGCGTCATACGACCGGACTCGATCTTGGAGAGGTCCAGAATGTCGTTGATGATGCCCATCAGCGTATTGGCGCTGCCGCGCACCAGGTCCAGATACTCTCTCTGCTGGGCATCCAGCCCGGTATCGGACAGCAGGTCCAGCATTCCGATGATGCCGTTCATCGGCGTGCGAATCTCGTGGCTCATGTTGGCAAGGAACTCGGACTTGGCGCGGCTTGCCGCCTCTGCCATCTCTGCCAGCCGGGTGGCTTCGGCGAGGGCGTTCTGTAGCTGCTGGTTCATCTCTGCCAGCGCTTCCACCATGCGCAGGCGTTCAATCGCGATGCCCGCAATGTGAGTTACCACCGTAGCGAACTGCTGTTCGCTTTCTGAAGGATGATGCTTGAACGAATAGTACACGGCGAACACACCCAGCACCTGCCCGGAGCTGGAGCGAATGGGATACGAACAGGATGCGGCGACGCCTGCTGCCTCGGCAACATGCCGCTCACTGCGCCAGAGCGGGCTGATGCTGACGTCTGGTACGATGACCGGCTCGTTACGGAAAACGGCAGCGCCGTTTGGCGACACGGTGTTGCCAACAGGTATGCATTCGGACGCCCGGCGCAGCTCCTCGTGGACGCCTGGCGCGGAGAACAGCCGCACATGGTCGCCCTCCACCAGCATAGCGGCGCAGGTGGCGCCCGGGAACATCGCCTCATACTGGCGGCACAGCGAGTCCATCAGGCTGGCGAGGGGTACATTGCAGGCAATTTTCTGCAGGACGTCCAGTTCGAACTCCAGCAGCCCGGTGCGCGCGGTTGCCACCTGGTTCATTTCGGACTGGCGTCGTGAGTAGAACGCAACGATGCCTACACCGATGGCGAACAACAGTGCCATCATCGCGGCGGCATAAGCGGCCAGCCGGAGCCCTGCAAACTGCTGGACGAACTTGTCGACAGGCATGAACACCGCTACGACCATGCGAACCTGTCCTCCGTCAGGGGAGAAGGGCACGTACGCTGCGAGGTATCGCCTGTCGCCTTCGGTAAAGCCGTCTTGTTCCACCCCCGCTATCTGGAAGCGCAGAGCGTTCATCAGGGCGGGAGTGGTCGTTCGTGCTTCCTCAGCGTTGCCGGGAGTTGCCGTACTGAACAGTAGAACGGATTTGTCCTCACGAAGGGCGTACACCCGGATGTCGTGCAGGTCCGAGGAGAGGCGAAGTAGACTGCTCAGGGGCTTCTGCCACCCCGCTGGGGCATCACCCTGCATGGTCAGAGCGTGTGCGGCGAGGTTTGCCGTGCGTAGAAGCTCCTGCTGAGCCTGTCGGGTTACAACGTCCTGAGCGTTGATATATATAGCGCTTCCGCTGAGCAGTGCGAAGGCGAAGGTCAAGATAGCAGAAATGACGCCAAGCGCTACCGCGGAGCGGCTGCCAGCTGTGTTCATGTGTTCGGTCATGCTTTTCACTCCCCAAACGTCGTTCATCGTGGAACGACGACGTCCATGCGATGTTCGAGTGAGCATTTGTCCCTTCCTGTTAGGTTTGTGCTTCCATGGAGATTATTGGCGAACATCAGTGTGTAATGCATACCTTCGCGGAAAAACCGGTAACGTTTACAGTGTGTTGACTTTTGCGTCGGGGTTCTTCATAATCTTTGTAGTATCATCACCTTGAGGAGGAGCAGACAACCGTGAACGCCAGGTGCGCCTATTTGCGAACGAAGATGGACTACGTGTCACACGCTTCCGCCACAGCCGACGGTACAGATGTTCAGGCTGGCACGTCGCAGAAGCATTTCTGGTGTCTGCGCACGATGAAACCGTTGGGACCGGACGGCACGCCGGTGGACGACGTGCTGTGTGTAAGGGAACGAGGATGCTTCGTGGCGGAGGGTGATGCATGAACTGGGTGGATGTCGCGGTCAAATGGGTGCATTTGCTCAGCATCGTCACCGGGGTTGGATTCACGCTGTTTCAGTATCTGGTCCTGCTTCCGGTGCTTAAACGGGTTCAGGGCGTTCCCGAGGACCTGGTAAAGGCTTTGCAGAGACGTGCAGGCATGGTTATCGGCATTGCGTGGGTGCTTATCTGGGTCACCGGCATTTACAACCTGGTGGTGGTTGTGCCCGCCGTCAAGCCGAACTATCACATGGTGCTTGGGGCGAAGATTCTTCTGGTGCTGGTGTTGTTCTTCATCTCCACCGCGCTGTCGCATCCTTCGCTGGCGTTCGAGGGCATTCAGCGCAATCGGGCGAAGTGGGTTGCGCTGGCGGCGTGGCTGGGCATTGTGATTATCGCACTGTCGGCGACGATGAACATGATGCGCCTGAAGGGGGTGGCGCTGAAGGAACTGCCTGCACAGACGCAGGTTCTGCCTCCAGCGCCTTAAAAAGAGGCTATCCGTATCTTCTTGCGCCGCTTTTGCGCCTCTGAGCGACTCCGGCGCGATACGCCTCGCGCTCGACCGCTGTAGCGACCGCCTCCGCCACCCGTCGGTCGAACACGCTGGGCACGATGTAGTCCTCATGCAGTTCGGAGGGCTTAATCACGGCGGCAATCGCTTTTGCTGCGGCCAGTTTCATCTCCTCGGTGACCTGTTTCGCCCGGCTGTCCAGCAGGCCGCGGAAGAAGCCGGGGAAGCACAGGACGTTGTTAATCTGGTTGGGGTAGTCGGAGCGTCCGGTGGCGATGATGCGCGCGATGCCCACAATCTCCTCCGGCATCACCTCCGGTATCGGGTTCGCCATGGCAAACACGATGGGGTCTTTCGCCATTTTGCGCACGTCGTCCGCGCTGAGCATATTCGGGGCGGACACTCCGATGAACACATCTGCGCCCTCCAGCACCTCGCTGAGGCTTCCGCGCAGATGGCGCGGGTTGGTCACTTCGGCGATAGCCTGCTTGTAAGGGTTCATGTGCTCCTGTCTGCCGCGATAGATGGCGCCGGCTCGGTCGCACAGCACGATGTCGCTCACGCCCGCCCGCAGTAGCAGTCTGGTCACGGCGATGCCCGCTGCCCCCGCACCGCTCACCACCACCTTCAGCGACTCGATGGGTTTGTTCACAATGCGCAGGGCGTTCTGCAGGGCGGCAAGCGTGACCACCGCTGTGCCGTGCTGGTCATCGTGGAAGACGGGGATGTCCAGCCTCTGCGCCAGCTTCTCTTCCACCTCGAAACAGCGCGGCGCGGCGATGTCTTCCAGATTGACTCCACCGAACACAGGCGCGATGTTCTCCACCGTGCGCACGATTTCGTCGGGATCCTGCGTCTTGAGGGCGATGGGGAAGGCGTCCACATTGCCCAGCTCCTTGAACAGCATCGCCTTGCCCTCCATCACCGGCAGGGACGCCTCCGCGCCGATGTTGCCCAATCCCAGCACCGCAGAGCCATCGGTCACAATGGCCACTGTGTTGCGCTTGATGGTGAGGTTGTACACGTCCTCCGGGTGTGCGACGATAGCTTCGCACACTCGTGCCACGCCGGGGGTGTACGCCATGGACAGGTCATCGCGGGTGCGCAGGGGTATCTTGGTCTGGATCGAAATCTTGCCGCCCAGATGGAGCAGAAAGGTGCGGTCGGAATGCTTGACCACCTTCACGCCGGGCAGCTCGCGCAGGGATTTAAGGATGGTCTGGGCGTGTTCGACGTTGGCGGCGTAGATGGTGAAGTCGCGAGTGATGGCGTTGCTGGTCATGCGCACAATATCTACCGCGCCGATGCTCCCGCCGATTTCTCCGATGCGCGAGGCGATTTTGCCCAGCATGCCGGGCTCGTTGGCATACTCCAGGCGTACGGTGAAGCTGTAGCTGGGGCTGAGGTGTGTTGTTGCTTCAGACATCTCCTTGCCCTCCCCGTTGAGGGTTGTATTCTACCTCTTATTCATGCAGGGCACACGGATATTCCTGCCGAACCACCTGTCTGGTGTATCTATCCGTTGTGAAATACCACAGGGGGTGAAAGCATGTCAGCGTCGCCGCTGTCTACCTTGAAACAAAGCCATCCCCGCCTGTTCGTGTCCCGCTGGGACGAGGTACAGGCGCGTGTTGGAAAGAGTGCACGCCTGCGCGAATGGCGGGACACCTTGCACCGGCGGGCTGAAGCCATCCTGCAGGAGCCTGTTAGCCGATATGAGATTCCCGACGGTTTGCGCCTGCTTGCTACCAGCCAGCGGGTGAAGGAACGGGCATATACGCTATCGCTGATGTATCGGCTGGAGGGCGATCCGCGCTACTTGGAGCGGCTGGGGCAGGAGGTTCAGTCCGC
>CAZOGB010000025.1:0-44117 GCA_964579145.1 uncultured bacterium | reverse complement strand
ACCTGACCTTCGAGCACCGGGGTTCTGCAGTGGCGTCGGTGGTAGAAGTCGACAGGGGCGAAGTGGAGTTTCGCCGGTGTCGCTTTACGGGTGGAGTGGTGGGGGGGGCGGCGGGCATTTACGGAAGCGGTCTGGTGTTAAAGGGTAAGGCGAAGGGGGTGGTGGTGGGATGTCAGTTGGTGTGGAACGGTCGCAACGGTGTGGAGATACACGATGAGGCTCAGCCGACCTTGAAGAGCAACGCTTGCGAGCAAAACGGAGAAAATGGCATCTTTTACTGTGGCGATTCCGGAGGCACCGCTGAAAGCAACTTATGTAGAAACAATGGAAAATATGGCATTTATCTTGAACAGAAAGCGCAGCCGACTTTAGAAAACAACTCCTGTGAGCAAAACAAATGGAGTGGTATCGCCTACTTTAGCAACTCTGCTAGCGTAGCTAAGCGCAACACCTGCAGAAACAACCAACGGCACGGTATTTTTGTACGCACGGGGCAGCCACTGTTAGAAACGAACTTCTGTGAGCAAAACTGGGCAAATGGTATCTACATTGTGAGAGGTACGGCGAAGAACAATCTCTGCAGAGACAATAGAAAGAATGGCATCTACGCTCGTGGTTCAGTTCTGGAGAGTAACACTTGTGAGCAAAATGGAGAAAGCGGTATATTTTACTCGGGCAACTCTGACGGTACAGTGAAAGGCAACACTTGTAGGAACAACAAACATTACGGGATTTACGTGGACGAGGCAGCGAATGTAACTGTAGAGAGGAATACTTGTGCGCACAACACGGGGAGTGGTATCGCCGTTTTTGGCAATTGTCGGGGCGCGGCACGAGGTAACTCCTGCAGAAATAACGAAAGGCACGGTATTCATGTAGATGAGTGGGCACAGCTTACCTTAGAACGTAATAATTGTGAACAGAACAAGTGGAGTGGCATCGCATACTTTGGTAATTCAGGAGGACTAGCTAAAGGCAACACCTGCACAAGCAACATACACCATGGTATTCATGTTTGTGAAAGAGCGCACCCGACCCTGCAAGACAACACTTGTGAACGAAACAAGGAATGTGGTATTTGTTACTCTGGGGATTCTGGGGGTATTGCCAGAGGAAACACCTGCAAGAATAACGAAGGGCATGGCATCCCTGTAGGCGATAAGGCGCAGCCGATCTTGGAAACAAATACTTGCAAGAAAGATCCTGTCTTTAACCTTAGGTTTTTCGGGTGGGGGTGGCTTAAACGATGGCTGTAATAGTACTGAAACGCCCCCCTGAAGGCGTTCCCAAGAAGATAGAGGTTGATAGTGAAGCGAAGGTCGGCGGCGAGGGGTCTGTCTATTTCAGCAGGGACAACCGATTTGCCATTAAGGTCTACCATCAACCGTCCGCTGAAAGGGAGCAGATGCTGAAGCACGTCATGACGCTGTTCAGTAACCTGCCGCCAGATCAGGAACAGTTCATCCTGCCGCCGCTCGCGCTGGTACAGAGCTTTAATGGACGGGCATGTACTGGTTTTGTCATGCGTCGCGTGCCGCCCGAACAGCGCGAACTGGTTCATTTTATTCTCGACCCCAAATGCGCAGCGAAACAGTTTCGGCAGGGGAGAACCTGGGCGGACTATCTGAAGGTTGCGCGCAGTGTTGCCAACGCCATCACCGTTTTACATGGCAAGGGCTGCGCACACGGCGACATCCATTATCGCAACTTCCTCGTGAACATCGAGAAGGGCGAGGCGGTTATGCTGGATATCGACAGCGTGGTGGTCGCCGGTTTCCTGCCTCCGCAGGTGAAAGGGATGATGGGCTTTATGGCGCCGGAGATACTAACACAGCACGCCTCGCCCAACGAGCGCACCGACCGTCACAGCCTGGCAGTGCTGGTCCTGCACACCCTGCTGTTCCGCAACGTGATGATGCCGCTGAGGGAGTATTGTGATGGTGATCCCGACCGGAGCGAGGAGCTGGGATGGGGAGAAAATGCCCTGTTCAGTGAGCATCCAGACGACCGTCGTCACCGTCCCAAAGCGCTGGGGCTTCCGCTTTATCGCCAGGGCCAGCTCAGTTACCGAATGCTGACCCCGTTGCTTCAGAAGTTGACGGAACAGGCTTTGATAGACGGTTTACGCAAACCAGACAAGCGCCCCCTCTCCAGAGAGTGGGAAGAGGCTCTAGCGTGCGCCATGGACGAGCTGTGGATGTGTTCGCACTGCCGGCAATATTTTCCCTATCCCTGCTGGCTTTATCCTCGTGAGAGACGAACCTGTCCGTTTTGCGGCACTCGTTGCCAGCCGCCCTATCCCGCCGTGCTGCAACTTTATGAGGAGAAGGGCAAGCATAAATTCGCTCCCATTGACCGGAAAGTCGTGCTGGGCAGCGGTTTCCGGTTGTTCGCTGATGCCACCCAAAGGGGACGTAAGCCGCCTGTGACGCGCAAGGCAGAACCTGTTGTAGGTCACGTGGAGTGGGATGAAACACGCAAACAATACCGGCTGGTCAACGACGAAGACTGCCGGTGGACAGCCCTCTCGCCAGATGAGAAGCGCCTTGTGGTGATGCCCGGGCAATCGGTGCTGCTGTTGAGAGGCTTCCTGATCCATTTTGGCGAGGGGAAACGTTTGGCGCAGGTCGTTGAAGACGCTGGGTCGCTAGGCTGATTTTGCGGTTGCTGGTTACAGACAAGAACGCCTCCCCCACTTCTTGCATCACCCTCCCCTCTCGTGTTACAATACACCTGCTAACCTGCCGGTGGAGGGCTTTCCATGATTATCGGTTTGGGCGCGGACCATGCGGGCTACCATCTGAAAAATATCGTGCGTTCGTATCTTCAACAGCAGGGCATCACCGTACGCGACTTCGGCACACATACCGACTCCCCCTGTGACTATCCCGACTTCGCGCTGATGGTGGCAAATTCGGTTGCGCAGGGGGAGTGTGATCTGGGTATACTCATCTGTGGCACCGGCGTTGGCATGAGCATCAGCGCGAACAAGGTGAAGGGCATTCGCGCCGCCCACGCTCAGGACCCTGTGACCGCTCGCCTGTCACGCCAGCATAACGACGCCAACATCCTGTGTATGGGCGGGCGCATCATCGGCGCGGAACTGGCAATGGACATCGTGAACGCCTTCCTGAACGCCTCCTTCACCAGCGAGGAGCGTCATGTCCGCCGGGTGCATAAGGTGAAGATGCTGGAGCAACGTTACACCGAAGGAGAAAGTGGAAGTGAGCCTGCTGGATAATCGCGTGTATATGCAGTATCATCGTACCGCTCCGCTATCGGAAGTGGATCCCGAAGTATTCGCCGCCATCGAGAACGAAAAGAAGCGCCAGCACAACCATCTGGAACTGATTGCCTCCGAGAACATCGCCAGCAAGGCGGTGCTGGAAGCGATGGGCTCGGTGATGACCGACAAGTACGCCGAAGGCTATCCCGCCAAACGCTACTACGGCGGCTGTGAGAACATGGATGTCGTGGAGAGCCTCGCCATCGAGCGAGCGAAACAGCTCTTCGGTGCAGACCATGCCAACGTTCAGCCCCACTCGGGCGCACAGGCAAACCAAGCGGTGTACAGCGTGGCGCTTCAGCCGGGCGATACCTTCCTGGCGATGGACCTGTCCATGGGTGGACACCTGACGCACGGTAGCCCGGTGAACTTTTCGGGCACACTGTATCGCGCGGTGCATTACGGCGTGCGCCCCGACACCGAAGAGATCGACTACGACCAGGTGCGCGACCTCGCCCGCCAGCATCGCCCCAAACTGATTGTGGCGGGAGCCAGCTGCTATCCGCGCATCATCGACTTCGCCGCCTTCCGCGAAATCGCCGACGAGGTGGGCGCAAAGTTCATGGTGGACATGGCGCACATCGCGGGACTGGTCGCCGCCGGCGAGCACCCTTCGCCCGTTCCCTATGCCGATTTCGTCACCACCACCACGCACAAAACCCTGCGCGGACCGCGCGGCGGCATGATCCTGTGCCGGGCGGAGTACGCTCAGGCGATTGACAAGGCGGTGTTTCCGGGCATGCAGGGCGGACCGCTGATGCACATGATTGCGGCAAAAGCGGTGTGCTTCAAGGAGGCGTTGCAACCGCAGTTCAAGGTGTACCAGAGCCAGGTGCGCCGAAACGCGCGGACGCTGGCAGATGCGCTGGCGCAACGAGGCTTCCGACTGGTATCAGGGGGCACGGATAACCACTTGATGCTGATAGACCTGCGCCCGCACCGGCTTACCGGACGCAAAGCGCAGGTGGTGCTGGACAGCGTACACATTACCGTCAACCGCAATATGATACCCTTTGACCCCGAAAAGCCCTTTGTCACCAGCGGTATCCGGCTGGGCACGCCGGCGGTCACCACGCGCGGTATGGCGGAGCCGGAGATGGAGCGTATCGCCGATCTGATTGCCCGCACGCTGGAAGCCCCGGAAGACGAGGCACGCTTGCAGACGGTACGCGAAGAGGTTCTGGCTCTCTGCAACCAGTTTCCGGTTCTGGCATAATGATTCATGGGGAGGAAGATGGGCGACACCAGACCATCGTGGGATGAGTATTTTCTGCGCATTGCCAAAGAGGTCGCTACCCGCGCGACCTGCCCTAGACGCTCCGTCGGGGCAGTGATTGTGCTGGACAGGCGTATCCTGACCACCGGTTATAACGGTGCACCGCACGGACTGGCGCACTGCACAGAGGTCGGATGCAAAATAGTGGATGGGCATTGCCAGCGTGCCTTACATGCCGAGCAGAACGCCATCCTGCAGGCAGCACTCAATGGCGTCTCCACACGCGGCGCAACGGTGTACGTCACCTGCCAGCCGTGCAACGCCTGTGCCAAGATGATTATCAACGCGGGCATCGTGCGGGTGGTGTTTGAAGGCGACTATCCCGACCCGTTTGCGATGGAGCTGTTCGAAGAGGCAGGTCTGGAGCTGGTGCGTCTGCGCGATGGAGTGCCCGAGGTCATCTTCCCCCGCCGAGGCGAGCATACATGCGAATAGCCTTTTTCACCTTTCTGATTGCGATGGCGGCGGTGGCACTGATAACGCCTACAGTGCGAGCGTTCGCCATCCGCATGGGTGTGATGGACCAGCCTGATGAGCGGCGTGTGCACGACAGACCGACGCCCCGCTGGGGCGGTATCGCCATCTACGCCGGGTTCTGGCTGGCGGTGATACCCATCGCCCTGTGGCTGAACCTCTGGAGCAATGCCCTGACCGCCATTCTGGTAGTGGGAACCATTATCGCCCTCGCGGGGATGTACGACGACAGGTATCAGCTTTCTGCGTTCCAGCAGATGGTGGTGCTTCTGGGGGCAGGGATTGTGCTCACCACGCTGTTCGGTATCCGCATCGAAGGGGTAACCAATCCGCTGATACCACTGACTCCGGGCGAATATCGTCCAGAGTACTGGATACCGCTGGGTGTGTGGAGTGTGCCGGTGACCGTGCTGTGGGTGTTTGTGGTCACAAAGACGGTGGATGCCATTGATGGGCTGGATGGTCTGGCAGCGGGAGTAACCGCGATTTCCGCTAGCACGCTGACCCTGATGGCGGTCTCGGAGAAACAGCTGGCGATAGCCATTCCCGCAGCGGCGCTGGCGGGGGCGTGTGTGGGCTTCCTGCGCCACAACATCAATCCTGCTTCCATCTTCATGGGAACGGTTGGCGCGCAGTTCATCGGCTTCGTGCTGGCAACGCTGGCGGTGGTGGGCACGTTCAAGGTGGCGGCGACCATCTCGGTGCTCGTTCCTTTGCTGGTGCTGGGGGTGCCGCTGTTCGACGCCTTCTTTGTGGTTTCGCGGCGCGTGCTTGCGGGTCAGCCCGTGCACAAGGCGGACAAGAGACACTTTCACCACTGGCTGGTGACGCACCTCGGACATCGGCGGGCGGTGGTGGTCATCTGGGCGATTGGCGCACTGTTCAGCGTGGTAGCATTCACCCTCTACCGGATGACGAGGTAGCCCCGTATGCCTGAACCCCTGCAGGTGATGACGGTCTTCGGCACGCGCCCCGACGCGGTGAAAATGGCTCCGGTGGTGAAAGAGCTCCAGCGATACCAGCCGCAGGTGCAGGTTCAGGTGGTGGTTACGGGGCAACATCGCGAGATGCTGGACCAGGTACTGCAGGTCTTCCAGATCATTCCCGAGCATGACCTGAACATCATGCAGCACGGTCAGACGCTGACGCAGATTACCGTGCGCGTGCTGGAGGGACTGGACCGCCTGCTTGGGGAGCAAAAGCCACACGTGCTGCTGGCGCAGGGGGATACCACCACCACTTTCGTTGCAGGGCTGGCGGCGTTTTACCATCAGGTGGCGTTTGGGCATGTGGAGGCGGGCTTGCGCACCCACCACAAATACAATCCCTTCCCCGAAGAGATGAACCGCCGGCTGGCAGGCGTGATTGCCGATTTCCATTTCGCCCCCACCCCGCAGGCACGCGAAAACCTGCTTCGCGAAGGCATCAGCGCGGATGCCATCTGGGTGACAGGCAACACCGGCATCGACGCCCTGCTGATGGTCGCCGGGATGGACTATCCGATCGCCGACCCACTGCTGCGACAGGTGATGGCGTCGCCACTGCGCACGGTTCTGTTAACCGCCCATCGGCGCGAGAACTGGGGCGAGCCGCTGGAGCGTATCTGTACAGCGGTGAAGCAGCTGGTCGAGCGGTTTGACGATATTCAGGTGGTTTTTCCCATGCATCGCAACCCACTGGTGCGCCAGACGGCGACGAAGGTGCTGGCAGATGTGCCGCGCGTTATCCTGACCGAGCCGCCGGACTACGCGCCGTTTGTGAAGTTGATGCAGAGCGCGTATCTCATCCTGACCGATTCGGGCGGCGTGCAAGAAGAGGCGCCCAGCCTGGGCAAGCCTGTGCTGGTGCTGCGCGAAACCACCGAGAGGCCGGAGGGCGTGGAGGCGGCAACGGCGAAACTGGTGGGCACGGACACCGAGCGCATTGTGCAGGAGGCAAGCCGGTTGTTGAGCGATGAGAACGCCTACCAGCAGATGGCAAGAGCGGTCAATCCCTATGGCGACGGAAAGGCCGCCCAGCGAATCCGACAGGTGCTGTTCGAGCATTTCGGGGTGAGGGGATGAACGACCTGTACGCCTGGCAAAACAGAGTTCGGTTCGTCGCACGTGCCGCGGGATGGTTCATTCTGAGGCTGCTGGCGATTGCGCTGGCGGTGTACGTGGTGGTGCGGATCCGTTCCATTCTGGTCACCCTGATTATCGCGGGATTGTTTGCCTATCCAGCGGGCTGGCTGGTGCACTGGCTGTGCCGGTTTATGCCATCGCGTATTCCCCGCAAGGTGGCGCGTCCGTTGATCACCTTAGCGGTGTTTGTGCTGTACGGGTATTTGACCTACCTCAGTGTTCGGGTCTTAATCACTCCGTTTCAGGCGGAGCTTCGCGCACTGGTGACGAACTGGCCGCAGTACCAGCAGGAGATTGAGCAGTTCTCGCGTGATGTGCAGGAGTGGTACAAAACCCTGCCGCCCGACATCCGCCGTCTGGTGGAAAGCCAGAACATCTCCGGCGTGGTGGAGATGACCCGTCAGTGGGCAAGCGGGCTACTCAGCGGTACTGCCACCATCATCGGGCATATCGTGGAAATCGTGTTAATCCCGGTGCTGGCGTTCTACTTCCTGACCGATTCGCGCAACATCAAGCACGAGTTCGTGGCGCTGGTGCCGCGCAGGTGGTGGCGCGATACGCTGTGGCTGATGCGGCAGGCAAACCTGATACTGGAAAACTATGTGATTGGTCAGCTCCTGTTGTGCATTATCGCCGGCGTGGTGGTAGGTATCGGGCTGGGTCTGCTGGGGGTGAAGTATACTCTGGTGCTGGCGGTGCTGGCTGGCCTCACCCGGGCTATCCCGATTATCGGGCCCATTCTGGGTGGCATTCCCATCGTGCTGCTGGTGGTGTTGCAATATCCGCACAACCTGATGGTGGCGGTGCACGTGTTGATATTCTTCACCGCCCTGCACTTCATCGAGAGTAAGCTCATCCTGCCCATCCTGATTGGCGAGCGGGTGAAACTACATCCCGTCACGGTGATTCTGGTGCTGTTGATTGGGGCGCAGTTCTTCGGGCTGATAGGCATGTTTCTTGCCCCGCCGGTGGCAGCGGTCATCCGCGCGGCTCTGCATCGCTACTGGATTGCTCCCCAACGAACAAAGCGCGTGACCCCAAGAACGGAGGAAGTTGTCCGAACATGAATCTGATACAGGCGGTGGTGCTGGGCATCCTGCAGGGGCTGGGCGAGTTTTTGCCCATTTCCAGCTCGGCGCATCTATTGATTGCCCCGTGGTTGTTCGGCTGGAGTGAGGGCACTCCACAGGAGAAGTTGGTTTTCGACGTGGCGCTGCATCTGGGCACGACAATGGCGGTTATCGGTTACTTCCGGCATGACCTGTGGCGTCTGGTGCGTGCGCTGTTTCGCCCCGCCAATCCCCATCTCGAAGACCGGCGCATGGCGTGGATGATTCTGCTAGCTTGTATCCCGGGAGCTCTGGCGGGCGCGTTGTTCGAGAACGTGATTGAACAGAGCATCCGTACCCGAATCGCGCTGATAGCGGTGCTTTTGATGGCGATGGGAATCGTGCTCTTTCTGGCTGACCGCTTTGGCAGGCGCGAACGGCACATCGAGTCGCTGGGGGTCTTTGAGGGCTTCTTGATTGGCTGTGCGCAGGCGCTTGCGCTGATACCGGGGGTGTCGCGCTCGGGCGCCACGATTACCGCAGGGCTTCTGCTGGGGCTTACCCGCGAGGCGTCCGCACGCTTCTCGTTCCTGCTCTCTGCGCCCATCACCCTGGGGGCAACGCTATGGACCTTCCGTCATCTGATACACTCCCCACCCGCAGCTGAGCACGTGCAGGTGCTGGCGGCTGGGATACTGACTTCGGGCATCGTCGGCTACCTGTCCATCGCCTTCCTCCTGCGTTACCTGCGCACGCACTCGGTGAATTTGTTCCTGTGGTATCGCCTCGCGCTGGGGCTTCTGGTGCTGGCGGTGTGGTGGTGGAGGCGATAGGGGCAAATACCTGGTGAAGGGACAGAATCCGCTCTGCGCTGTTGCAGCATGTTGCTCGGAATGTTATACTGTTAACGGAGAGACAGCCTCCCCGTCCAAACGAAATCGGCGCACGTCTGCACCCTTCTGCTGGCGTGCCCCGGTTGAAAGGTGAGCACCATGTCCGACGCGGAATCGCGATGGCGCAGGGTTACTGAGTGAGTCATTGCCCGGGAAGGCGTGTTACCCGAAGATGCGCGTGACCTTGCTCAGGATATTGCCATAGACTATGCCGAACGACGGGGTATCGAGCCGTGGAACGACCCGCTACCGCAGGGTGCACTCCTGTGGTGCCTCATCCACCACGCCATCGCCAGCTATCACCGCAGCAAGACAAGGGAACGCGACGGCGTTCAACGACTCTGTGCCAACCTGGCAAATATCCCCCAGCAGAGTGTGGAACAGATCGCCGTGGAGCATTTGACCTTTAACGAGCTGCAGAGTCAGATGTCCCCTTTTATGCGCGAGACCGCCAACCTGATGCTGGAGGGATATTCGTTCCATGAAATCGCCGAACAGTTCGGAATGCCGGAGGGGACGGTCAAAGCGCGTTTCTATCGCGAGGCGGCGCAGCTTCGTAAAAAAGCCGGCGAAACTTGCAACCAAAAGCCCAAATGCGACGATTTTAATAGTGGTATCCATCACACAACTGAAAGGAGTGTTTGGAATGAACAGCAGACGCCTTCTGGTGAGAGTGCTTCTCAGCACGAGCGTGGTGATGCTGGCGGTTCTTCCCTACATCGCCGGCGCCGTCACAGGTCGCGCGGGGGGGGCAGGCTAGCACCGGCAGAGCAGTATCCCATGGCGGCTGCGGATGTAGCGAACTGACTGCCGCGCTGAGTGCTTTCCCGATGTTCGCCCGCCTCGTCGATGCAAAGACGGTGGGGGTGAAGGTGCCGGGAAGCCCCGTGGCTGTGCCGTTGGGAGGCATGATGGAGTGCCCAGGTCCGTACTCGGCGAGGACGACACAGGACAAGTACCAGTGGGTGCAAGCTGGTATACCCGCCACAAGTGTCTATGGCGCTATCAAGGGCTCGTGTATGTGGCATGTAGCCAGTGGGACCCGCAGGGATGCTCCAGCGAACCCCCTTGGAACCCACTGTGTGCTGATACCAACGAAAGGCTTTGTTCGGACACTCAGGGATACTGTCAGACTCAGTAAGGGACCTGTGCTGGCGACATGGGGGACTTGCCTCCCCCATGTACGACAATCTGATCGGGAGAGTGACAAATCAAACACTTAGCCTTCACATTGATAGAGCTATTGGTGGTCATCGCCATCATCCTGGTGCTGGTGGGGTTGTTGTTACCTGTTATTTCCCGGGCACGACAGGAAGCCAAGAAAACGCCCTGTATGAACAACCTCAAGCAGATTCATGCGGCGATGATGCTTTATCTGGATGACTATAACGAATATCCGCCGGGTATGCGGTTTCTCCTGCCCTATGCACGCAATAACGATATCTTTCTCTGCCCCCTAGATGACAGAGGTGGAGTGGCCACCGAAACACGGTTCTACAAGTTCAAGACCAGCTACCGGATTTTCGGCATGACCTATACTGTACCCGAGTTCGTGCGCGATCTGGAGAAAGCGGACCCCAATCATGGACTGACCTGCTGTACCCTGCACGGCGAACCTCGTCACCACCCGCTGGGTTTTGATGCTTTCTATTCGGTGGATGGGCGGATTCTTCGACTCAGAAAGGACGGGTCGGTGCAGGTAGCATACGTACCCATACGCTGTTTTGGGGACCGAGGCGTGCCTCGATCAGTCTATGTGAGGGCGCGCTTCCCCTGGCAGCTGATGACAGATGCTCCATGTCCAGAGGACTGGTGCATAGAATACAAAAATCACGAAGAGCATCCTTGTCCGAAAGAGCCATGAAAGAAAAGGAACACCCGGGCAGAACGTGGGAGGGAGGGCTTTTAGCCATCATCGCAGGAGTGCTGGTATGGTGGTTAGATGATGTGCTCTACCAGCTGGTTAACGTACTCCTGATGGTGTATGGTCCGGCGCCGCTCCGCTTGGATGGAGCAAGCCTCGCTGGATTACTGCAAACGTTTGTACTGAGGATTCCCCCTGCTTATGCTTGGCAACACTTCTTCATGGTGGGTGGTGTTGTGGGGGTACTTGCTTTCTGGATACATACTTCGCGTGCGCCGGCTGAGAAACAGAAACTCTGGCGATGGTATTTGCATCTGGCTATCGTCATGTTCTACTTCTTTTACACCACGGTCGGGCATATTCAGCAAGGAGGCCCGCTGTGGGCCGTTGCCAAGTTGACAGCGCAGACATACGGGATCCTGTTTCTGTGCTTGTGGATATTGTGGAGGCTCATGCCGTTAGTGGACAGGGTACAAATGTATCTGGACTCTCAGCAAACGCCCCAGCGTCGCTATTGGTAATTAGGAGCAGAACATGAAAGCGGTGAAACAACCGATACTGATTGTTATCGTGATAGCCGGGCTTATCGTGGTTGGGGCGGTATGGATGACGCAGCGAAACCGCGTGGCACAGCCGCTCCCGGCGCAGGACCCGTTCCTTCGGGTGAAGGAGCTTCAGCACAAGCCAGAGGGACAGGCTTACACCCCACAGGAGTTTGAGGAGCTTGTAAAACTTGCTTCCGACCAGAACGACCTGGTGCGGGTGAGGGCACTCACGGCTCTCTTCCGAGCACAGGAGGGCGAGCAAAAGCGGCGCGCGCTGGAGGTGATGCATCGCGCCCTGCACGACCCTTCAGCAGTGGTGCGGGCATACGCGGTGTCCTGAATAGAGCGATTGGGCAGTAAACAGGATGCTCCAGCGCTCCTGCCCTTGCTTAAGGACAGCGAACCGAGGGTCAGACAGAGAGCGGAACGCGCCCTTCGGCGGCTGGGCTACAGTCCGCCACAGGGAGGTGTTCCTTGATGACGCGAGTCATCCCGGGCGACCACCTACCTGAGCAACCTGAAGCAGCTGGGGTCGGCGTTTCAGATGTACCTTCAAGATTACGATGGAGTCTATCCCGACTCAGCGGACTGTTCCCCGATTGAACCTCGGCGGGGATGGGTTGCAGGGGCACTGGGTGAAAAGCTGTATCCCGAGAAGGGAACTATCTATCCCTATGTGCGCGATTTGCGGGTGTACATGTGCCCATCCGACCCTTATGGCAGACAGACTGGGCTGAGCTATGGGATGAATAACCTCCTTGCCGCCTGTGCGCTAAATCCCCTGAACGAGAGTGATGTACGCGCTCCTGCATCCACAGTTCTCCTTGTGGAGAATCCTTTCCTCACGCAGACGGGAATGACCAGCTCCGCTTTCGCAGGTGGCAACGAGTGGTTTCCGCCTGACTTTGCAGTGCCCTGCTATCCTCAAAAGGTATGCAAGGAGCCTGTTGTGAAGTACGGCTGTATGGAACCCGTCGCCTGCCGTCATAACGGGGCGGTTACCGTGCTGTTCTGCGACATGCATGTCAAAACCCACCCGCCAGGCACACTGTTGAACCGCATGTTCTGCCCATATCCGGGCAGGTCATTTGAGTCGGGATAGCTCATGTGGTATCTCTTCGGCTCGACATCCATTCAAAATGATAGAGCCGACCTGCATTCACCGCCCCAAATAGTAGATATCCTCCGACATCTTCTCGCGCTGACCGCCAGCGTACACGCGCCACACCACCACCTGCAGGGCAGGCACGCCGTCCCGAAAGCACCGGCTGACGGTGCGCGAGATGCTGACCTTCCGCCTCAGGGGTTGTTCCGCCCACACTTCGGCTTGAAGCCTTTGACCCTCCACGCTCATGCGGATTTGCACCGCGAAGGGGTGAGGGTTGCGTATCTTCAGGTCCAGGGCGTTGCTGACGGTGGCATCCAGTCCGGGTGCAAGGTAGGGCACGGGCATCGCGTGGGCGTGGCGTTCCAGCACCTGCAGGTCGGTCAGCAGAACCGCTGCGTACAGCGTGCTGGACACCTGACAGACCCCTCCGCCCAGCGCACGCACGCGCCCCCCGTCCGAAAAGACCGGAGCGGGTTCGAAAGCGGAATCGGGCGACTGGCGTGAACCCACCACCCTGTTGAACGACAGGGTAGCCCCGCCCGGCAGGGTGTGTGCCTGCAGTTTTTGCACAGCCAGACGGATATTTTGCACCCGTGCCCGGTCGGCAGGGTCGAAACGGGTAACCGCTCGCGACCAGAGAAAGCGGAAGCCGCGCATTGTTCGCCTCCGTCAGTCCGAGTCCAGCACCTTGCGCACGCGCTGGGCAAGTTCGGCAGGGCGGTAGGGCTTGGGCAGGAAGGCGATACCCTCGTTCAGCACGCCGTGATGCACAATCATGTTCTCGGTGTAGCCCGAGGTGTACAGCACCTTCAAGTGAGGATAACGCTGATGCAGTTCGAGGGCAAGATCTGCCCCGCTCATGCCCGGCATCACCACATCGGTCAGCAGGAGGTGCACTTCCTCGGCAAGACTGCTCATCATCTGTAATGCCTCTTCGCCGCTGCTCGCCTCCAGCACCCGGTAGCCATGCATTCGCAGGGACTCCACCGCCACCGCTCGCACATCGTCGTTGTCTTCTACCACCAGAATCGTTTCGCTGCCCATTCGGGCTTTACGCTGAGCGCTCTGCTCGGCAGGCGGAGCGGGCGCCTGCTGGGTGCGGGGCAGGTACACCTTGAAGGTGGTGCCTTTGCCCGGCTCGCTGTATACCCAGATGCTTCCTCCCGCCTGCTTCACGATACCGTAGCAGGTAGATAGTCCCAGACCGGTGCCTTTGCCCGTCTCCTTTGTGGTGAAGAACGGCTCGAACACGCGGGCAAGGGTGCGTTCGTCCATGCCGACGCCGGTATCGCTGACCGCCAGCAGAACGAACTCACCTGCCTGCACCTCCGCATGATGCGAGACATACGACTCGTCCAGAATGACGTTCGCGGTCTCAATGGTCAGTACGCCGCCTTCGGGCATGGCGTCGCGGGCGTTGAGTGCCAGATTCAGGATGACCTGCTCGATCTGGGTGGGGTCGGCGTACACGTGCCACAGGTCAGGCGACAGGGCGGTCACCAGGCGTATGTTCTCAGGCATAACGCGCTGGAGGAACGCCTCCGCTTCTCGCACGATATCGTTCGGATTCAACACCTTCGGGGAGATGATGCTCCGCCGGGCGAAGGTGAGCATCTGGCTGGTGAGGTTACTTGCCTGTTCAGAGGCTTTCAGGATTTGCTGGATGCTGACGCGGGCGGGATGGTCCTCGGGCAGGGAAGCCTCTGCCATCTCAGCGTAGCTCTGGATGATGGTCAGCAGGTTGTTAAAGTCGTGCGCCACACCTCCCGCCAGCCTGCCCAACCCCTCCAGTTTCGAAGACTGGATGACCTGTTCGCGCAGACGCCGCGACTCGGTAACATCTATCGCCACGCCCAGCAGTTGCCTGGTTTCGCCGCCGGGAGAGCGGTTGAACACGGTGGTGCGGAGCATCAGCCATCTCCAGTCATCCGTGCGGTGCCGTACCCGACACTCCGCTTCTACCATTGCCCCTTCGGGAGCGTTCTGAAGGCTCAGCATCGCTCGCTGCACACGTGGCAGGTCGTCGGGATGTAGCATCTGCTCCAGATGAAGGTTGCCTGCAGTCAATTCGGTGGGCAGGTAGCCCACGATGGTCAGCGACTCGCGGCTGACATAGGTTAGCCTGCCCTCTTCCAGGTCGTAGATGTACAGTACAGCGGGCAGGGTATCAGCAATGTGCTGTAAGAGGCGTTCGTTCTGGCGCAGCGCCTCCTCTATCCGCGCCTGTTCGGTGACGTCATGAAGCATCACCATAAAATAAGCGATACTGCCCGACTGGTCTCGCAGCGGAGCAACAGATACCTCCAGCAGAACCTCTTCGCCCCCTTTACGGTAGTGTACCGCACGCCACGAACGCGGCTGTCCATGCTGTTGTACTTCTGCCAGTGCGTCGAGCATGGTAGGGTGGGTTTTCGCGCCTTCCAGCAAGCTGACAGGTTTGCCCTGTATCTCTGTGGGGGCGTAGCCGGTAAGAGCGGTAAACGCGGAGTTGACATATATCACCCGTACATCGGGGGGATTCGGGTCGGCGGTAAGGATAAGCACCGCTTCGGGTGCCTGCTCCAGCGCCATTTGATGAAAGAGTTCACGAAACATCTTCAATCAATTTCCCTGCCCTTCTTGATTTATCCTTCGCATGGTTTTGCTTTCCCGGCAAGGGGACATGTCTTGAGATGCACACCGCGCTGTGCGTTCATAGGGGCATTGTATCAGATTCGTTTCCCTTTTGCCAAGCGTCGAGAGATATTCGGTTATAATACACTGTGTATACTCACTCAGGAGGCGGTAGAGCGATGTTTGGGAACAGCCAGCCGAAGGTGCGTCCGAAAACCTTCAATGTAATCGTGATCGTGTACGACCCCATCCTGCGCACGCGCGGGAATCAGCGGCTAACGCAGTACATGAAGTGGCACGACCCGCGCAAGCTCACCCAGGCGATGATCGACGATGCGCGCGAGACCAGCGGAGGCTATGTGATCTACCGCGTGGTGGAGTACATTGACTATAACGGCTTCCCCACCAAGCGCACCGGATTCACCTACACCGAAGAGCAGTTTCTGGAGGTGTGGGAAAAGGACAGAAACAAGCACGTGCCGGGCATGACCAGCTTCAAGCGCATGTTCGAACAGTTTGACCTGTATCGCAAAATCCGCAGTAAGAGTGTCAGCGAAATCTGGCTGTGGGGCGCGCCCTACTTCGACTGGGACGAGTTTCACTGGAAAACTCCCGGCGACCGCATCCCCTATCAGACCGATAACCCCTGGTTCTACCGCCCCTACGACATTCCCAATGTGGGCAAGACGCTGTGGATCATGGGCTGGAACTACGAGCGCGGCGAGGGCGAGATGCTGGAAAGCTACTGTCACCGTATTGAAAGCGTGCTGTCGATGACGGTGGGCAAAGGCATCTGGGACCACAAGCGCAACGGCGATAACATCTGGAACCGTTTCACGCGCGTGGACAGGGACTTTCCCGGCGAGTCGGAGGTGGGCAGTGTGCACTATGCACCCAACTCGCGCAGCGATTACGACTGGGATAACCCCACGCCCGTGTGGAGCTATGCCGATGACTGGTTGACCTACCCCAACCTGCCGCGCAAGCGCAAGCTGATGAGCAATAAGGACTGGGGTTCCCTGCCCGGCGTGCCCGCCATCGTGCGGCACCACAAGTGGTGGATGGAGCACATTCCCAAAGCGCCCGGCGTCACCGATGGCTTTTACAACAACTGGTGGGAGTACATCGTGAACTACGACGAGGCAATCAAGCGACTGCCTCCACCCGGCGCCACCTTCCAGAAGGCGAAAGTGGCGATGTATGCGGAGTGAGGGGACACAAAAATGGCGCCCTCGGAGGGATTCGAACCCCCGACGCCCTCCTTAGGACGGAGGCGCTCTGTCCACTGAGCTACGAGGGCACCATGTACCGACTACAATATTACTGAATCCCTGCCGAAAAGTCAAGCAGGCGAATTGCCCGCTGGTCGTTGCTCAGCGGTGGTTTCCCTCATCCACCCACCAGAGGTAAGCAGATGCATGGTTAACGCCTATCCAGCACCTCTGCTGGCGCCCTGCGTCCAAAGGGTGTTCGATCGAAGTCGCTGTCGAAACTGACAATAGTTAGATGGAATGAAAGGTGAAATCGGTCATATATAGCAGATGAGAAGGCGTTTGGTCCAGAAAGGATTTCACTTCTCCTGCTCTTTCTTGGTCGAGGAGATGTTCCAACCAGACGTTTGTGTCTACCAGAAACATTGCTCAATCGCCCCGCCATTCCAGCGCCTTCTTCTGTAGCTCCATAGAGGTGTATTCATGCCGATATTCCCGGAGAGCTCCTGCCCAATCCTGCCGCAGGGGCTTGCCTGTCCTGCGACTTCGCTTCTCCAGCAGAAACTGAACGAAGTCAGTGACCTCTTGCTGTAGTTCAGGCGGAAGCTGGCGTATCATCTCCTCTAGATTTTGCATGGCTTTCTCCTTAAAGCTCCGTGCATGCCTTGCTACGACTCTTCAGCAACGGGCCGGTTACGTCAGCGCGATGTCTTCCAACACCAATCGCCGAAATACTTCCGGGTCGCTGAGGTTCGCGCCTCTTTGATTATAAGCCGCCGGGCGGGATGAGTCAACCGCGCCGGTTACACGGCAAACTCCACTCTCATGCCGTCATAAGCCAGTTCGATGCCACCGGGCAGGTGGGCGTTGGTGGTGGCGTGGTCGTAGTCGTGCGAGAGGTGGACGAAGGCGGTGCGTCGCGGTCGCAACCGGCGTACCACCTCAATAGCCTGCTCCAGGCAGAAGTGCGTGGGATGAGGCTCGTAGCGCACGGCGTCCAAAAACAGCCATTCCAGCCTCTGCAGGCGTGCCTCTGTCTCCGGCGGGATATACGACACATCGGTCACATAGGCAAACCCGCCCACGCGAAACGCCAGAATGGGCAGCTGCCCGTGATACACACGCAGGGGTTCAACCGTCGCGCCGCACAGGTGAAGGGGTGATTCCAGCGGGTGCAGGCGCAGCTGGGGCTTGCCCCCAGCCAGCTGAGTGGGCATGAACACATACGCGAACGCCCGCTGGATGGTCTCAAGCACCTCTCGCTCGGCGTAGATGGGCATCTCGCACCCCTGCAGTTCGTTGAACCGGCGGATGTCGTCCAGCCCGAACAGATGGTCGGCGTGCGCGTGGGTGTACAGCACCGCGTCCACCCGCTCCACCCCGAAACGGATGCATTGCAAGCGCAGTTCGGGCGGAGTGTCAATCAGCACGTTGCCTTCGGGAAGCTCTAACAGCACACAGGGGCGAGCACGCTGGTTGCGTACATCCTCAGAAGTACAAACAGGGCAACGGCATCCGATCATCGGCACGCCGTGCGAAGTGCCACTGCCCAGTACCAGAACGCTTGCAACAGCCATAGCAGGAATATCTTACCCCGAAAGTCAAAAGGAAAGAAGGCACTCAAACGTTTAAGATACTGGAGGATATCGGATGCAGATTCGCCTGAATACCATCGGCTACCTGCCTTCCGCACCCAAGCGGGCATCGGTCGCGGGCAGGTTCTCGCGATTCAAGGTGGTACGCGTGAAGGACGGCAAGGTAGTATACAGCGGCGAGGCGGAGGGACCCATTACCAACGCCGACACCGACGAACAGCTCACCATTGCCGATTTCAGCGCGCTCAAAACGCCCGGTGAGTACCGTCTGGAGATACCGGGCATCGGCTCCTCACCAGCGTTTCGGATTGGAACGGACGTCTATAACTTCGCCTTCTACACGGCAACGCGGGCGATGTACCTGTGGCGCTGCGGCACGGCCGTCTCCGGCAAACACGGAGGCGACACCTTCACCCACGCCGCCTGTCACACGCAGGACGCCTACATGGACTATGTGGGCGGTGGGAATGTGCGCCGGGATGCGACGGGCGGCTGGCACGACGCGGGCGACTACAACAAGTACGTGGTCAACGCCGGCGTGACGGTGGGCGTGATGCTCAGGGCGTGGGAGGATTTCGGCAGCCGCCTGCGCCGGGTACGCCTGAACATCCCCGAATCAGGGGGCAAACTGCCCGACTACCTCGCCGAGATAAAGTGGGAGATAGACTGGCTGTTGAAGATGCAGGCGGATAATGGTTCCGTGTATCACAAGGTCAGCACGCTCCGCTTCGGCGGGTTCATCCTGCCCGAGCAGGAGAAGGAACCGCGCTACTACACCGGATGGAGCACCGCCGCCACCGCCGATTTCGTGGCGATGACCGCCGGCTTTGCGCGGGCAGTGAAACCCTATGACCCGGAGTATGCGAAGCGTTGTCTGCAGGCGGCGCAGAAGAGCTGGCGCTTCCTCCAGCAGAATCCCCACAACATCCCTGCCGACCTGCGAGGCTTCTTCACCGGAGCGTACCAGAGCGACGATACAGACGACCGCTTGTGGGCGGTGGCGGAACTGTGGGAAAGCACCGGCGACCGGGCACTCCTGCGCGATTTGGAGGAGCGTATCCGCGCTTACGGGGCGCAGTTCGAACCCGTTTTTGACTGGGGCAACGTGCGCAACCTGGGAATGCTGGTGTATCTGTTCTCGCGCAAGGGCGGACGCGACCCGAAACTGCTCGCGCAGGTGAAGCAGAATCTGATAGCAGTGGCAGACGGCATGGTGCGCACCGCGAAGGCACACGGCTACGCCCGCCCGTTAGGAAACCTCTATTACTGGGGCTGTAACGGCGCGGTCGCCCGGCAGACGGTGCTCCTGTACGCCGCCTATCGCCTGACGAAGAAACCGGAATACCTGCACACCGTTCTGGATGCGCTCAATCATCTGTTCGGGCGCAACTATTTCGGGCGTTCGTTCGTTACCGGGCTGGGCTATCAGCCACCGATGCGCCCGCACGACCGCCGCTCCGGCGGCGACAAAGTGGACGCACCCTGGCCCGGCTATCTGGTGGGCGGCGCGGAACGGGGCGCCAAAGACTGGCGCGATGAAGAGGCGGACTATCGCACCAACGAAATCGCCATCAACTGGAACGCTGCGCTCATCTACGCGCTGGCAGGGTTCGTGTCGGTCTGAGCGCGAGGAAAAGGAGGTTTAGAGGCAGAACCGTTCCGTAAGAACCCTTGCTGAGGAAAACCAACATGACGCACAAAGAGAGGCTGTTAGCGGTGTTTCAGGGGAGGCGCCCCGACGTTATCCCCTGGTACGCCGACTTAACCTACTGGTACAACGCGGAAGTGATGAAGGGGACGCTGCCGGAAAAGTACCGCGGCGACGGCGTGGTGCAACTCTACAAGGACCTGAACGTCGGCGCACACGAGCATGTGCTCAACTGCCCCTGGCGCACCGAATACGAGGACGTGCGGATAGAGGTAGAGGAGGAACGCGACGCCGACGGGCGACCGATACGCACCCGCACCAGCTGGATTACACCCCTCGGTACGCTGACGGAGGTACAACAGTTCGAGCCCAACTCTTACTGCTGGGCGTACAGCGAGCGTGCGGTCAAGAGCCCCGAAGACCTGAAGATACTGCGCTTCATCTTCCAGCACCAGCATGTCACCCCCGACTACACCGAGCAGTACCGCCAGATTGAACTCTTTGGCGACTGGGGCGTGGCGGCGTCCATGCCCAACCGCACCCCAATGGCGAACCTGTTCGTGATCTGGATGGGCGTGACCAACACCAGCTATGCCCTGGCAGATGCCCCCGAAGAGATCGAAGAGACCATCGAGGTGATGTCGGCGGCGGAGGACGCGATATACGACATCATCTGCCGTTCGCCCGCGCCACTGGTGTATTTCCCCGATAACATCACGGGCGAGGTGGTCAGCCCGCGAATCTTCCAGAAATACTACGCGCCATACTACCGGCGACGGGCGGAACAGCTCCATCGGGCAGGCAAATACATCTTCGTGCACATCGACGGCACGTTCAAAAACCTCCTGCCCTATGTGGGACCGACCGGCGTGGATTGCGCCCAGTCACTGACGCCGGCCCCGGTGGGAGATGTGCCTCTGGAAGATTTCCGGACGCTTGCCGGACCCGACCTGATTCTCTGGGGAGGCGTGCCCGCCGCCTTCTTCAGCCCCATCTATCCCGAAGAGGCACTGCGCGACATCGTGCTCAAAGCCATTCGCCTCTACAAGCACGACCCGCGCTTTATGCTGTGCGTGTGCGACCAGGTGCCGCCCGACGGCATCATCGAGCGCGTCAGGATGGTCAGCGACCTGGTGGAAGAACACGGACGCATCCAGGAGTGATTACTTGTGGAGCAGTTCCACCACTTTGTGAGCAATCTGGGGCAGGGGAAGCACAAACTCTGCCCCTCCTAAAGCGATAGCCTCGCGCGGCATCCCGAACACCACACAGGTCTGTTCATCCTGGGCAATGGTGCACGCGCCGGCATCGCGCATCTTTTTCAAGCCTCGCGCACCATCCGCTCCCATGCCGGTCAGCAGAACCCCTACCGCTGCCGCGCCGCTGGTCTGCGCCACCGAATCGAAAAGCACGTCTACCGACGGGCGGTGGCGGTTGACCGGCTCCGTCTGCACCACCCGGGCGCGATACTGCGAGCCGTTGCGAGCCACCTGCAGATGGTAATCCCCCGGCGCGATGTAGGCGTGCCCCGATTCCAGCAGGTCGCCGTCCTCGGCTTCCTTCACGCGCACCGTGCACAGCTTATCCAGCCGTTCGGCAAACGAGCGGGTGAACACGGGTGGCATGTGCTGAACGATGACTATCGGGGGCACTTCGGCGGGCAAGCCCTGCAGAACCTGCCGAATCGCCTCGGGACCGCCGGTGGACGCGCCGACGGCTATCAGATGTGCCGGACACTGTCCACGCCTTGCTGATGGCGGAGGAGCAACAGGCGTCACCGGCTCGGTGCGCGCCGTTCGAACCCGCGCTCGCGCGGCGGTCTTCACCTTCATGACAATTTCATGGGACAGGGCGGACATGCCGGTGAAGATGCTCTCGGTGGGCTTGGCGATGAAGTCCACGGCGCCTATCTCCAGCGCCTTCAGGGTGACCTCACTGCCCTGACGGGTGAGCGTGGAGACCATCACCACGGGCATCGGGTGCGTGCGCATGAGCTTGGAGAGGAACGTGATGCCGTCCATGCGCGGCATCTCCACGTCCAGCGTCAGCACATCGGGCTTGAGCTGAACGATTTTGTCGTAGGCATCAATGGGGTCAACCGCCGTGCCCACGACCTCGATCTCGCTATCCCGCGACAGGATATCCTTGAGCAGCTGGCGGATAACGACCGAGTCATCAACAATCAGCACGCGAATGGGGCGACCTTCTGCCATCGGCATGCTCCTGAAGCCATGGTGTGCACGTTCCCATTATCGGCAGGAACGCGACGGGGCTTCAGGAGTTGCGCTCGATGGTGCTGCAGGCGAACTGCGAGAACGGTCCCGAGGTGCACTTGCCGCACGCCAGGGCGGTGGTTTCGAATATCGCCTCCGTCAGGATTTGCGGCTTGCGATAGGGCTTGCGCTCCCTCGACCGGTTCTGAGATGTCTCGGTTTCGCGATGTTTATCCAACCTGTTCACCTCCCGCCTGTTCGATTTCCTCTTCCGACGTGGGATGGTCGCTGATGAACGCCACCCCCTTGTCCCTCAGCGCCTGGGCAAAAGCCAGTACGTCGGGCAAAACCTCTTCCGCCGTGACGTCGTAGGTCTGCGTCAGCTCCTGCGCTATCTGTGCCAGTGTGCGGCTGCCGTCTGCCAATCGCCAGATGGCGGTTCCCACCTCGTTCAGGCTGTGCAGCTCCCGCTCCTGCGGCGAGATGACCACTGCTTCCCCTTCGATAATCCGCCATGCCAGAAACGGCGAACGCACCAAATAGTGCTCTGGAGTTACTTGAACTGTCGACGTCTCCATCTCCATACCTTGCGAAGCCCGTGCACGACGTGCGGGGCGCGTGTCTGCAGTATACCGTACAACCACCACGCGCCGCGATGGGGCGAGAAACGCTTTTTGCCGCGCCACACGGCTCGCACCTCGCCCAGCACCTGTTCGCGAATCACCTGCTCTTCGTCTTCCAGGCTGTCGCCACGCAGAACAATCTTTCCACCCTCCACCGATACCACGCGGTGACAGCGAAGCCCCCACGGCGTGTTGACCAGCGCAATCATGCCCGGCTTAATCTGCAGCGAAGGCACAATCTCTAACACATCGCCTACCCGGATAAGCGGCGACATGCTTGCGCCCCGCGCCTTCAGCCACACGCTCTCTCCCGCGCGAAGGCGTGACAGCAGCTCCTTCTCCTCTGGGCTCAGCGGCTGGAGTTCGCTTTCCGGTCCTTTCGCCATTGCCACATCACCTCGCTCAGGGTCGCCAGAGAGGCGCCCGGATAGTACGCCTGCAGGATTTGCTCCATGCTCTGCCCCGCTCGCGCTCTGCCCGCCGCACCCCACTGACACAGCCCCTTGCCGTGCCCCGAACCACTGCCCTCGAACACAATCATGTTGCCCTGGTCCAGCCGCACGCTGAACAGCGTGGACGGCAGAGATAAACGACTGCGCAGCTGTGCCCCGCTGACCTCGCGCACCACCTCGCCACAGCGGATGCGCAGCTTCAGCACGCGCCCGCCCGCGTCGGATTGCGCGATTTGCACGTCAATTTCTCCTTTCGGCGGCTCCTGGGTGGAGTCCTGCTCGCCCGCCGCCTGCCACACCTCCATAAAGGCAAAACCAATCTGCCAACGATGCCTCGGGTTGTCGGCACAATAGTCCCTGCCCGCGTCGTCGCGGTCGGCAGGAGGGGGTTCCACCCCGTTGCCGGAGGCAGGCTGTCCCCCGCAGTCGGCGGTGTACACACCGTCCACCGGCAGGTCGCTGTCGACCAGTATTACCCCAGCTGTACCTCTGACCGCTGTGGTGGTGCTTTCCTTTTCGGCGTTCATACCGCCGTACACCTGACAATGTATTCCGTCGCACACGTCTGCGCCGTCTGCCTCATGTCTGAAACGGTTGCGCACCGTCCAGCTTCGCGCAGCGACTGCCTGTGCCTTCAACGCTTCGGGGGGAAAGCCGGGCGGCATCTCCAGCGGGACAACCCCCAGCAGGTAGTCCTCTAAGAGCAGAACATTCAGCACCTGAAGCCTGCTTCGATACACCCGCACCACGATTTTGCCCCGGTAACTGCGCCCGTTGTTGCCCTTTGCATCGGAGAGGGAGAGGGGAGCTTCACCCTGCAGGTTCCATTCCTTCACCTCCAGCCGTTCGTCGCCAATCTGTAGCGCCACCTGCTCGCCAGCACGCTCGACCAGCACCGTTTCGCCCGCCGGGATCTCCCTCTGCGTTTCGCCCGAAACTGCCTGCCAGCGTGCGGCACAGGTGATTCGTAGCGATGCGTTCTGCCAGCGCGTCAGCCACACCCTGACCTCGCGATGGAAAGCCCGCTGTGCCATTGAGGGGAGGGCGAGCACAAAGAGCAGGAAAAACAGCGCTATGGTATGTTTGCCTCTCATGCCTGCAGGCTCCGCAGAAAACGTTCGCGAGCTCGTTCCGATAACAGCCACAGCGGGTTCTGCCGCAGGATGGGCAGGATAACCTGACGAAGCATCCCTGCGTGGATCAGACGGCAGTAGGCGTTGCCCACCATCTCCTCGCGCATGGCGCCTGCTTCGCGCAGGGGCTCGTCTACGACCGTAAAGTCGCGCTCCCACCGCCACAGGTGCAGACGGTTGCGCACCACGATTTCACGCCCCTCGGCGTCAACCACGATGCCGTCCGCCCACTCGTCCTGCAGATGGTAGGGAACCTCCGCCAGCTCCTCCAGGGCGTGCAGACTGGTGTTGCTTTGCTGGTTACACCCGAGCAGGAGGATATATCCGTTCGTGTCCATCAGCTTCACGTACGGACTGCCCTCGCCGCAGGGGGTGGTGCAGCGCTCATGTCCCTCGGTGTAGAAGTCGGCGCGTGCGCCCAGCGCAGTGACCGAATGCGTGGGATGCAAACTGCGCCGTACGCCCGGGTAGCGTCGGAACGTTTCCGGGATGATGCCAATCCATTTGGGGCAGGGAGTCGTGCGCACATCCATGCGCGGCGGGTTCTGCGGAGAATCCTGCGGTGAGCCGTTCAGCGCGGGCATCAGTATCGTTCCCGCCGGCGACACCGCCGACAGCAGTGCCTGGATGACGGTCTCCGCGCCTCCCTCCACCCAGCCGACACTGCTGAGCGAAGAGTGCACCAGCAGGTCCATTCCCCGCTGAACGCCCAGCCGACGCAGTTCCTGCGTCAGTGTCTCTCTGTCGATACCTATCTGCATAGGGTCGATTGCCTCATCTTTATCATGCTATACTATTCCGCTTTTATACCGCTCATGCCTGCTCTGGAGGGTGACGCAGGACTATACGTAAAGGTTACATAAACTGGCGCAGCTGTTGACATTCTTGTTCGCCATCGCATAAAATCGGTGCAGAAGTATGCGCACTGTGAGGTGTAGAGGGTGTTAGGGCAGGTTTCACTGGCTAACACGTTTGGAGACTCGTTGAAAAAGCTCTTACCTGCTGAGCAGAAGGCGGTAAAGGTCACCGTCTACGACTTCTTCGAGAACCCTGTCTCGCCCGGACATTCGCTCCATCAGGTAGACAAAGCGCCCTGGCCGCACTGGTGGTCCCTGCGTGTGAATGATGACCTGCGGATTATCCTCGCGCATCAGGCAGATTCTTATGTGCTGTGTTATGTGGACCATCATGACGAGGCGTATCGCTGGGCGCGACGGCGTCGGTTTGAACAGGATGTCACCGGAACACTGCGCATCGTGCTGATAGAAGAAGAGATACAACACGTCATCCAGACGGTGGAAGTGGACGCCCCTCTGAGCCGTTATGATAGAGAGTATCTGGTACGCATTGGTATTCCCGTTTCGTGGGTGGATTATGTTCGGCACGCCTCCGAAGAGGACCTTATTGAACTCATTGACGAGTTCCCTGAAGAGGTCTGGGAGCGTGTGGAGGACCTGCTGAAGGGCAACGTGGTGAAGATTCCTGAGCGTATCGTCGTGGAAAACCCTCTGCGCCACCCCGACAGTCGGCGTCGCTTCTGGACGCCGGCCAGTTTGGAGGAACTGCAGCGGTCGCTTGATATGCCCTGGGAAAAGTGGCTGGTGTATCTTCACCCGCTACAGCGCGAGGCGGTGGACGCACATTACAGCGGACCGGCACGTGTGTCGGGAGGCGCGGGCACTGGCAAGACGGTGGTGGCGATACATCGCACGGCGGAGCTGTCGCGTCGCTATCCCGACGAACGCATCCTGCTGACCACCTTCAGCCGCACGCTGGCTCAGCACCTCCGCCATCACCTGCAGCTGCTGATGGGCAGTGTGCCCCCCAGAGTGACAGTGGCAAATTTGCACTCTCTGGCGCGGGGCTGGTGCTCACATCTCTATGGCGACAGATTCACCATTGCCGAGGACCAGCAGGTGGCTCAGCAACTGGAGTGGCTCAGGCTGGAACTGTGCCCTTCCTTTTCATCGGGCTTTGTGCGGATGGAGTGGGAGCGGGTGATTGAGCCGTGGAATATCCGAAGTCTGGAACAGTATCTCCACACTCAGCGGATAGGGCGCAAAGCTCCCCTGCGAGCAGAAGACAGACACAAGCTGTGGCAGGTGTTCGAGGCGTTGTGGCGGTGGTTGGAGGGGAACTGCCTGTTGACGTGGAGCATGTTGTGCTATCGGCTGGTGGACGACGCAGACCTGTTACCAAAATATCGGTGTATCGTCGTTGATGAAGCACAGGACTTCGGTCCGGCGGAACTACTGCTGATTCGCGCCCTGTGCCCCGAGAACGCGGACGACCTGTTCCTGTGCGCAGACGCCGAACAGCGTATCTACCGTACGGTCTCACCCTGGTCCACGCTGGGCATCCACACGCGAGGCAGGAGCACCCGTTTGCGTGTGAACTATCGAACCACCCGCCAGATCCAGTACTATGCCGAACGCATCCTCCCCGAATACGCCGAACAGGAAGACGACCTGCAGGACGACACGCTCTCCCTGCGCCCTCTGCCATTACTGCGCGGTGACGACCCGCGTATTCGACCGGCGATTTCAGAAGCCAGAGAAGCAGAACTGCTTGCCGAGTGGTTGATACTGCGGGCACAGGAGGGCTATCAGCTTGGCGAGATGGGCGTGTTCGCCCGTACACGAAACTATCTGAAGGATTACATCGTGCCGGTACTGGAAAAATGCGGACTGCCTGTGCACTGGTTAGACGACCGCAACCTGCCAGACCCCAACCGCGTCAACGTGGGCACGGCGCACCGGGCGAAAGGGCTGGAGTTTAAGGTGGTGGCAGTGGTGGGGGTGTGCGCCTCCCTGTTTCCCCTGCAATCCGCTCTGAACGAGATAGACGACTTCCTCGAACGCATGGAGTTCGAGCGGTTGGAGCGGCAACTGCTGTACGTCGCCTGCACCCGCGCCCGCGAAAAGCTGTGGGTCAGTTATTGTGGCGTGCCCAGTCCCTACCTGCCCCCAGCGCCGCAGGATAAATCGCACTGAGAGCAGAACGCAAAACACGGAGAGCGATGAAGAGAACCATCACGTGTGTTATCACCGCCGCGCTCAGCCTGCTGGCGGCGTGCGCTGTGGCACAGCCTCTGGTGGAGGTCGGCGAGCCGTTCGGAAGGCTTCCACTGGTGGACGAGGTGCTTTGCGGTGACCCAAACGACCCGCACGAGTTTGCCGAATCCGCCCCCGGCGTCTCCACGATAGAGACCATTCAGGGCAAGCGATGCCGGGTTCTGCCCTCCTCGCCCGAGCAGAAGGGCACTGCATACTTTGCCTATCGCATCGGCAGGGGCAAGGGCTTGAAACCGGGTGAGGCATACGTGCTGGCGATAGACTATCCCGAAGATAAACCGCGCACGGTGCACGTGGTGAACCGCGGCTGTGAGGCGTTCCAGGGATTTCATACGGGCAGTGCGCTGGGCGATAGCATGCACGGCTATGTTGCCAGCAACCCCGAATCGCTGAATCTACCGCTGTCGGGTTCCTATCGCACGTGGCGACAGATGTTCTTTCTCTTTGAACGCTTCTACCCTCTTAAGCGCAGCCGTGACGACCTGAACCGCCCCGATAAGCCGGAAGACGGCTTCTGGGTGATTATCCTGCGCCCCGACCCCGCCGACGACCCCACTTCCGCAGGTCCCGCAGTGCACCGGATCCGCCTGTTCCGTGTGCCGGACGTGCGCAGGCTGTACCTGCCAGTTCGTTTTCCTCCCGACCCTCTGCCCAGGCGATACATCTTCGTGCGTGAAGAGATGGCGGATACCTACGCCGAGTCCACCAATCCACGGCAGGCATCGCCGGGCGTGGACATGACTCGCTTCTTCGAGTTCAAAGCGCATACCATGCGCTTTCTGGGCATCAACACCTTCTGCAAGGACCTGCTGGAGTTCGGGCACAATCAGGGCTGGGACGCCGGGGACGACAGCTGGTATGTGCCCTCGCACGACCCGAAGCGCTGGGAACGCATCCTGCAAATCGCCGCCCAGCATGGACTGACGGTGCTGCCCTACTACGAATACGCGGGAAGCATGGGATTGAACAGGGCGGTTCAGTGTGCGCCGCTGAAGGGGGCGGGACAGCCCTATACCGGCATCTGGTGGGGCGAGCTGTACCACGCTGACGTGACCGATCCGCGCACCCTCGAGGACGCCAAGCGTTTGCTGGATGCCACCGTTGTACGTTTCAGGGATCAGGTGAAGTTTCTGGGCGCGTGGTTCCGCAACCGGGTAAGCCATATCCCCATCTCCTTTGCCGATAACGTGCTGGCAAGGTTCAGCACGGAGGTAAACGGGGGACAGACGGTTACCCGTGAAATGCTTCGGGCGGATAGCAATCTGCTAGAACGCTACCGAAACTGGTGGCTGGGCAAGCGCAAAGAGTTCTTCCTCGCCCTGCGGGACTATCTGCGCGAGAAGGTATCGCCCGATTGTCTGATGTTCTGGACGAACTGGACGGGCGAACCCGGTCCACCCCTGGATAGCGGCAAGACGGTGGTCACAGACGACGTAGACCTGTGGAAGCCGTTATTGCCCCAGTGGTGGCAGGCGGTGAGCCTGGAGGAACTGCTTCGCACCGACCGTTACCTGCGCAGTATCACCCGCTATCCCGACACCTGGGGAAGCGATGAATGGCAGCACGGTGAACCCCGCGCCGATGTGGAGAACTACCGCGATACCGAAGGGGTGCTGTTCACCTATCCGTTTCATCGTATCTACTCGGTCTCGCGCCCGGAGGACATGGACGCCTTCCGCACCCGTTCGGGGCTGGCGATGGTGCGCATGTACTCGCTGAACGAACACCGCGATGGCGGCATCTTGGGCGATTTCCTTTCGGACGTAGAGCGGGCAGGACCGTTCTGCATGGCGGCGGAGGCGCGTGCCATGGCCTTTGGCGACCCCTTCTATCTGGGCTATCTGGTGGGTAATACGCACTATCGCGGCTTCCCCGAATATGTGCGGCGGTTCAATGCCGCTTTTCTCGCTCTGCCTGCCCTGCCCAGCCAACGGGTGAAGGACTCCTGCGCAGACCCGGAAGTAGTGGTGCGGTTGATACCCACGCCGGGCAATCGGTTCGGCGCCTACGTGGCGATTGCGCATATCGGCTGGCGGGCGAAGAGGGATGTGCGCGTTGTCCTGCCGCTCGCCGGCAGGGTGTTCGACGCGGTAAGCGGACGCGAGATCAAGCCCGTTCGCGCCGACGGGAAAGGGCTGGTGCTGAACCTCTCACTGGACACCTGCGAACTGCGTGCCCTGCGCGTCCTTCCGCCCTCTACCCCGCCCAGAAGATAGGCGCGACCGTTCAGCATCCTTCCGGGTGATGCTCCGGCTGGCATGTTATCGTCGTTCCATCCTCCAGCCTCAGCCATGTGCAGAAGTCGCGCACGCCCTGTTCTAACTGGATCACCCGCGCTCCGCACAGGAAACCCTCTTTGCCGTAGCCTCCATAGCCGCTCACCCTGCCGTAGCACAGGCGAATGCCGTACAGGTTGCCCCAGAAGTCGTTGATGTGCTCGTGCCCCACGAAGGTGCCGGTGACCTCGCCCACCTCATGCAGGGCGGCGAAGAACCCTGTGTTGATTTTGGGAGCGCACACGTCCTCATGCTTTTCTCCATAGCAGACCTGCGTGCGCCACACCTCGTCGTACTCGGGCAGGGGAATATGGAAGAAGGCGAGCGACGGGATGGTCTTTGCCTCCTCAGGTGAGATACCCCATCGCTGGCGAACCTGCCGGGCGGTGCGCACGTACCACCCTATCTGGTCGCGGGTAATCCATCCCCACCCTCCGATGTCGGTGGTGGCGTAGCTGTTGGAATCGATACCCCACAGGAAAGCGGCAGGTCGCTCACCGTTCCTGCTCATGATGGGCAGGACATAGTTGCCTATCCCCGTGATGTTTTTCGGTCCCCGCCTGCCCACAAAGTGTGGACAGGTCTCCATCACGCGCCACAGCGCATCGCGGCTGAGGGAACCCTCGTCATCGTGGTTGCCCATCACCGCCGTCCACAGGAGGGAACGCTCTTCTATCGGCTGGACAAGCTGAAGCATTCCCTGCGCCGGGTCACGGCAATCCGCCCCGCCCAGCATATCGCCCGTGAGGAACACCAGGTCGGGCTGTTCGCAATCCAGCACGGCTTCAATCACCTCGCGCGTGCGTCGGTCGCGCTCGTCGAAGTTTGTCCAGTGCGTATCGGTCAACTGCACGATTTTGAAGGTATCCGTACGGAATCGCAGAGTTCTGGACATCGGTTACTCCTTTCGGCGTGGGTTCGCCTCTTTCTACGCCGTTTCGGGTAACCCCTCCTGCTGGGAGAGGCGTCTAATTGCATGTGATGGCGGAAACATCTCAGCACCAACATACCCGACGCAACGGCTGGAGACTCATCATCCAGATAGCGCTTGTGTGGGCAACAATACAGGTTGCGCTTGTGACCCTGCTCACGTGGGGCAGTCGGCGTGAACGGGCAATTGTGCTGATGGCGGATGGACTGTTCCTGCTGTGGTGCGTTCTGGGTGGGTGGCTGATGTGGCGATACCGCAACCCCTTCGCCCGGTGGGCGGGAAGATGGCGGTTAGGCTGGCAGGTGACGTTCGTTCTGCTCTGCACGCTCTTCGCGCTGATAGAGGAAGCGGTTACCACCACCATGACCAACCTGGCGCCCCTGTTCGGTGCGCACATCGGCGAGGCATATATCACCGCCTCCACAAACTATCTGGACGTAGTGCTGGGGCACAGCGTAATCCTGTTCGTGCCGATGTTTGTGGCATGGGCGTGGATGCTATCACGCTGGTCGTTTCGCCCTGCGTCGGTGATGGTGCTGTTCGGGCTGACGGGCACGCTGGCAGAATCGGTTTCGTTCGGCTTGCACAACCTGCTGGGCTGGGGGTTTTGGCTGATGGTGTATGGGTTAATGGTGTATCTGCCTGCGTATGCCGTGCGCGATAACGTCGGGAAGCATCCGCCGCGTCCGAGACACTACGTGATGGCGGTGCTCCTGCCGTTCGTTTTCGCGGCGCCGGTGGCTGGCTTGGTCGGATACCTGCATCCGGTGAAGATACATTTTCCACAAGGGGAATCCGTGTTGCCTCATTCAAGAATGCATTACTCTGTCAAGCTCGAATCTTAGGGGCATAGATACTTCGCGCAAAGGTATTCCGGTTCGCGGTCATTTGACTTGTACCAGCAGAGTACCACTAAAGGCAAAGGGTCTGAAATCGCAGTACGACTCCCTGACAGAGTAGTAGGCAGTTACTTATTTTCTCTAAATTAAGTATAATTGTTATCAAAGGCATCTACAGCTGAACAATCAGAGGAAAGGAAGGTGTTTCCCGTGACAGCACGAACCTTTTTGTGGTTCCGTGCGGTGATATGTTCGCTTTTTCTCTTGCAGCCAGTCTCACCGCTCGCTTCGCAAAGCCTGACGTTGCTTGGCACGCTCCCTGGCCACTCCTCCAGCGGGGCAACAGCGGTTTCCGCCGCCGGCAGGGTAGTAGCCGGATGGTCTGAAACAGCCACGGGCGAGCTGCGCGCCTTCCGCTGGACGTCTGAGCAGGGAATGCAGGAACTGAGCTATCCGGGAAGCAGTCAGAGCATCGCATATGGGGTTTCTGCAGACGGTTCCACCATTGTGGGTTACGCGCTGACGCCAGGCAGCTCGCGCATTCTTCGGTGGCGTGCTGACACTGGCGTGGAGGACCTGGGGATTGTTCCCAACTACACTGCAAGCGGCACCGCGCTGGGTGCGTCGGCAGATGGGTCGGTAGTGATAGGTTTCGTGACCAATGCGATCGGGCGCCACCGAGGCTTCCGCTGGACACCCGACGGGGGAATGATTAACCTCGGGTCGTTAGCCGGCACCAGCAGCAGCCATCAGAGTGCGGCCAATGGGGTTTCGCTGGATGGCACATTCGTGGTCGGATGGACCCGCGTGCCGGCATCCGACACGGACGTCTATCACAACGCAGCCTTCATCTGGACTGAAGCTAACGGGATGCAGTCGCTGGGCGGTTTACCCGAAGCGAGCATCTATTTTGACCGCAGTTCAGCCAACGGTGTGGCTCCAGATGGCACTATCGTAGCAGGCAAAGTGCGCACCGCTTCCGGGCAATGGCACGCCGGTCGGTGGGTAGCTGGGTCAGGCTGGAGTGACCTTGGCACGCTGGGCGGCTCGCTGAGTGAGGCAGCGGGCGTCTCTGCCAGCGGCACGGTTGTGGTGGGATGGTCGGCTATACCGTCCGGTGAGTTCCACGCCTTTCGCTGGACGCCGGAAAGGGGTATGGAGGACCTGAACACCGTTTACGCCTCGTTACTGCAGGGGGTGGAGCTGGAAACCGCCACCGCCATTTCACCCGATGGACGGTTCATCGTGGGGCGTGCTCGTATCATAGCGGACAACAAGCATCAGGCGTACCTGCTGGACACCGGCGAAGAGCAGAACGTACAGATCCGAGCGAAGACGTATTTGGAGGGATTTACTGGCGACCCTGCCTCGTTGCCCGTCAGCGTGGAACTCCGCTCACCCGGACAGAGCACCCCTGTCCAGCAATACACTGTCACCATGGGAAGCAACGGCGAGTTCACGTTGACAACCCAGATGAACGGAATCTGGGACGTGTCGATTGCCGTGCCTCGCTTTTTGCGGCGTACCGTTCACAACGTGCTTGCTTTCGGCACACTGCGCCTGTCGTTGAATCTCATCAACGGGGACATCGACGGCGACAACGAGGTTACTCTGTTTGACTTCGGTGCACTGGTGCAGGCGTTCGGTACGATGCCCGGTGACGAGGGCTGGAACCCCAACGCCGACCTGGACGGTGACGGCGAGGTGAGCCTGTTCGACTTTGGGGTGCTGGTGCAGAACTTCGGCGCGGTTGGAGATGAATAGCTGCGGTAGAAACCTTTACCCTCCGCGTGCGTCAATAAATGGTGAACAAATATTTCAGGAGGAGGGACCGAAGTGAAAAAGCTTACGGCTTCACTGGTGGTTCTGGTTTTCGCGTCGGCGGTGTTCGCACAGCCAGGACCTGGAGGACCGGGCCCGCGACAGCCGCGAGGTATGGGGTTCGGCATGGGCTTTGGCATGGGCGGTGGCATCGGCTTGCTGATGATGCCTGAGGTGCAGAAGGAGCTGAACATCACCGAACAGCAGATGCAGCAGATTCAGCAGTTAATGAGTCAACAGCGCGAGCAGATGCAGCCGCTGATGCAGCAGATGCGTGATGCCACTCCCGAACAGCGCCAGAAGCTGATGGAGCAGGCGATGCAGAAGTGGGATGAGGCGCTGGGGAAGGTATTACAGCCAGCCCAGAGGGCGCGCTTGCGTGAATTGCAGCTGCAGGCGCAGGGAGCATCCGCACTGGCACGCCCGGACGTGGCGAAGGAGCTGAACCTGAGCGAAGAGCAGCGCAAGAAGATTGGTGACATCGTGGCGCAGTACGGACAGAAGCAGATGCAGTTGTGGCAGCAGGGGCGTGGACCCAACGTAGACCGCCAGGCAATGATGCAGCAGATGCAGCAACTGCGCCAGCAGATGGACAAGGAGCTGCTCGCGGTACTGACGACGCAACAGCAGGAGCAGTGGAAAAAGATGCTGGGCAAGCCCTTCGAGTTCCCGCGCATGCCCGGTATGCGCCCTGGCGGTGGCCCCCCGGGAGGCGCTGGTCCGCGCCGCGAGCTGTAAGGCGTGCCCTGCAGGACAAAGGCTTCTATAGGGGCAACCCTGTATGGTTGCCCCTGTTTTGACGAAATAGCCCCACCCGACCTCGCCGCGGGCGCGCGGGAATGTCCCCCTGCTTGCGGGGGGACGACAGGGGGGCTGACCACACCTAAAAGCCCCACCTAACCTCCCCGCAGGCGGGGAGGGACTTCTGACAGCCCCTCGTAACTGCAGGCAGTGTCCCCCTGCTTGCGGGGGGACGACAGGGGGGCTGACCACACCTCTCAAACCTCTCCTAACCTCTCCTAACCTCCTCGCAGGGGGAGGCAAACCCCTCTCCCATCCCCTACGCGGCGCAGGACAGCCCCTCCCAACCTCCCCGCAGGCGGGGAGGAATCTGACTCCCCTTCCCTCGCAGGGAAGGGGCTGGGGGTTAGGTCAACAAACGGCTCGGCAGGAGCCTCGCCCTCCAGGATGAATCAGGATTGTGCTCCCATTGGGTTGACAAATCGCCCAGAGGTTGTGTATAATACTGCTCGGCAACAGGGCCCCATCGTCTAGTGGACAAGGACACCTGGTTCTCAGCCAGGAGATCGGGGGTTCGAATCCCCCTGGGGCTACCATGTGAAACCACCCGCCGACAGCGGCGGGTGGTTGTGCTTATCTGGGACTACTTGACCAGAGGCAATATCTGTCGGAACTCGTCGGTGCCAGCCTGCACCAGCCACTCGTACACCACCGACTCCGCACAGGTAACCACTATCCCGGCGTGGCGCAACCGGTGCATCGCAATCTGCCAGTTCTCTCGCGAGCGCGAACTGACCGCATCCTCCGGCACCTGCACGTGGAACCCCGCCGACTGCGCGTCCAGAGCGGTCTGCATTACACAGATATGCGACTCCACTCCGCAGAGCACTACCTGGGTGCGCGTGCTTGCCATCAGGGCTGAGCGGAACGGCTCGGAGCCATAGCAGCTGAAACACATCTTGTCGATAGGCACACAACCTTCGGGGAGCACTTCGGCAATTTCAGGAATAGCATCTCCCATCTTCTGGGCGTACTGCAGGGTGGCAATCACCGGTACTTTGAGGATATTGGCGGACTGGATGAGCAGGCGACACCGCTCGACTACCCGCTCGCGCTCGTAGATACTGCGCAGAAACGGTTCCTGCATGTCCACCACCACCAGCACGGAGCGGTGCGCCTGAAGAATCTGTGAATGACGCATGAGAATCTCCTCCCAATAGATTCCTTATGTCTCCTCCAGATAGAGCAGACGACTGCAGTTTTCGCACTGCACAATCTGCCCGCTCTTGATGGCTCGGAGCGCACTCGTGCTGATTTTGGTATGGCAGACCATACACGAGTCGCCTTCCACTCGCGAAATGCCGATACCTCCATGACGCTGGCGGATGGCTTCGTAGCGCTGAAGCAGTTGCGGGTCGCACTGTCCCGCCAGCTTCTGACGTTCTTGCTTGAGACGCACTCCCTCCGCTTCCAGTTTGCGTTTCTCGGCGAGATACGCCTGCATGTGCTGTTGATATGCCTGTTCGGCTTGCTCTTTCTGTTGCCGAGCCTGTTCCACCGCTTTCTGCGAGGCTTCCACCTGGTCCATCAGCTCAAGCACCCGCTCGTCCAGGCGCGAGCGCTGGCGTTTGAGGGCATTGACCTCCTTCTCCAGGTTTTCCAGCTCTTTGGGGTTGCGCACCGTGCCGCTCCACAGACGCTGTTCAAACGTCTTCAGCTTCTCCTCCACCGAGCGCAGTTCCAGTTCCGCATCGTGCAGGTCGGTGGTAAGGCGTTTGTGTTCTGCGCTCGTCCTGTCGTAGTGAGCCGCGGCTGCCTCTGCCGACTGCTTGAGCGTCTCCCCGCTGTCCAGCTTACGCAGACGCGACGCCACATGCGCAAGCAGAATGTCCACTTTCTGCAGCTCAAACACCATTTTCAGCCCATCATTCATGTCCTTGCCTCCCCTCTGATATAGCAGGGTTACCGGTATCCTTAGGGAACGTAACACGGGCGCAGATGCCCTGTTCGCAGTTGAACAGGTCAAAAGTACCTCTCAGCCCTCCGCGCGTCAGGTCGTCCACAATGCGCAATCCCAGCGTGCTTGTTTTGCGCGGGTCAAAGCTTTCGGGAAGGGGCTTGCCATCGTTGACCACCGTCAGGCAGTAGCGGTCCGGTTCCTCCTGAATGTTTATCACGATACTGCCGTTATCCCTGTCGCCGAAGCCATGTTCCACCGCGTTCTGCACCAGTTCGTTCAGAATCAGCGCAAAGGATGTTGCCTGCTGAAGAGGCAGAAGGAAGTCGTCGCCAGTGACGCGGGTACTGATATGCTTGTGGGGAGGGATTAAGCCCTGTTGCGTGTGGAACAGGATGACCTCTGCCAGTCGCCTGACGGGAACCATGTCCAGGTCTTCGCGAGAGAGCAGGTCATGCACGGTGGCGATGGCAAGGATTCGGCTCAGGCTTTCGTTCAGCACCTCTCGGGCGCTGGCGCCCTCGGCGTAGTGCATCTGCAGGCGGAGCAGGCTGGCAATCTGCTGGAGATTGTTCTTCACGCGATGGTGCATCTCCTGAAGGATGGTGGAGCGCAGGCTGAGCTTGGCATGTTCTACCGCGACCGCCGCCTGGTTTGCCAGCGCGGTCAGCAGGTTCAGCTCCTCTTCGGTGAACTGATGGGGGCGGTCGGTATAACAGTTAAGCACGCCCAGCGTTCGCCCTTTGGTGCTCAGGGGGATACACGCCAGTGAGCAAAGCCCCTCCTTCGCGGCGATGTCGGCGAAGCGATAGTTCGGGTGCTCCTGCACGTTGAGCACGGTGATGATACGTCCCTGCTGAACCGCTCGCCCGGCGATGCTGTCGCCCAGCGGGATGTTGGGTTTGGAGATGTACTCCTGGCTTTTACTGGAGGTGGCTTTGAGCACCAGCTCCCTGCGCTCATCGTCCAGAAGCATCACGGTACACACTTTGTAGCCCATCGCCTGCGCGGTCATGTTCACCAGAAACTGCAGAATCTCCTCCAGGTACAGGCTACTGGCAATCTGTCGGGTGATTTCGGTCAGGGTAGAGACCTGCTCGGCGCGGCGTTCCAGCTGCTGGAGGCGTCGTGAGCGTTCAATCACGCCGGCGACCTGCGCTGCGATGTTGGAGAGGATACGCACCTGATTGCGCGTGTACTCATGCGGGCGATGGGTGCGCACGTTGATCACGCCAATCACTTCGTTCTCGTGCAGTAGAGGTGCTGCCAGCATGGATTCGTATTCGCCTTCGCGCATTTCGGGAAAGTACTTGAAGCGGTGGTCCTTGTATGCTTCGCGCGGCACGGCAACATAGCGTTTCTCTCGCGCTACCCAGCCGGTAATGCCTTCCCCTACTTTCAGCCGTATCTTGCCCACCATCGGGCGTGCCTCTTCATCGGCGGCGCGAAGCACCAGCTCGGTGCGGCTATCGTTTAGCAGGTAGATATGGCAAGACTCGGTGCCGGTGAGGCGCAGGGCGACCTCTACCAGCGCGTTCAGCGTCTCCTCCACTTCAAACGCCGAACCTACCGCTGCGCCGATGCGCCGCAGGGCGTCCACTTCTGCGGACTGTTCTTCCAGCTGCGCCTGCAGTTGCGCGATAACCTGTTGTGCCTCCAGAAGCTGGCGTTCTTTCAGCTGCAACTCCTCTATCAGAAGCGTCATATCTTCTGCCACGTCGCCGCGCGGGTTGCGGCGGAACAGGCGCATCGCTTTGCGCAGACGCAGATTTGGGCGAAAACGCATATTCACCTACACGCTGTGCGCAATGATGATGGCTTCGGCAATCTCCTTCATCGACTTGCGCGTGTTCATGCTCTGTACCTGAATACGGCGGAACGCTTCCTGCTCCTTCAAACCATACTGGTCCATCAGGATGCCCTTGGCACGTTCCACCAGCTTGCGTGTCTCCAGCTTGTCCTCCAGTTCGTTGACCTCTTCCTCCAGCGCGAGGAACTCTTTGTAGCGCGAGATGGCGATTTCAATAGCGGGGCGCAGGTCGTTCTCGCGGAACGGCTTCACCAGATAGGCGAACACGCCTGCCTCCTTCGCGCGGTTAATCAGGTCCATATCGCTGAAGGCGGTCAGCAGTACCACCGGGGCAATCTTCTCGCTGTTGAGGATATTCGCTGCGTCGATGCCGTCCATGCCGGGCATTTTGATGTCCAGTATCGCCACATCGGGCTTCAGGGTGCGCGCCGCTTCCACTGCCGACACGCCATCGCCCGCCTCGGCGACCACCTCATAGCCCAGCGATTCCAGCATGTTCTTGAGGTCAAGTCGGATAATCGGTTCGTCGTCGCCGATTAACACTCGCAATACGCCGTTGCCCATACGTTCGCTCCCTCCTCGTGCCTCGCAGCTGAGGCTTGCCGCGTTGATTTGTTAAATATTATATGCCCTGCACAGGGGCAGATGCAACCGCTCTGCGCTGAAGCCTCTTCACCTCTTCGGCAATAATCTCCACCGCGATGTCTATCTCCTCCGAGGTGTTCCCCCTGCCCAGGCTGAGCCGGATGGTGCTCATCGCCCGCGATTCGTCCATGCCCAGCGCCAGCAGAACATGCGACGGTTCAATGGAACCCGCACTGCACGCCGCCCCCGCCGATGCCGCTATCCCCCGCTGGTCCAGCGCAATCAGCAGACTCTCGGCGGAAACGCCCGGGAAGGTCACGCTGAGGATACCCGGCAGGCACTGGGAGGGATGACCGTTTACCCCCATATCGGGCAGGCGTTCCTCCAATTGCTGGCGAAGCCGTTCGCGCAGGAGCCAGATTCGCCGTGCCTGCTCACGTCCCAGCTGTTCGCACAGATCCACCGCTTTCGCAAAGCCCACGATGCCGGGTACGTTCTCGGTGCCTGCCCGCAGCTCGCGTTCCTGTGCCCCTCCAACCAGCAGGGGCGCGATCTTGACCCCACCGCGCAGATACAGTGCACCAACTCCCTTCGGACCGTACAGCTTGTGCGCGGACACGGAGAGCATGTCCACCCCCAGTTCGTCCACCTTCACCTCCAGCAAACCGAAGGTCTGCACGGCGTCGCTGTGGAGCCACACTCCTCGCTCGCGGCAGATTTGGGCAATCTCGCGGATAGGCTGGAGCGTGCCGATTTCGTTGTTGGCGTGCATCACGCTGACCAGCCAGGTGTCTTCGCGGATGGCGCGGCGCACGTCGTCGGGATCCACCATGCCGTAGGGGTCAACGGGCAGATACGTCACCTCCCAGCCGTCTTCCTGCAGGTGCTGGCAGGCGTGCAGAACGGCGTGGTGTTCAATGGTAGTGGTCACGATGTGCCGTCTGTGCGCCGGGGCGACACGCGCAGCGCCGAAAATCGCCATGTTGTCGGACTCGGTGCCGCCGCTGGTGAAGAACACCTCCGCATCCAGACAGCCCAGCGCGCGCGCAATCGTCACCCGGGCTTCGTCTATCAGGTCGCGTGCCCGCCGCCCGAACAGGTGCATGCTGGACGGATTGCCCCACGCCTCGCGCATCGCCTCCAGCATGGCGGTCTGCACTTCGGGCGCGATAGGCGTGGTTGCCGAGTGGTCCAGGTATATTTCGCGCATAGCCGTCACCGATGGGATTATACCCTCAGACGTTGACCGTCGGGAAGGCATGGACAGGCTGAGACGACTTGCTGTGCTCAGAGCGAGCATAAGCTCGGGCGTTGTGCGCTATCAGGCTGATGCCTCGCCCGCGTCGTCGCAGAACCCCCTCGACCACCACTATCGGTTGCGTAATCACCCAGTGTCCGAATGCCTGATAGGTATTCTCGAACATGACGGCATCCACCAGCCCAAACTCATCTTCGAGGGAGAAGAAAAGCACTTTGCGCCCGCTTCGCGTTGGGGGACGATGTGGAGATACCACCAGCCCAGCGACCCTTACTTTTCTACCATCAGGCAAAGATGGCAGGTCAGCGGAGCTCAGAATGCCTTCGCGTCTCAGCGAGTCGCGCAAGTAGCTCATGATATGGCAATCCACGCTCAATCCGAGAATATCCCATTCGAACAGAAACTTCTCCCAGGGCGTAAAATCCTCCACCTCTTCCAGTGGCTGATAGAGTTCATCGGTATGAAACAGGGAGCCAGCCGCCTGCCGTCGGGCTAACGCCCTGTGCAGTTCCATGAGCCACTGCCGACGGTTCGCGTCCCACCCGTCGAAGGCGCCGCACAGCACCAACCTTTCCAGGGTATCTCGCCTCAGATTTGTCCGACAGCACAGGTCATCCAGCGAATAAAACGGACCGCGTGAACGCGCTTCCAGCAGGCTCTCCATCTCGTCTCGGCTCATCCCTTTGACACGGCACCATCCAAGGCGGATATTGCCTTCTTCCACCGTGCAGTGCACCTCGCTTCGGTTGACATCGGGCAGTAGAATGCGGATACCGCGTCGTCGCGCCTGCAGAGCCAGCGTGTTTGGCGAGTAGTAGCCCATGGGCTGACTGCTGAGCAGTCCGGCATAGAACTCGGCGGGGTAATGGCGGAGCAGATAAGCGGTCTTGTAGGCGGTGTCGCCGAAGCTGGCGGCATGTGCTTCAGGGAATCCATAGCCAGCGAACCCATAAATCCATTCGTAAACGCGCATCGCCAGCCGGGGATGGTAGCCCCTCTGCACGGCGCGTTGCACAAAAAGGTTGCCCAGCTTCTCCATCTCTTGGCGCGAGCGGTTATGCGTCATCGTTTTGCGCAGCTGGTCTGCTTCGCCCGGAGTAAACCCCGCCATTCGGCAGGCGATCAGGATGATTTGCTCCTGAAAAACAGGCACTCCGCACGTATGGCGCAGGATGGGCTCGATATCTGGATGGAGGTAGGTAATGGGTTCCTCGCCGTTGCGACGCGCCACAAAGGGGGAGACCATGTCGCCGCGAATGGGACCGGGGCGTATCAGGGCGACGCTGATATCGATGTCCATCTGGCTCTGCGAGTTCAACTGGGTGTGCAGTGCGCGTTGAGCGGGGCTTTCTATCTGAAACGCACCGATGGTTTCTCCCTCCTGGATCATCTGGAAAGTGGCTGGGTCATCATAGGGGACGTTGCAGACCCGAAAGTCTGGCAACCTGAGACGAATTTGCTCCTCGGTGCGCTGTACAGCGGACAACATCCGCAGAGAAAGCAGGTCCAGCTTGATGAAGCCCGCCTCCTCCACATCATCCTTGTCCCACTGCACAACTCTTCTGTTCATTGGGGACATCTGAACAGGCACAATCGTCGACACCGGGTCGCGACTGATGATAATGCCGCCCAGGTGCGTGCCGAGATGATGCGGGAGGTTGGCTATCTGCTCCGCCAGGCGCAAGAGCAGGTGCAACTGTGCTGTAGTAAAGCCGCTCTCACGCAGTTCGGGGGCTGAGGCGAACGCCCTCTCGATATCATCTGCATAGCAAAAAGGCGGTATCCTTTTCGCCAGACGGTCCACCAGTTCGGCAGGAAGCCCCAGAACCTTGCCAACCAGACGCACAGCGGAGCGGGCGCGGTAGGTAGAAAAAGTGCCTACCATGGCGACGTGCTCTTCGCCGTAGCGCCGTCGCACATAGTGGAAAATCTCTTCGCGCCGCTCGGCATCGAAATCGAGGTCGATATCCGGCTTCTGGCTTCGTTCGAAAGAGAGGAAGCGTTCAAACGGGAGTCCGCGCCGCACGGGGTCGACATCGCTGATACCCAGCGCATAGGCAACCGCGCTGTCGGAGACAGACCCGCGTGCGCTGTAGCGGATGCGCTGTTGCTGGGCAAACTGGATCAGGTCATGCACCGCGAGGAAATAGTCTGCATAGCCCAGTTCGCAGATGACACGCAGTTCGCGCCGCAGTCGGCTTCGCAATGAGGCGGTGATAGCGGCATAGCGCCGGCGCGCGCCCTGCCGAACCAGAGCCATCAGCACCGAGGCGGGATCCTCTCCCCTTCCGAGAGGGAAACGGGGAAACAGGTTGCGCCCCAGCACCAGCGGGCGTTGAGTGCATCGCTGGGCAATTTCCAAACTGTTTCGCCATGCTTCCGGGTACTTGTGGTAGAGTGCTTTCCAGCGCTGGGCGATACCGATGCTGTTACAGTCGTTAATCGGGCGGCGGGGGTGCGCCTCGGTGAGCGTGACGCCTAATCGGGCGCATGTTAGCAGGTCGTGTATGGCGAAGGATTCGGCGCGAGCATAGTGGACGTTGCCTGTGGCGACAACCGGCACCCCAAGGTGCTGGGCAGCCTCCACCTGTCGATTCACGATCCAGGTGTCACCCGGCTTGTAAGTGTGCTGTAGCTCCACAAAAAGGTGGTCCTTGCCAAAAATATTACGCAGAGCGACCAGCCATTGACGCGCCTGTTCGTAGCGCCCTGCACGCAGTAGATAGGTGAACCTGCCCAGACGACATCCCGTCAGCGCGATAAGCCCTTCCGCATAATCAGGCAACCACTCGAGGCGGACGCGCGGCTCTCCGCGTGGCGACTCGATATGCGCCCGAGTGAGCAACTGGCAAAGGTTGGAATATCCCCGTTCGGTCTCGCACAGTAGCGTTAGGTGGGAGCTGTCTTCCAGGGTAATTTCCGCGCCCAGTATCGGCTGAATGCCCTGCTGGCAGGCGGATTGGACGAATCGCACAGCACCATACAGCCCGTGATGGTCGGTCAGGGCTAAAGCAGGCATCTCATAGCGAACCGCTTCGGATACCAGGTCCTGTACCGAACTCGCACCGTCCAGGAAACTGTACCCTGAGTGCACGTGTAGATGAATACCATACGCACGCATGACGTTATCTCCTTCAGTCGTGCCAGCCGAGCAATGTCCACTGTCCGCTCTCTGGTTCCCAGCAAACGTCCAGCACCCGCTTATCGTCGGTGCTCAGTCGGTAGAAAACGCACTTCGCCTCGCCCTGCCACCAGCGCCGAGTTTCCTGCCATTCGTCTATCACCTGCACCCGGTAGGTACGCCCTCTACAGTGAACCTGATACGGGAGGTGGTTCGAGTCCGTTTCCACTGTGATAGACGGAAAGGTTCGTCGGCTCATAGTAACTGCGCATCCTCCTGCTCCAGTCGGGTTCCTGCTGAGAGAGCAAAAAGCAAGCCCTCTTTCCGAACCGCCTCTGCAGACATTGCACTGTATGTTCTACCTCGCGACGGGCGGGGGAAGAGGTGTCTATCTGCATCTGCTGTGCCCGGCATCTGCTTGCCCACACTGCTCGCACCCTCCAGGAGATGGGGGGCAGGCTTGCCGGGCGCATCTGCCAGAGACGAAGTATCTGCGCATAGATGGCTTGCTCGTCCGAGATGCTATCCCGCAGGATGCGCTTCAGGTTGTGCTTCCCGCCGCGCTCGTCCACCAGAAGGAGATGGATTTCCGCGATACCACGCCCCAGCTGACGCGACTGATGCGCAAGGGCAGAGGCAACCTGATACCATGTGAAGCGAACGCTCTCTTCGGTCAGAGGATGGTCAAAGTCCCCCTGCCTCTCCCATTGCGGCGGCGGGTACAGCGCAGCCACCTTCGTGCTATCCACACCCTGCGCGAGATACCAAATGGGCAATGCCTCCTCGCCAACCAGCGCACGCACGGTAGAAAGCGAAACGGAGGCAAGGTCGCCAAACCGCTTCCAGCCCAGTCGCTCACAGCGTTCTACCACAGAAACCTGCACCTCGGGCGACAGTCGCAGAGGCAGAGGCCACAGAGAATCCCTCAGAGGATGACCGATGACCACCAGAAAACGAGCAGACTGCTCCGCCGCACGCACGGCTATCTGAGCCGTAGCCCTGCCGACACCATGCCCCGCCCGGATAGAGATGCCCATCCGACGAGCCTCTGCGAACAGTGTTCGTATCGCACCCCTTCCTCTATCAGCGAACCCTCGCCAGTCCAGCAGTAGGGTGTTTTCATCTATCGGTTCGGTTGCCAGCGCCAGGCGTGCGCATCGGTCCAGCCACCGTACACGCAGCTGGCGTACCGCCTCAACATCTTCCTGAAGCAGAACCGCCTGCGGGCAAATCGCGCTGACCGCAGAGCGCGGCATCAGCGGTACGACGCCCATCTCTCGCGCGAGCGCATTCACTTCCACGACGTATCCATCCCGCAAGACCACCGCGGGCAGATGCTCCGGTGCGCCCTGTGCTCGTAGCGCAAATCCTGCTGTATGAACACAAAGGATGCCTGGTTTCCACATAAGCCGTTAAATATAGGTATATTTCAGTATACTATTATAGGATATACCATATCGGGAAGTCAAATCCTTCCCCAAAGCAGGACAATCCTTAAAATCTCCCGAAACTGCTTATCGGAGCGTTGCGTAAGGAGATAACCATGGAAATCGGCGTTATCAACAGTTTAACCAACGGTGGGCGATGCTTTGACCACG
>CAZOGB010000024.1:38637-44317 GCA_964579145.1 uncultured bacterium | reverse complement strand
TGGTCACACGGTCGGTGCAGGCGTGGTGACCAAGATTATCGAGTAACAGCAGGAGAAGGCGATGGCAAGCAAGAACAAAGAGAACCGGATAATCATCACGCTGGCTTGCACCGAGTGTCGTTCGCGCAACTACACCACGACCAAGAACCGGATTAACGACCCGGACAGGCTGGAGTTGCGCAAGTACTGCCCGCGATGCCGCCACCATGTGGTGCATCGTGAGGTCAAGTAAGCGGTTTTTGCGCGCAGGTAAACCTGCGCGACGGTGTGCAGGGGTGTAGCTCAGCATGGTAGAGCACCGGTCTCCAAAACCGGCGGTCGGGGGTTCGAGTCCCTCCACCCCTGCCATTTGTCTGTAAAATCGAGGCGTCAAGAGAGACAACCGTTATGGGTATAGCGAAAACGAAGACGAAGGAGACGGAGCGAGCGAAACCTGCTTCCTCGGGAGCGGGCAAACCTCCAGTTCGCCGATCGCCGAGCATCGAGCGCATCCGTCGCTTTCTGAACGATGTGTGGATCGAACTGAAGCGTTGTGAGTGGCCAACACGCGAGCAGGTCATCCGTTCTACCACGATTGTCATCGGCTTTATTGTGGTAACGGGCGCTTTTATCGGTGCACTGGATGCTCTGCTCTCGTGGGTGACCCGCGCATTGAAACTGTTCTGAGGGTGGGCAATGCAAAAGCAATGGTATGCCGTACATACCTACGCCGGTCATGAGAACAAAGTGAAGACCGCCATCGAGCGACGTGCGGAGGCGATGGGGCTTCGTGACCGTATCTTCCGCATCCTGGTGCCCACCGAACAGGAAATGCGCACCCGCCAGGGCAAGAAGATTACCGTCAGCCGAAAAATCTTCCCCGGCTATATCCTGATCGAGATGATACTGGACGAACAGACGTGGTACCTGGTGAAGAGCACGGCGGGCGTTACAGGCTTCGTGACATCGGGCGACAAACCAGTGCCCCTGCAGGAAAAAGAGGTCGAAGCCATCCTGGAAACGGTCGAGGGCACTCAGAAGAAGCCTCGCATCGCATGGCAACCAGGTGAACAGGTACGCGTGGTGTCTGGTCCATTTACCGATTTTCACGGCACCATCCAGGAGGTGCTACCAGATAAAGAAAAAGTGCGCGTGCTGATCTCGCTCTTCGGACGGGATACGCCCGTCGAGTTTGATTTCGAGCAGGTAGAAAAAATCACGTAAAGACGCGCCTGAACGGAGGGTAGACGTTGGCGAAAAAGATTCTGGCAGTGGTCAAACTGCAAATCCCAGCAGGGAAGGCAACCCCTGCCCCACCCGTAGGGTCCTCGCTGGGTCCCTACGGTATCAATATGATGGAGTTCATCAAGTCGTACAACGAGCGAACCGCCTCGCAGGTGGGTTCTATCGTGCCGGTGGAAATCACCATCTACGAGGACCGCTCGTTCACCTTCGTGACGAAGACACCGCCCGCTTCGGAGCTTTTGCGCAAAGCGGCGGGTGTGGAAAAGGGTTCTGGTGCGCCAAACAAGCAAAAGGTCGGCAAAATCACGATGGAACAGTTGCGTGAAATCGCCCGCACCAAAATGCCCGACCTCAACGCCAATGACGAGGAGGCGGCGATGAAGATTGTGGCGGGAACCGCACGCTCGATGGGTATCGAGATAGTGTCTTCGTAGCGAAAGGTTCAAGCTGTCCGCAAATCGTCCCCTCTCCTGAACGGAGAGGGGTTTCGCACGAAAACAGAGATACCCCTTGTGGGAGGGGTAAACCCGAAAAACACACCACAGGAGGATACGAACCATGCCACAACGAGGCAAACGCTATCTGGAAGCGAAACAGAAGGTAGACCGCAACCGTCTCTACGGTGTGCGCGAGGCGCTGGAGCTGGCGAAATCGCTCGCCAACGCAGGGTTTGATGAAACCATCGACATCGCGGTCAATCTGGGCGTCGACCCGCGTCATGGCGACCAGATGGTGCGCGGCACCACCACCCTGCCTCATGGTACCGGCAAGAAAGTGAAGGTGGCGGTGTTCGCCAAAGGCGAAAAAGCAGAAGAGGCATTGAACGCGGGGGCAGACGTGGTGGGCGCAGAAGACCTTATCCAGCAGATTCAGCAGGGCTGGCGCGACTTCGACGTGCTAGTCGCCACCCCCGATATGGTCCCCCAGGTCAGCCGACTGGGGCGTCTGCTCGGTCCGCGCATGCCCAACGCCAAGTCGGGAACCGTCACCAACGACATCGACCGCGTCGTGCGCGACCTGAAGCAGAGCAAGCGCGTGGCGTTCCGCGTGGAAAAGGCGGGGATCGTGCATATGCCCATCGGCAAAGCCTCTTTTGAGGTGGACCAGCTGGTGGAGAACTTTAACACCGCCATTGACGCCCTGCTCAAAGCGAAACCCGCCGCCGCGAAAGGGCGGTATCTGCGCGGCATCACCGTCTCTTCCACAATGGGGCCGGGCATTCGCGTGGACACTCAGGAAGCGCAAAAGCTGGCAGAAACCGCCGCTTAGCACCCACCGTTCTTCGCGGGCGAATTCTGGGACACAGCGGGAAAGGCTTCCGCTACCCGGAGTTCGCCCCTCCGTTGAGCAGAAAACCACTTCCTGCTTCGCGAAAAAGCTCTCCATGAGACACCAGACCAGGATAGTTTGACGACACCAGAGCGATATACGATGCGACGAGGAATGGAGCAAGGCATTCAGCAGGGTCTTCAGGCTGGGATGCGCCGTTCCATCCTTCGCGCTCTGCAGAAGCGGTTTGGGGATATATCTGCTGAGCTGGAGGAGCGTCTGGAGCGAGTTCAGTCGGAGGAGGCTCTTCAGCAGTTGTTTGACCTGGCGATGGAGGCAGACACCCTCTCCGCCTTTGAGCAGGCGCTGGAGCAGATGGCATCCTGACCTAATCGCTCAACCATTCGATCAAATCCTCGACACTGCATTCGGCGCGTCCGTCCAGCCATTGCGCCAGCTGCTGGAGGCGCATCTCCTCCGTCTGAGCGGTTCCACCAACGTTCTGCTCTGACATAACATGCACCTGCACGGCACAGTTCTCACCGACCTGTACCACCGTATCCTCCGCGAAGAAGTGGGGTAACTGCAGGGCGTCCAGAAACAGGTTCCACCACAACTTCCCTGCGCTGTTCGGCGCGACAAACACCAGATGCTCAATGGCGCGGGTCATCGCCACGTACCACACGCGCAGCTCCTCTTCGCGCTCGCGCTGTCTGCTCCATATCCCCGCTGCTATCGGCAGGGGCGAGTCTCTGGTGAAATCATGGGCGAGAAACCGCTGGGATGGAATGCAGGCGACCAGCCTGTTCTGGGGCTTGCGGTAGATAGGACGCGCCACGTCGGGCAGGTAGACCACCGGAAACTGCAGACCCTTCGCGCCGTGCACCGTGTAGATGCGCACCACATCCGCCATCTCCTCCAGCACAGGCGCCTCGCCCTCCCGCAGGGCGATACGCTCCAGCTCGTTCACCATCTCCACAAACGCGGTGACGGGCATCTGACGGTTCTCGGCCGCGATTTGCAACAATTTGCGCACGTTCGCCACCCGCTGTTTGCCGTCGGGTCGGCACAGCAAACGGGTCTCATACTGCGTTTCGTTCACGAGGGTAGCCAGCACCCGGAAGACGTCTGCCGTACCTGCCTGCGCCTGCAATCGCTCTATCAGCGCCAGAAATTCGCGCACGGCGTCGGCATCGGCACCGGTAGCCCCCTTCTCCAACCACCGCTTTACTCCAAGCCACAGCGGCGTTCCCTTCCCCAGACGCTGTGCCTCCAGCGCGGAGGCGTACAGCGTATCCATGCTGACCCCTACCAGCGGAGAGCGCAGCGTCACCGCGACCGCGACGTCGTTGGTAGGGGAATCAAACACCGTGAGTGCAAAGACGAGGTCGCGTACCTCCGGCTGGACAAAGTAGTGACGACGTGCGGTGTTGTAGAACGGCACTCCTGCACGGGCGAGAGCCTCTTCAAACAGCGCCACCTGACTCGTCTGCCTCAGCAGGATGGCGATATGGCGGTAGCGCAGGGGCTGTCCCTGTTCCTCACCACGCGCGGTAATCCGTATGCGCCCTTCCTGAACAGCCTGTCGGATGTGCTGGGCGGTCGCTTCCGCCAGCAGTGCCCATAGCATATCGTTCGTCGCGGGCGGCACCAGCACAAACTCCACGCTGGGCTGGTCTTTAGGCGCAAAGTGCCGTGCGCTGCGCATCCGGCGGTATCTGTCGCCGCCGATAGATGGAGACCACACTACCCGGTATATCGACTCGACCAGTTGCAGTATCTCCGGGCGCGAGCGGAAGTTCCGATCAATGTTGACCAGCAGAGCCTGCTCGGGGTTCTGCCGTGCCTTGCGCTCCATCTGACGGAACAGCGCGACATCCGCATGGCGGAAGGCATAGATAGACTGCTGGGCATCACCCACCACGAACAGGTTTTTACCACTGCTCAGCAGGGTGATCAGCTCCATCTGCAGGTGGTTGGCGTCCTGAAACTCATCCACCATCACAAAGCGGAACCTGCGGCGATAGCGCTGACGCACCGTGCGGTGTTCGCGCAGGAGGCGTATGGCTTCCGACATGATGTCCGCAAAGTCACACTGCTGAGAATCGGCTTTCACTCGCTGATACTCGTCCCATGCTTCTACCAGCAGGCGGAGGGTGGTGCTCGTGCGCCAGGATTGCTCCATCTCCTTCTGCAGTTTCGTCTCAGCCAGCACCGGCAGCCACTCCTGCAACCGCCCTAAACACTCGGCAACCACCGGGTGCTGGACGTGGGTGTCGCCCTGGCGCACCAGCAGAGCCTGCCGCAGGGCAGAAACCACCCCAATCGGGTCGCCCTCCATTTGCAGATTTTCCAGTGCAAGCTGTAGCCGACGCAGTTCGTCAGCCAGCGAGTCGTCGCCTGACAGGATGTGTAGTGCCGCCTTCACGCCGGGAAGCAGGGCATGGCGCAGGAGTTTCAGCACCTGCCACACGACGTATTGGGGGGTCTGGTCTATCTCGTCCGCCCACTCTAACAACTGCTCGCGCGTCCAACCGAACAGACGGATGGTCTCCATCGCCTGATACAGGTCCTGGCGAAGGGTGTGCAGGGCGTCATGGGGGTCACTGCCAAAGCGCATCCTGCCAAACGCCTCACGCAACAGCCTGCCGATGGAGCTTTCCGACTGTACGCTGTGCCTGTCCACCATCCGGTCGAAGGCATGGTAGAACTGCCGTTCCGCATCGTGCTCGGACAGCTGCTGGAAGAAGGGATCGAACGTGCTCTCGAATGGGTTCTCGCGAATCAGGCGGGCACACAGGGAGTCAATCGTGCTGATGTAGGCGTTTTCCACCAGCCAGCTGGCTTCAGCAATCCCCTCGCGCTCCAGCAGGTGGCTAATGCGCTCCCTCATCTCGCGCGCTGCCTTGCGGGTGTAGGTGATGGTGAGTATCTGGTCTACCCGCGCCCGTTCGGTGCGCACCAGATGCACGAAACGCTCCGCCAGCACCTGCGTCTTGCCCGAACCCGCCCCCGCCGAAACCACAATCGAGCGGTCGTCGGTCTCTACCGCAATTCGGTGCGAATCGTCCCTCGTGTTCTCCTGGGAATGCTGGGCTACATTCATAGTGTCTATCTTAATCGGGCAGGGGAGTGGTTGTCAAATTGGATTGGATGGTGAAACCGTCTGTAGGGGCAACCCTCTGTG
>CAZOGB010000024.1:0-38537 GCA_964579145.1 uncultured bacterium | reverse complement strand
TTCTGCCCTTTGGCGGACGGATAGAGAACGCACCCCTTTGCCCACTCTTTACCTTCGCCACGACAGTCGTTCAGCCGAAGCAGGAGGTCGCGTGTGCGCTCTGCGGACTGGAAAGATACCAGCCTATCCGCCCTGCCGTTGACCATCATCACTGGTCGCGGAGTGCGCGCTTTCAGCAGGAACAGTCCGCCCGCCCCGGCTACGGGGGCAAACGCCGCGAAGGGATGCGGTCGCTCGGTCAACAGGAGAAAGCAGAACAACGCCCCATTGGACATCCCGCAGGCATATACCCGCCTCTCGTCTACCTGGTAACGAGCCTTCACCTCTTTCAGCAGTGCGTCTACAAACTTCAGGTCGCGGTCTTCATATTCGCCCGGGCGATGTTGCCAGCCGGGACCACTCCGCAACAGGCGAGGACTGTACACGGTTAACCCCTGCGGATAGACAACCGTTGCCTCTTTCCATTCGGTGTGCACGCTGTATGCCCGGGCGGCGTGATAGGCGTTGCCGGTGAAACCGTGAAACACAAACACTACCGGCGACGGCTTGCGCTGGGCATCTGAACCAGGATACGCCAGTGCGGTGCGCAGTACGCCGTCGATCGGGATCGTCCACAGGTCGGGTTGCTGAAGCATTGAAAAATCCACCTCCACCCTTCAGACGCACCTGCAGGCGAAAGGTTCAGTGGGGGCGGGCAGGTTTTACTTCCCGCGCACCAGCGCTTCGCCTGCCCGCAGGAGTCGCTCCACCAGCTCAGGGCTGGAGGCTTCGGCGTACACACGCACCACCGGCTCTGTGCCCGAAGCACGCAGTAACAGCCACGCGCCGTTCTCGAAGAGGAACTTGGTGCCGTCCATGCGGTCGATGCTGGCGACGGGCAAACCGGCAACCTCCCGCGCCTCCGTCTCGACAATGCGCTGGCGGGCGGTGGGCATCTCCTCGCGCTCCAGGTGCAGGTCAACGCGGTTATAATGGTGCTCGCCCACCAGGTCAAACACTTCCTGCACCAGCTCGCTGAGCCGCTTCCCGCTGATTGCCATCGCTTCCAGAAGCATCAAGCCCATCAGCACGCCGTCGCGCTCCGGGATGTGGTGCTGGATACCAATGCCGCCGCTCTCCTCGCCGCCAATCAGCACATCGCCCTTCAACATGTTCTCGCAGATGTACTTGAAACCAATGGGCGTGACGGTCAGCGGCAGGTCAAAGTGCCGGCACAGCGCGTCGATCATGTTGGTGGTAGAGATCGTTTTGACCACGCGACCGCGCCAGCCCCGACGCTGAACCAGATGGTACAGGGTGATGGCAAAGATTCGGTGGCTGTCCACAAAGTTGCCCTGCTCATCCACCGCGCCCACCCGGTCGGCGTCGCCATCCAGCGCGATACCGATGTCTGCGCGCTCCCGGCGCACCGTTTCCATCAACGCGCCCAGGTTGGGGGCAATCGGCTCGGGGTTGACGCCGCCGAACTGCGTGTCGCGGTTTTCACGGATGGCGATAACCTGCGTGCGTCCACCGGTCAGCAAGGTGCGCAGGTAGCCCGCGCCCGAACCGTGCATGGCATCGGTGACTACCTTGAAGCCGGCATCCAGAATGCTCTGCAGATTCACCAGCGTTTTGAGGTGCTGGAGGTACTCGTCCGTGAGGTTTTCAGTGCGCAGCTCTGCAGGGGAGTGCACGCTTGCCTGTTCCCCAGCCAGCAGACGCTGAAGATGAGCTTCAATCTGTTCCGTGATTTCGGGCAATGCAGAGCCACCATAGTTTGCTTTGAACTTGAAGCCGTTGAACTGCGGTGGGTTATGGCTGGCGGTTATCATCACCCCTCCCTGCGCCCGCCGATGGTGAACGGCAAACGATAGCGCAGGCGAGGACAACGAACTTTCGGAAAGAAGCGTGGGCAGACCGCATCGTGCCAGCTCTTCGGCTGCCGCGCGGGCAAAGACCTCTGACTTATACCGGTTATCATACCCCACCAGCACGCTATGCCCTTCAGGCCTGGCATGATGCAGGTACTCCGCAACCGCTCTGGCTACCAATCGTACGTTGGCCTCGTTAAAATCTTCGTCAATCACGCCACGCCAGCCATCGGTGCCGAAACGAATCTCGCTCCCGCTCACTCTGTCATCACCTCCGTACCCTGGAATCTGCAAACATTTCCAGTATCTGTTATACCACGTCTTTGATACAGGTGCGCACTCTGAAGGGTGAAGCGCGGAAGCCCTCATTCCGCAGACACGGCTCGGCGGGCGCCTTGCCCTCCAAAGGGTAACGCATCGGGCAATGTGAAGGGTGAGCCGAAGCCGTTTCAAGCGTGCTCAGCGAGCCAGCAACTTCTGTCGGATGGCTTCCAGCAGGTATCGTGCGACCTCGCGCTTGCTCATCAGCGGCAAGGCTTGCTGAGAGCCGTCTGCCCACAGAAGCGTCACCCGGTTGGTGTCTGTCCGAAAGCCCGAACCCTCCTGCGACACATCGTTAGCCACAATCAGGTCCAGATTCTTCTCGCGCAGTTTGGTCTGAGCGTTGCGCAACAGCTCTTCGGTCTCCGCCGCGAAGCCCACCAGGATATGTCTGCCTTTGCGCTCGCCTAAAGTACGAAGAATATCGGGGTTGGACACAAGGCGTATGGTCCACTCCTGCTCGCCTTTTTTGCGCTTGCCCTGCCACACCTCGGCGGGGCGGTAATCGCTGACGGCAGCGGTGGAGATGACCACGTCCACCTCATCATACACCTGCAGGCAGGCATCCAGCATCTGCTGGGCGGTGCGCACGTGAACGGTTTTCGCACCAGCGGGAGGCTCCAGCAGGGTCGGTCCCGTCACCAGCGTCACCTCTGCGCCCTGCCGAACCGCTTCCTCCGCTACTGCATAGCCCATTTTGCCCGAAGAGGGGTTGGAGATGTGCCGGACCGCGTCTATCGGTTCTTCGGTGGGACCAGCGGTAACCAGCACGCGCACGCCGCGAAGGGGCGGATTCAGCACCTCCTCAACCGCCTGCAGGATGGTGGGGGTGTCCGCCAGTTTGCCCGCGCCCACGTCCCCGCACGCCAGCATCCCCTCCACCGGATACACGAAGCGTGCACCGCGCTCCTCCAGAATACGCACACTCTGCTGGGTGGCGGGATGCTGCCACATCACCGTATTCATGGCGGGCGCAATCACCAGCTTCGCCTGCGTCGCCAGCGCGAGGGTGGTTAACAGGTCATCGGCGATGCCATAAGCCAGCTTCGCCAGAATGTTCGCCGTCGCGGGGGCAATCAACAGGACGTCTGCGCGTTTGGCGAGGTGGATATGCGCGATCTGTCGCTCCTCCGGCTCGTCAAAGAGGTCAATCAGCACGGGGCGTCGGGTGATAGCGCGGAAGGTTATCTCCGTGATAAAGCGGCGGGCATGTTCGGTCAGCACCACATCCACCTCCGCGCCCGCCTGAGTGAGCTTGGAGGCGATATCCGCCGCCTTATACGCCGCGATACTGCCCGTCACGCCCAGCAGGATATGTTTGCCCTCAAAGACCGACATGCTCTACTCCTTCCGTATTCGCACCCGCTCGGCAAGAATGATGGCACGCAGGAGGTCTATCGCCTGCTCCAGATGGTCGTTGGTCACCAGATAGTCATACTGGGGCATCACGCGCATCTCCTCTTCGGCGATGCGCAGTCTGCGTTCTATCTGTTCGGGGGTGTCGGTGCCGCGCGCGGTCAAACGCTGGCGCAGAACCTCCATGCTGGGGGGCTGAACGAAAATCAGTATCGCCTCGCGCACCCGCTGGCGCACCTGCAGTCCACCCTGCACTTCAATTTTGAGGATCACATCCAGCCCTTTCGCCCGCGCTTCTTCCACCAGGTGCAGGGGCGTGCCGTAGTACGCCTGATTGTAGCGTGCGTACTCCAGAAACCTGCCCTCGGCAATCCACCGTTCGAACTCCTCAATGCTCAGGAAGAGGTAGTCCACGCCATGCCGCTCACCCTCGCGAGGGGGACGGGTGGTGGCGGTCAGGCATTTGACCACGCCGTCGACTCGTTTCAACAGCCCCGCCAGCAGTGTGTCCTTGCCCACCCCGCTGGGTCCCGATAGCACGATGAGGTTGCCGCGCCGCACCGTTCCGTTCATACCTTCAGTATAGCACACTGCGGGGAAAAGTGCAGGAGAGGTGACATCGGGGTTACAACCCACAAGCCCTTCTGATACACTCCTTGACGATAACCTGGTACTCTGCCCGTAGCACCTTAAGCGTTCCAGCCCACAAGCCCTTCTGATGTACCCCTTGACGCCCTGTAATTCTCTTTCTGTAAGGCGGCCTGTAACAATCTCTCTTCGCTCGTAAGACCCATCCATCGAACTGCTCTTCGGTCAGTTTCTTCTCGCTGTAAGGACTCAGAGGCGATTAACAGCCACCCTTCCAACTCAGCAATCTCATCGATCTCCTCGGCATCGATTAGCACGGAGTCCACTGGGATAGCGTACCCTGGGGTGGAGCTGTGCACAGGGGCGCCGCGTTTGGCTTGACGCTGAGGCACTAGGATGCGTTGCGGAGTCAACAGTCCCGCCTCGATCCACCGACAGATGGTTTGCTCGTCGGTGCCGATTCGCTGTGCTGCCTGTGAAATGGTTAGCAGTGTCATTCGAAGTGTTCGCCAACTGAGATAAGTTTGTGTCAACCAATACCACATCTGGGCAACGTAAGCAAACATCTAGTTTCGGAGCGACATCTGACTCGGGTGAGGCTTGTTTCCAGCCCCACCCTCACAGACTCAGTATCGGTAATCCCCGCTGTGTGCCTCCTGCAGGTAGCGTGCCAGCAGGTTGACCGCCGACTCGATATCCTTGCGGTGCACCATTTCGTTCACGGTATGCACGTAGCGCGTGGGGATGCTGATGGTGATGCTGACCGTGCCCGAACGACTGCGCTGAAGTGCGCCCGCGTCGGTGCCGCCGCGAGGCAGGATCTCCATCTGGTGCGGAATGTTCTCGCGTTCGGCAATCTCGCGGAAGTGCTCCACCAGCTTCGGATGGCAAATCAGGCTTCCATCCATAATCTTGATGGCGACGCCCTGTCCCAGCTTCGTAACCGTCTCGGTCTCGGAGGGACCGGGGTAGTCGTTGGCGAGGGTGACGTCCAGCGCGATGCCGATATCTGGCTCTATCGCATACGCCGAGGTGGTGGCTCCCCGCAAGCCGACCTCCTCCTGTGCGGTGGCGACAGCGTAGATGTCTACTTCGGTGCGCACGTCCTTCAACAGGCGCATGGTCTCAATCATCACGAACACGCCCACCCGGTCATCCATCGCCTTGCCGAAGAAGGTATCTCCGCACGATTCGGTGGTGCGGTCCATGGTCACCATATCGCCGACCGTCACCTTCTCCTTCACCTGCTCGGCGGGCATTCCCAGGTCGACGAAGAAGCTCTCTATCTGGGGTGGCTTGTTCATCTCTTCGGGGGTTAGCATGTGTGCGGGTTTGGTGGAATAAGCCAGCACGCCGCGCAAAGCCCCTCCCTTGCGGGTATGCACCAGCACGCGCTGGGCGAACAGCTGACGCGCATCGAACCCGCCCAGCGGTTGAAGGCGCACAAAGCCTTTATCGTCGATGTGGCGTACCATAAAGCCGATTTCGTCCATGTGCGCCGCCAGCATGACCTTGCGCGCGCCGCTGCCTCGCTTCAGACCAATCACGTTACCCATCACGTCCGTTTCCACGCTGTCCACCAGCGGAGCCAGCGCCTCTTTGACCACCTCGCGGATGAGGTGTTCCTGCCCGGGAATGCCGGGCGTCTCGCAAAGCCGCTTCAACAAGTCGTAATCCATCAGTTGCCTCCTGTGACCGCTTCCGTTTTCTTCACACTTAGCCCAGCGCCCGCGGGACTCCTTTATCGGCACAGGAAGCGGAGAGGAAGATGGTGAATAGATAGCACAGATAACGTTTCTTCTGCAACTTACGGCATGATTGCAGAGTCGACTATTACGAACAGTATGGGAGGGCTTGGAGGCTTGATGCGTCTCAACACTCACCGGCGGCTTCTTCTGGCTGGGGCTATCCTGCTGATAGCAGGGTGTTTCTGCTTTCCTGCCGCTGCCCAACGTGCCTATCCCGACGCTCTGCGTCGCGACATCGAACGCGCCCGCGACAGGGTGTACCCGGCGGTGGTGAACATCATGGTGGTGACGCGCTATTTCGCAGAGGGAAGGGCACAGCGCGCGCCCGCAGGAGGCAGTGGATTCATCGTCACGCCGCAGGGGCATGTGCTCACCAACTACCATGTGGCGGGCAACTCCACGCGAATCACCTGCTCGCTGACCACCGGCGAAACGCTGGAGGCAACCGTGGTGGCGCACGACCCCCTGACCGACCTGAGCATCCTGAAACTGCGCGCCGACCCGAAACGTCGGTTTCCCTATGCGCCTCTTGGCAATTCTGATACGCTGAAGGTGGGCGATTACGTGCTGGCGATGGGCAACCCGATGATGCTGTCGTCGTCGGCGACGCTGGGCATCGTGTCCAACACCCGGCGCGTGTTCACCGACTTCACCCAGACCGAACTCGAAGAAATAGAGCTGGACGAGGGCGAAAGCACTGGCTTGCTCACGCGCTGGATTCAGCACGATGCGCTGATTCTGCCGGGCAATTCGGGCGGTCCGCTGGTGAACCTGCGCGGCGAGGTGGTGGGCATTAACGAGCTGGGCGGCAGCGGCATGGGCTTTGCCATCCCCTCCAACCTTGCCCGTCAGGTACTTCAGCAGGTGCTGAAGACGGGGCGAATCCGGCGCGGCTGGCTGGGCGTCAATGTGTTGCCGGTGGAGAAGCTGGGGCGCAAGACGGGCGTGCTGGTCTCCTTCGTCTTTCCCGACTCGCCAGCGCAGAAGGCGGGCATTCAGCCCGGCGATATTATCCTGTCCATTGACGGCTCGCCAACGGACGCCCGCTTCTTTGAGCAGATACCTCTCTTCTACCAGAAGATGGCGCTTCTGCCGGTGGGTAAGCGGGTAACGATTCGCCTCCTGCGTGCCGGCAAAGAGCGAAAGGTGACCGCCGTGGTCGCGCAGTGGGAGCGTTCGCGAGGCGATGAAGAGGAGTTTCGCGAGGCGGGCATCACCGCCCAGAACATCACCCGCGCGATGGTGGTGGCGCGAAGGCTGGCAACCGGGCAGGGCGTGCTGGTCACCGGCGTGCGTCCGGGTTATCCCTGCGACAACGCCCGCCCAAACCTGAAACGCGGCGACGTGATCACTTCCGTTAACGGCAAGCCAACTCCCAACCTGTCTGCCCTGCGTCAGGCGTTGAACGCGGCAAAAAGCGGTTCCGAGGCGACTGTACACTTTCGCCGCGGCGAGGAGCATCTGGTCACGGTGGTGGATCTGTCGCCTCCTCCACCCGACACGATGGGCGGCGAGCTGGCAAAGCCCTGGCTGGGTGTGAAGACGCAGGTGGTTACCCCTCAGATAGCAAAGGCGATGGGTGTAGAGGAGGCGCGTGGCTTCCGCATCACGGAGGTCTATCCGTGGACCGAGGCGGGCAAAGCGGGATTGCGCACGGGCGACATCATCCTGGCGGTGAACGACACCGAACTGGAGGCTTCGCGCCCGCAGGACGCCGACGAGCTTCGCCGAATCATCGAAGACCTGTCGGTGGGAGAAAAGGTGGACCTGACCATCCTGCGCGACGGCAAGCCTCAGAAGGTCACCGTGATGCTGGAAGAGACGCCTGCCTCCGGCGAAACCGCCAGAAGGGTACGACAGAAGGAGTTCGAGTTCGTCGTGCGCGACGTCACCCCGATGGACCGCATGGAGAACCGCTGGAGCCGTGACCAGAAAGGGGTGCTGGTGGTGGAGTGTACCATGGGCGGCTGGGCGAATCTGGCAGGTCTGCGCCCCGATGACCTGATCCTGAGCATCAACGGCGTGCCCGTTGCCGATACATACGCCTTCGAGCAGGTAATGAATCGGGTAGTGCGAGAGCGTCCCAAAGTGACGCGCATCTTCCTGAGACGCGACGGGCGCACCCATTTCGTGTTCATCGAACCAGACTGGGCGAAGCTGTTGCCTTAACGACTTCGCCGATGGACGGAGGGATAAACATGACAAAACTATTCTGGACTGTTCTCGTCAGCCTGTCTTTGCTGGCAGCGACATCTGCACAGGACGAGAGCGCAAACGTGCAGGCGGTGGTGGAAAAGGTGGCGCCTTCCATCGTCACGGTGAAGGTGGTGATTAAAACCACTATAAAGATGGGCGGCGAAAGCATGGATGAGGAGTCCAAGATGAGCCTGCAGGGCGTGGTGGTGACGCCCGACGGTCTGATTATGGTCTCCAATTCACCCTTCTCCCCGAAGCGAGTGATGGAGATGCTGGCGGGCGAGTCGATGCCGGCGGGCATGGACTACAAGATGACGCCGACCTCCATCAAAGTCATCTTCGGCAACGAGGATAAGGAGTACGATGCTTTCCTCGCCGCGACCGATACCAAGCTGGACCTCGCCTTTATCAAGGTGGAGGGGCTGGGCGACAAACAGCTGACGCCGGTGAGCTTTGCCAGCGCGACCGAGGCGAAGCTGGGACAGCAGGTGATTGCCGTTTCGCGCCTGACCAAAGGCTACGACTATGCGCCGTACTTTGCGCTGGGGCAGGTTTGCGGCGAAATTAGTAAACCGCGTCGGGCATGGATGCTGTCAGGCGATGTGTCGCAGCTGGGACTGCCGGTGTTCACCCTGAACGGCGAACTGCTGGGTGTGCTGACCACCATCACCCCCGATGTGCGCGAGGAGGGCAGCGATACGATGGGCTTCGCAATGCTTACGCGCCTGCTCTCGGGAGGCGGCTCTTCGGGAACAGGCGGCGTGTTCGTAGTGCCCGCCCAGCAGGTCAGTGCGCTCATAGAGCAGGCGAACCGTCGCGCGGCGGACCTGGCAGAACAGCGAGCCAAACAGAAGCAGGAGCCTCCCAAACCCAGCCAGCCGGCTCAACCATCCAAGCCCAAAACCGGCGGGAAATAGCACCCACATCCGTTCATCTGGAGGGCGACAATGGAGCAGGTGATTGCGCAAACCACGCTGGGCGAACGACGCCTCCTGCTCGTGCAGGGCGACATCACCAAACAGCAGGTGGATGCGATTGTGAACGCGGCAAACGAATGGCTTCAACACGGCGGAGGTGTTGCCGGAGCCATCGTGCGTGCCGGTGGGGACATCATTCAGCAGGAGAGTAACCGCATCGGTCACGTGCCCACAGGTAGCGCAGCGGTTACCGGAGCGGGCAAACTTCCCGCACGATACGTCATCCACGCCGTTGGTCCCATCTGGAGCAACCATACGCCCGAGGAGGCTGACCGCCTGCTGGCAAGCGCCGTACAGAGCAGTCTGCAGCGCGCGGACGAGATAAAACTGCAAAGTGTAGCGTTCCCTGCCATCAGCTCGGGCATCTACGGCTTTCCCAAAGACCGATGCGCCCGGGTGATGCTGAGCGCGATAGAGGATTACTTCGCGCAGAACCCGCAGAGCAGTGTGCAAGAGGTACGCCTGGTGCTGTACGACAACCCTACCTTACAGGCGTTCCTCGCAGAGTACAACCGGCGCTACACGAGCGCATAAGACGGTTGGGAGCAGTTCTTAGCGACGGGCAAGCGCCTGCAATGAACGCACAGGGGCATCGGCGGAGACGCCGTGCCGCCAGAAGGTCTGCGTGCGCAGGGGACCCACGGAGACCATTGCGACAGGCGTGCCGGTCAGCTCTTCCACGCGCTGGACGTATCGCTTCGCCTCGGCGGGCAGGTCTTCCCAGCTTCGCGCGTCGGCAATCTCCTCTTTCCAGCCGGGCAGTTGCTCGTACACAGGCTCGCATTGCTGAAGCACCGCGCTGTCGGAGGGGAACTGTTCGAGCGTCTCGCCGTTCGGCAGGCGATAGGCGCGGCAAACCTGCACCGCGTCCAGCCCGCTGAGCACATCCAGCAGGGTCATGGCGAAGGCGGTCAGCCCGTTCACCTGCGCCGAGTAGCGAAGCACCACCGTATCCAGCCAGCCGCAGCGGCGCGGTCTGCCGGTGGTCGTGCCGTACTCCCTGCCTCGCTCCCGCAGGTAGTTGCCCGTCTCGTTGGGCAGTTCGGTGGGGAAGGCTCCCGAACCGACGCGGGTAGTATACGCCTTCGCCACGCCGATGACGGCATCAATATGGGTGGGACCGATACCCGTGCCCACGCATGCCCCGCCTGCCACCGGATGCGAGGAGGTGACATACGGATAGGTGCCGTGGTCCAGGTCCAGTAGAGTGCCCTGTGCGCCCTCAAACACCACTCGCTGACCGCTTTTCACCGCATGGTACACCAGCGGGTCGGTGTCGGTAATCAGCGGGCGCAATACCTCGGCATAGCTTTCATATTCGCGCCAGATGTCCTCAAACGTGGGGCAGGAGGTTGCGTATACCAGCTCCAGCAGGCGGCTCTTTTCCTCCAGCGCCCTGCGCAGTACCGCTTTGAAACGCTCGGGCTGGCGCAGGTCCGCCATGCGGATGCCTTTGCGAGCGGCTTTATCGGCATAGGCGGGACCGATGCCCCGGCAGGTGGTGCCAATCTGCGCGGCACCCCGCTGTTTCTCCTCTAAAGCGTCCAGCAGGCGGTGATAGGGCATCACCACGTGTGCACTGGCGCTGACGCGAAGGTTATCCACCGCCACCCCCTCCGCCTGCAGGGATCGGATTTCCTCCACCAGCACCTGCGGGTCTACCACCACACCGCTGGCGATAATGTTGGTTACCTGCGGACGGAAGATGCCGGAGGGTACCAGATGCAGTTTGAACTCGTGTCCATCAAAGCGCACGGTGTGACCGGCGTTACTGCCGCCGCCGTAGCGCACCACCATGTCTGCATCTTGCGCGAGGCAGTCCACCACTTTGCCTTTGGCTTCATCGCCCCATTGGGCGCCGACCACCACAACTGCTGGCATAGGGTAATAACGGCTGGAGCCGCTTTCCTCCTTTCTGTTGCGCGGGGATAAGCGGGCTGGGTGTGTTCGATAGTACCCAGCCGCACAGCATCTAATATACCACAAAACGCCCTGTTTTCCTAAAATCGCGCCTCCACGACCACCTTCCCCGACATGCCGGTGATGTCCACATCGTTGCGCTGGGGGTCAAACCGTTCGTAAGGTGCGCCGTTGACCTCCACCGCCCTGAGAGGAAGCCCATCGGGATGGCGAAAGCGAACCAGCAGATGGGACGGCTGTTGACGTAGTTGCAAGTCGAGCGTGGCAGTGATGCGCCTGTGATCAGCGGAGGTCTGGTAGTCCACGCTAACCGTGCCCCAGCGGGTGCATACTCCTCTGGCATAGAGAGGCTTTCCGGGCACGAACCACTCTCGCGGTATCGCCCGCATGAGGTGAAGGACGCGGTCGTTCGCATAGACGAACATCGCTCGGAGCCAGGAGACGGCGTTCGCCTCGTCGCTGGTCTTGAAGTGCGCCGAGTTCGAATAGCCTAGCACGGGCATCGGGTGCTCGATCATGGCGTTGATCTCTTCGCGATAGCAGGCAGCCCAGGCATTGAAGAACATCCAGATGATAATCTCCGGCTCGTCGCGGTCGAGGTGCGGCATCAGCCCCGCCAGCAGGTTGGGCTGGATGGAGAACCCCGCCCGGTCGAACCAGTTTGCCTCAAAATCGGGGATGAGGTAGCCGTAGGGCGGCTGGGGATAGCGGTTGTCCTGACAGTCGTCCAGGATCCACTGCGCCTGCGGGCTATCCGGCTCGTACAGACCGCTGATGAGCAGGTATACCGAACCTTCCAGCACCTCCCGAATCCAGCCCACATCACGCCTGCGCTGGTAGAGTCGGCTGGGATAGTGGGGAACCCATCTGCCGTCGCGCAGTCGCACCAGCGGGGTATACTGGCGCATGGTCTCGAAGCCGCGAATCAGGTCTGCCCGGTAGGCATCCGCTTCCCGACGGATACGCGCGGCTTCAGGATGCCCGATGGCCTCCAATGCCTTCGCAGCGGTGTCCACACCCCGCCATGTCAGCGCGTTGGTGGAGAGCCAGTAGTGGAAATCGGTCACATCCTCCAGACTGCCTGCGGGCAGGAAGCCATATTCCCAGCCTCGCGAGTGCAGCAGGTTTCCCATGGTGTTGCGTCGCTGACGAAACACCCAATCACAGCCGGCGACCAGTGAAGGCGCGACCTTCCTCAGCCACTCCGCATCGCCGGTCAGGAAGTAGTGCATCCCGATAACCCAAAGCACCCAGCCATGATGCTGATTGTATGCGCCGCTCTCGAATCCCCCCGCCCCGAAGTACATGCCCTCGTAGTCGGTGAAGTTGCCTGGCTGGGGAGCGGTTCCCTGATACTTTATCCACAGTTCGATGCGCCGGCGTGCCTCCTCGTGCAGACCGCGCCCGTCCAGCTCGTGCACAATCATGCACGACTCGTTGGTGAAGTTACCGTAAGTGGAAGTGCCGACCGAGGTGTTAATCAGCCCGCTTCCGTCGGGCATGGTGCAGTCGGTAATCAGCACGTGTGAAAGATGCGAGGCGTGCAGAGCGGTGACATGTGGCTCTGGACAGGCGAGCTGCGCTCCCTGCCTGCCCTGTTCGCGCCAGAAGGCGGTAACCGCACGGTAGCTCTCGGCAAAATCCAGAGCCTGCAGTGCCTGCAGTTCCTGCGGCTGGTCGAGTGCGATATAGGGTATCTTCAGCAGGAGTTCGCCCGTCTCGCCCGGCTGAAGCGTCTGTCGAAAGAGCACCTGATTGCCCAGTACTTCGGGCTTCATACTGCCCTCCCAGCGTGCGCGAATCGGCTGTTGCCCCTTCCACTTCGAGCGCAGGAAGTTTCCGTCCACGCTCAGCACGTCGCGCTCTCCCCGCGGCACGAGGTAATCGTCCTGTCCATCGGTAGAGTAGGCATTATGCGACCTGCCGGACCGGTGCGAGTAGGACACTGGCAGTTCTGCCACGGCGGGCGCGTCGCCCAGATTCTTAAAACGGAAGCGCACTATCGCCACCACGGTATCGTCGCTGGCGAGGTTCGGGTCAGAGATGGGACGCTCTAAAGGTACGGCAAAGCTGGTCTGTTCGATGGCGATGTTGCCGTCGCGGGCGAGGATATTGTACGCCAGCACCGGGGCGGGGTCGGGAAAGCGAGCGAGAATCGTTTTCCGCTCCAGCCCAAAGAAGAATCGGGCATCGCCGTCGCACAGGAAGCGAGCGGTATCTTTGCCCGAAATGCTGGTGACGTTCCACCGATGAAGCACGATATCGCCGTTCGCTTCCAGCCGGAACCGCTGGCGGTTGTGTTTACAGCCCAGGTTATAGCTCACCGCGTGGGGGCGAGGTTGTCCGTTGAACGCGCCGGCGAATGTCTGCTCGCGGTGTTCCTTCACGCGCTCATTGAGCGTTTTCGCGCCCGCAATCCGCTTCTGGTACTGCTCAAAGGTGGTGGGGTCGTCGGCTAAGGTGATATAGATGCCCTTCTCGGCGTACCAGATGGGTCCCTGTTCTTTGAGGCTCTCTAGGCTGATGGTGAAGGCGTCATCATCCAACGAGAAGGTGATATGCCCCTCATCACCACAGTAACGATGAGCGGGGGTCATGTGTTCCACTCTCAATTCAAAGGAACGCTTCTCTTCGGGTAGCAGTTCCACCGTCCAGCGGAGTGGATGTACCCCCTGTGGCTTCAAAATCTCCCGGTCCAGCAAAGCGTTATAGGTGGTGAGCCGAATACGTTTGCCTGGTGTTCTCTGCCCGGCGTCCAGCTGCATTCGCAAGCGGGTGGTGGTTCGGGGGGAAGTAGTGAAGATGTTCGCGCTGAGAATCTGCCGGGGGTCCGGCACGGCGATTTTGATGCCCAGCGTGCGGCGAAAGGTCACATCGTAATCCTTTATATTGGGGAACTCTGCGCTGAGCGGCTTGAAGGTAACGAGCACACTGCGTGCGTCTTCGCGTTGCACCTCGATTTCCGCCTTCTGCCACCGGCTGTTGAACTGGTCGTCCACAGGAAACCAGCCGAATCCGCAGGGGTCGTCCATGTCGCTGGCGTATTCGATGCGCACGTCGGGCCAGGTCTTGCGCAGGTAGTAGATGCTCAGATCGTCGGGAACCTGCGTGCGGAAGCGTATCCGCACCTGACAGATGTCGCGCGGTTCCTCGAAGCGATATTCGCCGGGTTCGCAGTTTGGCAGGGCAAAAGGCGCGATGTCAAACAGTTTCATGCGTACCTCCTGAAGGGCTGGCGCTGCAGGGCTGGCGCACGCCATGACAAGCACCGCTATGACGCAGAACAGGACATCAAACATGTTTCCTCACCGCAACGCCACTGTAACGATACGCCGGGCAGGGACGCCGACTTCCACCTCTTTCGAGCGCACGGGCAATCTCTCCTGCGTTCTGCCCGCAAGGTCGGTTCGCCGGGCTTCTTTCGGCGCCCATCGGCTGAATTGAAGGCGTGTCCGCGCCGGCGTGGCGCCCGGGTTATAGAGCCGGATGCAAAGGTATTCATCCTCCCATGTTATCCCACCGACGAGCACCGTGCCGCCCTGGGATTGCACCTGCAGGAGCGACTGTGCGCCCGGCATCGGTAGGTAGGCATGAACCTCGCCTTGCTGGGGGCGTTCGTTTCCCGGATGGCGAGGGTCGCACATGGTCGCCAGAGTCTCCCAGCCGAAGCGCGTGGCGATCGCGGGGTCAAAGCCCTCATCCTTCAACCACAGGGTGAATCCGAACACCAGGTCACCGCCCTGAGATGCCTTATAGTTCGTATCCCAGTAGTTGTTGAACACATAGGCGAAGAGCGAGCCGTTCAGGCTTCCCAGCTTGCCCCGCCACAAGCCCTTGAAGAAGTCGTTAAAGGTCAGCAGGGGAGCGTGCGGGGTGGCGAGATAGGCGGTAGAACGCCCGTCGCTCAGCGCAGCGAAACTGTGGGTGGCGTACCACTCGCGACAGCCGCCGGTCAGTTGCTCCTGTTCCACCTGCAGGATGCCGTAGGGCAGTTCCACGAAGCCCCTGATCGCCTTCGGCTGGGCAAAGCGGAACGGGAAAGCGAAATAGCCGGCCTCTTTGGTGAGGGTAGCCTCTTTGTGAAGCACGTTCAGGAACTCCAGCCTGCCATCCCACCATATCGTTATCCAAGTATCTACCGGAGGAAGGTTCCGCCCTGTCCTCTGCAGGCGCAAAACGGCACGGATGGCGCCGTTCTCTACCGCCTCTACACTCGTCTGGCTGTGGATGAACACTTCGTACCTCGGCTCGGCGTAGTGTGGGTACATCAGGCGCGTGCCCTCGCCCCCTAGCACATAGATAAACTGATTCAGCCCATAGCCAGCGGAGGCGTCCACCCACTCTGCACCTGAAGCGGTGTCCTTCAGGCTCGTGATGGCGCCCGTGCGAGGGTCTATCTGCAGGCGAAATCTCGCTCCTTCCCAACGCCACCTGTCCCCAGCCTGCCCGAGCAGTGCCCGCTGTGCCGGAGGCTCCCCGCGTTCCAGCAGGAAGCTGGCATATCCCATTGGCGGAACCCGCCCGGCAACGAACATCAAACGCTCGCCGTCGCGCTGTGCTGGCACCACCTGTCCGTTGCGTACATCCCGCACACGCCACCTGCCCGAAGTATCCGGCAAGTGGACCACAGCGACCACGTCTCTCTGCCAGCAGAACTCGTTCCACACCACCACAGCCTGTGTGCCTGCTGGCGGCAGAGTCTTTCTCCCATTGATCAGCCGAGTGCGCTCCTGCTGTGCGCGCTGATGCAGGCTTTCCGCCTTCTCAGCAGCGCGGGATGCATATCCCGCCTTAAACTCCCACTGGTGTCGGGTCTGCTCGCTGTCTGGCTCGGAAACACTGCACCATGCGCCCCACGTGTGCTCGTCGAAGAAAATGACCTCTTCCCACGCGCTGTGCAGGTCGCCGATGGGAAAGATGCTGGCGGGGTGGTGCAGTTTGACGATGGCGAGCCATCGCTCCGCGCCCTCCAGCCGTTGTTTTGCCCAGCGCACCAGCGCGGTCTCGTGGGCGGTAGATGCCGCGCCATCCTCCCAGTACACCCCAAAGTCGCCGCGGAAGACGGGCAGGGTTTTCCCAAAGCCCTTCTCCACATAGCGGAAGAACTCGTCTACCGTGCAGAGCACAATGCGCGGATACTCCCACCGGCTGTTCCACTGTTCGATAGTGTGTACGTAGCGCGGATCCAGCGGCTCGTTGTCAAAGAAGCCGCCGTACGCATACACCGCATCGCAGGGGTAATGGCGCTCGGAAAAGGCGCGAAGCCAGGGCAGGAGCTGCGCTTCGACCTCCTCCGGGGAGCCGGTCAGGTTCAGCCTGCGCACATAGCCGTAGCTGTCGGTAAGGATTGCCAGCACACGCGAGCCATCCAGCCCCTCCCACCAGAACGGCGACTGCACCAGACGGGGGGCGGCATAGGAGAAGACGGGGGCGTGGTATTGATTGACCGCCTCCGCGAAGTAGCGTACGCCTGCCTGAGCCAGAAACATGGGCAGAGTGCCGACCGCGGTGGGCACATCGCTCAGGTTTGCCGAAACCACCGGTCCCAGACCGCATGACCGCGCCAGCGTCTGCGCCCGCGCAACCACCCGTACCATCTCCTCGCCAGAGCATAGCCCCGTCAGCATGTTCAGGTAAAGCCCCTGCAAGCCGATGCGTCCCTCACGGATGCGCGGCACCAGCTGCCGCCAGAACATGGTGGGATGCTTCTGTCGGAAGAGGAACGCCTGAAACGCCACTTCCAGGTTCCATTTGAAATGTGGGTGCTCGTCACAGGTACGACACGCCAGCAGGGTGTTCTCGTTGTGCCTCTGAAATACCCGCTCCTGCCAGTCGGTGTAGCCGATATCGGTATGGCTGGAGGGGGCAACGAACACCTTCCACCGCCGCTCGGGGCGTCCGTCCATCTCGGTGTTCCATTCTCTATCCGCCGCGCGGATCCACAGGCGAAGCTTCCGGGGCTGTTCCAGCGGTGGCAGGAAGAGATGAAAAACGTTCTCGCCCGGTTTCACCACTACCCTTTGCACACTGTCGGCAACACCGGCGATACCCGCCTCCGCCTCGCCCTCCAGTCCGACATTGTTCAGCCTCACCCTGACCGCCTGCTTCAGCCTGCCATCGATTCGACGGAAGAGCATGGTGGTTTCGGCAGAAAGGTTGTGCACATCGGGAAGTTCGGGTAGGGGCAAACCGCCCTCCAGCAGGAGCGCATCGTACAGCAGCCAGCTGCCCTCCACAACGGTCAGCGTCACCACGTTCTCTGCCGCCCGAAGGTGGCTCATGGAGAAGAGGAAGGACAGGGTGTGTGGGCGCCCTGCTTTGGGGTCGGTCAGCGAAGCATCGTTTCCACCGGCGGGCAGGCGAAACCGGCAGGAGTAGCCATCGTTGATGCTCACTTCCAGCAGGGGCGGCGCCGCGTAGTGCGTGTTCACCAGGCGGACGGTCAACCGACAAACGCCCTGAGGCACCTCGTTAACGTCGAACAGGATACGGAAGGGATGCGTGCGCGAGCCAGCCCAGGCGTCGGCAGGTCCGGGATGGATGTAGCACCAGTCTTTGCCCGGTTCGCTCTGCCCTGCTCGGAACCGAACATCGCCGGGGAAAGCGCGCAGATACTCGCCGTATCGCCCTGCCAGCGCGAACTCGCGATAGTCGCCATCTGGCTCGCCCAGTCTCCAGAGTACCACACCCTGCGATGCACTCACCTGGTCCAATGACCTCCTGCTACCAGCGATATGCCCGTGCTCCGCTCAGGGGCAGTCGCCACCACCTGCCGTTGAGAACCGGTTGCACGGCGGGCACGTCGCCGTCCACGCACTGCACCCGTGCGGGCATGGGGAAGCGGGGGATGTTCAGTTCAATCACAAAATCGTCGTCGCGAGGCATGGCAATCAGCTCCCAGCCCTGTCCTCTGCGCCGGATGAACACGCTTCCGTTCGTGCGCACGGAGCCGAAGTCTATCACCTTGCCCTCGGTGTTCAGGTGGCTGGTGTACAGCGCCAGTCGCTCCTCACCTGTGCGGGGTTCGGGCACGAAGCGGATGCTCCGCCCGCCGTCGCGAATCTGCAGCACGCCCAGCAGGTTGCGTCCGTGCCGGTCCACCTCACCCTCCATGTTCACACGCCCTCCTCCGCCCGGCGAGAACAATCCAATCGTCCACTGGTAATCGCCGTCGGGGATGTTCTCAGGTACGGTGACGGTATACTCGCCGTCAAGCACCTCTTCCCCGCGTCGCCACTGCGAGGTGGGTTTGGGCAGGGGGTGGTCCTGCTGGAGCTTGATGCCTTCGTCCCACGGCTCGGGGGGCAGCTGGCTGAAATGCACGAAGCAGAGGTAGTCTCGTTCCAGCGTATCGTTCACCCGCCAGCGATAGGTCACGCGGAAGGTGCGCGTGCCCGTCTGTTCAAAGCGTGCTACTTCGGGACGGATGCGCTTTAAGCCCGTCAGGTTCCAGTGACGTGCGTTGCGTGCGTTGGCGAAGAGAGTGCTGGCGGTCTCGGCATAGTCCACCACCACGCCCTGACGCAGGGCTGTGTACGCCGTAACACCTGAACCAGTTGCCAGCCAGCCGAACTGCGGTAGCGTGAGCGCACCGGCACGCAGAGGCTCAGGCGCACTGTTGGCAACCACCGTCAAGCCGCTGTCGTAGCGTATCCGCACGCGCCCAAAGCTTCCCGCCTTCGCCGCAGCGGTGCTGTCCACCCACCTGCCGCCCACGTGATACTGTATCTCCACGGGGGTCGCCGTGGCATAGCGTGCCATCACCGGCGACAGCAGATGGTGCTCCAGCCAGGCGTAGGGTATCAGATTCCACACCGCATTGCCGAGAAAGCCCGCGTGTCCGTAGGCGACCTCCTGCACCCGATACTGGTCTAAAATCACCATCGGCGGCACCGTGCCCCATTTGGCGTTGCTCCACCATCGTTCGTAGTAGCCCATGCCGTGATTGAACTGCAGGGGGTGAATCTTCAGCAGGTCGAAGTCCACCGCCAGCGGCGCACTCAGTCCCTGTCCCCAGCTCCAGCCCGTGCCGAACTGCGCCTCCACGCCATCCAAGCAGCCGCTCCAGTACCAGTGGTTGTTGCCCTCGCCGAAGACGGGTCCGCCGTGTGTTTTGCGTTCGTATTCCCACAGCTGGCGGTGCACATCCCACACACGCCGGAACATGCCCGCGCCCTCTTCGCCCGCGCGCATATCCACATGGAACCACGGGGGAACCGCCGAGTGCACGTCCAGATAGCAGGCGTTGGTTCCATAACGGCGGTGGATTTCGGGCGACTGTGTGGAAGCAAGGCGCAGGATGGCATTGGGCTTGACCGCGAAGGACTGGATTTTGGTGCCCGGGTTATACCACGCCAGCTGCTTCTTGCCCTCCGAGTCCAGCGCGATGTCCTTTTCGTCGTAGAAGTCGTAGTTGGGGTAGTAGTCCACGTAGTTTTCGTGCAGGGCGACGTAATAGCCCAGTCGGACGCCCGTCTGAACCAGCACCTTCATGCCCTCGTCGCCGCCCAGCTCCGCCATTGCGGGGATATGCATGGGCAGGGCGTTATCGTAGCCGCTGCGCTGCCAGACGTGAACCAGCGCAATACAGTTCGTGATGCCGTATTCTGTCAGTCTCTCGAAGTCCTGTGCGATGTCCACGTATCGCCCACCCCAGATGTCCAGCACGATTTTGTCGCCGATTTGCTTTCGGAAGGGCGAAGGCGGGTTGGGGATGTTGGGCAGAACTTCCGCCAGATGCCATGCGGCGGTAAAAACGATTCGCTCGCGCAGGGGGTTGTGCGTGCCGTCGGTCAAGGCGTTGTAGATTGCGCTCAAGCCGTCGTGTGCGGTGGCGTAACCTGCCGTCCAGTCCAGAATAGCGTTGACGAAGAGATTTTCTACCGGCAGGTAAAACACCTGTCCGCCGTAGAACGGGGTGACCACCTGCTGTCGGCGCAGAACCGGTCCCCAGCCCCCCGCGTTGAACGCGCGAACGACTCCCCGGTCGCATTGCACCGTCAGCACCAGGCTCTTGTGGTAGATTTCGGCTTCGATGCGCAGGGTGGCGGTCTCGTTGCCAATGCGGTAGCGCCGCGTACAGAGCACACCCTTTGCCGTTCGCGCCCACTGTACGTCTACGGGCGTTGCGTCCGCAGTCCACTCCAACCCCGCTGCGGTGGCAAGGGGAACCTGCACCGGTGTATCGCCCTTCATCTGCGCCCACAGCGTCCATTCTCCCAGCGGGTTGGGGGCATCTTTTTGCGGTTTGCGCCAGCGGTATTCCAGCACGCCATCCGCCCCTGTATAGCGGAAGATTGCCGTATCGCCACGCACCTCCACACCCGTCTTCGCGGCGAATGCGCTGCGCGGAGCGACCGTACCGGTTGGCGTAGAAGCCAGTGATTGCAGTTTAATCGGGGGCGGAGCAGGACGTGAAACGGGCTTGGGCTGGAAGCCCTCCAACACCAGCTCACGCTCAGCCCAAAGCGAAAAATCAAACGAGGGGTTGTCCTTGGGACCGGGGTCGGTTTCGAAGCGGATGGCTACGGTCTGTCCCATCAGCCCGGACAGGTCTATCGCGAACGGCTTCCAGCGGGCGTCACTGCGATGTTCCTCCATGACCTTCTTGCCGTTCACGAAGATGCGAAAGGTTACTCCATCCGACCGGTCCACGATATCGGGGCGCATGGCGGTAAAGCCTTTCAGCACGACGCGTTTGACCTTCGGCAGGCGGAAGGTAAAGGTCTGGAACGTGACTCCCGTGCCTCCCCGCCAGGGGCAGTGCAGGAGGAACGCCTGCTTGCCTTCCACCAGCCCTGCGGGTTGGCAGGCTATCCCTGTGCGCTCCTCAAAATACCCCGACCAGCCGGTAGGAAACAGCCGCTCGGGTTGCCCTCTGTAGGCGTAGCCGATGGTGTACAGCCCAATCTCATCCAGCCTCATGACCGCCGAGTCCGGGTGGATGACGAGCGGTGTGGTGTTTGTCGACATCTTCAGGACCTCCCTGCAGAATCTGGTCGTCAATCAGGGAGAATCTTCGCCGTGTCTTGGGGAATATCCACCCGAGAGAGGGCAGGGGACAGAAAGAATGCGTGAAACGTCCTTCTCGCCTGCGGATTACCTCTGCGAGGGAACGTGAGCCAGATTCCTCCACGCCTGCGGTGAGGCGGGAGGGGCTTTTCCACATGTTGTCAGCCCCCCTGTCGTCCCCCCGCAAGCAGGGGGACATTCCCTCTCCTTGTGGGAGAGGGTCAGGGTGAGGGCTTTCCCGCCTGCGGGGAGGTCAGATGGGGCTGTCCGGCGTTTGGAAGGGCAACCACTGGGGGTTGCCCCTACGAACGGTTCATCGGGAGACTCTCCTCTGCCCGCGTCGGGGAGAGGTCGGGAGAGGGGTTTCAACCCTGGAGGGCGAGGCTCCTGCCGAGCCGTGTAGGTTCCTCCCCGCCTGCGGGGAGGTCAGGTGGGGCTGTATGTTGGCTCACCTGCCGATAACGAACGCCACCAATGCCGCCGTCAGTGTGCAGAACAGGTTGACGGCGTCATTGTTCATCCACCGCCAGCCGCCAGCAGGCTCAGCCGGACTGCCGCAATGCTGTGCGCTTTCCACCACTTCACCGCACTGAAAACATCGGTACTTTGCCTGAACGGTTGCGCCCAGCAGGCTGTCTACCAGAGCGCCGCCAAACCCGCCCATCGCCACGACGGCGACCTGTGCAGGCGACAGAGAAGCCAGCCAACCCGCTACGATGGCGACCAGCAGGCTACCCACAACTCCCGCCAGCAATCCCAGCAGAGTGACCCCACCCGAATCGCCTGCCTTCAAGGGGCGCAGGGTTAGCGGATGACGAGGCGGCACGCGCGACAGTGTGCCGATTTCACTGCTCCACGTGTCGGCGTTGGCGGCGGCATACGCTCCGGCGAACGCGAGCCACCAGCGAGAGTCCCCTGTGAACAGATACAGTGCAATGCACACGGTAGCAACCCCGCCGTTGGCAAGCACCTGCACAGCGGTGCGCCTGGAGCCGCGGGCGGTCAGCGATTCCATGCGCCTCTTGCGCTCGGCACGCCAGCGACTGAGCACGCTGGAGCTGATAAAGAAGGTGAGCAGAACCATTGCCGAGCCTGTACCTCCTGCACTGAGGGTTACCCAGCCCACTACAAAGGCGGACAGTGCGCCCGATGGGGAAAGCCATCCCACCCGGATGGCAGGAATCACCACCAGCAGGACAGCTATCGCCGAGAGGAGAGGATGAATCGCCCACACGGCAGGTCTTATCGGCGAATGCCTACCAGCGTGCGCAGGTATTTGGGGTCGGTGATGCGGTCAATGGCTACCCGTCCGCGACTGCTGGCAGCGTGGATGAAATAGCCGTTGCCGATGTAGATGCCCGTATGCGCGATGGGCTGTTTGCTGGAACGGAAGTACAGCCGGTCGCCCGGTTGAACCATCGACAGGTCAGGAATGGGCGTGCCCACCTGCGCCTGATGCCTGCCGAGCCGGGGCAGGCGAATCCCGTTGAGCGCGAACACCTTCTGCACAAAGCCCGAGCAGTCCAGCCCGTTGTAGGAGGTTCCGCCCCATCGGTAGGGGATGCCCAGAAAGCGCAGGGCGGTCTGCACGATTCGCTCGCCCAGTACGCCTGTGGCGGTCGGGCTGGCGGGAACCACCTCATAGTCCAGCAGGCGCACGTGCTGACGCGGAATCCATCCCACGCTACCGTCCGCCATCAGCACGCCGTACCACGCCCCAGCTTCGTGCGTGACGGCAAGATAAGTAAGGCTTTCACAGCGGGCATAGAGCCTGCTGCGGGTGCTTCGGGTGGCATAGATGGGTGCCCGATTCACCGTCACTCCCAGCCGTCCGATTGCCTGCGTGCGCTTAAGTTCGGTTCGCGAGGGCGGTGCACTTCGCGATGGTGTAGAAGCCGAAGGTGGAGGCTGGGGCGGGTGAATGGGCAGCTCAAGCGACATGGTGGTATCAGCAAGCCCTCCCGCCTGCCACACCGCCAGCAACATGCATACTGCCACCGCTCGTACCCTTACTGCACCCATCGCAACCAGTCGCTGAACAGGAAGTACATTCGGTCAAACAGTAGAGCCATACGCGCCATAATGGTTGTTCCAAAAATCGCGCCAAAAGCCACCATCATCACCCATCGCCCGAACTGGGCCGAGTTGCGGATGACCTTGCTCTTCTGCTCGAACGAGAAGAAGAAGTAGCTCATCACCGTGGCGAGCACAATCATGAAAATCAGGTTGTTTATCCCTGCCGGCACATTCACCGAGCCGTCCGGCCGGGTGATATACAGGGGGCGGAAGGACACCGCGATCTGCGGCAGGTAGGTGTTGGCGAAGCTCTGGAACGCCTGTCCCGCCGCGAAGCCCATCAGGAACCCAATCGGCAGGCGGCTGAGCCAGTTGTATTTTCGGCTGTGGATGAAGTAAAACAGCAGGCCGAACATGAACACAAACGTCCAGTACCACTCGCCCTTCTTGACCACGGGCTGATATAGGAAGGGGTCCAGAATCTCCTGAATGAGCACCACAATGGAATAGCCCGCTGCCAGCCCGATGAACACATGCTCGAAGAAGCGGTACACGGCGTTCTCGCGGTAAACCAGCGTCATCAACCCGATGGTACAGATAGCACCCGCATAGATAGCCGGTCGCGAAAGAATATCCTGCCACAGTGCTTCCATTCGTTATCTCCCCCGTGCCCGTGTCGCGATGTATCCGACATTTCCGATGATAATGAGCAACATGATGAGCACATGCGCCAGCGAGATACTGCCCATCCCCTTGGTGGCAAGTCCGGTTGCCCTGATGAGCTGTTCGTACTCTGCCGCGCCGCGCATCCCTTCCATAATGCCCACTATCTGCCCGGAGTCCATGTAAGGATAGGTTTCTGGCGCCATCACTGCCGTCGGGCAGAAACCGAACTTCAGTTTGGGGTTGGCGCCGACCACCAGCCCAATCCAGTCCATGTAGATACCGCTGGCGGCGATTTCCACGATGGCATCCACGTTCTTGATGTCTTTAATCCCCTTCATCACTTCCATGTCTTTGGTCGGCTTGCCGTCGCGGTCGGTGGAGAAAGTGCCCGGAATATCGCGCACCAGCGACTTCATCACCACGCCCACCACCGGGCGAAATCCCCAGTGCACCCAGTCCTTGCCGTACTCGTATCCATACTCCTTCGCCAGGCGCGAAGCAATGTTGTAGGAGAACTGACTGCCCTGCTGGTCAAAGGAGAAAACCGCCACGCGCAGACGGCGTTTCATCAGGTGGCGCAGAATGGCTTCGGTCTGCGGCATGTTCTCGGCGCGTGTGCCGCCGCTCCACGTCGCGCTGACGATGACGAACCCGCCCTCCGGGATGGACTCGATGGCTTGATACAGCTTCTGGGTGGAGGGCATGGTGACCATCGGCAGGCGGATGGGAACGAACAACGGTAGAATAATCACCACCAGCAACAGCACGTACAGCACACGTCTGTCTATCGCCTGAATGCGATGCCAGAAATCGGACGGTTGACTCGTTGGTGAGGGGGTCGCCATCGCTAAATCTCCTTCTCAAAGTATGCGCCGCGTTCCAGACTCAGCCAGATGCGCAGAGAGATTGCCAGTCCGCCCACGCCCAGTCCGAAGGCAATGGCACGCAGTGCCGCAGCGTTTACCTGGGAAAGTATCCATTGCTTGATGTTTTCCACGCGCAACGAAGCGAAGAAGCCTTCGCGAGGTAGCCAGTCGGTCAGCGCATTGCCCACAGGAACCTGTCCCAGCATCACCAGAAAGGCGGTGACCATCAGGATGGTGGCTTCTATGGAGCGGATGCGGAAGGCGCGATAGGACGCCGACACGATGTAGAAGGCAATCAGCGAGAACATGGTGGCGTCCATGTTAATCAGCATCCCCTCGAACAGCACGTTGAACACCTTTTTCGCCGAGGCGTTGGCGCCATACTTGTCCATCAGCCCGAAAACAACCATCGAGACCATCGCCACCAGCAGGGCGAGGCTGTTGTACCATCCTGCTCGCAGGCGGGCAATGTTGCGCCCGTGAACCCTCAGCAGGCTCAGGATGCCGAGCGTGAGCGTCATGCCTCCCAGCAGACTGCCCAGCTTGCTGGCGGAGACCAGGTAGTCGGTGAGGACGTTTTTGTTGGTCGCCCGGTCAATCGGCAGGAAGAACTCCGCTGCGTAGAACAGCCCCGCCAGAAAGGTCACCAGGGCAATCAGAGGCTTGCGCAGGCGAGAGGGCAAATTGATGAGCAACAGGATAAACAGGATGCTGAATATCACCGCCCCGGCGACGTAGTAGGGCAACACCGCCGGTGGCTTCGGCGCGAAAAAACGCACTATTGGTTCAAGCATTCTTAACCCCCTAACGAATGGTAAACAGGTCAATAAACCACTTGCTGGCAGTGCCCAGCACGGGAACGTCCAGAGCAGTCAGCGTTGCCGCGATGGAACCAATCACACACAGGGATGCGATGAGCAGTTTGCCGAAGTCCTGTCCCACCAGACTGCCCAGCATGGTGGGGTTGCGCGAGATATACGCGCTGGCGGCATAGTACTCATCGCCGATGATGGTGTAGTCGCACGCGGCGATGAAGAAGGGGATCTGTGTTGTCTGTACTGTGCCTGCTACCTGAATTGCTCCCACCATATTGCCCGTTTCGGCAAATATCAGCGACTCCGCAAAGAACTCGCCGAACATGAAAGAGCTGGCAATCTGTTCGCGCTGAATCAATCCCGCAACGCCCGACGCAAAGGCGAACTGACGGTCGGACAGGAAGCGAACCGAATCGGGATCAAAGCGTTCGGGATGCCCCTCTGCCTGATACGCATCGCGGATGACCTCCTCGGCAACGGTGTACACGGTAGCGTCCGCGACCGGCATCAGGATACGGTTGCCGAAACGGGCAGTGGAACGCGCGATGTAGCTGAAAATGCTCAGTGCCTGCAGGGCGATGATGCTGAACCCGCCGATACCGGGCACCATCAGCACGGGGCGTCCCATTTCGGTGGCGCGTCCGATAGCCTCGTCAATGGCGTTCAAGCCCGGAATGCGCCGGATGAAGAGCTCTTTGCCCCGTTGCGCGGAGATAATGCGCCAGATAATGATGAGTGCCGTCAGCACTTCCACAATCAGCACGGGCCAGATTTTCTCAAAGGCGTGTTGCATGCTCCTGCCTCTCGTGTTCTAATTGTTCGATGCGTTCAATCAACCGCTCAACGTTTTCACGCTTTTCCAGCAGGCGACTGTAGCGGTGCACGTTCTCTATCCCCACGAAGGGCGCCAGAAACGGCGTCAGCACAATCAGCGACTGACTGGCGACAAAGGAGAGAGGCTTGTTCAGCTCCAGAAACAGCACCGCCGGCGCCGCCATCCCGCGACGCACAATCCCCTGCGCGATTCGCTCCAGAATGGCGTCGCGCTCCTCATCGCTCAGTTCGTCTTCCCAGTGACCTGTGATTGCCAAAACGCTATCGCCTCCAGCACCTGTTCGCGATTGTCCGCAAAACGCAGATATACCCCCCGAAACGGCTCCAGACGCGAACGCGGCGGCAACGGACTGAGCTTGACACCGTCCGGGTGGACGGTAACGTACTTCACGCGATCCCACGTGATGTCAAAAACCGCGCCAAAGTAGCGCACTCCCGCCCCCTTTTCGCCAATGGTATAGCGCACGGGAAGCCAGTATTCTCGCGTCGCCAGCCACAACAGCACCACCGTCAGCAAACCCATGCCCACACTGCGAAAGGCAACCGCTACCAGCATCCCTGCTATCAGCATCGCCCCGGCCGCCCCCCACGCTTTGCGGGGATAACGACGCAGCAGGTGCACCTTCCACTGCAGGGCATACCGGTTTGCCTGTTCCTCACCGCCTGCCGTTGTGGATGACCCTGCGTCATTATAAGGAGAAACACTCTCCATGTCAACTCTATCTATTCTGCATCCTCTGCGGGCGTCCCTGCCTTCGGGAAACAAAAAGGGGTCACGACGGCGCGTGACCCCTGGTAGCCGATGACGCCTCTTTTACGCGCGGCGTCGGCGCAGAGCAAACAGTCCCGCTACCCCACTGCCCAGCACCAGCAGGCTGGCAGGCTCGGGCACGGGAACGGTCTCCAGATAGAAGTTCGCCTTCGGGTTGCCACTGAACCAGTACAGCCCGCTGTTGTTCATCATGAACACGTCATCGCTAGAGCCGACGGTAGGCGGGTCAAAGATAAGCAACCCGGCGTTAGCAGCGCTGAACGAGAAGCCTATCCAGATGTCGCTCGGTGCGCTGAGGGGAGCTGGAAGCGTGACAGTGTATGCCCACGCTCCGCTACCGTTCAGTGTCCCCAGGTTGTACGACGCCAGCGGAGGCGCTGGCAGGTTGTAGTTGTTCAGGTCATAGATGTACATGACCACGTCAGGAGCCGTGTCTGGGGCGTAATAGGCGAACGAAATCTGCGAGATGGGCAGATTAGTGGTGCGGAAGATATCGTCCGCCACGATGGCGCCCGCTCCACCCGCAAAGTAGTAGCCCGTAGAAGTGGTCGTGTTGCTGTAATCGGGAGCGGTCTGCGGGGTTAGCCCACCGTTGAGCGTGACGCCTTCAGGCAGGGGCTTTGCCGTCAGCCGAATCTGCGCACTTGCCAGTGTCGTCAGGCTGACCAGCAGCAAAACGGATGTCAAAAAGCGCAACATCGTGAACCTCCTTTCCGTTCCTGAAAGATTTAACAGTAGCATTTTAGAAGCCCCTGCCCCCCACGTCAAGTACATAGCCACTGATCGCGAAAAAACCCGTACTTTTACTGGTGTGAGCTATGTGGCTGCTGGGGTCAGCGACAAATTGCTTCGTGGGATTGTCAAAGTTGAAACATTCGGTACGTGGGCACATCTAAAATAGGTGGAAACCGAAATGCAACACTGGAAAGGTGGCGACGATGAAGGTGTGCGTGGAGTGGTGGACAGCGTTATCGGCTTACGTGGATGATTGCCTGCCGCCGGATGAGCGTGAGCGGCTGGAGGCACATCTGGAAGAGTGTGCATCCTGCCGAACGGCTCTGCTGGACCTGCGTGCATTACGCCAGAGTGTTGCTCTCTTGCCTCGCTACGAACCGCCGCCGATGCTGAAGGCACGAATCCTTTCGGCAACGGTTGACCAGCCCACCTGGGGCGAGAAGCTGGCGATAGGGTGGCGCCGGTGGATATGGCGACTCTCGCTGGCGGGGGCGGCGGCGGTGCTGGTGCTGTTTGCCTGGCGATTTGCGCCACGCCAGATACCGTCCACTATGGGACAAATACCGCAGACGATGGGCATGTTTATGCCAGGCGCTACGAAACACCAGAGCGCATCCAGACCACCTCAGCAGGCAAAGGAAACGATGCTGTCCAGCACTCCAGCGACCTCAGCCGAGCCGAATCAGCCTGTCCGGGTCGCGAAAAGTTCCGTCAGGTCTTCATCTCCTTCCGTTCGCGTGTCTTCATCCCCGAAGCCGAAAGTTCGGTGGTCCGCACAGACACGCGCACCCGTAACCCCGGAACCTGCCCCTGCGGACGCCCTGCAGGGTGAACCAGTCATCCAGGAGGATGTCCCTCATATCGATGTGAACAGTCCACCCGCAGGCGAGCAGGTTGCCTCTCAGCAGGAGGAGGCGGAGAGCACAACCGTCGCGACGCGCTTCGTCCTCCCTGCTGAGGTGATCAGCCAGACCACCAGCGGACTGGACGCCCTGCGCGAACAGATTCGGGTTCGCAATCGGGAACAATGGAATGGGCAGATCAGGCGCAATATCCAGCGTAAGCAGGTCGAGTTAGACGTCATTACCGTGCGATTCTGATGAGTTTAGCCCTTCGTGCCATAGTGCTGGCTGGCATTGCCTTCGCGACGGCGGTCGCCGCGTGGGCACAGGGAAACTCTGCTCCTGCAACTATCCCGCTGGCGGAGGGACGTATCACCGCTCCCAAGTCGGCATCCCAAGGCGCGCAGACCGGACAACTGAACGCCGATCTGCTGCGGGGTAACGGCACGCGGGCAGGCTACCTCCTGCGCTATGGCAACATCGTGCCCGAAAGCGAGCGGGTAACGGTGGACGCCCGCACCCTCCGACGCAATCAGGACTACGTGATCGATTACGTTAGCGGTACCATCACCTTCACCGAGCCAGTGCGCACCACCCAGACCATTCGGGTGCAATACCGCTATGCGCCCGGCTCCAGCGAACAGCGCGGGCTGCTGCAGGCGCCTGGCATGAGCCTGAACTTCGGGCAGAGCCAGCTGAACATGATGTACAGCTCCAGCGCGTTTCTGCGCCGCGAGGACGGCACCACCCTGCAGACGGATACCTACGGGATGCAGACCCGGCTGAACTTCAACAGCAACAGCGCACTGCAGGGGCTGTTCTTCTTCTCGTCTCAACGAGCGGTGCAGGCAGTGGCAGACCCCACCCTTCAGCCGGGCGCACCATCACGCCCGAACACCCAGGCCGCAGCTGGCTCAGACCGCCTTATCCTGCAGAACCTGAACTGGAATCTGGGCGGACTGCAACTGCGCGGCGTGTATCAGGATGTAGGGGCGCGTTTCACTGGCTTCTCCGCCCTGCGCGAGCAGAAAGCAGCCCCCGACCAGCTGCTGGGCTGGCTGGAGAAAGAACGGGGAATGCGCCGGGTGAGCTATGGACTGGGCTACACCGCTGGCGGGCTGAACCTGCAAACGGACATCAGCAGAGTCACCGACGGCAAAGGTGAGATACGCCAGGCGCAGTACGGCGTGCAGAGCAAGCAGATGGAGCTGCGCTACAGCGAAACGAAGATTGACCCGCAGTTCCAGCGGTTCAACGACCTGCGCGAGGACCAGCGCGGGCAGTGGGCAAAGGAACGCGGGCTGACACGCGATACGCTCTCGGCGCTGTTCCGACTGAGCGGCAACTCCCAGATTGGCTACGAGCGCAACCGCATTCTGGACGCCAGCGGCGGCATCCAGCTGAGCAATTATCTCCTGCAGACCGCCGGTCTCAAGCTCACCTACAGCACGCAGGAGATCGATAAAGATTTCACCCGCTTCAACGACCTGGCAGAGGCACAGCGCGCACAGTGGGCGAAAGAGCGGGGTTGGACGCGCTCCTTCCTGCGGGCGGAACTGCCTCCCTTCAAAGGAGCAAACCTGCCGAGCCTGTTCGCTCAGCAGAGCATCCGCACTGAATCGGGCAACCTGAACTACAGGCAGGTGTCGCTGAACACGCAGACCGTGCAGATCGATTACACCCGCCACGGCACCGACCCCGGCTTTGCCATAGGGAACCTGACGCCCGACCAGATTAACCAGATGGCGCTCATGGCGCGTCAGCAGCTGGACCCGGCGGCGAATGCAGTAACCGATGCCGACCGCAAGCAGATTCTGCGTGAGGCGGGACTGGAGCGAGAGACCCTTCGCGTGAACGTGACCGCCGCGGCGAACACCCGTATCAGTGTTGCCAAAACAACGGTTGAAGATGCCAGCGGCGACATCCAGCGCATGCAGGTTGCCTACTCCAGCCCGAAGTTCGAGATCTCTTACCAGAAGCAGAACATCGACGAAGGCTTCAGCCGTCTGGGCGACCTGACCGACCCCGAACGTAAGCTCTTTGCAAACGAAACGGGTATCGCACGGAGTCTGATTAGCACGCGCTTTGCGCTGGATAAGAACGTCTCCCTGGCCGCGCAGTTCGGTAACATCCGCGACTCGCAGGGCTCCATCGTCAGGCAGTCATACGCCCTGCGCACGCCGCGCCTGTCGCTGTTCGCGAACCTGAAGCAGGCAGACTCGACCTTCTCGCGCATCGGTGACCTTACCGAGAGCGACCGCAACGACCTGAACGGTCTGCCCGGCTTCAGGTATCTCGACCTGTCCGCGCAGTGGCAGGTGAGCAAAACGCTGTGGTTCGAGGGTTTCTGGATCGACTCGCGCAACGCGCAGATTCAGCAGATGCACCGACGCCAGCGACTCTATTTCCAGTATCAGCCGCAGGCAACGACCCGATTCACGCACCTGAGCGACCGCATGAACCGCGACGGCGCGACCGAAGTGCTGCAGCGCCAGTGGCGGGAAACCACCACCATAGACTACATGCTGAACAAGGGGCTGAAGTTCTCTGCCTATCGCGACCGGGTAGAGGATGAGGGCGTGCTTCTTCAGCCAACCACCACGCTCACCAATTTCTGGCGCATCGAATCCGACAAGAAACAGCCCATGTGGTTCGCTATAGAGCAGAAGCATCTGCGCCGCACCGATGGCTATTACGACCTGGCGGACACCCTGCAACTGCAGACGCCCGTTTCCCGAAGCGCCATCATGCAGTTTACCGAACAGCGGTTTGGGCGCAGTGACCGACCCTCCGAGCTGATACGCACGGTCTCGTCGCAGTGGCTGTTGCGCAAGGACCTGACCTTCGTCATGAGCCTGTCGCGACGCACTACCAGCACCGACACTGGCAGCCTGCTGAAGAGTTTCGCCCTGTCCGGTCCGATACTCAACTTCGCGAACGTCACGGGCAAATACGATGAGCTGCGCGTGGACCGCGCCAACACCAAAGCGCAGAGCGAGGTTTCGGTCTCATCCATCAAGCCCTTCAACGCGCTGGGCTTGAGCAATATCCAGTTCACCGGGGCGTACGCCGCGCTGGCAGACAGAGCGAACTGGCAGAAGGAGACGCGCACCGGGCGCATCACCGCCAATCTGGGCAAGCACAGCCTGCTGGCAGAGTACACCTCCGCCTTCATTCCGCAGGCGGCGGACCGTCTGGTTATGCGCACCTACCAGTTCACCGCTGCGCCGATGAGCAACTTCAAGGCGGAAGTGTACTACCGCATGATTGAACAGCCCAATATCGAAACGTGGCATGTGCGCCGCTACCAGATGGACTGGCAGATGAATCCGAACACCTCGCTCAGCCACCAGTTCCTGACCCTGCCCGAGCAGGGTAACAACCGCGTCCAGCCAATTGGGCTGGATGTGTGGAAGCTCTCCAGCAGGCTCAATGCCCGGCAGACGCTGAACGGCGAGTACCGAATCGAGACCGATTTCCTCAAGCGACAAATTATCCGCCGCGCCCTGCTGAGCATTGCAGGCAAGCTCTCTGCCCTCTCCAGCGGAGAGGTCGGCTACAGTCTGGACTCGGTCAACTATCAGGGCAACAAGGGCACGGCGCACTCCTTCCACCTGCGTTACGGCTGGCAGTTCGACGAGGAGCACTTCCTGAACGTCAGCCTGCGCCTGACCACCTACCAGCACCGCGTGCCGACAGGTCTCTCGCGCAACGAGCTGGCGGGCGTGCTGGAGTACAAAACACGCTTCTAATCCTGACTCGTCCTGCTCGAGAGCGCAAACAGTGATATAATACAGCTGATAACAAATCCCCACAGCAGGGGCGTGACAGGAAACAGCAGACACACTGGCGAAATATCCCGATGAAAGGGAGCCACAACCTGCCTGGGAGGAAGAAGGAGACCGAACGATGATTGTCCCAACCCGCGTACTGTTCGAGCACGCATACGGCAAGTATGCGCTCGGAGCCTACAACATCAACAACCTCGAGCAGGCAATGGGGCTGTTCCGGGGTAACATGGAGTCGCAGGCGCCGTTCATCATCCAGATAAGCAAGGGCGCGCGCTCTTACACCGATAAACGGATGTTGGAAGCGATTATCCGCACGGCGGAGCAGATATGGCCCGATGCGCTGTTCGCTGTGCACCTTGACCACGGCGACGAGCAGACCTGCTACGACTGCATCGAAAGCGGATTCTACTCGTCGGTGATGATTGACGGTTCGCACCTGCCTTTCGAAGAGAATATCGCCGTCACGAAACGAGTGGTGGAGACGGCGCACGCGAAGGGCATCAGCGTGGAGGCGGAACTCGGTATGCTGGGCGGTGTGGAAGAGCACATCTCGGTAGATGAGAAAGACGCCCGCCTGACCGACCCCGCCGAAGCCGAGGAGTTCGTCAAGCGCACGGGCTGTGATAGCCTCGCTGTCGCTATCGGCACCAGCCACGGCGCCTACAAGTTCAGCGGCTCTCAGCGCATTCACCTCGACCGCGTGGAGGCGATTCAGAAGCGTCTGCCCGGCTTTCCGCTGGTGATGCATGGCTCTTCGTCGGTGCCGCAGGACGAGGTCGAGCGCATCAACGCTGCGGGCGGCTGCCTGAAGGGCACCAAGGGCGTGGACCCCTCGCAGTATCTGCCCGCTGCCAAGCTCGGCGTGTGTAAGATTAACATCGACACCGACGGGCGTCTGGTGTGGTGTCGGGTGCATCGCGAGTTCTTCCGCGACCACTGCGACAAGTTCGACCTGCGCGAACCGGGCAAAATCTTCATGGCGGAATACGCCAAGTTCATCGCCAGCCGCAACGAACTGCTCGGCTCGGCTGGGCAGCTCGAATCGGCGCGCGAATACGCCATGAAGGCGTTGAAGAAGTAACCAGCCTCTCGATACGACATCGCAGTCTGTGCCAAAGGCGGCAACGCAACCGTTGCCGCCTTTTCGTCTTTACAAACCACCGGAGGGAAACGATGAGCCAGAATACAGAAGTGCATGTTGGACTGCAGGACATCGTGGCTGCCGAGTCCAGTATCTGCTTTATCGACGGACAGAAGGGGAGACTGCTCTACCGCGGCTATGACGTGGTGGAGCTCGCCGAGAAGTCCACCTTCGAAGAGGTGGCTTATCTGCTGTGGTACGGCAGGCTTCCGGGCAAGGTGGAGTTCGAGGCGTTTCTGGACAGCTTCACCGGCAGTATGGAACTGCCCATCGAGACCGTGATGATACTGCGTATGTTCCCCAGGTCGGCAACGCCGATGGAGGTTCTGCGTACCTCGGTTTCGTCATTAGGGCACTGGGATCCAGACAGCGGCAACACCCGCCTGGACGCCTGCCTGCGCAAAGCCATCCGCCTCACCGAGCGCATTCCGCAGCTGGTCACCGCTCACCAGCGATTGCGGCAGGGCATGGAGCCTGTTCCACCCGTGCCGGGCAAAAGCATTGCCTATAACTTCCTTTACACCCTGCACGGTGAGGAACCCCGCCCGGAGTGGGTGCGTGCTTTCGACGTGGCGCTTATTCTACATGCCGACCACGAGCTGAACGCCTCCACCTTCGCCGCGCGGGTGGTCGCCGCCACCATGTCGGACATGTACTCGGCGGTGACCAGTGCGATTGGTGCGCTGAAAGGACCTCTGCACGGCGGCGCCAACGAGCAGGTGATGAAGATGCTTGCGGAAATCGGCGAGCCGGGCAAGGCGGAAGCATGGGTGAAGAACGCCCTGGCAAATAAGGTGAAAGTGCCCGGTTTCGGGCATCGCGTGTACCGCACGGAAGACCCCCGCGCCGCCATCCTGCGCCGCTATGCCGAGCAGCTGACCGCCGGTACGCCAAACGAGTGGCTATACCAGACCTGCCGGGAAGTGGAACGAGCAATGCGCGAAAACAGCAAGGTCTATCCGAACGTAGACCTCTATTCGGGCATCTGCTACCACGCGATGGGCATTCCCATGGAACTCTACACGCCTATCTTCGCCGTCAGCCGGGTGGTGGGCTGGACCGCGCATATTCTGGAACAGTGGGCAAACAACCGGCTGATACGTCCACGAGCCCGCTACACCGGACCCGACGGTCTGTCCTACGTGCCGATAGAAAATCGCTAATACACCGGCAGGGGCAGCCCGCTGTAGTTGCCCCTCTCCAGAGGTATCCTCTTCAGCATCGTCGCGGTCAGGTGCGGTACGAAGTCCCGATACAGGAAGCGCACATATTCCTGCACCCGCTCGCTGTTCAGGTAATCGCAGACGGCGTGCAGGTCTATCCCGTGCTCTTTGGGCACGAGGTGGAACTCCTCGCGCCAGGGATAGCACCGGTCATCCACCGCTGCGACCACGCTGGTGCCCTTCGTGTGCGCCACCACCAGATGCGGAAAGGCGTAGAACGAACGAAGCTCCGGCGCACGCTCCTTCGGGAACCACCAGCCCGAGTAGCAGGTATCATAGTCAATCCAGCCCGCCCGCAGGTTCCTGCCTGTCAGCACGGGCACCAGTCCCTCGCCCGGTTCGATTCGCACAGCGGGATGCCGGCGGATTTCGGGACTGCGTGCGGCGAAGTAGATATGGAACACCTCGCCCAGCGGGGCGCCCGCTCGCTCTACCTGCAGAGAGTCTTCCGCCTCAAAGCGTATGATCTCGCCAGTGTATCGCTCTTTTCTCAGCGCGAGATGTTCCATGCCGTCGTAAAGCTCCAGTCCCCTCTGCCCTCGCTCCAGCACCAGCACCACCGCGCTGACGTTGCGTTTCGGGAAAACCCTGCCGAGGTAGAACACCCTCACCCTGCCCATCTGCGCCAGAAAGGCGCGAAGCGCCTGGAAATCGTCCAGCACCAGCCAACTGGCAGGCACAACGAACACCAGTTTGCCCTCCGGTTTGAGCAGGTTGACTGCCCGCTCGATGAACGCGCCGTAGATGTTGTATTTGCCGCGCCAGGTACGAGAGCGGGCGCGATACTGCGCTTTGCGCTCCTTCAGCAGGTGTATCGGGTAGTGCGAGCCGTCGCCGATGATGCCGTACGGCGGGTTGCCGATGATGATATCGAAACGCTCTTCGGTATCCCACAACAGGAAATCGGCTTCATGGAACGTGGCGGAAGGCAACAAGCGCGAGGCGCCCTGCAGGCTATCGGGGTTGATTTCCACGCCCGTCAGCGTATGTGTCCCTCCGTACCGCCCGGCAAACGCCCGCAGGAAAGGCGCATCGGCGCAGGCTGGCTCCAGCACCGTGCACGGCGAGACGGCAGGAGCGGCAAGGCTCGCCATGAAGTCGACGAGGGCTGGCGGCGTGTACACCACGCCGAAGGCGCGCTCAATGTCCTCTCTGGCGAGAGAGGTTTCAGGTTGCTCTGTGCGCTCCCCTTCCGATGGCAGGAGAGTGAACACCGGTCAGTCAACCTCCAGCAGCTGGTTCAGCAGTTCCTCTTCCGCCTCGCGGGTCCAGAACCTGCCGTTTTCCAGTTTGGCGTAAACGGTGGGGAACTTCTCCTTCAGCTCCGCCAGCGACATCAGCGGCAGGTCGGGTATCTGCGGGAAGATGACCGTCTTGCCGGGGAAGCGTGCCTCCATCAGCGCGCGGATGCCCTCGTGCGCCGCCTTCATGCCGCCAATCGCCGCCAGCGAGGCGCGGGTTTGCAGCTGTCCGCCCTCCATCTGCTCCAGCGTGAGGCGAATGTCCGCCAGCGAGGAGCCGCTGCTGCCGAAGAAGCGCACGCTCCGCCCGCAGATGGCGTTGTAGTCCAGACAGGCTTTGACGCCACGCGCCACCCCCGCGAAGATGTTATACACCCCGCCGTCCGCCAGCAAACGCGCCGAGTCCGCCACCACCTCCGCAACGGGCACCATGTTCACAATGTCGGTAAAGCCTTTGCCGTCGGTCAGTTCCAGCAGTCTGGTGTGGAACTGTTCGGGAGATAGCTCTTTCGGGTTAATCGCCACGAAGCGAATGCCCCGTCGCTCGGCGGTGCCAGCGTAGCGTTCGCGCACTGCTTCCAGCCGCACTGCGTCCACATCCGTCGCCACAATGAGCGCAGGCGGTTCGGGAAGCTGCACCGCACGCTGTACGTGCATCTGCCCCATCGGTCCCCCGCCGCCCACAATCCAGCAGGTTCCACCTGCCAGCAGCTCCGCCCGCAGGGGAACGGCGTTCGCCTGCGAGAGGTCATTGCCGAACGCCCCCACACACCAGAGGCTATCATAGTGGATGCGCCCGATGTCCAGGCTCAAACAGCGGTCGAAGGGGGTGCGCCGCAGCACCCACAGCACGCCGCCTTTCGCCAGCAGGTCTGCCACGCCTTCCACCACCTCGGCGGGAAGATCTCCGATGCACAGGATGTCATCGTAGCCGCCCTCTGGGGCGTGCTGGCGTGCCGAGTCTACCGTGGCAGTATCCTCCACCATCTGCAAACCCGACGTAGACGCCAGATTGACCAGCTCCGCCCGAATCTGCCCGCTTGCTCCCAGTGCAACCACCCGTCGCGGTCGCTGTGACGGAGTAATGGCTTCGCCCAGCGTGAACTCGGTATGCGGGATGCGCTCGCCCATGATGAGCAGTGCCTCGCCATCGTGCCGGATGTGCTGGCGCCGCTTCTGGGCGTACGAAGCCACCACGCACGCCCACGGCTCGACGAGCGCCGCTTCGACATAACCATCCTCATCCCGGATGGGGAGCAGGTAACATCCTTCGTCTCCTTCGATAATCTCCTTGCCGATGATGCCGTACTGGGTCATCGCGCCCGGGAGCACGTAACCATAGGCGATGCTTTTGCCCTGATAGAACACATCTGCCTGCACGATGAACCGCTGACCCACCTTGAATCGGTCCTGAAGGTTCTTGCCCACCTTCACCACGGTGCACGAGACCTCATGTCCCAGCACCACTGGCTCTTTGCGCAGGTCGCGCCCCACCAAGCGGGGGTGCTTCTCGCCCAGCGAGACCACCTTCGTATCCGAAAAACACAGCCCCAGCGCGTCGATGCGCACCAGCAGTTCGTCGTCGCCCGGTTCCGGCACGGGAACCTCTTCGGGCTGACCGTCCCTGCCAAGGTTCTCCAGACCGGCTCCGTAAAGGTGCCAGCGGAGCATCTTTTCGGGAATGGGATGCTGTGCATTGCGGTATCTGGTCAATTTGTCGGAAGGCATGGCGTCACCTCACGTTGCTGAGTTTACGAGTTTTGTTCCCGCGCCGATTGCATCTGCGCGATAATCTGCTGGCGATATGCCTCGTCGGGGCGGGTGTAAATCCGCTCCACATGATGTGGCGCAAGGAAGTTCGGACCTCCTGCTGACATTGTACCCAAAAGTATCTTCGCCGTTTTCACATACATGGCCGTGGCGGCGATGACCTTCTGGGGCGTTTCGGCAGGGGCAATCAAGCCGTGGTTCTGCATCAGGATGACCTTTGGCAGGGCTCCGTACTCCTGCACGTAAGCCTCCACGCGCCGGCGCAGTTCGCGGGCAAGGGGCAGTCCCGGGTCGGTGTAGGGAACCCACAGGGGGGCAATTCCGCACACCACGATTTCATCGGGGAACAGGCGACCGGCAATCAGCTCTTCCGCACGCTTCGAGCAGAGCAGGGCGTTGACCGCTACGGGGTGCGTGTGCCCAACGAAGCGGATACCGGGGAGCGACAGCAGGTAGGCGTGCAGGAAGGTCTCCACCGAAGGCATTTTGCGCTCTGCGGGGTCAACTCTGCTTTCCTGCAGGGCACGCTGGGTGGCTTCGTCGGTCTCCTCAGCGTATTCCAGCGCGTGCAGGGTCTTGGCGAGGTCGACCTGTACGAAGCCGTTCTCGTCGATATCCATCAGGCGGGTGCCGCTGGCTTTTACGTAGAAGGTTTTGCCGTCCTCCGCCAGCGCGGAGGTATTGCCCTCTCCCAGAATAGCCAGTTCCCTGTGTTCCGCACCAAGCCAGTGGGAGAGTTCTATTAGCTGTTGCAGGACAGGTATTGTTTTCACTTCAGACATGTGCTGTATCACCTCCTCTATTATACTCCCCCGTGCTCCTGGCTGTCCGCCAGACGCTTAACCCCGTCGGAAA
>CAZOGB010000023.1:18867-46978 GCA_964579145.1 uncultured bacterium | reverse complement strand
TCGAAACCGCGAGGGCAAACTGGGATTGAAAGAGCTTTCCGACCGCCAGAAAGATGCCCGCATCATACAAACGCTGGTAGAAATCACGCGCGACCCGGCTATCACGAAGTTCTTTGAAGGATGGGGCTTTCAGTCCTCGCCCTGAGCCTGCTTCGCCATAGTCAACGCGCTCTCGTAGCGACGGCGGTCAATGACGCCTTGCTCTACCGCCTCTTTGACCGCGCAGTCGGGTTCCGTCTCGTGCTGGCAGTCGGGGAAGCGACATTCTCCCAGATACGGTCGTATCTCCGGGAACGCTTCCCAAATCGTCTCTGCGTCCACTGCCCACAGTTCAAAATTGCGCATCCCGGGCGTGTCGGCAATCCAGCTATCTTCGCCCAGGCGGAACAGCTGCGCCAGCGTGGTAGTATGTCTGCCTTTGTGGGTGGTTTCTCCTACCTGTCCTACCTTTAGCCCCAGTCCGGGTTGCAAAGCGTTCAAAATACTGCTTTTACCCACCCCCGAGGGACCGCATACCGCCGCGATTTGTGCACGAAGTCGTTCGCGCAGGTAGTCTATGTTGTCGCCGCGCGTCGCGCTAACCCGAATCACCTCGTAACCACAGTCCGCATATACCTGCAGGCAATGCTCGGTCTGCGGTTCAATGGGCAGGTCACACTTGTTCGCCACGATGATGGGCGTCAATCCGTTGGCATAGGCGGCAACCAGAAAACGATCCAGCTGCCAGGGATCGAGGCGCGGCTCCAGCACCGAAAACACCACCAGCAACAGGTCAATGTTGGCAACGATAACCTGAACCTCTTTGGTGCGCGGGATGAACCGCACTACCGCCGAACGCCGCGGTTCCACTTCGGTAATCACGCCCTGATGCGCCGTGGTGAAGTGGAACCATACGGTATCCCCCACCGCGACAGGGTTGGTCACCCGCTTACGCTTCGCCTGAACCACCCGAGGCGCACGGCTTGCGCTTTCGGTCAGAATCAGTTCTTTCTTCAGATTGCCGCGCAGGGTGCAGAGCACCTCGTGCCCCTGATGGAACACGGTATAGTTGCCCGCACTGGCGCGGATGACGAGACCCTGTAGCCGTTCTCCTGCCTTCATGGCTTTCGGTTGCGATACGCCTGCATCGCCTCCAGATACACCTCTTTAGTCGTCACACCGTGCTCCTGCGCCTGCCGGGCACAGTCCTCATGTTCGGGCGAGGCGGTTACCTCCCTGCCGTTCCACATGCCTATTTTCACCCTGACCTCGCCGTAGCGCGTCTGCACCGTTTCCCACCGTCGTTCCAGACACAGCCTCTGCCAGCGGCTGAAGCGTGCGCCAAAGGTGGTGGTCTCGCGAAACAGCAGTTCCAGCAGTCCTATCTCCCGACCGGGTTCGCACAGCACGCTCACCTGCGTGGCAGGTCGCCCCTTCTTCATCGTGACGGGCGTATGGTACACATCCAGCGCACCTGCATCCAGAAGATTCTTCTGCACCACAGGGAACCATTCCGGGTTCATGTCGTCGATGTTCACCTCGATCAGCACTGTGTCCTGCACGGGCAGGTCGGGCACGGATTCGCCAATCACCACGCGCAGGATGTTGGGACGCGCCTCAAACCGCTTTTTGCCCGCGCCATAGCCCACACGCTCTATCCTCATACGGGGGAAGCCGCCGAATCGGCGTGCCAGCGTGACCATCAGCGCTGCACCCGTCGGAGTAACCGTCTCGCCCTGCACCGCGTCATCGGGCACGACCTCCGCCCCCTTTAGCAGTTCCAACACCGCCGGCGCTGGCACAGGTAGCACGCCATGCTCCGCCTTCACCAGCCCACGCGACATCGGCAGCGCCGAGCATTCCACAATATCTATCCCCATCGCGTCCAAAAGCACGCACACGCCAAGAATGTCTGCAATCGCATCCACTGCCCCCACCTCGTGAAAGTGAACCCGGTCGGGCGTGGTTCCGTGTACGCTCGCCTCTGCTTCCGCCAGCCGACGAAATACCTCACTCGCCCACTCTTTCGCCCGCGCTGACGCTGGACTGCCGTTGATAATCTCCAGCACGTCGGCGAGATGGCGGTGGGGCTGTTCCCCCCGGGAGATGATACGGACGTCCGTGCACTCGATGCCGTTGACCGTTACTTTATCAAACTGGTAGTGCCAGTTCTGCACGGGGAGAGCGGACCAGACCTCCGTCAATAGCTCCTCCTGCCCTCCTGCCGATAGCAGTGCGCCCAGCGCCATGTCGCCGGAGATTCCCGAAAAACAGTCAAAGTATGCCACCCGCATTCCGAATTTTCCCCTGAATGTTGTCTCGTCTGCCTGCCTGTAGTATGATACACTTAGTCCTGTGGCGAGAGTTTCCCTTTTGGGCAGGAGGTGACCGATGAAAACGATATACAGGCACTGTTCGCTTGTTGCCGGGCTATTTTGCTTCTGTCTGATTTCCGTGGCACAGCAACCGTCGCAACCGCCTTCCGGCACGAAGGCGCCGCAGTCTTTCGCCCGTACCGCCGCGCCCGACCCTGCACTGCCGCCAGTCTCCATGCTCACACGTCTTCTGGTGCTGACCCCAGAGCAGGAACAAAAGGTGCGTCAGCTCTTTGCGGAACATAACAAAAGCTATGGGGAATTGCTTCAGCAGAAGCTGTCGCCAAAGGAACGCCAGACCAAACTGCGCGACCTGCGCAAAGCCCTGCAGAAGAACCTGGAGACGATATTAACGCCTCAGCAGATGCAGAAACTGCGTCGTCTGGACCCGGAGGCGATGCTGGTAGACCGTCTGACGGTAGCCCTGCGTCTGACCGAGGAGCAAAGCCAGCAGCTGCTGGAGGTACTGCGCGAGCAGAGCGCAGGCATCAGAGCCATCGAAAAGGAAGCCAGCGAGAGAGGCTGGTCGGAACAGCAGAAGAAGGAAAAACTGGCGGAACTGCGCAAACAGATAGACGAACGGGTGAACAAAATCCTGACCCCGGAACAGCAACAGAAGCTGAAACAACTGCTTCAGGGTGAAGGTACGCCAGCGAAGGCGCCTTCAAAGGACAATCAGCCGACGCCGCCATGAGCGACGTCTGACGGAAAAGATGACCTGTTCGCTGCATCCGTCTTTCGACAGCAGCAAGGGTTAAAAACAAGCAATAAGTGAGGAGGAATGCAGGTGAGCACAACAACGCATTTTGTCTTAAGCCAGTCGGAGATTCCGACGCACTGGTATAACATTTTGACCGACTTACCAGAGCCACTGCCTCCACCACTTCACCCGGCGACGCAACAGCCAATCAAGCCGGAGGATATGCTGCCCATCTTCCCGGAGAATCTGGTGATGCAGGAGTTCAGCCCGGAACGATGGGTGGAGATTCCCGAACCCGTGCGCGAAATCTACGCCCTTTGGCGCCCTACTCCGCTACTGCGTGCGGTCCGTCTGGAGAAAGCCCTGCAGACGCCGGCGCACATCTACTACAAGTACGAGGGGGTCAGCCCCGCCGGGAGTCACAAACCGAACACCGCCGTCGCCCAGGCGTACTACAACAAGGTGGCAGGCATCAAACGCCTGGCGACCGAGACCGGCGCAGGACAGTGGGGTTCCGCTCTGTCGCTGGCGTGCCGGCTGTTCGGTCTGGAGTGCACTGTGTACATGGTAAAGGTCAGCTACTACCAGAAGCCCTATCGCAAAATGATGATGGAAACGTGGGGTGCGAATGTGTATCCCAGCCCCAGCGAAAACACCGAGTATGGGCGCAAACTGCTGAAGGAAGACCCCGACTGTCCGGGTAGCCTGGGCATCGCCATCAGCGAGGCGATAGAGGACACTGTACGCTCGAAGGACACACGCTACTCTCTGGGCAGCGTGCTGAACCATGTCTGCATGCACCAGACGGTCATTGGGCTGGAAGCCATCAAACAGATGGAGATGGCAGGTGAGGAACCCGATGTGATTATCGGATGCGTGGGTGGTGGAAGCAACTTCGGCGGGCTGGCGTTCCCCTTCGTGCGCCAGAAGATAACTGAGGGCAAAAAGTATCGGGTGGTTGCGGTGGAACCCAGCGCGTGCCCATCCATGACAAAGGGCGAACTTCGCTACGACTTCGGCGATACCGCGATGACCACGCCCCTGCTGTGGATGTACACCCTCGGGCACGACTTCATGCCTCCCAAGATACACGCTGGCGGACTGCGTTATCATGGCATGGCGCCCACCGTCAGTCACCTGCACCATCTGGGGCTGATCGAAGCGGTCGCCTATCCCCAGACGAAGGTCTTCGAGGCGGCGGTCACCTTCGCCCGTACGGAAGGCATTATCCCCGCGCCAGAGTCCGCCCACGCGGTACGCGCAGCGGTGGACGAAGCCATCCGGGCACGCGAATCGGGCGAAAAGAAGGTTATCCTGTTCAACCTGTCCGGTCACGGGATGCTGGACCTCACCGCTTACGAGGCGTACCTGTCGGGTTCGCTTCAGGACGTTTAACCTGAACCTCCGGGGGATGCGCCTGCGATGCATCCCCCTTTTCAAGATTACGGCGAACAGGAGGAGCGGTATGGCGGAGATGCAGATGGTTCTGATTGTGTGTGATGCGGGTGTGACTGTGCGTATTACCGAAATACTCACTGAAGCGGGCACGCAGGGCTACACGGTGCTCCATGATGCCACCGGTAAGGGGGAGAGCGGTCCCCGCGAGAACACGCCCATCTGGCCCGGCTTGAACAGCGTCATTCTCTGCGCCGTACCTGCCGACCGCGTGCCGGCAATCCGACGAGGGCTTGATGCCCTGCGTGAACAGAGAAGCGCCAGACATCTGCCTCTCAAGATGTTCGTGTGGGACCTGCAGGAGGTGGGCTAAACCATCTCCCGCCAGCACAACACCGTATCCCGCCTAAAGTGCTCATCGTCCCGTTCGGGGTAGTCGACAAGCGTGTGCAGTCCGCGGCTTTCGCGCCGACGCAGGGCACACTGCACAATCAGATTGCCTGTGATGCTCAGGTTCCAGTCCTCCCAAGCCTCCACTCGATGAGACTCTCTGCGCACCACCGCCTGCGCCATTCGCTCGATTTGCTCCAGCTCCTGCGCCGCCTCTTCCAGCGACGCCAACTTGCGCACGATACCTACCTTGCGATGCATCACCGAATGCAGATGGCGGCGCACATCCGTCCGTTCGGATGGCTCCTCACCCGGCTGCCCGACAATGGTGTCAGGCGAAGGAACAGACCCCGCCACAGGTTCACTCCATCCTGCTTCCACCGCATGGATTCCCGCTCTGTCCGCAAAGACCAGAGCCTCCAGCAGACTGTTGCTGGCGAGGCGGTTCGCACCGTGCACCCCCGTACACGCCACCTCACCCGCCGCGTAAAGGCGGGGGATGGAGGTTCTGCCGTAAAGGTCAGTTTGCACACCGCCACACATATAATGTGCCGCGGGAACCACCGGTATCCACTCTCGCGCCATGTCGATACCCACGCTCTTCAACCGGCTGTAGATGACGGGAAAGCGCTGGCGCAGGAACTCTTCCGGGCGATGCGTGATGTCCAGATACACACAGGGGATGCCCAGCCGTTTCGTCTCCGCGTCGATGGCGCGTGCCACCACATCCCGCGGAGCCAGGTCTTTCATGGGGTGGTATTTCTCCATGAAGGGCGTGCCGTCGGGCAGGCGCAGGATTGCCCCCTCACCGCGCACCGCCTCGGAGATGAGGAAACTGCGCGCGCCGGGGTGATACAGTGTGGTGGGGTGGAACTGCATGAACTCCATATTGGCGATACACGCTCCCGCTCGCCACGCCATGCCGATACCGTCGCCTGTGGCAATGGGGGGGTTAGTGGTGTGCGGATACACCTGCCCACAGCCGCCCGTCGCCAGAAGCACCGCCCGCGCCACAAACGCCTCGGCTCTATCCGAATGCGTGTTGAGCACCCATACTCCTATGCACTCCCCGTTGTGGATGATGAGGTCGAGGGCGAAAAAGTGCTCGTGTATGGTGATACGCGGATGATGGCGTGTGGCTTCCAGCAGGGTGCGCTCAATCTCCCAGCCCGTCTGGTCTGCGTAATGCACGATGCGATTGCGGGAATGTCCTCCCTCGCGCCCTAAAGCCAGCACAGGGTTGCCCTGTGCATCTCGCTCCATGTCAAAACGCGCTCCGAGATCAATCAGCCGGCGTATCTGGCGCGGTCCCTCCTGCACCAGCACGCGCACCGCATCTTCATGACACAGCCCTGCCCCGGCGTTGAGGGTATCCTGCATGTGCAGTTCGAACGTGTCCTCCGGCGACATCACGCCGGCAATGCCGCCCTGCGCATAGTTGGTGTTGGACTCACTGCGCTCCTTTTTGGTAATAACCACCACCTCTGCCTGCTCCGCCACACGCAGGGCAAAGGTCAGCCCGGCAATTCCACTGCCAACCACCACAAAATCGGTACGATGTACGCTCATCGGTCGCTTTCCTTTGTGCGCTGGATAATACTATTCTACCCGATTACGAATCGCTCTCCTGCTCAGAGTGAAGCCGGTGCCGCAACAGGGCGAAAAAGTAATCACGCAATTCCACCGATAATGGGACTGGAACTTCGATTGTGCTATCAGGTATGATGTAGATGCTACTGGAGGGGTGAAACTATGAGTGTCAATAAGAGACTAAACCACCTGCCCGCTTCCTTACGGATAGACGAGCGCGATGTGGTAAGGGTAGGGAAAACACGGGTCACCTTAGAGACGGTTCTGACCGCCTTCAAACAGGGGCACAGCGCTGAAGAAATCGTTCATAAGTACCCTGCTCTGAATGTTAATGAAGTAAAGGAGACGATAGAATACTATCTCAGCAACCGCGAGGAGGTAGATGCATATCTGGAGCAGATTGAAAAACGGTCAGAGGCGCTCAGGCAGCACCTTGAGGCGCGCTACCCCACCGACTTACTTCGCGAGCGACTGCGAACGCAGCGGGTTCACAGGAGAGGATAGTGTCTGTAAGGTTCGCTGTGGACGAAAACTTTGACATGAATATCATTCGCGGATTACAACTTAAGGCTCAATCTTTAGACATGGTTTTTGTACACGACGAGGGAATGTCTGGAAGCACTGATGAAGAGGTCTTGGAGTGGGCTGCTTCGCAAGACCGGGTGCTATTGACCCAGGACATTCAGACACTGCCAATACTTGCCTATCGCCGGGTTGAACAGGGGCTGCACATGTCGGGCGTCATCGTGGTTCCCCAGCGGATGGCGATGAGGCAAGCAATAGATGACCTCTTGTTAATCGCAGAGTGCTGCAGCGCAGAAGAGCTGCAAGACAGAGTGCTCTGGCTTCCCCTATAACCCCAAGACGCCGCCACCACGGTTTACAAATCGCACCTTACCCATTATAATATGTCCCGTTAAGACAACTTTTATCTGGGGTTACACAGCGATGTACACAGAGTGGATAGCGTTGATACTGGTCGTATTGCTGGCGGTAGCAAGTGTTGAAGCCCAATCCCTGAAGTACCCCTCCACTCGAAAGAGTGACCATGTGGATAACTATCACGGTATCTCCGTGCCAGACCCCTATCGCTGGCTGGAGGATACCGAATCGGCGGAAACGAAGGCATGGATCGAGGCGCAGAACGCGCTGACCATGCCCTATCTGCACGCCCTGCCCCACCGCGAGCCGCTGAAACGCATCCTGACCCGCCGCTGGAACTATCCGCGCTACGGCATCCCCTTTAAACGGGGCAGGCGCTACTTCTACTTCAAAAACGACGGCTTGCAGAATCAGGCGGTGTTTTACTGGCAACCCACGCTGACGGGCAAACCGCGCGTCCTGCTGGACCCCAACCTGCTCTCGCCCGATGGCACGGTGTCCGTTTCCAACGTGGCGGTCTCCGACAACGGCAGGTGGCTCGCCTACGGTCTATCTCAGGCTGGCTCCGACTGGCAGGCAATCAGGGTGCGCTCAGTGGAAACAGGCGAAGACCTGCCCGACGAGCTGCGCTGGGTGAAGTTCTCCAGCATCGCCTGGACCAAAGACGGTAAAGGCTTCTTCTACTGCCGATACCCTGAACCGCCCAAAGATGCCAACCCAATGTGGCACCCCAACCTGAACCAGAAGGTATACTATCACCGTCTGGGGACTCCGCAACACGAAGATATGTTGATACTGGAGCGCCCTGACCATCCCGAGTGGCGATACTCTATCACCGTGAGCGAGGACGGTCGCTACGCCGTTATCGGAGTAACCGAGGCGGGACCGAAGAACCTCGTCTACGTGATTGACCTGCACCGCCCCAATCAGCCCGAAGTGAGGTCACCCGCCCAACCACTGATCGACCGCTTCGAGGCTTCCTATCAGTTCCTCGGCAACGACGGCACGCTGTTCTATTTTCGCACCGACCTAGATGCCCCACGCGGCAGAGTCATCGCCATTGACCTGCGCCACCCCGACAAGGAGCACTGGAAGACTATCCTGCCGCAAGGCGAGGACACCCTGCAGGCGGTAACGCTGATGGGCAAACAGATGGCGGTTGTTACTCTGCATAACGCCACCAGCCGTGTGAGCATCTACACCCTGAAGGGCGAGTTTGTCCGGGAGATACCCCTTCCCACTCTCGGCACATGCAGCGGCTTTATAGGCAGGCGCAGTCAGGACGAGTTTTTCTACGGCTTCACCTCGTTCGCGCATCCATATACGGTCTACCGGTATGAGGTACGCACGGGCGAAAGCACTGTCTTCCACGCTCCACAGATTGACGGACTGGACCCCTCGCAATTCGAGACGAAGCAGGTGTGGTTCCGAAGCAAGGACGGCACGCGCGTGCCCATGTTCATCACCCACCGCAAGGGGCTGAAGCTGGACGGGCAAAACCCCACCCTGCTCTACGGCTACGGTGGCTTCAATATCTCGCTGACCCCCTTCTTCTCGGTGAGCTACTTCGTGTGGATGGAAAACGGCGGCGTGCTGGCAGTGCCCAACCTGCGAGGCGGCGGAGAGTTCGGTGAAGAGTGGCATCAGGCAGGCACCAAAGAGCGCAAGCAGAACGTGTTTGACGACTTCATCGCCGCGGCGGAGTACCTGATAGACCATCGCTACACCTCCCCGCAAAAGCTGGCGATACGGGGCGGTTCGAACGGAGGGTTGCTGGTCGGCGCGGTGATGTGTCAGCGTCCCGAGCTGTTCCGGGTGGCTCTGCCTGCGGTGGGCGTGATGGATATGCTGCGCTATCACCGGTTTACCATCGGCTCGGCGTGGAAGGAGGATTACGGCACCAGCGATGACGCGCAGATGTTCCGGGTGCTCTACGCCTACTCACCCTATCACAACCTGAAGCCGGGCGTGCGATACCCCGCCACGCTGGTTACCACCGGCGACCACGACGACCGCGTGATGCCCGCGCATTCGTTCAAGTTCGCCGCGCGACTGCAGGACGTGCAGGCTGGCGATGCGCCGGTGCTGATACGCATCCAGACTCGCGCCGGTCACGGCGCGGGCAAGCCGACCTCCCTGCTTATCGAAGAGGAAGCAGACGTGCTGGCGTTTACCATGTATCATCTGGGAATGGAGGTCCCGAAAGAGTGATCATCGACGTTCACACGCACATCGGCGACCTGCGTGCGCTCGGCAATATGGGGCGCAAGCCGATAACCATCCACGACCTTATCGCCCGCTTGGACGACGAGGGCATTGACCACGCGGTACTGCTTCCCTGGCCCGCCTCGCCCGAGGGGCTGCAGTTTCCGGGGCTGTTCCAGCCACAGCCCGACATGGTGGCGCAGATTCGCGAGGCACAGCGCTATCCCGACCGCATCATCCCCTTTGGCAACGTGGACCCGCGCTGGGGAGGCAACACGGCGAAAACGGACTTCTCCTGGCTGTTCGAGCGGTTTCTGGAAATGGGCTGTGTGGGCATCGGCGAAATCGGCGCGAACCTGTTCTACGACGACCCCCGCGTGGTGAACCTGTTCCAGCAATGCGGCGAATGGAATTTCCCGGTGATGATACACGCCACCGGCGTCGGCGAAGGGCAGTATGGACTGATAGACGAACCCGGCTCCCCGCACCTGCTGAACCTGCTCCACCAGGCTCCCCAGACGGTCATCATCGGGCATGGTCCGGGCTTCTGGGCGCAAATCAGCGCGGACGTCACCCCTGCCGATATGCTCGGTTACCCAAAGGGCACAATTAGCAAAGAGGGCATGGTACAAAGGCTCCTACGCGACTTCCCCAACATGTACGCAGACATCTCAGCGCACAGCGGCTATAACGCCCTCACCCGCGACCCCGACTACGGCGTGCGCTTCCTGAACGAGTTTCAGGATAAACTGCTGTTCGGCACCGACGTCTGCTTCGCCGATGAGGAGGGACGCATGCCCCACCTGCGTTACCTGAAGGAACGACTCGCCAGCGGCGACATCTTGCAGGAGGTATTTGATAAAATCACGCACAGGAACGCCCTGAAGGTGCTGAAACGATGGCGAATGTGAACGTAGTCGCCGGGCAGACGACAACGCATGAACCCTACGACCTCCGGGCGATACAGTGGGAACCCGGAAAGGAGGCGCGTCTGCTATCGCAGGCGGAAGCGCTGGACGCCTTTCGGAAGGGGGAGCGTTGGCTGTGGATAGACCTCTGCGCTCATGACGCGACCGCGACAGGCAGTCTGCTCGTGGATGAGTTTGGCTTTCATTCGTTGGCGGTGGAGGACGCCCTCAGCCCATACGAGCGCCCTACCCTGCAGGAGTACGAGGACACCTTTTTCCTGACCGCGCACGCCATCGAACAAAGGGATGGCGTCGAGACCTATCACGAGATTGCCTTCTTCGCCGGCGAACACTTCCTGGCGACCGTACACACGGAACCAATTGCTCTCCTTCAGCACTGTTTTGAGCGGTGGCAAAAGCAATCGTTAAAGGGGGGCAAAACCACCGCACACTTGCTGCACTTCCTGCTGGACGCCATTGTGGACGAGTACTTCCCCCTTGGGGACACGCTGGAAGAGAAGGTGGATGAACTGGAGGACGCCATCTTTGCCGGCGATGGCAGAGTTCAGGTGGCGGACATTCTAGGTGTGAAACGCAGACTGCTGGAACTGCGTCAGCATATCACCCCCCTGCGCGACATCCTGAACGCCCTGCTGCGTCGCGATGTGGAACTCATCCCCGACGAGGTGGTTCCCTACCTGCAGGACGTGTACGACCACACCCTGCGCATTACCGAACTGGTGGATGTGAACCGCGATATTATCGCTGGCGTGCTGGACGCCCACCTGTCCGTCGTCTCCAACCGCCTGAACGAGGTTATGCGCATCCTGACCGTCATCTCCACCATCTTGATGTCTGCCGCGCTGATAGCCGGTATCTACGGCATGAACTTCACGCATATGCCCGAACTACAATGGCGAGCCGGATACCCCTTCGCCGGTGCACTGATGGTTCTGACAGGCATTGTGGAGTGGTACATCTTCAGGCGCAAGGGATGGATATAGGCATGGGACGCTACGTGCTGAACCGTCTCCTGCAGGCTATTCCCACTCTACTGCTCATCTCGTTTCTGACCTTCATCATGGGATTCCTTGCGCCGGGCGACCCGATTCGCATGATTCTCGGCGAACGTTCTGACCCGCAAGCGGTCGCACAGGTCCGGCGCGAGCTGGGACTGGACCGCCCATGGTACGAACAGTATGCCCGCTTTGTGTGGAACGCGGTCAAGGGCGACTTCGGCATCTCGCTGTACAACCGGCGACCCGTAGGCGACATCCTGCGCGAGTCGTTCCCCGCCACAGCCACACTGGCGACGCTCGCGATTCTGCTGGCGGTCACGGTCGGCATTCCGGCGGGCATCGTGTCTGCCGTCTGGCATAACCGCCTTCCCGACCGGCTGAGCATGCTCGGCGTGGTGTTGGGCATCTCTGTGCCGAACTTCGTGCTGGCGACGCTGATGATCCTGCTCTTCTCGGTGAGGTTGGGCTGGTTTCCGGTGGCGGGCTGGGGCGCGCCGGAGTATCTGCTTCTTCCCGTCGTTGTGCTGGCGGCGCGCCCGTCTGCAAGCATCGCGCGGTTCACCCGCACCTCCATGCTGGAGGTACTGCAACAGGACTATATCCGCACCGCCCGCGCCAAAGGCGTTCCCGAACATGTCGTTATTCTGAGGCACGCCCTGCCCAACGCCCTCTTGCCTGTGGTCACAGTAGTGGGCAACGCCTTCGGCTACCTGCTGACCGGCTCGTTTATTGTGGAGACGGTCTTCGCCGTTCCGGGTGTGGGCTACAAGTCCATTGAAGCCATCCTGCGTCGCGACTACCCGGTCATTCAGGCAACCACCCTGCTGTTCGCGTTCCTGTTCATCGTGGTGAACCTGCTGGTGGACATCATCTACACGCGCCTGGACCCCCGCGTGCGCTTTGGAAGGAACACATGAGGAGGAGGAAGTCTGCGATGAAAGTGGCTGTGATTACGGGAGAACGACAGGTAGAAATCCAGGAGCGTCCAGCGCCACACGCCGCAGGCGATTTTGTGGTGGTCAGGATTACTGTCGCGCCGATGTGCACGGAATACAAGCTGTACAGAGACGGACATCAGACCGATGTGCTGGGGCACGAGGCAGCAGGCGAAGTGGTCGAAGTGGCACAGCTGGGCAGAGTGAAAATGGGCGACCGTGTTGTGGTGATGCCGCAGTATCCCTGCGGAAGGTGCGGGTACTGCCTCTCCGGGGACTATATCTATTGCCAGAACAGTGTCAATCCGCTGAGCGCGACCGGTAACTCCGCTGGCACCGCCACCTACGCACAGTATGTGCTCAAACAGGACTGGCTACTGATACCCCTGTCCGAGGATATTTCCACTGAACACGGCAGTATGGCGTGCTGTGGGCTGGGTCCCACCTTTGGCGCGATGCAGAGAATGGGCGTTGACGCCTTTGATACGGTGCTCATCACAGGCGCGGGTCCGGTCGGGCTTGGCGGCGTGATTAACGGCATCTTTCGGGGCGCAAAGGTGATAGTGGCAGAACCGCATCCCTTCCGCAGGCAGCTGGCGATGGAACTGGGCGCCGCCGCGGCGATTGACCCCACAGACCCTGATGCCCTTCAGCAGATACTGGACCTGACGGATGGCAGGGGCGTGGACAAAGGCATAGAGTGTGCTGGGACGCCCGAAGCGCAGCGGTTTCTGGTGGACGCCGTACGTCGGCGCGGTCAGATAGCCTTTGTGGCGGAAGCGGGACAGTTTACAGTGCATATCAGCAACGACCTCCTGCGCAAAGGGCTGGTGGTGCATGGTATCTGGCACTGGAATCTTGCCGATACGCCGCGCATGTTGCAGGTCATTCGCTCCTGTGGCAACCTGCTGGACAAGATGATTACCCATCGTTTCCCGCTGACCCACGTGCAGGAGGCGTGGGAACTGCAGATGACCGGTAACTGTGGGAAGGTGATACTGTATCCATGGCAGGAGTAGCCGCGCTAAGATACTGGCGGAGCCATCCTATTGCTCTACTGGCACTGCTCTATTTGATTGCGGTTGCATGCATGGCGGTTCTGGCTCCGGTGATTGCGCCCTATCGCTATGATGCGCAGGACCCCGCCGTCGTGCTCCAGCCGCCGTCTGCAAAGCACCTGCTGGGAACCGACGAGCTGGGGCGCGACGTGTTCAGTCGCCTGGTGTACGGTGCGCGGGTGTCGCTGTCGGTCGTGGTGCAGGTGGAGCTGCTGGAGGTGCTCATCGGCGTCGCGCTGGGTCTGCTGGCAGGCTACTTTCGCGGGCGATGGGACGTGCTGATCATGCGGTTTACCGATATGATGTTTGCGTTTCCCGACATCCTGCTGGCGATACTGATTGTGGCGATACTCGGTCCGGGGTTGCATAACGTGTTCATCGCGCTGGCGCTGACGGGGTGGCCGAGCCTGGCGAGGGTGGTACGTTCGCAAACGCTGTCTCTGCGTGAGCGAGAGTTTGTGGAGTCGGCGCGGGCGATTGGATTGAGCCATACACGCATCATCCTGCGCCACATCCTGCCCAACCTCTTGCCCACTGTGCTGGTGGCGGTAACCGTAGATGCGGCGGGAGTGGTGCTGGCGGAAAGCGCGTTGAGCTTTCTGGGGCTGGGCGCACAGCCTCCCCTGCCTTCCTGGGGGCGCATGATTGACGATGCCCGTCAGCTGATGCGAAGTCAGCCTATGTTGCTCGTGTATCCGGCGGTCGTGCTTTCGCTGACGGTAATGTCTCTGAACTTTCTGGGCGATGCCCTGCGCGACCTGTGGGACCCACGTCGGGCGAGGAGGTGAAAAGGACGCGACTATTGTTCCTTATCCGAACTGGATTGCATCTTGCCTTGCCTCTCCGATCGCCACAGACTCATCACTCTTTGAAACTCCGCAGGGCTTAAACGAAAGCCTGTCGCCAACAGGCTATCCAATGCCTGTTCGAACTCTGTCTTGCCTTGCTCAGCTGCTACCATTAGTACACCCACAGTTCCAGTCACGTTAAGTCCTTGCATCTGTGCCCGAAGCCTTGCCTGTCGGTCATCCAAAATCACAAGGTCTGCTCCTATCTCAAATGCGAGCACGATACATGCAGATTCGCCTGCTCCCAGCGTCGTGCTCAGCACCTCGAAGGCAAGGTGGTTTGTGATTCTTTGCACGTTAATCCACGAAGCGTTCGAAACTTCCATCATGCCTGCCCTGTTAGCCCCGCGGGTCACCACCTCTTCATACACCTCATTGGGAATATAAATCTCACCGAAAATGTCGCGGAGTAGATCCAAACGTCCCATGGCAGACAGGTGAACCAGTACCGTAGAATTACACACCACTTTCAACGCGCCAGCACCTTCGTAAGAGTTATCCAGTCTTCGCGCGCGTCATCAGCGGTGTAATCGGTCCAAACGCCGTGTCTTGCCAGCACCGACATCATCTCCCACTTCGTAGGGACGCCCGCTACCTCCATCGCTTTACCCAGTGATATTTTCCCCTGCCGATAAAGGTCGACGGCTACGGATTCGAGAACGAATCGGCCAAGTTCGTGCGTCCGTAAGCCCGCCGCTGCCAGCAGTGACCTCGGAAGCGAGAGTGTCACTTTCACGTCGTTCACAGGGTATTACCTCCGTAAGAACCAATCTTCCCCACCCATTACACTTTTGATTTTACCTCAAAACTGAGCCGAAGTCGCTTGCTTATGCTTGGAAAGCGCCATCGCTTTGAAGTTTGACTCACCTTCCCCCTTTCGGTTACGATAAAACCGTTATGAATCATCCATCACTGACCAGCCTGAGCCATCACCTGTTCGTGCATCGCGGTGCGGTGAACGTCGGGGTGCTTGATCGTGGGGAAGAGGCACTGCTCATCGAACTGGGCGACGGCGCGGTGCTGGACACTCTGGAACCCGCTGGCATCCGCTGGGTAGATGCGGTGTTGTTCACCCATCACCATCGCGACTCGGTGGGCAACGTGGGACGAGTGCTTAAGGAGGGAGCCTGGCTGGGAGCGCCAGAAGCCGAACGCGCGCTCTTCGAAGAGGCGGACAGATACTGGCAGGACCCACGCAACCGCTGGCACATGTACCATTTCCGCCCGCATTCCGTGCTCTCGGAACCGGTGCCCGTGCATCGCACCTTCGTAGATGGCGACACCCTCCGGTGGGCGCCGGCACGCATCACCGTTCTCTCCACGCCTGGGCACACCGACGGGAGCGTGACCTACCTGGTGGACGTGGATGGACAGCGTATCGCCTTCTGCGGCGACCTGATATACGACGAAGGGCAGATTCTGGAACTCTATAGCCTGCAAAAGGGCTTTGGAGGGCTGACCGACTATCACGGCTTCATGAACGCATGGCGCGAGGTCATTTCCAGCCTGCGACGGATACAGTCTGCGGGCGCAACGGTGCTTGTTCCCACACACGGCAACATCATCCGCGACCCAAAGGGCGCCATTGACCTGCTGGAACAGCGTCTGCAGGAGGTACACGAAAACTACCTCTCCACCTCCGCTCTCTGGTATTACTTTCCCGACCTGATGCGCCAGCAATCCCCCACTGCCCAGTCTATCGCCATCGCCCCTACTCTGCCCTCCCCCGACTTCCTGCGCCACGAAGGAACCAGTTGGACCATTCTCAGTGAAAACGGGCATCTGCTGGTGATGGACTGCGGCTCAAAAGAGGTGATCCAGCAGGTCGAGCAGTGGCTGGCTTCAGGTGAGGTGAAGGCTGTTGATGCGCTGTGGATTACCCACTATCACGACGACCATGTGGACGCCATTCCAGAGTTCCGGGCACGTTTTGCCTGCCCCGTTATTGCCGAGCGTTCGGTGGCTGAAGTGGTGACCAATCCGTTCGCGTGGAGGCTTCCGTGCCTATCGCCGTCGGTGATAACGGTAGACCGCGTGGTACGGCATGGAGAGCAGTGGCATTGGCAGGAGTTCGCCCTCACCGCCTACCATTTCCCTGGGCAGAGTCTGTATCACAGCGGATTACTGGTAGAAGGGCATGGTCTGCGCCTCTTTTTCTGCGGCGATTCGTTCACCCCGACAGGTCTGGACGATTACTGTGCGTTCAACCGCAACCGGCTAGGCGAAGGCGTCGGCTACGATTTCTGTATCCAACTGCTGGAGCAGATTCAGCCCGTTATGGTGTTCAACTGTCACGTCCACGAGCCGTTCTGTCCGTCTCTTACCCACCTTCGAGCGTGGCGCGAAACGCTGGCAAAACGCAGGGACTTGCTGAAGCAGCTGCTCCCCTGGCAGGACCCGAACACCGGCATTGACCCCACCTCGTGGTAGCCGCTTCCCCGTGCCCTTGCGTTCGCCCCATCTGTTTCGGTATGCTAAAGAACGAGTCTCGCCTTTTTGCGAGAAACCCGGCACACCATGGAGGAAGGAGAACGACGATATTGCAGACAGGAGCCGTGCGAGTGACGTTGGCGACCGCGGGAGCACTTGCGGCGGTGCTTTGGATAACCGCCTGCCAGTCCGCTCAGCAACCTCAGCAAAAAACACAGTCTGATATTCAAAGCTCCACCATTCAGACGGCAAATGCCAATCTGGTGGAGCGCGGTAAATATCTGGTGACCGTTGCCGCCTGCGATGAGTGCCACACACCGTTGAAAATGGGAGCAAATGGACCAGAGCGTGATAAGAGCCGTCGCCTGTCAGGGCATCCACAGGGTACAAAGACCAGTGCACCAAAGTTTGGCGCGAAAGGGTGGGCTATGGCGATAGACGAAACCGGCACCGCTTTCTTCGGTCCCTGGGGCATCGCCTTCGCGGCGAACCTCACCCCGGACGAAGAGACGGGCGTCGGCATCTGGGATGAGCAGATGTTCATCAACGCCATCCGCACCGGCAAGCACTGGGGGCAGGGGCGGGAGATTGCCCCGATTATGCCCTGGCGCCACTACGCCCAGATGAGCGATGAAGACCTGAAGGCGATCTTCGCTTACCTGAAATCGCTGCCACCCATCAAGAACGAAGTGCCTGAGCTGATTCCGCCGCCCGGTGCAAAAACGGAATAGTCTGAACGTATTCTGTGGAGGGCGAAGGGCTTGCTGGAACGTTCTATCGGGGGCGCTTCGCCCTCTGGAAAAGCATACCCCCGCCCTTGACGCTCCTCGCCGCTCAGGATACAATGGAGGCATGAAGGACGCACAGATAATCCCGTTCCGCGGCGACCTGCTGGACGAGGTGGTGAGCCTGCTCCAGCAAACGTTTCACGCCGACCCTATTTCGCGCAGTCTGTTCGTGCGCAAGGTGCTGATAGACCCCAACTTCGAGCCTGCTGGTGCCCCGGTCGCTCTGTTGGGCGACGAGGTGGTGGGATTCGGGCTGAGCATTGCCCGTCGCCTTCCGCTGGAGGACGCTCCGCCCGATACCGACAGAGGCTACATTACCCTGCTGGCGGTTCATCCGCAGTATCAGCGGCAGGGCATCGGCGCCTCCCTCCTGCAAAGCATGGAGGACTACTTGCGTTCGCGCGACCGAAGGGTGGTGCTTGTTTCGCCCTATGCGCCCAACTATTTCACGCCCGGAGTGGACGTGAACGCCTACGCTGGCGCTTTGCAGTTCTTCCTGAAACACGGCTACGAGGAGGTCTATCGCCCTATCTCCATGGACTGCAACCTGCTGAACCTGCGCATTCCCGCCTGGGTTCAACGGCGCGAGCAGGAGCTCCGCCAGGAGGGGGTTATCGTGGAGCATTATCGCCCCCAACTGATACCCGCCCTGTTCCGCTTCCTGCACGCCGAGTTTCCCGGCGACTGGCAGAGATACGCCCGCGAAGCCATCGCCCGTATCGAGCAGGGTGATTCCCCCACCCGCCTGTGGATAGCGCATGAACGCGGCGAGGTTGTCGGTTACAGCCACTTCGAGGGCGAGCGGTTCGGACCGATCGGCGTGGCGCAATCGCAGCGCGGACGAGGCATCGGGCAGGTGCTGATGTATCGCACGCTACAGGCGATGCGCCTGCAGGGCTTGCACACCGCTTTCTTCATGTGGTCGGATGACCGCACCGCCGAGCGGCTATACAACGCCGCTGGTTTTACCGAAACCCGACGCTTCGCACTGCTGAGAAAGGAGCTGTGAGATGGCTGAGTCCGTTGACATTCTGGCAATCGGCGCGCACATGGGCGATGTGGAAATCGCATGCGGAATGGCGCTTGCCGCGCACGTCAGGCAGGGCAAAAAGGTCGCCATCCTGCACCTTACGCCCGGCGAGAAGGGACATCCCACACTCTCACCAGAAGAGTACGCCCGGCAAAAGCACGCCGAAGCGAAGGAGGCTGCGGCGGTCTTTGGAGCGCAGATGTACACGCTGGACTACCGCGACGGCGAGCTGCCCGTCAACGACGAGGTGCAGTTTGCTATCTGCGACGTGATTCGCGCCTGCCGCCCGCAGTGTATCATCACTCACTGGCAGGGCAGTATCCATAAAGACCACACCGCCTGCGCCCTGAACATCCCCAACGCGCAGTTCTATGCAGCCATTAAGGGCTTTGTGCGCAAGGACCCGCCACACTGGGTGGGGCGCATCTACCACGCGGAAAACTGGGAAGACCGAGACGGCTTTGAGCCCGAAATCTTTCTGGAGGTCACCGAAGCGGACATCGCCCTGTGGCAGGAGGCTGCGGAAAAGTACGAGCTGTTCCGCGGCGGGGTATCGCGCTTCCCCTACGTGGAGTACTACAGGGCGCTGGCACGGGTGCGCGGCGCAGAGATAGGCTGTCAGTACGCGGTTGCCTTCGCGGTTCCACCCAGTGCCCACCGCCGGCGCGTGCAGAGCCTGCTGGGGTAGAATGAGGCTGGAGGTGAAAACCATGGCGACAACGATGCCAGACCTCGCAGAGGTGCAGGAGAACGTCTGCCTGCTGGTAGGAAACGCGCCGATGTCTTTCGAGCAGTACCTGCAGAGATTCGGGGAGGACGACGACTACGAACTGATCGACGGGGTGGCAGTGGAGAGAACGTCCGCGCAATTAGACCATGAGCAGCTGTACGTATGGTTGTTGTCGCTGATACACAGTATTGTGGAGGCAAAGCAGATTGGCATCGTGCTGGGTTCTCGGTCTGCAGTGCGCATTAGCGATTTTCGCGTCAGGCTACCTGACCTGCTTTACGTGCGCGCGGAGCGCATGGACATCGTGCGCCAGCAGGCGATTTACGGGGCGCCGGACCTTGTGATAGAGATTATCTCGCCTTCAGACCGTCGCTCCGACGTTCTGCAGCGCGAGGTGGATTACCGTACGCTTGGCGTAGAGGAGATATGGATCATTGACCGTCCGCGCAAGGTGCTCAGGTTACTGCAGCGCGTGGGGGGTGATTACGCCGTGCAGGAAATTGCCACTGGAACCGTCGGGAGCCGCGTCATTCCTAACCTCATGTTGCAGGCGGAGTGGCTTCTGGGAGACCAGCGACCATCGGTAAGGGAGGTAAGTCGGGAGTTAGCCCATGAGTGACTTCACGCAGATTCGCCTCGCTCACAGCCCGGACGCAGACGACGCCTTCATGTTCTACGCCCTGGCAAGAGAGCAGATAGATACGCAGGGACTGCACTTTGAGCACATCCTGCGCGACATCCAGACGCTCAACGAATGGGCGCGAGAGGGCAGGATGGAGGTGACCGCCATCTCAGTGCACGCCTACGCCTACGTGCGCGACAAATACGGGATTCTGACCTCCGGGGCAAGCATGGGCGACGGCTACGGACCGCTCGTTGTCAGCGCGGAACCGATGACGCCGCAGGATCTGCCCAACGTGACCATCGCCGTGCCGGGGCTGTTGACCAGCGCGTACCTTGCCCTTCGTCTCTATCTGCCTGAAGCGCGCACCATCGTGATGGACTTTGACCAGATTCTGCCTGCCGTGCAACAAAAGCGGGTGCTGGCGGGTCTTTTGATTCATGAAGGGCAGCTCACGCACCGTCAGGCAGGCGTGCACAGCGTGGTGGACCTTGGCAAATGGTGGAAGGAGCAAACGGGACTGCCTCTGCCTTTGGGCGTGAACGCGGTGCGCAAAGACCTGCCCCCGGACGTGCAGAAGCGCATCGCCCAGGTCCTGCGCCAGAGCATCCAGTACTCCTTAGAGCATCGGCAGGAGGCACTGCAATACGCGCTGGAGTTTGGCAGAGGCATCGGGCAGGACGTTGCCGACCGGTTCGTGGGCATGTACGTGAACGAGTGGACGGTAGACATGGGCGAAGCGGGCAAGGAAGCGATCCGGCTGTTCCTCGCGCGGGGCGCCGAAGCGGGGATAATCCCTCCCGTGGGGGAGGTTGAGTTTATAGAGTAGCGCGTTTGACCAGTGAACAACCGGAGGAGGTGTGTTCACCGTGAAAAGACGCATCTCCGCTGCATCCGCGCTGTTGCTGTTGATCCTCGCCGCAGGATGCGTGGAAACCCCCTCTTGCGGATTCGGCGTGGATTTCTCGCCAGACGGCAAACAGATTGCTTTCTCAGATGTGGCCGGCAAGAACCTCGTCATCGCGCTGATGAACACGGACGGAAGCGGATACCGCGTGGTCGCACGCACTCCAGTCCCCAACCCCCCTGTATGGTCTCCTGATGGAAGCCATATCCTGTTCTGCGACGGGGATGGACTGTGCCTGTACGATGTGCAAGGGCGCAAGCTTCGTCGCCTGCGGGACATAGCGCCGAGTGGCTACACGTGGAGCGCCGATGGCAGGCAGATTGTCTGTCTGATGCGCAAAGAACCGGAGGCGATATGGCTCGATGCCCGTTCCGGCGAGATACTCCTGCGCGTTAGCCTGCCGACAGAACCGCAGGGCATGATGCCAGGCATGAACCTTGCGCCGATACCGCAAACCTGGGGCGTGGCCTTCATCGGCTCCGACGGCAATCTCTACAGCGTGGAGGCTGGCAAAGTATACCAGATTACCCGCACTGGCGACGTGTGCTCGTTGTGGGTCAGCGATGACGGCAGCCGCCTGCGCTGGGTGAGGTCGCCGAAGTCGGCGAAACGCTATCTGGTAGTGCACGAATATGATATGGCGTCTCGCACGGTCACCAGCGAGGTACGCCGTTTTGACGTGCAACCGCTGTCCCCACAAAGGGGCTACCAGGTGGCGGGGTCGTCCGGCATGCTCTCACCAGAAGGGCAGAAACTGCTCATCCTGGCGTTTTTCACACAAAGCGGAAAGCCGGAGGAAACGCCACAGTTTATCATGGTCGGGACTACCGATATTGACAGGCAGACGATACGCCCCATCCTGCATGTGAATAGACTGGTGAAGGTGACGAAGGAGAACTCTGGCATCGTCGCCTGTCGGTGGTCGCCAGACGGCTCGCACATCGCCCTCCTGATTTTTGGCGAAAAGCGGTTCCTGGTCTGGCTCGGTCGGGCGGATGGCACCGGCCGGCGTGTCCTCCGCCAGATCAAAACTCAGTAACAAAAACAACAGCGGGAGGCTCGCCCTCCCGCTGTTCTGTCAAACCTGCACTCCAGCGCTACACCCTGCCGGCGATGCGCTCACGCATCCCCGAAAAGAACAGGTGCACCAGAATCATGTGCACGTCCTCTATCTGCTGCATGTTCTCGCAGGGCACGATGATGCTCTCGTGCGCTATGACTGCCAGCTTGCCCCCGCGGTATCCCGTCAGCCCGATGGTATACGCGCCCTGCTCTTTGGCGGCTTCAACTGCCTTGAGAACGTTCGGCGAGTTGCCGCTGCCGCTGATGGCAATCAGCACATCGTCCTTGCCCAGCCAGGTGCGCACCTGTGGCGCGAAGACGTTGGTGTAGTCGGTATCGTTCGCCCAGGCGGTGATAATCGGGAGGCTGTCGGTCAGCGCCAGACAGCGGAACGGTTTGCCGAACAGGTCGTACAGGCACTTCTGAAAGTCGTTGGCGATATGCGAGGCGGTAGAGGCACTGCCCCCGTTGCCCACCAGCGCCAGCACCCCACCACGCTGATACAGGTCTACCAGGCGCAAAACGATGCTCTCCACCTGCTCTACGGGCACCTGGGAGACGAGATACTGGACGGCATCCAGATACTCGGTCAGATACGCTTTTAGCATGAACGTCCTCCGCTCAGGGTCTAACGGCATTATACCCCACGGGCAGGGCAAAGTGTATCCACCGAATCAACTTTCCGCCACCACATGGTTGCGCAGCTCCCCAATCGCTTCGATTCGTATCACCACCTCGTCGCCGGATTGAAGCAAGCCTTTGGGCTGTCGGTACACGCCCACGCCTGCCGGGGTGCCTGTGGTGATGATGTCGCCCGGCAGAAGGGTTATCCCCGCGGTGATGTGCGCAATCAGTTTGGGGATGGCAAATATCATATCGCCCGTAGTCGCCTGCTGACGCACCTCGCCGTTCACGAAGGTCTCGATGCGCAGGTTGTGTGGGTCGGGTATCTCATCTGCCGTCACCAGCCAGGGACCGCACGGCGCGAAGGTGTCGCATCCCTTGGCGCGAGACCACTGCCCTTCCGTACGCTGGAGGTCGCGTGCGCTTACGTCGTTCATAATGGTGTATCCCGCGACGTACTGCATCGCCTCCTCTTCCGACACACGCCGCGCCCGCCTGCCGATGACCACCGCCAGCTCGCCCTCGTAGTCCAGCTCCTGCGTAATGCGCGGATAGACAATCGCCTCACCATGCGCCGCCAGCGCGGAGGTCACCTTCACAAACACAATCGGCTTCTGAGGAATAGGCATTCCCGACTCGGCGCAGTGCTCCCGGTAATTTGCGCCAATCGCCAGTATCTTCTGAGGGCGAGTGACGGGCGGCAGATAGGTGATCTCAGCGAGCGAGCAGGACACTGCCTGCGCCCGGGCGGGATTTTCCTCCAGCGCACGCCGATACGCCTCTATCACCTGTTCTGCCGTCCCTCGCGCCGACTCGCCCTGCTCCAGCAGGTGTACCATGTCGTGCGCCAGTGTGCCTGACCTGCCAATCAGCGCCAGCCCCGCGTTCAGGTCCACCACCCGGTCGCCGACCACTGCACCGATACCTTCCTGTCCATCCCTGCGATAGCTGATAAGTTTCATCACTTCCTCCTCTTCGTGTTAAATCACTGGCTGTACCTTCTCGTGAGTCAGGTGGCAGGTGTCGTTAATCAAAGACACCCACATCCAGTCTGTGCCGCACTCAATCACGCTGAGCGAAGCGTTATCCAGCCGGATATGCCGGAATGTCTCCAGAGGCGCGTACAGCGCCACACAAATCAACGCACGCAGGCTACCCCCATGCCCCACGATGCATACCGTGCCCTCCCGATGCTGATGGCGGATGCGCTCCAGCACACGCCTCGACCGCTCGATAATCTGCTCGGGATACTCCGCCCCGGGCGGGCGATGACGCAGGGAGTCTCGGCGGTATCGCTCAAACAGCTCCGCCCACTCGCTGGCAAGAATCTCCTCGCGGCTCATGCCTTCCCAGACACCGTAACACAGCTCCCGCAGGTCTGTATCGCCAATCGGTGAAAGCTGGTGGTACTTCGCCACGATTTGCGCGGTCTGCATCGCCCGCTGAAGGTCACTGCTGTAGATAGCCTGCAGAGGCTGGTCGCGCAGACGGTGAGCCACCGTTTCCGCCTGTTGCACCCCCCGCGCGTTCAATGGGATGTCCGTCTGCCCCTGAAACCGCATCTGCTGGTTCCAGTCGGTCTCGCCATGTCTGACCAGAAGCAAGCGTAACATTTTCTCCTGTGTCGTGTGAACCTCTCACGCGGTATTATACCACGCCACCCTGCCGATTAGCAGGAGTAAACAGGTTGCAGGGCGTATCCTATCACAGGTTTCAGCGCAACCCTTTCGCTATGATTCTGAAGAGTCTCAGCATACTCGGCTTCAAGAGCTTCGCCGACAGGGTGCATCTGCAGTTCGGCGAGGGCATCACTGCTATTGTGGGTCCCAACGGTAGCGGCAAATCCAACATCGCCGACGCTATCCAGTGGGTGCTGGGCGAACAGAACGTGCGCACCCTGCGTGCCGAAAACAGCACGGAGGTCATCTTCGCGGGAAGCGCACGACGCAAGCCACTGGGCATGGCAGAGGTGAGCCTGACGATAGACAACAGCGCGGGCATCCTTCCCGTGGACTTCGCCGAGGTAACTGTCACCCGCCGCCTGTACCGCTCAGGCGAGAGCGAGTACCTGATTAACAAAACGCCCTGCCGCCTGAAAGACATCGTAGAGCTGTTCATGGACACTGGTCTGGGGCGAGCCACCTATGCGATTCTCACCCAGAACGAGGTGGACGTGGTGCTGTCGGCGAAGCCGGAGGACAGACGCGCCCTGTTTGAGGAGGCTGCCGGTATCCAGAAGTATCGTCACCGCAAGCGCGAAGCCCTGCGCAAGCTGGAGAACACCGAGGCAAACCTGACGCGCGTCCACGACATTCTGGTGGAGCTGGAGGCACAGCGTGAGCCACTACGCCAGCAGGCAGAGGTCGCCGTTCGCTATCATCAGCTGGTGGAGCGTCTGCGCGAGATTGAGGTCAACGCGCTCTGGGCACAGGTGCTGGATAGCGAACGCGCCCGCGAGCAGAAACTGAAAGAACAGCAGGAAGTGCATCGCCAGCTGCTTCACATCAACGCCCAGATGGCGGAACGCGAGTCGCTATCCAAACAGCTCGGTTCGCAGATAGCCGAGGTGGAATCCGACCTTGACACCCTGCGTGCGCTCCAGCAAGCATCTCTGACCGCCTACGAGCGCACCGAGAGCCGTCGCGCGCTGATAGAGCAACGCCTGCAAAACGCTCGCGAGAATCTGGCACGCCTGCAGGAGGAGCAGTCGCAAAACGAACGACGATTAGCCGAACTGCGCCAGCAGGGAGAGGACTGGCAGGAACGCCGCCTGAGCCTGCAGGGGCGTATCGAGGAGTCGGAGCGACAGCGCGAAATCGCCCGCGAACGGTTGCAGGTGGCAGAACACGCTCTCCAGCAGGCTCAACAGCACTATATGGAGCGCACCCAGCAGGTCGCCCAGGCACAGGCATATCTGGAGAGCTTGCGTCTGCGCCGAGCCGAAGTCGAAAAGGCTGTGGAAACCCTGCAGAGAAGGATTGAAGAGGCGCAGAAAAGCCTGCAGGAGGCGGAGGAACGCTACCGTAGCCTGCAGGCACAGCACGAAAAGGCGCTTGCCTCTGCGCAGATGGCGGCGCGAGAAACTCTGCGACTGGAGAACGAACTCCAGCAGGCACAGGCAGAGATCCAACGCCGTCAGCAGGAGCTGGAGGCACGCGCCCGCGAAAACGCCCGCCTGAGTGCCCGCCTTCAGACCCTGCTGGAAAGCGAAGCCGCGCAGGAAGGGCTTTTCGGTGGGGTACGAGCGGTGCTGGAGGCGGTCTCACAAGGACATCTCGTGGGCACGTACCTGCTCGTAGCCGACGCGCTCCAGCCGCTGGAGCCGTATGTCACTGCGATTGAGGTCGCGCTGGGCGCAAGCGCACAGGACCTGATCACCGCCGCCGAAGAGGAGGCACACCTTGCCATCGAATGGCTCAAACGCCACGCACGAGGGCGTGCCACCTTCCTCCCCCTGCAGCTTTTACGCCCCTCCCCTGCCCCATCCGCCCTGAACGACGCCATCGGGCAGGGGCTGGCTATCGGCTTCGCCAGCGAGCTGGTTCAGTGCGCGCCGGAGCTGAAAGGTGTGGCGCAGTATCTGCTCGGGCGGGTACTGGTTGCCCCTGACTTCGACAGCGCGGTAGAGATTGTGCGCCGGTACAGCGGCTGGAGCAAGGTGGTGACGGTGGAAGGCGAACTGTTCCTTCCGGGCGGAGCGATAACGGGAGGCAGGATGCCGGGCAGGGCGACTGGTATCGTCTCGCGCAAGGCGGAGCGGGCACGGGTCGAGCGTGAACTGCAGGCAGGTGAAAAGGAGGAGGCACGCCTTCGCGAAGCGCTTCGGGAGGCAACACAGGCGCACCAACTGGTCCAGCAAGGGTGGCACGAGGCACGAAAAGGGCAGGAAGAGGCACAGGAGCGATTGGTGCAGGCAGGCTCTGCCCTGCAACTGGCGGAACAGGAGCAGGTCAGCCTACGCCAGCAGGTAGAGGCTCTGCAGGCAGAACACACCGAACTGGCAAACAGGCTCTACGAGATCGACACCGCTATCCTCGAAGCCGAAACCCGAACGCCTTCCGAAGGGACGCAGATGGTCCCCTCTGAAGAGGTCAGCCGCTATCGCCAGCAACGCGACCAGGCACTGGCACACCTGCAGGAGGCAGAGGTTTTGCTGGGGCGGCTGACCGAACAACAGCGTGCCTTAGAGCACGAGCGTGAATCGCTGGCGCAGATTCAGCGCGACCTGCATCAGCAATCGCAGAACCGCCAGCAGCGCATTGCCGAACTGCAGGCGCAAATTGCCCAAGATGAGCAGGCATTACAGGAGACCCTGCGCGAGCTGGAGCGTATCTCCCAGCAACGCGAGCAGATTGAACAGGACTTCTCCGCCCGACGTGAGGTGCGCCAGGACCTGCTCCAGCAAAACCTGGAGAACAGCCGCCTGCTGATGGAACTCTCCCAGCAACAGCAGTCGCTTTCCCAGCGAGCGCACGACCTGGAGCTGGCTCTGGCGCGTATTGAGATGCAGAGGACGCAGGCAGTTGCACGCCTGTGGGAGGAGTATGAGATTGACGTATCGCGTGAGACGCCGCCAGACCTGTCGCAGTATGCTCCCGAGTCCGTCACTGAGATTCAACGCCTGCGCCGCGAACTGCGACAGATGGGCAACGTGAACACCGGCGCTGTGGAGGAGTACCAGCGGCTGACCGAACGGTATGAGTTTCTGGAAAAACAGCGGGCAGACCTCGAATCGGCGCGACAGGACATCCTGCAAGCCATTCAGGAGATAGACACCAGCACGCGCGACCTGTTCCTGCAGACGTTCCATGCGGTACAGCACGCTTTCAACGAGGTCTTTGTGCGCCTGTTCGGCGGCGGCAAAGCCGAGCTGGAGCTGACCCAGCCCAACAACCTGCTGGAGACGGGCATAGAAATCATCGTTCAGCCTCCCGGCAAGCGACGCCAGAATCTGTCGCTGTTATCTGGCGGTGAGCGCGCGCTCGTAGCCATCGCGCTGATGTTCGCCTTCCTGCAGGTAAAGCCCAGCCCATTCCTTGTGCTGGACGAGGTAGACGCCGCGCTGGACGGGGCAAACGTGGAGAAGTTCGCGGATATGCTTCGCGAGTACGCCCGTCATTCGCAGGTGCTCATCATCACCCACAACCCGGTGACGATGGAGTGCGCCGATGTGTGGTACGGCGTCACCATGCAGGAGCAGGGCGTCTCGCGCGTTATCTCCTACCGCGCCCCGAAGGAAGCGGTTATCGCGGTCAGCTAGATCCTCATCTACCTTAATGCTTGCAATCTTCCCGCAGAAAAGGCTATACTCTGAAGCAGAACAGACCCGGAGGTGACAGATGCCAGCAAAGAAGGCTGAGCCTTTCAATGTACCATATTCCCTGCACACGCTGGAAAACGGCTTGCGCGTGGTGCTTTCGGAGGACCACAGTGTGCCGGTGGTGGCGGTGGTGGTGCTCTACGATGTGGGCGCATGCAACGAGCCACCCGGACGCACGGGCTTCGCGCACCTGTTTGAACACATGATGTTCCAGGGCTCCGCGCACGTGAAGAAGGGCGAGTACTACTCGTTCGTGGAAGACAACGGCGGTGTGCTGAACGGTATGACCAGCAACGACTTCACCATCTACTTCG
>CAZOGB010000023.1:0-18767 GCA_964579145.1 uncultured bacterium | reverse complement strand
GACAACGGCGGTGTGCTGAACGGTATGACCAGCAACGACTTCACCATCTACTTCGAAGTCATGCCCAGCAATCAGCTGGAACTCGCTCTTTGGTTAGAGGCAGACCGAATGCGCTCCCTGCAGGTCAACCAGGAGAACCTCGACAACCAGCGCGAGGTGGTGAAAGAGGAGAAACGCCTGCGGGTGGACAATCCGCCCTTCGCCTACGCGCGAGGCATCCTGCTGTACGAGCTGGCTTACGATAACTTCGCCAACGCGCATTCGGTGATCGGTTCGATGGAGGACCTCGACGCGGCGACCTTAGAGGATGTGCAACGGTTCTTTCTCACCTATTACGCCCCCAACAACGCCGTGCTTGCCATTGCAGGCGACATCGAGAGCGGACAGGCGCTAGAGTGGGTGCGCAAACATTTCGGCGACATCCCTCCCCAGGAGCCGCCGCAGCCCGTTGATGTGACAGAGCCAGAGCGCGGGCAGGAAAAACGCGCGCAGTACACTGACAGGCTGGCGAACCTGCCGGCGGTGGCTATCGCGTGGAAGGTGCCGCCGCGCCACTCGCCGGAGCGATACGCGCTGGCATTGCTGGACCGCATCCTGTTCAGCGGCGAAAGCGCACGCCTGCACCAGCGACTGGTTAAACGCGAGAAGTCTGCGCTGGGAGTATCGGGCGGACTGGAGGACCGACGAGGTCCCGGTCTGTTCACTACCTTTGTGGTCTTCAAGCCGGACAGGAGCTTCGAGGCGATTGAGCACAGCGTGTACGATGAGATTGAAAAGGTTCAGCAGAAGGGCGTGCAGGCTCGCGAACTGCAACGCGCGAAGAACCAGCTGCGGGCGGAACGATACCGCGGCGTATGGGGTGGACTGTACGGCTTGCAGACCCCTCTCGGACGGGCAATGGAACTGGCTTACCATACCCTATTCGACGGCGACCCCGCGCTGATTAACACCGAACTGCAGAAATACCTGGACGTCACAGGCGAACAGATACAGCAGGTAGCCCGGCGACTTCTGGTACCAACCAACCGAACCGTCTTACACATCCTGCCCGGGGCAACCGGAGCGCAACAGTAGAGGAGGCAACCGTGAACAGAACAGCAGCTGTGACCACTCCCCCACCGCCGGCAGCGCTTCGACCGCTGGTACTTCCCAAACGTGAGGAGTTCGTGACCACCGGCGGTTTGCGCGTGATTCTGGTGGAGGATAGACGAGTTCCCTTTGTCACGCTGAGGCTGGTCGTACGCGCAGGCAGTATCCACGACCCGGCAGAACTGCCCGGACTCGCAGGGCTAACAGCACATTGCCTGACGCAGGGAACGCAGAAACGCAAGAGCTTCCAATTTGCGCGGGCGGTGGAAGAGCTCGGCGCCACACTGGAGGCGCACGCGAACCGCGACTACAGCACAGTGTCGGCAACGGTGCTGGCAGAAAACCTGGATGCCCTGCTCCGCCTGATGGGCGAGACGGTCATCACCCCCGCCTTCGCTCCCGATGAAGTGGAACTGGCGAAAGAAAACACCGTCCAGACCCTGCGCTACCAGCGCACCCAGCCTCACTTCCTTGCCCGCGAGCGCTACGCCCAGGTAATTTTCGGCAAACACCCCTACGCACGTATCGCGCCAACGGAAGAGTCAATCATTGCAATGACGCCTGACACCCTGCGGGAGTTTCACGCCCACTACTATACGCCGGACAACAGCCTTTTGGTCGTGGTTGGAGCGGTGGACGCAGAGCATTTGCACAAGGCGGTAGAAAAGGCTTTTGCTGGCTGGGAACCCAAAGGGGTGGCACACCCCACCCATGAGGCTCCCCCTTCACGCACCCGGCGCACGGTGCACATCGTGGACCGTCCCGGCTCGGTGCAGGTGAACCTGCTCATCGGGCATCTGGCGCCTCGCCCCAACGAACCCGACTTCCTGCCCCTGGAGGTGACCAACACCGCGCTGGGCGGGCGTGCTGGCTCCCGGCTCTTTATGAACGTGCGCGAGCAGAAGGGCTTCGCGTATGACGTCAGTTCGCACCTCTCGGAACACCGCGAGGCAGGCAGTTTCACCATGTCCGCCCAGGTACGTCCCGAGGTGGCTGGTGAGGCGGTGGAAGAGATGCTCAAAGAGGTAGACATTTTGCGTCAGTCGGGAATCACCGAAAAGGAGCTGAACAGCACCAAGAACTACCTGAACGGCGTCTTCTCCATTCGCCTGAGCACTCAGGGCGGCATCGCCGGCGAGATAATCGCCATTGAGATGCTGGAACTGCCCAAAGACTACATGGAGACCTACCGCGAGCGGGTGCAAGCCATCACACCGGAAGTGATTCGCGAGGTGGTACAGCGACGCCTGTTCACCGACAGGATGGCAATCGTGGCGGTCGGTGAAGCCGAGCAGATCCACCCCTTGCTGGAACCGTTCGGCGACGTGGAAGTAAAACCGTCGATGCAGGAACAGGCTTACTCCTGAGCCTCTGTATCTCCAGGTTTGTCGTCGCAGGGACCGCCGGTCACGTCGGGAGGCTCGTCAAAGTTGTGCGGTGGGGGCGGTGAAGTGGTTCTCCATTCCAGCCCGACCGCCCCCCAGGGGTTACTGCCAGCAGCGTCTCCATAGCGAAGCGACCACAGCAGATAAACCGCCACAATCACACAACCGACGACAAAAACACCCGCGCCAGCAGCTGAGATAACATACAACAGACGCATGTCATCAGGATACCAGTTAAAGCGGCTCGGAATCCCCATGACACCCGCTATCAGCATCGGCACGAGAACAGTATTGAAACCGATGAACATCAGCCACACAGCCGCTTTTGCCCAGCGTTCTGGATACATTCTGCCGGTACTCTTGGGCCACCAGAAGTGCATTCCTGCCAGATAGCCGAACATTGCGGTGCCGCTCAGAAGATAGTGGAAAGAAGCCACCTCCACCAGCGTCTGACGAAAGTACCAGCTCGCCGAAAAGAGCAGCATCATCAGGCTACCCATCGTAAACATCCAGATGCACGCTAAAGCGAACAGCATGGGAGCACGCCATACCAGCCTTCCCGTCAACATGGTCATCGCCCACAGCACCACAGGGACTCCCAGCAGTGAGGCTATCATGATATTCGCCATAGAGAACGACATCTGTAAAGTGCCCTCTGGAAGCAGATACTGCCCCCAGCCCACAAAAGCCAGCACCGCTATTGCCAGCATCAGGAAAACCTGCAGGCGATACCCCCGCGCTGGTTGACGCGAAAAGCATGCCACAACTTCGTTAACAATTCCCACTGAGGGCAGAACAGAGACAAGCACCACCGGGTAGAAGGCGAACAAAAAAAGTCTCTGGGGAGCGACCGCCCCTTTATCGGCTATCAGCCACAGGCAGATTGCGCCAGCAGGTATCCCGCACAGCAGAGCGATGCTCATGCTGTACTGTGCCCATACAAATAGAGGTAAGCGAAGCCAGCTCATGCCCTCTGTGCGCAGGCGATGCACAGAAACGGCAATGTTTATGCCCGTCATCAACAGGGAAAGCAGAACGGCGCCCGCGCCTGCCGTAATCGGAGAGTGAAGCAAAGCATCCAAGAGGCTGAGACGTGGCGACAGGATAAGCCAATCGGCGCCGATACCGCCAGTGAGCGACGCGATTACGAGAATTAAAGCGCCGAACACGAACAGGAACCAACTGACCAGCGACAGGGCAGGGAAAGCCAGCCGTCTCGCACCTATCATCAGGGGCACGCAATAATGACCGAGCACGGTTAGCGAACAGGCAACCAGCACGCCGAAAACCATCGTCACCCCGTGCGTGCTGACCAGCCTCTGGTAGCTGTCGGTCGCGAGCCAGCCGCCACGCGCAAGAGACCAAGCGATGGGCATAATCGCCACAGCGAGCACCCCTGCAGCGAACATCAACGCGACGGTTGCCATATACAGCACCGCGATGCGTTTGTGGTCGGTTGTGAAGAGCCACGAGGTCACTGTACCCCTCGCATTCAAGTAGCTGGTTGCCTGCTCAGTGGCTGTCGCACCATACACACCCATGGTTTCCACTCCTCTCTGTCACTCCTTCTTGCCTATCAGGGACTTCATGTAAGCAATAAGCATCTGCACCTTTGCCTCATCCAGCAGTCCCTCATAACTGGGCATCACAGGCTGGTAGCCTGCAACCACTTTCGCATTGGGTTTCAGTATCGATTCACGGATGTATGTTTCATCAGCTGTGGTGACCGTGCCATCCTGCAGTTTCACCTTCTTGCCGTAAAGCCCCCGGTGCGCTGGAGCGCGAGGGGTATCCTTTTCACCATGACAGGCGTTGCAACGTAACTGTTGGTAAAGCTTGCGTCCCTCCGCTACCATCTGCTCGGGCGATAGATTGACGGCAACACTTCCTGCACTCGGCGCCGAGGCTTCCCCGCTGGCTAACCACCGGTTATACTCGTCCATCGCCATGACGGTAACCCATCCCAGCATCCGGGAGTGCAGGGTTCCGCAATACTCCGCACAGAAGAGCCGGTAGCGCCCCGGCTTTGTGGGCACAAACCACACGGCATTGTAACTGCCCGGAAGTGCATCCCGCTTGACCCGAAACGCGGGCACAAAGAAGCTGTGTATCACATCCTGAGAGACAAGGGTAAGCTTGATGGGCTTTCCCATCGGCAGGTGCAGCTCGTTATTCTCACGTACGCCGTTCGGATGCTGGAAGAACCACATCCATTGCTTGCCGACCGCAAGTATTTCGAGGGCGTCTGAAGGAGGATCTCCATACACCTCGCTGTACAGGCGGGCAGACCACACGAAAATAATCAATCCGATGGTCAGCGGTAGCAACGACCATCCGATTTCCATGCGCAGGTCTGTATCTCGTGCCCCTTCGCGTCGCGCCGTCGAACCGCGCCAATACCGGATCACCATGAACAGAACAGCCCCGACAATAAGAGCGGTGAACACCAGCGTTACCACTACGATAAACAGGAACAACCGATCCACCTGCTGGGCGAAGCTGCTGGCTTGTTCAGGTAGCAACGACATGCTATCACCACCCCTTTCATCGCCGCGCTGTCACTGCCAGGCACGCCAGCCCCACGGCAAGCCAACCGCTGACCTTCACAGAGTGCAGCCATCTACCCATTTTGCTCTCCCCGATCACGACACATCTTCACGCTGGTGCACAGCGGTAAACATCACCAGCACAACCAGTAGTGTCAGGATGGAAGGAGCCATCAGAACAAGCATCCCCCAGTCCAGCCGGGAGCGCCCGGTGCTCGGGTCGTAATCCAGACAGCGGAAAGGTATCTTCGGGTCCGGCAGGGCGTAGCTCAGTACGATATCGCCCTCAATCTCCCGCACGACCAGCCGAAGGTCACGCGGAGATACATTGGCGCCAACCAGTATGCGCAGCACCCGCCCGTTGCGCACGCCTGCCAGCATTGCCGGATGGTCATACTGAGAGATTCCCTCAACCCTGCGGAACCAGAACCCCATGCTATCTGCCAATCGCCGAATATCCTGCGCGGAGGCAGTGCCGAACAGCCAGCCCGGTCGCCCGGCGACACCCACGGTTTTTGCCATACATTGCATATCTTCGAGGGTATCATCCGGGTCGAAGCTCAGCACAACAACCCTGTAATCGGCGCCGACGCCGCCGATTCGTGCGGTGGCCTCCACCAAGCTTCGCAAGAACGGCGAGCACACGCCTGCACAGCGAGAAAAGACCAGAGTGATCAGCAACGGCTTCTCGCTCCAGAGTTGCGACAAACGCACGCCCCGATCTGGTGAAACCCGCACGAGAATATCCGGCACGGCTCGGTAGACCAGCCTGCCCTCTTCCGGTAGTGTTGGCGGAGATGCCGGCTGTCCTACCGCAGACAGGGCGGTTACACCCAAAACTATCAGTGCTACGAGAGGCTTCGCAATGCCCGTCGGGCGGCCAGCCACCTCTTCCCCACCTCCCAGATATACACGCCCAGAGCCATCAGCACAGGCAAAATCATCAGCGCTGCGATGCGGGCATACAGGGTCCCCTCGGCAACCTCGCGAGGATAGCTGGCATACCGGCGTGGAACGGAATGCCAGCCTCCCAGATAAAACATCAGCACGAACCCATACCCGCCGATGAGCCACATCGCAGTGATAAAACGACTGATACCGGCACGCTCCGGGGCGCCTGCCATCTCCTGCGTAAAATGAGCGGCGAAGCCCAGTACCATCAGAACAAGCCCCAGCAACAGATACGTATGGAAGTGTGCCGGCACCCACTGCGTGTTGTGGAAACGGAAGTTCACCACAATGGTGGAATCAACAACAGCTGCCACTCCACCAATCGCCCATCCCATCGTGCCCAGAAACATCATCCCTGAGGCTAACGTCCAGTGAACTCTTCGCCGATACACATACGCCAGCAGTCCCAGGATGGTTACCACTGCCGCCGGTACAGCGCTTCCGTACGAGGCAATCTGCCCGAGTATCTGCACGGGACGAGGCTGGACAAAATCCATATAAAGATGGTGGAAGAACGCAAACATAACCAGGACCATGACCGCGTTCCATCCGTAAACCATCGGTTTGGCGGTCTTCCACGGCACGCCGGTGTACCCGGGTATCAGCTCGTACACGATGGCCACGCCCTGATACATGGCGACGTTAATGAGCGTGTGCCCAAAGTAGAAGGTCAGGTTCTTCATGAGCAGGGGGTCAGCTGGAATGCCCAGAAAGCGTTCCAGAACCAGAAACACCAGCAGGATGACCGCTGAAAGCAGCGCCGTCAGGCTGGCAACACCGGCTACGGTGCACACTAGAATGATCGGAGGCACTTCGGGCTGAGGAGTTCCCTGGCGCAGGTAGTGCCAGCACAGTGCCTGAGACAACCGATAACTGCGTGCTATCGACCACAGCAGATGAAGGATCCACAACAGCCAGGCAACTCCCAGCACCAGCAGGGCGGCGAGAAACAGGTCTGTTGCCCACGCGGGCCACGTTCCGCCCGACTTGAAAGGCAGAGGATAGAGGAAGTACCAGCCCGGCGAGAATCGCGCCAAAGAGGCGACTATCAGCATGACCACTCCCATCACGGTGAGCGTAAAGGTGGTCCAGATAACCGCGGGCTTCATGCGTACATAGCGCGAAGCCAGATAAGCCATCCCCGCAAATGAAGTGCTATACCACAACCCGACCATGCCGAGCCCATGCAGGGTCATGGCAGTATAGAACCAGGCAGGGTCCACCGAGGGAAACAGTCCTGACTGATACGCCCGCATGAATAAGCCCAAAAGAGCAAGCACGGGGAACACCAAGAAGAGCAGACTGACCCATGCTAACGTGACACTCTGCCACCGGGTGCGCTCTGTATCGGACTGTACCTGAGACGAGGTTGCCATCTTTCCTACCTCCGTACCGTCTGCGGTGCGGAAACTACCTGAAACGTGCCGCGCATGGCGTGGTGTGCCAGCCCACAGTATTCAAGGCACAAGCCTTTGTAGGTGCCCGGCTTCTCGAATCGCATAAACAGCCGATTGACATAGCCCGGCATCGCCTGGGTTTGCCCCAGTAAACGACCATCGGGGTCGTACACGGCGAAATTGTGGTTGACGTCGCGGCTGGTCACGCGAAACTCTATCCACTTACCCACAGGCACCTCGACACGCTCGCCCAGCGCGGCGGCGAACTCGGCGTCGTTCGTAATGGGGTTTGAGGAGACGGCGAAGGAGAACTGTTTACCCACCACATACACTACCTTGTCCGGGATGATCTCCTTACGGGGATAAGGAACTCGCGGCAATGTGAGGGCGAGGAACAGTATTAACAGCGCCGCGAGCAGAATGAACATCGGACGCCTCAAGCGCACAATGGCTTTGTAGTGTTCCTCCCCTTCCAGTGGAGCACCGGTACTCCACCCAATGTACGCGAATGTGACGAGAATAATGCACGCCACCACTGCCCATATCGCAAAGGCGATTGTCTGTACCATGGTTGGGTACTCCTTCCCGAAAGATGTGTGAGGCGCCGATTGTTACTGTTTGAAGGTAAAGTTGACCTCCTTCGTCTCCCCGTCCTGAACGGTGACCTGTTGCGTCTGCGTGCCCAGCTTCTCGTGCCAGACTTCAATGGTGTAACTGCCTGCTGGCAGATTGCTGATGCGGAAGCTTCCATCCTCTCCCGTGACCGCGAAGAACGGATGGGCAACCACCCCGATGTACGATGACATCCAGGGATGGACATCGCACTTCATCTGCACCATAATCTCTGGGTTCTGAAACACCTTGCGGTCAACCGCCCCTTTGCTTATCTGGGCAAAGTTGAACGGCTCATTGTTCTTCGTGACCGCACGCACATTGTGAAGCAGGTCATCGCTGTTCTTGATGTCTATGGGCTGTCCCGCCTGAACACCAATGACATGCGGCGTGTAGGTGCAATGCAGCTGATCTAGCTCCACCGGCTGTGAAGGAGGTGGGTAATTGCCGGTCACACCCTCCTTGATGTATACGAAGGCGTAGCGCAGAGTGCCGTTCGGGTTCAACACAAAGGATTCATCAACAGCGGGATGGTCTCCATGAAGCGCCTGGCACTCGGCGTTCATTTTCACAGGGGCAGTCGGTAAGGGCTTCCCGGAGAAAAGCACCTTGCCCACGATAGACGCCGTGCCTTTGGGAGCGGTAGCAGTGGGAGCCTCGCTCGTCTGTTCCCGTTTGCCACATCCCACCATCATCGCCACAGCCAGCAGGGCGGTAAACGGGACACTGTGTCGCAGCCACATCGTTGATAAACCTCCTTAAGAATATCTGTATCCTTTTATCTTCTATTAGCTATTATACAGGAACATTCCTGCTGATTGCAATCACCGACGGGATTTTTTGTGTTTTTTTCGCCGCGACGAGGAGGTGCAAAAACAGGGAGGGGACCCGTTGGAACAGGTCCCCTCCCCTACATACACGGACTACGCTTACCACCCGCGCGGTGCCAGCAACTCCTTCTCTTCCAGCTGGCGGATGTCAATGCCTACCATCGGCTCGCCCAGGTCCTCCGAAATCTCGGCGAGAATCTTGGGGTCGTTGTAGTAGGTCACGGCATCCACAATGGCTTTGGCGCGGCGCTTGGGATCGCCCGACTTGAAAATGCCGGAGCCGACAAACACCGCTTCCGCACCCAGCTGCATCATCAGCGCGGCGTCCGCGGGCGTGGCGATGCCACCCGCCGAGAAGTTGGGAACAGGCAGTTTGCCGGTGCGATGCACTTCCACCACCAGCTCATACGGCGCCTGCAGTTGCTTGGACGCGGACATCAGCTCATCCTCACGCAGGCTCTGGAGCCAGCGGATACCGCTCATCACCGCGCGCATGTGGCGTACCGCCTCCACCACATTGCCCGTTCCTGCCTCGCCTTTGGTGCGGATCATCGCCGCCCCCTCGCCAATGCGGCGCAGCGCCTCGCCCAAATCGCGGCAGCCACACACGAAGGGAACCTTGAAGGCGTGTTTGTTGATATGGTGTTGTTCATCGGCGGGGGTCAGCACTTCGCTCTCGTCAATGAAGTCCACGCCCAACGCTTCCAGAATCTGCGCTTCGACAAAATGCCCAATGCGGCACTTTGCCATCACCGGAATGCTGACTGCTTTCATGATGGCTTTGATGATTTTGGGGTCGGTCATGCGGGCGACGCCGCCCTGTGCACGAATGTCGGCGGGCACGCGCTCCAGCGCCATCACCGCTACCGCGCCAGCCTCCTCGGCAATCTCAGCCTGTTCGGGCGACGTGACGTCCATAATCACACCGCCCTTCAGCATCTCCGCCAGCCCAACCTTGGTGCGCCACGTTGCCTTCTCTGCTTCGTTCATCCTTCTCGCCTCTCTCTCAGGGAATAGCGATTCTATTATACCGAAAAGCACCACGTTTGGAAAACAACGAAAAGGGCGCAGGTCTCTGCGCCCTCCCGTGTTGTCATCAACAACTGTTGATGGTTCTACGCTTTGCGCCGCCGCAGCAGGGGAAGCAAACCGAGAGCGAACAGACCCATCGTTGTCGGCTCGGGAACGACTGCCATGCGAATCACCATGTCATTGTAGTCGCCACCGAAGCCCTCGCCCGAGTTCGCCGGCTTGTCCTCAATCCCGAGCCAGTAGACGCCGGGCGCCTCTTCGAACAGGGCGAAGTGCTGGTGCTGTTGCTCAGCGGCGGGGTTCAGTACGGACTGCGTGTAGTACTTCACACCGCCAGCGGTCTTGATGTAAAGACCGAAGTTCAGCGTGGGGCTGAACACTGTGCTGGAACCTGCGCCGGCTGGACCGGGGAAGATAACCCCACCAACCGTCGGGTTGCTCACATCGTACCAGCCCAGCTCGTTGATGTTGCTGTACCCTGCCACTTCAATCACCAGCTTAACGTACTGGCTCAGCGGAGAGTTGAAGTGGAAGTTCAGGTCTGCACTGCCGCTAGCATAGCCCCACCAAGGCGGGGTGATGTTCGGGCTGGACGGATGGCCGCTGAAACCACCGGTCTTGCTCAGGAAGTACCCGATATTCTTCTTGTTGCCGTCCTGGGACGTATTGTCCCAGTAGGGCGTGCCATCCTGGTCCGGTGCTGACCATGCCTGCCACCCCGCACCAACAGAACCCACCACGGTGGTCGCGCTGGCGGAGACGGTCAGTGCCATCACTCCCGCCACCAAGAGCAGTAGCCATCGAGAAACGCGCTTCTGCATGTGCACACTACCTCCTCAGAAAGTTTAGTCACCCCTATTAAACTGCAAGAACCGGTACAAACGATCTTCGCAAATTACGGGGATTGACCCGGCGGAAGACGAAAACCCGTAATGGTGCGGGTATGGGCTACCATGCGTTGACTTCCGGCGGTTCTCTTTGATATACTGCTTAAGGACTTTGAGGAGGACAGGAGGTTCGCTTTCTTGATAGACACCAGCGATTTCCGCAACGGTCTACATATCATCGTGGACGGCGAGATTTACACCATCATCGAGTTCATGCACGTCAAGCCGGGCAAAGGCGGGGCGTTCGTGCGCACCAAGCTGAAAAACGTGCGGACAGGTGCGGTGATCGACAAAACCTTCCGCGCGGGCGAGCGCATGGAACAGGCTTTCCTGGAGCGCAAGCCTATGCAGTTCCTGTACAACCAGGATGACGAATACTACCTGATGGACATGGACACGTATGACCAGATTATGGTGCGCCGCGAGCAGTTTGGCAACGGCATCAAGTACCTTAAGGAGAACATGGAGGTCACGGTACTGATGCACGAAGGGCGCGTGGTTGGCGTGGAGATACCCTGGTTCGTGGAACTGCAGGTGGTGGAAACCGACCCAGGCGTGCGCGGCGACACGGCGTCTGGTGGCTCCAAGCCGGCCACCCTTGAGACGGGCGCGGTGGTGCGTGTGCCGTTCCACATCAACGTGGGTGACATCATCAAGGTAGACACACGGACAGACCAGTACCTGGAGCGTGTGAAGGCACAGTAGCGCTGGAGAGAGGGGGCGAGCACATGGGTCGCCCGGCACGTTCGTTTCGTGCCCGCAAAACCGCCGAGTTGCTGCAGGATACGCTTCAGCTGCTCGGCATCCTGTCGGCAGTGGGCGCAGTGCTGGCAGTAGCATACCTGCTGTGGGGCGTGTTCTCAGGAATGGTGGGTTCCTGGGCAACCCTGCCTCCTGCCGAGCGGATGCGTGTGGAGCAGAATGTGGATACCGCAGGGCGCGTGCTGTTGATAACCACCGCCTCCGCTGCGGTGAGTTTCACTCTGCTCTACATTCAGGAAACCACCATCGGATACGTGTTTCTGCTGCTGGCGGCGGTGCTGGCACTGGGCGCGCCATTGGGTATCATCCACCTCGCCCCCCAGACTGGGCAACAGCCGACTCTCCTGCCGAAAGTGGTGGTGGCTTTCCAGCAGGCAGGGTTGCTGTGTCTCGTGCCCGGCATTATCTTCGCGGTACTGGACGTGTGGACGCGGGTGACTTCCGGCTACTTCCGCGAGATGTTTAATCGCGCCAATCTGCAGTACGGCGCCAACGTGCTTCGGGAGAGCCAGCCCACGAATCGGTTCCTCGGCAAGTGCTGGCAGTTGCCCTTCTGTCGCCCAAGCATCCGCAAGAGCTGCCCTATCTACCACGCCCGCCGTGCTTGCTGGCGCGAGGGCGTCGGTTGTATGTGTGAGGAGCGGGTTATCCTGCAGGCGCTGGAAGGCAAGGGCGCACCGAGCAGTGACCCCCGCCAGAACGTGCGGTTCATCCCGTACAACCGAAACCTGTCGGAAGAAGAGAAGCGAGAGCGATGCCGAAACTGCATCATTTATAATTACCGACAACAGCAAAAGTACCAGGTGATTGCGCCCATTGTGATTGTCGCGGCGGTAGCCATCGTGGTCAATTACGCCCAGCAGGCACAGCAACTGCTGTTTCAGGCGCTGAGGGTGGTGGATAATTTTGTTGCGCAGTTTGCCTTCCTGCCCTCGTCGGGCGAGGTGCAGTACATGAAAATCGAGTCTCTGGCGCGATCTTCCGAGTTCGTCGCGTGGATGATGATTGGCATTATCGCGGTGATGTTCGTAAGCTACATCCTGCGCATTGTGGAATACTTTATCTTCCAGTTGAAGGTGTAGCCTGATGACACAGGTCAGCATAGAACGCATTGAACACCTATTAAGGTTGCTTCAGCAGAGCGACGCGAGCGAGCTGGAGGTGGAAACGGACGGATGGCGTCTCCGGGCGAAGCGGCAGGTCACAGTTATCCCAGCACCGACTTCAGGGACGGAATTACCCCCGCCCGAACCGACGCCTTCCGAGCCGGCATTTGTATGGATACGCTCGCCGCTGGTAGGGTTCTTTCAACCCCGCCCCAAGCCCCTGCAGGTTGGCGACGTTGTGCGACAGGGCGAGGTCGTCTGCCTGATTCAGGCGATGGGACTGATGAACGAGGTGCAGTGCCCCGTTGACGGGCGCATCGCAGAGATGCTGGTAGAGGACGGCGTTGCGGTGGAGTACGGACAGCCGCTGTACCGCGTGGAGGTGGACACGGATGAATCGCGCTCGTGAAGCGTGGAGCCTGATAGAGATACTGGTGGTGCTTGCCATCCTGGTCATTCTGGCAATCTGGTTACTGCCGAGGTATACGGGCAGGGGCACGGAGCCGTCCAATCAACCGCGCAAAACGCCTGAGAACGCCGCGTTGGCTGTGCAGTGCAGGAACAATCTTCAGCAGATTCGGCTCTCCATCCGCATGTCTCGCCCGACAGGCGAGGAGCCTTTGCCGGCCTCCCTGCAGGATTTGCGTATGCCGGCGGAGATGCTGTACTGTCCGGTCAGCCGCCAGCCGTACTGGTATGACCCGCAGACGGGGCGCGTGGGATGCCCCACTCCAACGCACGAGGGGTTCTGAGCATGTTTCGAAAGGTACTGATTGCCAACCGAGGAGAGATTGCCCTGCGCATCATCCGCGCCTGCAAGGAGCTGGGTATAGCCACCGTCGCCGTCTATTCCGAAGCGGACGCCAACAGTCTGCACGTTCAGGCGGCGGACGAGGCAGTCTGCATCGGTCCGGGACCTGGCAAAGACAGCTACCTGAACGTGCCAAACGTGATTATGGCGGCAATCATCACGGGCGCAGAAGCGATACATCCCGGCTATGGTTACCTGTCCGAACGCGCCAGCTTTGCCGAAGCGTGTGAAGCCAGCAAAATAGTGTTCATTGGGCCGCCGCCTTCCGCCATTGAGAAGATGGGCGATAAGGCGGTTGCTCGCGAAATCGTACGCCACGCGAAAGTTCCCGTGGTGCCGGGAACGCATGGCGCCGTCCGCAACGAACAGGAGGCACTCAAACAAGCCCAGCGCATCGGCTACCCGGTGCTGGTGAAAGCGGTGGCTGGCGGCGGTGGCAAAGGCATTCGGCTTGCCGAGAACCCGGAGGACCTGTCGCGCGTTCTGCAGCTGGCGCAGAGCGAGGCACAGGCATCCTTCGGCTCGCCGGAAGTTTACGTGGAGAAGTTCATCCCTGACCCGCGTCATGTGGAGGTACAGGTGCTGGCGGACGCTTACGGCAACGTTATCCATCTGGGCGAGCGCGAGTGCTCCATTCAGACCGACCGGCGCCAGAAGATGATCGAAGAGGCTCCCGCTTCGGTGGTCGCCCCTTCCCTGCGCCAGAAGATGGGCGAGGCGGCTGTGCGCGCCGCCAAAGCGGTGGGCTACGTGAACGCGGGTACGGTAGAGTTCCTGCTGGACAGCAAGGGCAACTTCTACTTCATTGAGATGAATACCCGCATTCAAGTTGAGCATCCGGTGACCGAGCAGATAACCGGGGTGGACATCGTGCGCGAGCAGATACGTATCGCGGCGAAGGAGCGGCTTCATCTCTCTCAGCGCGATGTGCAGTGGCGTGGACACTCTATCGAGTGCCGCCTGACCGCCGAGGACCCTGATAACGACTTTGCGCCCTGCGTGGGCAAGATTAAGCATCTGGCCCTGCCAGGCGGACCCGGTGTGCGTGTGGATACCCATCTGTATCCCGGGTATGAGATACCGCCCTACTACGATTCACTGCTGGCGAAAATCATTGTGTGGGCGGAGGACCGCCCGACGGCTATCGCCCGGATGCGGCGCGCGCTGGATGAAACGCAAATCGAGGGGGTGAAGACCAACCTGCCCTTCCTGAAACGGATCCTGGAGCACCCAGAATACCAGCAAGGCAACGTCTCCACCCAGTTTCTGCGTCGTTACCTGCGAGATGGGGTGGAATGAGGAGAGAGTGCAGATGAGCAGCTCGGCACTGCGCAAACATAGCACTGGCACTCGTCGCATGGCACGCGAGCTGGCACTGCGCGTGCTGTACCAGGTGGACATCGCGCAGATTCCCCTGGAGGAATGCTTTGCCTTCGCGGTAGAGCACATGCCCATCGACGAATCCGGACAACAGTTTGCCTACGAGCTGGCATCAGGCACGCTGAAAGACCTGCAGCAGATAGACTCCATCATCGCGCGGTTCGCCATCGGCTGGCCACCGGAGCGACAGCCCGCCCCCGACCGAAACGTACTCCGCCTGGCAATTTACGAACTGCTTCACCATCCCGAAACGCCGCCCGGCGTGGTCATCAGCGAGGCGGTGGAGCTGGCGAAAAAATACAACAGCGACGAGTCCGGCAAGTTCGTTAACGGTGTGCTGGCAAGTGTCCTGAAACATCTGGAGGAATACCGGTGAGTGCCATTCTACTCGACGGCGCGGCAACGGCTGCGCAAATCCGTGAAGAGCTGAAACCGCGGGTACAGCGCCTGCGGGAGACGGGCATCGTGCCCCACCTGAGCGTGGTGCTAATCGGCGATGACCCCGCATCGCATACCTATGTCCGCATGAAGGCAAAGGCATGTCGGGGGATTGGCATCGAATCCCAGACCTACGCCCTGCCTGCCGAAACCACCCAGCAGGAGGCGGAGGAGCTTATCGCACGCTTAAACGCCGACGAAAACGTGCACGGCATCCTGCTCCAGCATCCTGTGCCCAAACATCTGGACGAGATACGCCTGCTGAACTGCCTGTCGCCAGATAAGGATGTGGACGGCATCTCCCCCGCATCACTGGGGGCACTGGTGGCAGGCGTGGCGAAGTTTATCTCCTGCACACCGCTGGGCATTGTGGAACTGCTGGACCGCTACAGCATCCCTATCGAGGGACAGCGTGCGGTGGTGGTGGGACGCAGTATCATCCTCGGCAAGCCGCTGGCGCTCCTGCTGCTCCAGCGTAACGCAACAGTTACTGTCTGCCACACCCGCACAAGGGACTTGCCTTCGGTAACGCGAGAGGCGGATATTCTGGTCGCTGCATGTGGTCGTGCCGAGCTCATCACCGGCGATATGATACGCCCGGGCGCAGTGGTGGTAGACGCTGGCTACAACCGCGTGGAGGGGCGCAGCGGCGATGTGGGCGATGTGCATTTCGAGTCGGCGTCGCAGGTGGCATCGTACATCACCCCCGTGCCCGGAGGTGTGGGGCCGATGACCATCGCGATGCTTCTTTCCAACACCGTGCGCGCGGCGGAGATGAGGTTGGAATCGCGGTGAGCACCTTCGACCTGCACCAGTATCTGCATGAGCGTGTGCGCCTGGTGAACGACGCGCTGGCACGCTATCTGCCCGACGAAAGCGAACGCCCGCAGGTTCTGCACCGTGCCATGCGCTACAGCACCATGTCGGGAGGCAAGCGATTGCGCCCGGTGCTGGTGATTGCGGGAGCGGAAGCGGTCGGTGGGGCGGCCGAAACCGTATTGCCCACCGCCTGCGCGATTGAACTCATCCACACGTTCTCGTTGATTCACGACGACCTGCCTGCCATTGATAACGATACCCTACGCCGTGGACGCCCAACATGCCATGTGCAGTTCGGCGAGGCGACTGCCATTCTGGCAGGCGATGCGCTGTTTGCCAGCGCGTTCGAACTGATAGCCCGCAATGCGGAGACCGCCCCGCCTGACCGGGTGGTACAGGTGTTGAAGCTGGTGGCGGAGGCGTCTGGCACGCGCGGGATGGTAGGCGGACAGATGGTAGATATTGAATCCGAAGGCAAGCAGGTCGACGCCGAAACGCTGGAGTATATCCATCGCCACAAGACCTCTGCGCTGATTCGGGCGTCGGTGGTTGCAGGGGCGATTCTGGCAGGCGCACAGAGCTGGCAGGTAGATGTCCTCAGCCGATACGGCGAGCGAATAGGACTGGCGTTTCAGATTGTGGATGACCTGCTGAACGTCACGGGCGACCCCCAGAAGACGGGCAAGGCGGTGGGCACAGATGCGGCGAGGGGCAAAGCCACCTACCCTGCCCTGTTCGGTGTAGAAGCGTCCAGACAGCGGGCGCATACCCTGTTGAAGGAAGCGATAGACGCGCTTTCACCGCTGGGCGAACGTGCAACCCCCCTGCGCGCACTGGCAACTCTCATTGTGGAGCGGGAGGGATAATCGGTGGCTAAACAGGTGGGTACGTTGACCGTTATTACTGGAAGCATGTTTGCGGGCAAATCGGAGGAGCTCATTCGGCAGGTGAGGCGTGCCCTGTACGCGCGGAAAAAGGTGCAGGTGTTCAAATCCGCGCTGGATAACCGTTGGGATAGCGCCGCGATAGCCACCCACAACGGCGTGCGTTTTGAAGCGGTGCCTGTGTCGTCCAGCGCCCAGCTGGAACAGCTCGTCCAGCCCGACACCGAAGTGATTGCCATTGAAGAGGTGCAGTTTTTTGACGAGGGAATTGTGGCGCTGTGCGACCGGTGGGCAAACGAAGGCAGGACGGTGATTGTGGCGGGGCTGGACCAGGACTTTCGCGGACAGCCTTTCGGCTTCATGCCCACCCTGCTGGCGCTGGCGGATGAGGTGATAAAGCTTCGGGCAATCTGCGCCCGATGTGGAGGGCTGGCAAGCAAGACCCAGCGGCTGGTGGACGGACGCCCAGCCTCGTGGGACGAACCGACCATCCTGATTGGCGCGGCGGAGAAGTACGAGGCACGCTGTCGGCGCTGTCACCGGGTGCTGAACGCCCCACGCAACGGTCACCGACGCACCAGACGCCGCCTGCAAGCGCCGGAGGAACAGGAAGCCCCTGCAGAGGAACAGGGCACGCTGTTCTGAGGATAGGGACGATGATCACACTGGCAGAAGCAAGGACGGTTTCAATACAGGAAAAGCGCTGGCTGAAGCAGCTCCGGCAGCTGGTGCACGAGAGCGTTCCATCCGCAACGATAATCCTGTATGGGAGTGCAGCGCGCGGATCGCGCTCTGCCGAATCCGACTATGACATTGTCGTCCTTACGCCCGCACCTTTAACTCTTGAACAGAGAGATGCCCTGCGTGCGAGGGTGTATGACTTCGAACTCGCTCATGGATTGGTGCTGGCAATAGCGTTCTACAGCTATGCGGAGTGGAACGACCTGAGGCAGAAGGGTAGTCTTTTCTGCGAGATTGTGGAGCAAGAAGGGATTCGCGTCGAGTAATGGAGCACAAGGGCGCACACCATGAACACAGACCTGAACAACCTTGCCGCCGACATCCGTGCGGTCCTCGACGTCAAAGATAGCGTGCGGGAGGAGGCATTGCGCGCCTCGCGCGAACTGATACGCCTTTCCGCCACCACCGTGCGGAGCATCCATCGTCATGAGTTCGAGAACGCCCAGCAGGGGCTATCCGAAGCCTCCCAGCGCGCCGTCGAACTGATTGCCCTGCGGCAGTCGCACCCCGACATCTATTATGCCGGCTATGTGCAGGACGCACTGAAAGAGTATGCGGAGGCGAGCCTGCTCTACGCGCTGGTGCAATCCCAGCCTCTGCCTTCCTTCGCCCAGATGGACATTGAAGTGCCTGCCTACCTGAACGCGCTGTGCGAAGCGGCCAGCGAGTGCCGGCGACATATCCTGGACCTCCTGCGCCACGATGATATGGCGAAAGCGGAGCAACTGCTCGCGGCGATGGACGATATCTACTATATGCTGGTGACCTTCGACTACCCCGACGCGCTGACAGGTGGACTGCGGCGGAGTGTGGACGCTCTTCGGGCGGTGCTAGAACGCACCCGAGGCGACGTCACCATCACCGCCATGCAGCGGGAACTGGAAGAGGCTTTGAAAGCCTCTCCAAGCTGAACCTCAGTTACGCCCAAAACAAAGGGCACTGTTTGGCGTGCTGAGGCATGCTTTAGCAAACCCAACCGACTTCCCTTTTGGAGTGCTACAGCTTGCTGTAGCGACCGCAGAACCTTCACCCGCAGGTTTCGCCAGGTGTAGCCTGCGATCTTGGGTCGCAAGGGCAGCAGTGAAGAAGACATCCCT
>CAZOGB010000022.1:0-48104 GCA_964579145.1 uncultured bacterium | reverse complement strand
TCAGCCCCCCTATGGTCCCCCCGCAAGCAGGGGGACACGCAAGTCCCTCCCCGCCTGCGGGGAGGTTAGGTGGGGCTATCCTCTCTACCTCTACTCCACCATCACATACGGGTTTTCAAGAATCTGCTTCAGCTCGCGAAGGAACTCGGCAGCCACCGCCCCATCCAGCGCGCGATGGTCCGCCGAGATGGTCACCTTCATGCGCGGGCGCACCACCACCGTGTCATCATCTAAGGCAACGGGTTGCCTCTGCACCGCTCCAACCGCCAGTATCGCCACAGCTGGGGGGTTGATGATGGCGATAAACTCGTCTACGCCGTACATGCCCAGATTCGAGATGCTGAAGGTGGCTCCGGTGTATTCGTCGGGCGTGAGGCGTCCTGCGCGCGCCTTCTCCACCAGCTGGCGCGTTTCGATAGCGATTTGCCGGAGCGTCTTGCGTTCGCAGTGGCGCAGGACGGGCACAATCAGCCCATCGGGCAGGGCGACGGCGATACCGATGTGTATCTCACTGCTGGGATAGATGCGCTCGTTCTGGTACAGCGCGTTCACGCGCGGATGGCGTGCCAGCGCCAGCGCACACGCTTTGGTCACCAGGTCGTTCACCGAGATTTTGGGGGCATCCTCGGGCAGAGAGGCGTTCAGCTTCTCGCGCAGCGCCATCGCCTCACCCATGTCTACATCCATCGTCACGTAGAAGTGCGGCACGGTCTGCTTGGTCAGCGTGGTGCGCTCGGCGATAAGGCGGCGCATTCGGCTCAGAGGCTCGCCGCCGGTAAGCGTGGGCGTTTCGACAACCGCAGCCACGGGACGCGCTGGCTCCGCGATCGGCGGACGCGGCGCTGCCTGTCTTGACGCGATAAATTGCTGAACGTCGCGCTCCACAATCCGCCCGCCAGGCCCTGTGCCCCTTACCATGGCGAGGTCAATGCCCGCCTCCTGGGCAATGCGCCGCGCCAGCGGCGAGGCTTTGACGCGCTCCTGTACGGGCGACTCTTCATGGGCTAATGCACCCGCACGTGGCGCGGCGGTCGGTTCCGCCGGAGCTTCCTCTGCCGGGGCAGGCGAGGGTCTGCTCACCTGGGGCTGTTCGCCCTCGCCCAGTATCTCGGCAATCACCGCCCCCACCGGCACCGTTTCGCCTTCTTTTGCCACAATAGTTGCCAGCTTGCCCGACACGTCGGCGGGCAGCTCCACGCTGGCTTTGTCGGTCTCAATCTCGGCAATAATATCGCCAACCTCCACGCTGTCGCCCTCTTTTTTCAGCCAGCGCAGGATGGTTCCTTCCGACATCCCATCGCCCATCTTGGGCATAATCACCTGTGCCATCCGTCCTCCTCCTTAAACCAACACACGTTTGACCGCTCGGATAATATCTTCTTCGCTGGGGAACGCCGCACGCTCCAGATTGCGAGCATACGGGATGGGCACATCCGCGCTCGCCACGCGCAGTATCGGTGCGTCCAGTTCATCGAACGCAAATTCCTGAATACGTGCCACAATCTCGGCGCCGAAGCCCACGTTGCGATGGTCCTCGTGCACCACCACTGCCCGGTGCGTCTTGCTGATGGAGCGAAGGATGGTCTCCATGTCCAGCGGCTGCAGAGAGCGCAGATCTATGACTTCACACTCGATGCCCTCCGTCTCCGCCAGCTTCTCCGCCGCGTGCAGCGCCAGCAACACCGGCTGCGAATAGGCGATAATGGTCACATCGCGCCCCTCGCGCTTCACGTCCGCCACGCCAAAGGGAACGGTATAATCGCCTTCGGGCACTTCTCCGCGGGTGGAGTAGAGTTTGGCGTGCTCCATGAAGATAACGGGGTTATCGTCGCGGATGGCGGTTTTCAGCATCCCCTTCGCATCGGCAGGGGTAGCAGGAGTGACCACCTTCAGCCCGGGAATATGCGCATACCACGACTCCAGACTGTGAGAATGCTGGGCAGAGAGCTGCGCTCCACCGCCCGCCGGTCCACGAAACACCACTGGCACGCTAATCTGCCCGCCGAACATATAAAGAATCTTCGCCGCGTGGTTGACAATCTGGTCTGCCGCAATCAGCGCGAAGCTGAAGGTCATAAACTCCGCAACGGGGCGCAATCCAATCATCGCCGCGCCAATAGCCATGCCCGCAATGCCCGATTCGGAAATAGGCGTATCCACCACGCGCATCTCACCGAACCGCTGGAGAAGCCCCTCGGTCACCCGGAACGTGCCCTGATAGCGTCCAATCTCCTCCCCAACCAGAAAGACGTTGGGGTCGCGCTCCATCTCCTCGCTCAACGCCTGTCGCAACGCCTCTCGGTAGGTAATTACCGCCACTCCTGCACCTCCATATCGGTATACACGTCGCGATACAGTTCCTCCAAGGGGGGTTCTGGGCTGGCGTCGGCGTAGGCAACTGCTTCCAGCGCCTGCTGTTTGGCATGAGCGTCCCATTCCAGCAGCTGCTGTTCGGTGGCGATGCCCGAATCCAGCAGGAAGCGTGCGGTGTTCACGATGGGGTCACGCTGTCGCCAGTACTCTACCTCTTCTTTGGTGCGGTACAGCGCCTGATTGGTGGGGTTATCGGCGATGCCATGCCCTTCAAATCGGTAGGTGATGACCTCCACGAAGAAGGGCGTCGGGGTGGTGCGCACCTGCTGAATAATCTCTTCCGCATGCCGATAGACCTCCAGCAGGTCCATGCCCTCAATCTGTCTGGTGGGCATCCCGTACTGCTTCGCTCGTTCCGCCAGATTCGGCACCGCGGAGGCAAACTCCACAGGCGTTGCCATCGCATAGCGGTTGTTCTCGCACACGAAGACCACCGGCACCTTGTAGATGGCTGCCATGTTCAGCGCCTCATGCACCGGACCGATGTTCATCGCGCCGTCGCCGAAGAAACACAGGCATACCTGGTCGCCCCCGCGATAACGGATACCGTAGCCGATACCAACCGCCAGCGGAACCATCCCGCCTACGATGCCGTAGCCCCCGAGGAAGCCGCGCTCCACATCCACCAGGTGCATCGAGCCGCCCTTCCCTTTGGAGACGCCCGTGTACCGGCCAAACAGTTCCGCCATGATGCGGCGAGGGTCCGTGCCTCGCGCCAGAGCGTGCCCATGGTCACGATAGGAGCAAATCATGTAGTCGTCATCGCGCATGTGGGCGATGAAGCCAGTGGCAACCGCCTCCTGCCCGATATACACATGCATATATCCGCCCATTTTACCCTGACGGTAAGCAGGAGAACATTGCTCTTCGAAGTGGCGAATCAACAGCATGGTACGGTATAGTTCCACCAGACGCTGTGGGGTCAAAGACTCAGGCAGAGCCTTGCGTACAGCAACCTCGGTCTTCACAATGAAATCCTCCTGTAATACACCGGGACAGCGGATGTCTGCCGCCACCCGTTAAATGCGTTGGGGGTTCACCCCTCCACATAATATAGCACAAGCGCTGTGCTACGCTCGTCGCACCAGTGTATTGTGGCACAAAAGCCCAAACTCCTGCAAGACCTGTTCGCCGTGTGGAATCACCCTTCTCCCAGCCCTTTCAGCACACGCTCCATCTTTTGCAGGAACAGCTGTATCTCCTCCACTGTGACGCTGAGGCTGGGACGCAGACGCACGGTGTCGGTTCCCGCGCCGAGCAGAAGCAGGTCTTCTTCCTGCAAAGCAATGTCCAGCAGTCGCTTGCGCAGCTCCGGTCGGCGCAAGCTGAAGCCCTGATACAAGCCCATCCCGCGCACATTATAGATAAGGTCGGGATAACGCTGTGCCAGCGCGTTCAGTCCCTCTACCAGTACCGCCGCTTTGTGGGGAACCTGCTCGATCAAACGTTCCTCGCGCACAATCTTCATCTCCTGCACAAAACGCACCATATCTGCCAGCGAACCGCCCCATGTGGAGTCCAGCACGCCCCGGTCTTCCATCGGATACAGCATGTACACCACGCCGTTGCCCAGCTTCTTTGCGGTAGCAACCGCCTGCGGCGGGTATGGCAGGTTGAACTGGTCGCACGCAAAGAAGGTTCCCGTCTGTCCGCCGGCGGTCTGCACTTCATCAAACCCCAGATACACATCGTATTTGTGCGCCAGTAGGCTCAAGCCCTGAAAGAACTCCGGCAGTGCCACCCGGTGTCCACCTGCACCCTGCAGGGGTTCCACAATAATGCCCACCACCTCGCCCGAATACCTCTGCAGGAAGTCCTCCACGATTTCCAGACTGCGCTGGGTGCGAGCGCGGTTCCCCGACTCAGGCAGGGAGGTATCTATAGCGGGGAACGGAACCTGAATGTTGCCCGGAATGAAACCGTGGAAGTCTTTGGTCACCACCGGGTCATGCGTGACCTGGGTGATGTTCAGCGCAAACACCGTTCGCCCGTGGAACGCCTGGTCAAAGTAGATAAATCGGCGGGGATTGGGGATTCTGCCCTGCTTCAGCAGCTTGTGGTGGTGCAGGTTGATGAGATACTTCATCATGTTCTCCACCGCTTCCGCCCCCGAATTGACCGCGTACACCTCCAGACGCGGGTTGCGCATACACGCTGGAGCCAGCTCGTGGAGCAGTCGGTAGTACTCCAGGCACTCCGGGGTGAGGAAATCGGGGTTCGCCGTCTTGTTATTCGCAGCACGCGCCAGCCGTTTCAAATACTCAGGTTCGTACAGGCGGGGATGGTTGTGCCCGATGATCTTGGAGGCGTAGTACCCTGCCCAGTCAAACACGCGCTGACCGTCTACCGTTGCCAGCCACATGCCTTCACTTCGCTCCAGGTCAATCACAAATGGTTTTGGCTCGGCAATCACGTAGCGCGAGAGCTCCTCCAGCATCTGCTGGCTCAACGGACCCGGATAGCGTGACACGATACCAGTACCTCCCCGCAAAATATCCTCTACTATGATAACGAATAACCCTGTCTGGGGCAAATCAGGCAGGAACTCCGGCGTGCCCGCCCGAAAACCATTTGCAATATCTGTGCGGACGAGGTACAACGATGTGGCTGTGGTGGACGGTGTTACTGGTAATGGCGATCTCCCTGTGCGCTTATGGCTCCCAGCAGGGAAGCATTCCCAGCGACTTTCCCCGATTTCACGTTCCGGGCTACGAGAAGCAGATGGACACTCTGCGGCGGCTGTTCTGGTTGCACTATCCGGGCGCAGGCCCCAAAGCCACGCTGTGGGACGAGTGGCTCTCCTCCGCCTCGCTGTGGCCCGCAGTGGATACCGATAACTCTGCCCAGTCCTTCCGCCAGCAGTGGAAGCAGGTGCTGAGCGCACGCATCATTGACCCGGAGGGCTATGTCGCCACGCATCAACATGCTTCTATCGCCCATCCGCTGGGCTGGCCCTTCCCCTTCTGGAACCAGGGCAGGCGCACCGCAGGCTGGCACTTCTCGTTCAAAGATACGGTGGGACCCGGATGGCGACCGGACCGCCTGAACACGCCCGAAGGCTGGATGCTGAGCCACGCGCAGGATAACGGTGTGGACGAGGAGGGCTGGCGTCTGACGCTGACCGAACCGAACGCCACCGCCACCACCCCCGAATGCCGTATAGACCCCTACGAAGCGCCGTTCCTGCAATTGCGCTGGAAGGGCAAAGGCTTGGAGGATGCTCAGCCGTATGTGGAGTGGGCAACCCACGAACAACCGAACTTCTCGGTAGAGCGGCGATTCTACTTCAACCCATACTCGGGCGACGTTTACCACCACGAGGCTATCCCGGTGTATCGCCATCCGCAGTGGAAGGGCGAAATTACCCGCCTGCGCATCGGCTTCGGCAACCCCAGGCCGGGCGCGGAGGTGGTGCTTCAAGCGTTCTTCACCCAGTACGACACCCGCCACAACATCAACAGCCAGAACTTCGTGCGCGGATGCGCCACGCTCTTCTGGTGGACGCGCGACCTGAACTTCCTCCGCCAGAACCTCAACCGCATGCGCACCGCCATCCGCTATCTCATGACCGAACACCAGACGCTGACGCACAAAGTGGTATACACGCCCTGGGTAGGGCACGAAGGGCGCAGCGGAATCCGCCGCACCCCCGACGGCAAAAAGGAGATTATCACCGGGCAGGGCATCGGCAACAACTACTGGGACCTCCTGCCCTTCGGCTACAAGGACGTGTACGCCACGATTCACTATTACGACGCCCTGCGCGTGATGGCACGCATCGAGCGCGAGGTCAGACAGCATCCCGAGTGGAACATGCCGGGCGGCGTGCTGGCTTTAGACCCCGACTTTCTGCTAACACATGCGGAGGAGGTCAAGCGCGAGGGGAATCGCCTGTTCTGGAACCCACGCACGCGCCGCTATGCGCCCATTGACGCTGACGGCAACATGCATGACTACGGCTTTACCTTCCTGAACCTGGAGGCGATATACTACGGCTTCGCCACGCCCGAACGCGCTCGCGACATCCTGCGCTGGGTCAGCGGCGAAAGGAGGGTGGAAGGCGACACGTCGCAGGGCGAGGACATCTATTTCTGGCGATTTGCTCCACGCGCCACCACACGCCGCAACATTGATTATTACTTCTGGGCGTGGAGCGCGCCCGAAAGCATTCCCTTCGGCGACCAGGTTCAGGACGGCGGGGCGGTGCTGGGCTTCTCCTACCATGACCTGATGGCGAGGTTACGGACGCGCGGCGCGGACGATGCCTGGAAACGCCTGCAGGAGATACTTCGCTGGTTCGAAGAGGTGGAACCGGCGGGCGGCTATCGCAAGTACTACAACGGCTCGCGACCGGGCAGACTGCAGGGAGGCGGCACCGCGGGCGGACTGGGGCTGGATATGGAGTTCTTCGAAAGCGTGCTGGTGCCGCAGGTGATGCTGTACGGCTTTTTGGGGTTCCAGCCCTCCGCAGACGGCTTCACGCTACAGCCCAACCTGCCGTCGGGGTGGAAGGAGCTGCGTATCGACCGCATCCGCTGGCGCGACGTCACGCTGGACATCACCGCCACCCCAAACACTATCCGAATCCTGAAAGAGGGCGATACAGAAGAACCGGTCGCCCTGCGCCTGCCCGAGCGTACCTGGAAGGTAACAGCCGGTGACGCCAGTGGCAGACGGATGGAACTGCATCCCGCTCGCCGAGCCGAAGACGGCGCACTGCTGGTGAACTGGCGCGGCGTCCGCGAATTGCGCTTTGAGGCGCAGTAGAACGACTGTCGGCAAGCTTTTCCTGCTGAAGATCGGCTTCGTTCGCCTCAGAGTGACATCAACCCTCATGCCGAACTCAGCCAAGCATGTCACGGCATCGTCCGCACGTGCAGGAAACCTCACGCCCAGCAGGAATATCAAAGCGTCACATCTCACACCAGAACGAGGAGCGCACGATGAAACCGATACAGATTAACCTGGAAGAGTATCGCGATAAGGTATACGCCTGTTGGTTGGGCAAGAACATTGGGGGAACGCTTGGCGCACCTTACGAGGGGCAGAAAACTCTGCATTCCCTTACCTTCTACGACCCCGTGCCGGACAAAGCCTCCGCCAACGATGACCTGGACCTTCAGCTGGTCTGGCTGGAGATGCTGCGTGAACGGGGAATATATCCCACCCTCAGCGATTTTGCGGACTACTGGACGAAACACCTGGCACCCTATCCGTGGAACGAGTATGGCTTCTGCCAGCGAAACCTGGCGCGCGGCCTGCGCCCGCCCATCTCGGGCTGTTTCGAGAACTACTACATCGACGAGATGGGGTCGCCTATCCGCAGTGAAATCTGGGCATGCGTGGCTCCGGGCGACCCGCAGCTGGCTGCCTCTCTGGCGTGGCTGGACTCCGCGCTTGACCACGCGGGCGGCGAGGGCACATACGGCGAGATGTTCTGGGCAGCGGTAGAAAGTGCCGCCTTCGTGCTCTCCGACCCCCATACGCTCATTCGCATCGGGCTGTCTATGATACCTGTATGGAGCCGCATCTCACGGGTCATCCGCGAGGCGGTATGGTGCTACGACAACGGCTTGAGTTGGCAGGAAGCACGCGAGCGTATCCTGTTTAACTTCGGGCACAATCAGCCCTGTCACGCCGTGCAAAATCATGGCTTCACTGTGCTAGGCTGGCTTTATGGCAAGGACTACGGCGATAAGCTGTGCACGGCGGTCAACTGCGGCTACGACACCGACTGCACCGGGGCAACGCTCGGCTCGGTGCTGGGAATCATCAACGGCACCAAGGGCATCCCGCAAGAGTGGATTGACCCCATTGGTGACACTATCGTCCTCCACCCTTACACGCGCGGATTGAACGCCCCCAAAACGGTCGCCGAGCTGACCGAGCGCACCACCGAGGTCGCACTGAAGATGGTGAAGGAGCGTTCGGACAGCGTGGAACTGGGCGAGCGCACCGCCCTGCCCAACAACCTGCTCTCCCTGCTGTTCCGCAATGAACGTGCCTTGCTGGTGCTGAGCCGAGACCCGCAGTCCGCCATCATTACCACGCAAGGCTATGACGTTGCTCTGCACTACGGCGGCGAGCCGGTGTTGCGTCCGGGCATCGAAAAGGTGGTCGGCGTCTCCGTGAAGAAGGACGACGTGCCCGTGCCTGCAACGGTCAACATTCGGGTTCCGTCAGGATGGCGCGTCCAGCCTCTGGGCGAGAAGCTGGCACAGCACCGCTTTGCGCTGTATGCCGATGAGGTAGCTGACCGCAATACCATCGCCGTGACCGCCATGCTGGACGGGCAGATTCTGAACGCGGAGTTCACCATGCTGGGACGGGGCGAGGCGAAAGGCTATCCAGCAGGCGTGAACGTGCCCACCTGCCCGAAGTGTCATGCCCGCGTGGAGGCGTGTATCTGCGAGAAGTAAGGCTGTCGGGGGCGACATTCCCGCCGACCCGTTGAATGCCTCCCCGCCTGCGGGGAGGTTAGGTGGGGCTGTTGCCCTCGCCTCGTGGGAGAGGGCTTACAACAGACCATCAGCGATGTCGCTATCATCTCAGGGCGGAGCAGGATGCCCCGGGTGAGTGTCCTGCTCCGCGCCGATTTGGATTACCCCTTCACTACGCCGATAGGACGCAGACGGGCGACCTTACGAGAGATGCCCACTCCTTCGCACACGTCCACCACGTTCGCCACGTCCTTGTAGGCGTAGGAAGCCTCTTCTGCCAGCGTGGCTTTGTTCTGGGCACGCACATAGATGCCTCGCTCCGCCAGTTCCTGCGCGATGTTGCGCCCCTCCGCCTCACGCATCGCTCCCTTTCGGCTCATCATGCGACCGGCGCCGTGGCAGGTCGAGCCGAAGGTCTCGCGCATAGCGGTCGGCGTACCCACCAGAATGAACGAGTAGCGCCCCATGTCGCCCGGAATGAGCACCGGCTGACCCACCTCCCGGTAGCATTCCGGCACCGCAGGATGTCCCGGACCGAAGGCGCGGGTCGCTCCCTTGCGGTGCACGCACACGGTTTTGGTCTTGCCGTTGATTTCGTGCTCTTCGATCTTGGCGATGTTGTGCGCCACGTCGTATATCTGGTGCATGCCCAGGTTCTGCGCCTTCGTGCCGAACACTTTGGCAAACGCCTGACGCACCCAGTGCGCGATCGCCTGCCGGTTCGCCCAAGCGAAGTTCGCCGCACACGCCATCGCCGTCAGGTAGTCCTCGCCCTCTTCGGAGGTGATAGGCGCACAGGCGAGCTGGCGGTCGGGCAGTTCGATGCCGTACTTCTTCTGCGCCTTCTGCATTACGTCCAGGTAGTCATCGCACGTCTGGTGTCCAAAGCCGCGCGAGCCGGTGTGTATCATCACCGTAATCTGTCCTACCTGCGTGATGCCAAACGCCTCCGCCACCTTCTGGTCATAAATCTCGTCCACCACCTGTATCTCCAGGAAGTGGTTGCCCCCGCCGAGCGTGCCCAGCTGTGTCTTACCCCGCTCAATGGCGCGGCTGGAGATATTGGACGGTTCCGGCGGCAACAGACCGGTCAGGGTAGTGCTCTGTTCGCTGCGCTCTATGTCTTCCTCCCAGCCGTAGCTGTGTTCGATCATCCACTTCGCGCCCTTGCGCATCACCTCGCGCAGTTCCTGTGGGTTGACTTTGATCAACCCCTCGCCCTTCAGTCCCGCCGGCACATCGCGGAAAATCTGGTCAACCAGCTCCTTGATTTTGGGCTGAACCTGCTCGATGGTCAGGTCGGTACGGAGCATCCGCACGCCGCAGTTGATATCGAAGCCAACTCCTCCGGGTGACACGACACCCTCTTTGACATCCATTGCTGCCACTCCACCGATGGGAAATCCATAGCCCCAGTGGATGTCTGGCATAGCAATGGAATACTGCTGGATGCCGGGCAGTGTCGCCACGTTCGCCACCTGCTCAGGAGACTGGTCCTGAACGATATGCTCTATCATCTGTGCGCTGGCGTAGATGATTCCATCCACGCGCATGCCCTTCTTGTAGTCCTTGGGAATACGCCAGCGATAGGTATCAATGCGTTCCAGTTTGCCCTCCCATTTTTCGCTCATCGCCTTCACCTCCCGAAGGATATTATACTCCAGCAGCAATAGGGGTGGAATGGAGGAGCAGACACTCTGGAGGGCGAGGCTCCTGCCGAGCTGTTTTGCCCTCTCCTTGTGGGAGAGGGTCAGGGTGAGGGCTTCTATGTCAGGGGCAACCACAGAGGGTTGCCCCTACGAACAACTCACCACCCGGTATTGTTAACGCCCTATCGGTTCGGGGCTGGAGCCAACCTCGGTGATAATCCACTCACCGCCGATGCGCTCTAAGGTGTAGCTGATGTACGTGGTGCGAAGATGTCCGTCCTCATCCTCGTACACATGCTGACCGTACAGCACGTAGGCGTCGTTGGTGCGCTTGCGAATCTCGTCGAAGGCGAAGCGTACCGTGCGGGTATTGCGCATCGCGTCCAGTGTCATCGTGTAGTAGTCTTCAGCAGGGATGGAGTAAGCGTATTTCCCGCGCAGGTATACCGCCACGAACATGTCAAAGCGCAGGTGACGCCGGATGAGGTCGGGGCTGTTGTAGCGCCACGCACGCTGGATGTCGCCGATGGTGGCGTCCAGCCGGGTGGGCAGGTTGCGCTCCAGATAGTAGCTGTCGCGGTAGACGAACACCGGCACTTCCACGAACACCGGACGCTCTACCACCACAATCCGCTCAGTGGAGATATAGGCGGGCATTGTGGGATAGAACACGTACACCGATGGGCAGACCCGATACGGTTCGTACACCCGAACGTAGAAGCCGTATGCGACGCCACGCGGATAGTGCCGGCGGTAGTTATCGTTCACCGGCGGGAAGTATATCCTCGGCTGCCACTCACCTGTTCGCCGCGCCAGGTTAATCATGCCGTTGCTTGACGGGCGTGGGCGATTGCCAAACGGAGTTTCCACCTCTGGCGGATAGACCCAGTACTCTCCAGGTCCGACCGGCGGCTGGTTGCGCTCGCTGGGCTGTGGGCGATTGCTCGGTGAGCGCGAGGGCGTCGATGGTTCGCGTATGGGCACCGGAGCGGGCGAGCGGTCGTTTTTCTTGCGGAACAGGTCGTTATCATTACCGCTGTTATCGCTCTTGCCGGGAGAAACGGAAGGTGCGCTCCGGTTATCACTCTTGGAGCGGTCATCCGATTTGCTCTTACCGCTCTCGGTTTTCTTGAACAGCTTGCCGAGGTCGTCTGCAGAGGAGGGCACTGCCAGCGCGACGCCAACAGCCAGCACCCCTGCGGCGATCAGCAGCTTCCATTGGGAGACGAGAGTTTTCATTCGAACACCCTCCCTTCGTTCGCTTACACTATTTAGACTATACCACGAAAGGCAAAGTTACTGTGCCCCCTAATTTTGTGGGGACTGGATGTAACCGTAATACCTGCCCATCCAGTAGGGCAGCAGCCAGAACACGCCATCGCTTTCGGTATGTCCACCGTCGCCCTGCACGGCAATCCACGGGTTCCCATCCCAGCGCATCACCCCGCGCTCACTGGGCGGCGGAAGGCGGTCGGTCTGCCAGCTTTCCATCTCGGGGTAGCGCACCAGTTTCAGGTCTTCCCGGCGGGTGTTATCCACCGTCCAGCGCACAAGGTCTAACGGAGCATCGCGCAGGAACATCAGCGAATCTTGCATTTCAGGTGGTGTGCCTGTCAGCGAAGCGTACAGGAAGTGGAACCAGGGGTTCTGGTCGTTCTTCACGCCTTCGTACCACGTGTCCAGCGCGTGCCGATACAACTGCTTGAGGTCGGGGTCGGTCTCGTAAAGCAGAAGGGCGGGAAACGCCAGCGCCAGCAGCTCGTCGTCGATATGCGTGCGCCATGCCGGGTTGAAGGTCTTTGCATGTTTCACATTCTCACGGTAGCCATGCTCATCCAGCAGTCTGCGATATTCCCGTTCATACTTGGGGTCGCCGGTGATGTGGTACGTGGCTTTGAGGAAGGAGAGTATCTCCACCGAGTTGATGCCGCGCTCCGGCGCCCAGTCGGGGTCACCGTTCAGCTTTTCGGGCGACCACACCGCCCAGCGTGTATGCGTTCCATCGATGTCCTTGAGCGTATATCCGCCTTCGATAATGTAGTCCATCACGCGGCGCACATGCTCGCGCACGCGCTGTTTGTCCTGCTCGTCGGCGGCGAGGTCGTAGAAATGCAGGTAGCCGTAGAAGTGCCCGGTGATTTCGTCGCTGCTGGTGTCGCCCTTCCAGAGCCACTTTCCATCCGCGCTCCGTCGCCACCGCTCGTGTACGCGCTTGTGACGGGGGTCGCGCACATGTTCATCTGCCCACTCGGCATCGGTATACACGCGGTTCGGGTCGTTCATTGGCTGCCAGTCGGCGGGAATAACCGTGCGTGCGACAAAACCGCGTGTGCCCGTTACCGTCTGCAGGAAGCGCAACGCCTCAAACGCCCGGCGGGCATTGGCACGGGCAGAAGGGTCTCTGGTCGCCGCGTAACGGAAACATTCCATCGACAGATACATGCTGGTGTACTCGCCGTCGTTGTCGTCATCGCGGGGCTTCCAGGTGCTCACATCGCCGGGCGTCTGCAGGAGACACTTCTCCACCAGCCCCGGTTCGCGCACGTGGCGGGCAAGGCAAACGCTCAGGTAGTGTTGAGCCTTTTCGGCGAGGGTAGTCGTGTGCCTGCGTATTGCGCTCACGCCGCCTGCCGTGGCTATCCAGGCTGTGCCATCGGCATCAAACGCCACATCGCGCACATCGTCGTTGGGGAGCCAGCGCAGGCTATGGCGCAGAGACCATGTTTTGCCATCGGTTCGGGCGACGCCGACGGGCGTGCCAATCCACATCCTGCCATCAGGAGCGCGATGCACGCACTGAATCTCTACGCTCGGCAGTCCATCCGCGGTGGTTATCTGCCCAACCCGCCTGTCGCCACGGTATACGGTGATTCCGCCCAGCCCGCCGATCCACAGACTGCCATCGGGGGCGAACGCCAACCCTCTTACCGACGCGCTAAGCAGGTCCTTCTCATCCTTTTGCCATACCGTGCCCGACGGGGAGTGATGAAACAGCCCGACGTCCGTGCCAATCCAGACGCCATCCTTTCCATCGGGAAGCACACAACGCACACTGCGAGCGCACGGCAGGCGCTGGGGCGTCACCACGCCATCGCGCACGCGCCACATGCCATCCGGTCCAAACACCAGCAGTTCGTTCCCCACCTCACACAGGGCGGATACGGGCTGAGTGATGCCCTCTAACCGCTGGATACTGCTGTCCGTCACCTGATACAGCCCGTTCCATGCACCAAGCCACACCCGTCCCTGCGATTCGGTGAACGCTGAAAAAGCAGGTGCAGAACCTGGCAACGCCTTTTCCCAGCGGTTCTGCTCCCTGCGCCAACGATAGAAGCCGTCGTGGGTAGCAGCCCACACGTCGCCGTTCGGGGCTACCGTCATCGCGCGCACGTCGTTGGCTTCTGGGGAACCAAGGTCGTACCGCTCAGCGGTCTCGTGAACAAAAGGGGTGTCGTTCACAGGTTGTGCCTCCACCGGGAAAGTGATGAGCACGACGGTCAGTGTACACAGAGCAAACACAGTGCTTCTCAATTTCCGCTTCCTTCCTCGTGGAATAGGGTCATGCTTTTTGAACATCTGCTCCAAAAATATGAACGCGTTCATATTTTACTGCAAAAGATATGCGCGCTGTATCATATCTGTATCATAAATCAGCGCGAATCGGCAAAATCCACCCCTTCATATATCTGCGCGATGGGTATCTCTACCCCAAGGCTCTCCAGACGAACCACCTGTCCCAGATCCGTGTAATCGTGCAAGGACCACTCCCCGTCAGGCTGACGCACGTAACGCTCAATACGAACCCGATCCTGCGACACTAACAGATACTCGCGCAACGAACCCAGCTGCCGATAGTAAAACGATTTCTCCCCGCGGTCAAATGCCTCCGTAGAGGGCGAGAGCACCTCCACAATCAGCACCGGGTTAAGCAGGGTGTCCTGATGCTCGTCCAGAAACTGAGGCTGACCGCAAACCACCACCACGTCGGGGTAAAAATAAGCACCCGCTTCAGCAATGCGAACACGCATGTCGGTGATATACGCCTCGCAGGGATGCTCGCGCAGGGCGTTATACAGCAATCCACCAGTGTTGAAGACAATGCGGTTATGCACACGCGATGCCCCAGCGAACGCCAGTATCTCACCGCGCAGGTATTCGCTCTTCGTTTGCGCCTGCCGTTCGCGCCTTAAGTATTCCTCTTCGGTAACCAGCCGATAAGAATGCACTGCCACCGGAATCTCCCCTTCCTCTTCAACCAGCCGACTGTTGACTGTCGCTCAGTTCCACCCCTTCATATATCTGCGCGATGGGTATCTCTACCCCAAGGCTCTCCAGACGAACCACCTGTCCCAGATCCGTGTAATCGTGCAAGGACCACTCCCCGTCAGGCTGACGCACGTAACGCTCAATACGAACCCGATCCTGCGACACTAACAGATACTCGCGCAACGAACCCAGCTGCCGATAGTAAAACGATTTCTCCCCGCGGTCAAATGCCTCCGTAGAGGGCGAGAGCACCTCCACAATCAGCACCGGGTTAAGCAGGGTGTCCTGATGCTCGTCCAGAAACTGAGGCTGACCGCAAACCACCACCACGTCGGGGTAAAAATAAGCACCCGCTTCAGCAATGCGAACACGCATGTCGGTGACCCAGACGCGACACCCTGTGCCGCGCAGCTGGCTGTGCAGGCTCGCCACAAGGTTTACCGTGATGGTGTTATGCGAGGCGGAAGCTCCAGCCAGCGCAAAGATTTCCCCGCGAACGTACTCGCTTTTGGTCTGCGCCTGCCGTTCGCGCTGTAGATATTCCTCTTCGGTAACCAGCCGATAGGAGTGAACTGCCATTGTGTTCCACCACCTGCTTAAATACTACCAGCCCTCGTGCACGGAGTCAAACGGTTCTTTCAGGTACTCCGTACAGTGTAAAAGCGGAAGGGCTGTGATATAATCAAAAAGGGTATTGCCCCAGATACAGAACGGCAGGATTTCATTGGATGATGCACAACATTCATGACCTTTTAGAGTACGCTATCTCCAGAAGAGCTTCGGATGTCATCCTCAAGGCTGGCAGTCCTGCGGTGTTAAGGATTGATGGCAGAGTTGTGGTCAGCGACTTACCGCCTCTGACGCCGCTGGACTGCCACGAGCTGGCATACAGCATTCTTTACAGTGCTGCTCGTGACGCGCTGCTGGCATCGGCGCATCCACAGGGAAATGTGGAACCTTTGGACGTTGACGAAAAGATGCAGCAGCTGGAGGCGCACGCCGAGATTGACACCGTGTTCACCATCGGTGGGATGGCGCGGGTACGCTGTAACCTGTTCCTGCAGCGGGGCAGTATCAGCGCGGCACTGCGAATCATTCCCCTACAACCGCCCACCATCGAGGAAGCCAACCTGCCGGTGGTGTTCAAGGAGTTCGTGGCTCAACCCCAGGGACTGATACTCATCACCGGACCGACGGGCAGCGGCAAGTCCACCACCATGGCGGCGATGATCGAGGAGATTAACCGCACGCGCACCGCCAACATCGTCACCATCGAGGAGCCGATAGAGTACGTCTTTGAGGACAAGCACAGCGTTATCCTTCAACGTGAGGTTGGCACCGACACCGCCTCGTTCGCTACCGCTTTGCGCAGTGTGTTGAGACAGAACCCGGACGTGATTGCCATCGGCGAGATGCGCGATGTGGAGACCATGCGCGTGGCGCTAACCGCAGCCGAGCTGGGACATCTGGTGATCGCCACTCTGCATACGATGTCCGCGCCTTCCACCATCACACGCATCCTGAATAGCTTCCCGCCCGAGGAACGAGTGCCTCTGCGCGTCCAGCTGGCAAATACGCTCATCTGTGCGGTGGCGCAGAGGCTGGTTCTGCGGGCGGACGGACAGGGCAGACTGCCGGCAGTGGAGATACTGGTGGGCTCGCCAACGGTGCGCAAGCTGATTGAGGACGGCAAGACCGATGACCTGTATGCCGCCATGCGTGAGGGCGAGCACTATGGCATGAACACGCTCAACCAGGCGCTGGAACGGCTGTACGCCGCGCAGCTTATCACCTACGAGGAAGCTCTGGCGCACGCCGGAAACGTCGCGGAGCTGAAGCAGATGCTTCGTCACAGATAGGCCTGGGAGCCTGTTTGGGGAGCCTTTGCTTTCGGGTGACAAGGACGGCGAGACCCTTCACCTCGTTCCGGGTGACAGAGGGAAGGGGCAGAGGGACAAAAAGAAACGACCACCGACGGGATAGAGTCTTCCTCACAGCGACGGACAGGGTCACCTGAACACAGGAAGCGGTTCAGAAGGGCAACAGGGCTAAAGCAAGCCGCTAAATCAAATCCGCCGCGGTGATGATGCTTTCGGCAATCTCGCGCATCTTCTTGTTCTGGTTACGCGCCTGGAAGTGGATGCGCTTGAACGCCTCCTCCTCGGTCAGACCGAGCCTCTGCATCAGGATGCCCTTCGCGCGCTCAATCAGCTTGCGGGTTTCTAGAGCCTCTTTCAGCTCCTCCACCTCACGGTTGCGTGCCTGCAGTTCCCGGAAGCGCAACATCGCGATTTCGATGGCGGGACCCAGGTCCTCCTTTCGGAAGGGCTTCACCAGGTAACCGAAGGCTCCAGCCTCACTGGCGGCTTCCACCAGCTCCTGCTCGCTGTAGGCGGTGAGGAACACAATGGCACAGGGTCGCTCCTGAACGATGGCGCGGGCCGCCTCGATGCCATCCATCTCCGGCATGCGGATGTCCATAATAATTAAATCCGGTTCGTGTACACGCGCCGCCTGCACCGCCTGCACGCCGTTTTCCGCCTCGGCCACCACCTGATGCCCGATTTTCTCCAAACGCGCTCGCAACATCATGCGAGTCAGCGGCTCATCCTCTGCAATCAAGATGCGATAACTCTCCATCTCGTCCCTCCGCTCACCAGTGTCTCGCCGTCTTTTTTCAGTTCCTCTTTACCTGCGCAGGAAAAGCGTAAACCGTTCCGTTCATTGAGCCTATCACAAACCGCCCTCCATCGGCATCGGGCACGCAGAACACATGCCCCTCTGCCATCTGGTATGCCTGAACAACGCGACCGTTTTGCTTCTCTATCCAGTATACCACACCATCGACGGAAGCGGTAAAAATGTAACCTCCCGCAGATGCACACCCAGAATCATACATCACTCGCCCCGTTTCTGCAACCCAGTGGGGCTGTCCTGTCGGCACATCCACCGCATACACCAGCCCCCGACCGCCCAGTGCGCCGCAATACACCACGTCACCGTCCATCAGGGGCGATGGATAGCCAAAACTGTTGCCCTGCGCCGATGGCAGCTCCCATAACACCTCGCCAGTGCGCACGCGCACCGCATGAAGCACCCCATCGTTGGAAGGGACTACCACGCGCACTCCACCCGTCACGGGCGAGCCGATAGCAGGTGCATAGTAGAACGAACGCCCAAACTTCTGTTTCCACCGCAAGATTCCGCTATAGGCATCCAGTGCATACACGTGGTTATCCCAGCACCCGACAATAAACATCCCCTGCACGGGCAGGATGCGCGACTGCACGAACATCTCGGTCTGGAACTGCCACATCGGCCTGCCGTCCCGCAGGGATAAGCCGTAAAGCTTCCCATCCCCCGCGGCAGTGCACACGACATCTTCCCAGATGCCTGCCGGGGCAAACACGGGCGGGGGAAGATCGCTTTTCCATAGCACCTTGCCATCCTGGCGGCGCAGGCAGACAACCGCTCCCGAAGTGCTTCCAACCACCACGACATCTTCAGTCACCGCAGGCGCCGCCACCAGCGTGCCCCCGATGGAACGCTTCCAGCGCAGTCTGCCCGAACCTGCATCCAGGGCGTAGAGCGTGCCGTTGAAACTGCTGACGTACACCGTCCCGTCGTATACCACAGGCTGTGCTTTGACCGCACCCCCGGTGCGGAACGTCCACACCGGGCGAACCGCCCCTTTAATTTCCACCTGCGCTGAAGCCTCGTAAGCCTTTTCGTCGCAGACGGCGCGGAAGGTTACCCGGTGAGTGCCCGGGATTGGCTCACCCAGAGGGACCTTCAGTTCAAAGGCGTCGCGGTTACGCTCTGCACCCACCGTTTGCCATGCGCCGGCGCCAAGGCGAACCTCCCACCGGATGGGCAGAGCACCATCGGGCGCACGCCACTGCAACCGGGCGAACAGGTTGTCTCCCTGTACCTGCAGCCTTTGCACGCGCAGTTGGGGCACAGGCTGGGGCGAGCGCGGAAGTTCTGCTACCATCACAGGCTGAGCATCCTCCTTGCGCACGCGCCAGATGCGTATCCGCGAGTCGTCTACTTCCACCTGATGATAACTGCCCTGATACAACCCTCTCGCCATCAGGAACAGCACACCATTGCGCCACCACGTGGTGTCCTTGTGTCCGTGCCCAACAAACACCGCTTTCACGTTGTAGGGCGCGATGATGTCCAGCAGTTGCCCTTCGTCATCCACCATCTTTTCGCCCGTCGCCACCCAGTGGTGGAAGAACAGAAACACAGGCGCACCCTTCGGAAGCCGGCGCAGACGGCTCGCCAGCCAGCGCAGGTCCGCCTCTTCAAAGTGTCCGTGATGCTCCAGCAGGGCAGTGCTGTCCAGCGCGAAGAAGTGGCAACCGTCACGCTCCCAGTGCATTCGCAGGGGACCGAGCCATTTTGCAAAGCCCTCTTTGCCAATCGCGCTCCAGCGTACATCGTGGTTGCCGGGCACGTTGATGAGTGGAACGCGCAACTCCCCCATGATTTGCCGATAGTTTCTGTACTCCTGCGTGGAACCCAGCTCGGTGCAATCGCCCGTATTGACAATGAAAGCAGGTGGCGGTGACAGCGCGTTGAACTGCCGGACGTACTCGCGGGTTTCCTGGTGGTGCGCGGTGACGCCGATATGGGTGTCGGTGATATGCAGGAAGCGAAAAGGCTCGCCTGCCACCGCCGGCAGGATGCACCACAGAAGTGCCAGAGTCACTATAGCTATCCGTCTTAGCAACAGCACCGCCTCCTTTGCGCGTGGAATGGTCTCTTTTTTGACACCGCAGAGGTAGACTCCTGTGGCGACAGGAACCTGTTGCTGGTGTATAATGGTGGGGAACACCGAAGGAGGGGACGATGGCGATTGATCAGTTCTTGTTGATGCTGATCCTGATACTTCTCTTTGCCCGCGCGATGGCACAGCTGGCGGAACGGGTCAAACAGCCTCCGGTGCTTGGCGAATTGCTGGCTGGGGTGTTGCTGGGTGTCAGCGTGCTGGGCTGGGTGCAGGAAAACGAAATACTGCACCTGCTCGCCGAGGTCGGTGTGATGCTGTTGCTGTTTGAAATCGGGCTGGAAACCGACCTGGGCGCGCTCTTAAGGGTGGGCGTGAAGTCGCTGGTGGTTGCCTTTGTGGGTATTGCCCTTCCGTTCATTGGAGGGTATCTGGTTTCTACCGCTCTGGGCGTCACCGGTCCGGCGGCGATACTGTTCGGCGCCGCCTTCTGTGCTACCAGCATTGGTATCACCGCGCGGGTGCTGGCAGACCTCGGCGTGCTCAACAGTACCGAAGGGCGTATCGTGCTGGGGGCGGCGGTGCTGGATGATGTGCTCGGGCTGGTGATACTGGCGGTGGTGTCTGCTATTGTGACAAAAGGCAGCGTGACCCCGCTGTTCGTCGTCCAGACAACCGTCGTGGCGCTAACGTTTGTGGCGGTCGCGTTGGTGGTGGGCAGGGTTCTGGCGCCCTCTCTGCTTCGTGCGGTAGACCGTATGACCGTGCGCGGTGCGCTGGTGACCACTGCACTGGTGATGGCGTTCGTCTTTGCGCTGGCGGCGAAGAAGGTCGGTTCGGCAGCGATTGTGGGTTCGTTCGCGGCGGGGCTGGTGCTGTCCTCCATCGGGCGTACGAAGCAGATTGAACATGAGCTGAAGCCGCTGGTGGACTTTTTCACCCCGATATTCTTCGTCAGCGTGGGCGTCGCGGTGAACGTGCGCCTGTTCAATCCCTTTGACCCTACAAATCGCGGCACAGTGGTGCTGGCTCTGCTAGGCACGCTGGTGGCGTTCTTGGGCAAGTTTCTGGCGGGATGGGGAGCCTGGGGCAAAGGTATCAATCGCGCCCTCATCGGTGCAGGCATGGTTCCTCGCGGCGAGGTCGGCTTGATTTTCGCCACAGTGGGCAAGCAAAATGGCGTGCTGAACGATGCGCACTATGCGGCTCTGCTGGCGGTGATATTCCTCACCACATTTGTCGCGCCCATCCTGCTGGCACGCTTCGCCCGCAAAATGGCGCTGAGCACAGCGCAGGCGTAGGGGCTTGGCTAGCAGGTGTCAGCCCCCCTGTCGTCCCCCCGCAAGCAGGGGGAGTGTCAGCCCCCCTGTCGTCCCCCCGCAAGCAGGGGGAGTGTCAGCCCCCCTGTCGTCCCCCCGCAAGCAGGGGGACACCCGAGTCCCTCCCCGCCTGCGGGGAGGCCAGGAGGGGCTGAACCACGTCATCGGGCAACCACAGGAGGTTGCCCCTACAACATTCTTTTTGGAGGGCGAGGCTCCCGCCGAGCCGTTGTGTGCCCTCTCCTTGTGGGACAGGGTTAGGGTGAGGGCTTACGTGACACCCTTTCCGACCTCGATAATCACCGCAATTTCCTGGCAGTCGTAAAACTTGGGGCAGTAAACGCACTCCGTCCAGACCTTGCGGGGAAGCTCGGCGCGGTCGCAGATGCGGAAGCCCAGCTTCTCGAAAAAGGCGGGCTTGTACGTTAGCGCGAAGACCCGTTCCACCCCCAGACAGGGCGCTTCGCGCAGACACGCCAGCACCAGCTGCTTGCCGTAGCCCCTGCCCTGCGCCTCCTCCGCCACGGCGAGCGACTTAATCTCCGCAAGGTCGCGCCACACCACATGCAGGGCAACACAGCCCACCACCTCACCGTTTTCCTCCACCACGAAGAAGTCGCGCAGATTCTCGTAGAACTGCGCCAGCGAGCGGTGAAGCATCTCCCCGCGGTCGGCAAAAAAGTTGACAAGGCGCTGCATCGCCGGCACGTCCGACGTGCGCGCCTTTCGAATCTGTACGTCCATCGCCCTCTACGTTCTTCCTACTGCGGGAACTTTCCTGTGACCAGCCGGGTAATATCGTTCGCAGTAACCAGCACCAGAATGGACAGCAATATCGCCAGTCCAACCACCTGCACCGCCATCTGCTGTTTGGCGGTCAACCGACGCCCGCCGCGAAGCCACTCGATAAAGTACAGCACCAGATGCCCGCCGTCCAGAATCGGGATGGGGAACAGGTTCAGGATGCCCAGGCTGATGCTCAGCGCCGCCATGAAGCTCAGCACGCGGTGCAGTCCCTCTTTGGCGGCGGTGTGCGTGGTGTACACAATCGCCACCGGTCCGCCCACGCTGTCCCTCACCTTCTTCGTGAACAGGTGCTCGGGGAACGAGCGAACCAGATTGACGGTGATTTGCGTGCCCGCCACCAGCGACTGCCACGGGGAGAGCCGTTTGGTTTCAAAGCTGGGGTAGAAGCCGAGCCTCCCCTCTTTCTTCACCACCTTCTTGCCGTCCTTAATCTCTTCCACCTCGTACTCTTTGGGCACGCCGCTGAGCAGAATCAGCTCGCCATCGCGCTTCACGCGCACAAATAGACGCTTGCCCGGGCTGTTATGAATAACCTGCATCATGTGCTCGCCGTCGCGAATCGGCTCTTTGTTTATCTCCACAATCACATCGCCCATCTTCAGCCCCATGCGCTCGGCTTCCGTACCAGGAATGACCTGCCCCACGCGGTTGAGCGGCTTGCCGATCTCCAGCCCGGTGGTCATGCCCATGATGGAAAATATGACATATCCCAACAGCAGGCTCATGATGGGACCGGCAAGCACGACGGCATTGCGCTGCCATATCGGCTTCGAGAAGAACGTGCCGGGCTGAGGGTCTTCGTCATGCGATTCCATGCCCGCAATTCGCACGAAACCGCCAAGCGGAATGGGACGGATGGTATATTCGGTATCGCCCTTGCGTGCCAGCACCAGCCACTTGGGACCAAAGCCCACAGCGAACTCTTCCACGCGCATCCCACACCATTTGGCGACGATAAAGTGCCCAAACTCGTGCGCTACCACCAGCACGCCAATGGTGAGCAGAAAATAAAACGCCGTTTGCAACACCTGGTAATCCAAAGGTAGAACCTCCTCTTCTATTGCAAAATAGGGCGAACGGAGTTATGGGTCAGTATCTTATACGATGATGTGTGCTGAATCGTCCGCTATCTGCCCTGCTTTACCATAATTATACCTGTTGCGCTGCGCAGGTGCGCTACGAAAATCACCAGTTTATGGACGCCTCCAGGCACGAGCCTGTTCCCGCGCCCACGTATCTGCCTCCTGCACCGCTTCCAGCGTGGCGGGTTGTGGCGCATGTCTGTCCATCACCTCGCGCACGCACTGCACGATGTCGGTAAAACCAATCTCGCCCTTTAAAAATCGGGCAACAGCCACCTCGTTCGCGGCGTTCATCACGGCGGGCATGGTTCCCCCAGCAGACAACGCCTCTCGCGCCACCTGAAGCGCGGGATAACGCCGCGGGTCCGGTTCGGCAAAGCTTAGGGTTCCTACCTTGATGAGGTCCAGACGAGGCAGGGCGGTGTCCAACCGTTCCGGATAGAGCAGGGCGTACTGGATGGGCAGACGCATGTCGGGCAAGCCCAGCTGTGCCAGCACCGAGCCATCCCTCATCTCCACCAGCGCGTGCACGATGCTTTGTGGATGCAAAACCACCTGAATGCGCTCCGCCGGTACTCCAAAAAGCCAGTGCGCCTCGATAATCTCCAGCCCTTTGTTCATCAGCGTGGCGCTGTCGATGGTAATTTTCGCGCCCATGCGCCAGGTGGGATGCTGTAACGCCCGTTCCGGGGTAACGTCCGGCAGACGCTCCAGAGGCACGTCGCGCAGGGCGCCCCCGGAAGCGGTCAGCAGGATGCGGTGCACATGCTCCGGGCGTTCCCCCTGAAGGCACTGAAACACGGCGGAATGCTCGCTATCAATAGGCACAATGGGCAGTCCCCGCTCGTGCGCCAGCGCCATAACGCTCTCGCCCGCCGCCACCAGTACCTCCTTACTTGCCAGCGCGATGCTTTTGCCCGCTCGCAGGGCAGAGACCGTTGCCGAGAGCCCGCACACCCCTGCCACACCCACCACGACCATATCCACATCGGGCAGGGTAGCAACTGTCTGCAAGCCCTCATCGCCGGCGTAAACCTGCCAGCCCGACTCGCGTTGACGAAGCGAGGAGGCGGAAGCAGGGTCAACCAGCGCGACGTGCTTTACACCGAATCGCCGAGCCTGCTGGTGCAGTTTCTCGTGGTCACGATGCGCGGCGAGGGCAACAACCTGAATGCGGTCGCGAAGGCGCTCCGCCACATCCAGACATTGCGTGCCGATGGAGCCGGTGCTTCCCAGAACGGCAATGCGTTTCATTCCTCGTCCTGAATACCGCCGAACTTGCGCACTCTCTGCTGGTAGCTCAGGATGGCTTCAATCAGATGCTCGGTACGAAAGTCGGGCCAGAGGGTCGGAGTGACCCATAGCTCCGAGTAGGCGGTCTGCCATACCAGAAAGTTACTCACGCGCATCTCGCCTGCGGTGCGAATGAGCAGGTCGGGGTCGGGCATATCGGGAGCGTACAGGTGCGCCCGAATGGTCTCCTCATCGATCTCCTCTGGCTGGAGGTCGCCCTGCTTCACGCGCTGTGCGATGGCGCGCATGGCGTCCACAATCTCTGCCCGCCCTCCGTAGTTGATGGCGAGGTTGAGTATCAGGCGGTTGTTCTGCGCGGTGATTTCCATCCCGCGCCGCAGTTCCTCCTGAAGGCTCGCGGGCAGTTCGTGCATCCGCCCGATGACGCGCACCTGAACGCCGTTGATGTACATCTGGCGCAGCTCCAGGCGCGCTGCCTCTTCAATCAGTGCCATCAGCCCGCTGGTCTCGTCTGGAGGGCGACGCCAGTTCTCGGTGCTGAAGGTGTAAAGCGTCACCATCTTCACGCCGAGGTCGGCGCAGTCCTTGACCACGCGGCGCACCGTTCGGTAGCCCTGTCGGTGTCCGACCAGACGGGGCAGACCCCGCTGTATCGCCCATCGCCCGTTGCCGTCCATGATGATGGCAATATGCTGAGGCAGGCGCGAGAAGTCCACACCTGCCTCCCGCGCTTTCATCACTGCTGGCGCCGTCCCGTCCACTTCAGTTTGTGGGGAAAGGGTTTCCATACCGCTCACCGGAGCTTCGCTCCGCTACACTTCCATCAGTTCGTCTTCTTTCGCCTTCTGCAGGCGGTCAATCTCGGCGATGTATTTGTCGGTCAGCTTCTGTACCTGCTGTTCGGCGCGTTTCACATCATCTTCCGAAACTTCGCCCTTCTTCTGGGCGGCTTTGAGGTGTTCGTTCACATCGCGGCGCACGTTTCGTATCGCCACACGCTCTTCCTCTGCCTTTTTGTGCAGGAGTTTAATCAGCTCCTTGCGCCGCTCTTCGGTCAGCTCGGGAATGCGGATGCGAATCACCTGCCCGTCATTATTGGGCACCAGGTTCAGGTCGGATTTCAAAATCGCCTTTTCAATCCACGCCAGGCTCTGCTTGTCGTAGGGCTGTATCATCAACAGGCGCGGTTCGGGCACGGTGATGCTGGCGATGTGATTGATGGGCGTGGGCGTGCCGTAGTAGTCCACCATCACATGCTCCAGAATCGCCGGGTTGGCACGTCCTGTGCGCAGGGTAGCGAACTCGTGCGCCGCCTTCTCCACCGTCTTCTCCATTCTGTGTTCCGCTTCTTTCAGTAACTCGTCAATCATTTTTCCTCTCCTCCTACCAGGGTGCCGATGTCTTCACCAAGCACAGCCCGCACCACGTTGCCGGGACGGGCGATATTGAACACCACAATCGGCAAGCGGTTCTCCATGCACAGCGTCAGAGCCGTGAGGTCCATCACCCGTAACTGCATGGCGATGGCGTCTCTATAAGTAATATACGAAAATCGCTTCGCGTTTGGGTCGACTCTGGGGTCGGCATCGTAAACGCCGTCCACGTTGGTGGCTTTCAGGAACGCCTGGGCATGGATTTCCAGCGCACGAAGCGCCGCGGCGGTGTCGGTGGTGAAGTAGGGGTTGCCAGTTCCCGCAGCGAGGATGACCACACGCCCCTTCTCCAAGTGGCGAATGGCGCGGCGGCGGATAAACGGCTCGGCGACCTGAAACATCTGGATAGCGGTCTGCACGCGCGTGGGCACGCCCAGCTGTTCGATGGCGTCCTGCAGGGCAAGCGCGTTGATGACGGTTGCCAGCATGCCCATATAGTCAGCGGTCGCGCGGTCAATCCCCGACTGCGCGGCGTATTGCCCGCGGATAATGTTGCCCCCACCAATCACCACCGCAATCTCCACGCCCAGCTGGTGCGCATCCACAATCTGCCGGGCAAGGGAGCTGATGACGGCATAGTCCAGGCCGCTTTTGCGCTCTCCGGCGAATGCCTCGCCGGAGAGTTTCAGAAGCACACGTTGCCAGCGTGGTTGTGGGGCTGGTGCGCTGTCCATCGTTATGACCCACTGCCTTCGCCCACGCGGAAGCGCACGAAGCGCTGTACCGCCAGGGGATCGCCTACCGTTTTGGAGAACTCGTCGATCACCTGCTTGACCGACTTCTTCTCGTCGCGAATGTAGCCCTGCTCCAGCAGGCAGATTTGCTCGAAGAACTTGCTCAGCCTGCCTTCCACGATTCGGTCCAGCGCCTGGGCGGGTTTGCCCTCGTTGATGGCACGCTGGCGCTGAACCTCGCGCTCCTCCTCAACCAGCTGCGGGGGCACCTGGTCGCGGGTCAGGTAGCCCGGATTGCCGAAGGCAATCTGCATTCCCAGTTCACGTGCCAGTCGCTGGGTCTCGGGATGCTGAGCGCCGGCTTCGGTCTGGGCTTTCACCTCCACCATCACGCCGATTTTCCCGCCGAGATGGATGTAGGTGTCCACACAGCCGGTGCTGTCGGTGCTGAAGGTGGCAATCCGCCCGATGACTATCTTCTCGCGGATGCGCGCCACCAGATCCTCCACGCGCTGGCGCACCGTGCGACTGGGGTCTGCCTGGCTAGGCTGGTTCAGGAACTCTTCCAGCGTGCCTTCGAAGCCGGTATCCACTAACTGCTGAACCAGCTCCTTCGCCAGCGACTGGAACTCGTCGTTGCGGGCGACGAAATCGGTCTCTGCGTTCAGTTCCAGAAGCGCCGCGCGACGGTGGTCAGGAGTAATGGCGGAGACCACAATCCCTTCGGACGCCTGCCTCGATTCGCGCTTGACCGCCGCCGCTGCGCCCTTCTCGCGCAGGATCAGCCGCGCACGCTCCATATCGCCCTGCGCCTCAATCAGCGCCTGCTTGCATTCCATCATGCCTGCGCCTGTCTGCTCGCGCAGCTCTTTGACCATCTGTGCTGTGATTTCCACCGATACTTAATCCTCCTGTACTCGTCGTGAGCGTTGACGCTCGACCGCTTCCTCTTCGTATTCACTGTACTCCTGATACATTCTGGAGTATTCGTCTTCGACGCCGGGACGCACGAGGATATCGGGGCTTTCTTCCTGCTCTTCTGCTGCCGCCTCTACCTCTTCTGCTTCCCAGCCTTCGCCCTCTTCGGGCTTCTCTTCGCCTTCCGGCACCTCTGCCACTTCTTCCACCACTTCCGCGCCCTGCCACTCGACCTGCTTCACCTCGATAATCGCGTCGGCGATGCGGTTGCACAGCAGTTTGATGGCGCGGATGGCATCATCGTTGCCGGGGATGACGTAGTCCACCTCGTCCGGGTCGCAGTTGGTGTCCACGATGGCGACGATGGGGATTTCCAGACGACGCGCCTCCTGAACAGCGATGTGCTCCTTCTTCAGGTCCACAATGAACACCGCGTGCGGCAAGCCCGGCATCTCTTTGATGCCCGCCAGCACGGAGTTCAGCTTCTCTTTCTCCTCGCGCAGTTTGGCTGCTTCCTTCTTGGTCAGGCGGTCTAATGTGCCGTCCTGCTCCATCTTCTCCAGCTCGTTCAGCCGCTTGATGCGCTCCTGAATGGTTTTCCAGTTGGTCAGCATTCCGCCCAGCCAGCGTTTGTTCACGTAGAACTGGCGGCTGCGCTCAGCGGCTTCACGCACTGCCTCCTGCGCCTGCTTCTTCGTGCCCACGAACAGGATGTGCCCACCGTTCTGAACCACCTCCTGCACAAACGCCTGCGCCTGTTCGAACAGCTGAAGCGTCTGGTGCAGGTCAATGATGTAGATGCCGTTGCGTGCGCCGTAGATATAGCGCTTCATCTTGGGGTTCCATCGGCGGGTGTGATGACCGAAATGTACTCCTGCTTCCAGGAGTTCCTTCATGGTAACGGTCGCCAAAGCTGTGTTCCTCCTTCGTCTTCAGGTTATGCCTCCCGCACCATCGCCCCCGTGTACCATCCCAGGCGGGACACCCGTACACGAGTCCGGTGCGGTGTGTGATTGCGCCATGCGACGCAAAGCCAGTTTACCACAATTCGGTTTCAGAATCAATATCAACGGTCTCCCCGCCTGTGTAGCCGCATTGCCCCACCCGAGGCGAGTTGACCACCGGCAGGAAGTATTCCCCGCCGCAGTCGTGCTTTCGAGCGCATTCTTTACACAACCAGGCGTTCTCTTCATCCTCCCAGAGGCAGGACGAACATACCACCACCGCCGGCTTCTTCCGACACACCTGGCACCCAATTTCCGGCGGATTGTTCCGCGCCAGCAGAATCGCCTCCTGAGCAAGATTTTAATGGCAACAGTGAGAAATCCTTTGGTGAATCTATCCATTTCCGAAGGAGCACTGTGCGATGAGCGTTCAGGCAACAGCGATGACCGTCACGGGGGAAGTGCGGGCTCGCCAACTGGGGGTTGTCCTGCCCCATGAGCATGTGATGGTGGACTTTATCGGCGCGGACAGGGTGAGCAAAGGGCGATACAACGCGGATGAGGTCTTCGAGGTGGTCCTGCCCTACCTGAAGCAGTTACGCGCGGCGGGCTGTCGAACGCTGGTGGAATGCACCCCTGCCTATCTTGGGCGCGACCCCGTCCTGCTCCAGCGGCTGAGCCGGGCAAGCGGAATCTACCTGCTGACCAACACGGGCTGGTATGGCGCGGCGAACGATAAGTTTCTCCCCTCGACGGTGCGCTCGCTGACGGCGGAGCAGATAGCGCGTCTGTGGACGGAGGAGTTCGAAAAGGGCATCGAGGGAACGAGTATCCGCCCCGGCTTCATCAAGATTGGCGTGGACCCCGACCCTTCCGAGGTAGACATGCGCCTGCTGGAGGCGGCGGCGCTGACGCACCTGAAAACGGGTCTGACCATCGCCTCACACACGGGGCCCGGCAGTGCGGCTCGCAAGCAGATTGAGCGGTTGAAAGAGATGGGGGTACACCCCTCTGCCTTTATCTGGGTTCATGCACAGGTCGAGAACGACAGAGAGATGCACCTCTGGGCGGCACAGCAGGGGGCGTGGGTGGAGTTCGACGGCGTCTCCGAGCAGACGGTGCAACAGCATGTGGAGCTGGTGCTCGCCATGCGCAAAGCGGGTCTCCTGCACCGGGTGCTGGTGTCGCATGATGCGGGCTGGTACAACGTGGGGGAGCCGGGAGGCGGCACGTTCCGCTCTTACACCACGCTATTCACAAAGATGATACCCGCCTTGCGCCATGTGGGGCTTTCCGATTCGGAAATACGTCAGCTGACGGAGGATAACCCTCAGAAGGCATTCCAGATTGCGGTGCGCGGGACATAACAACCTGCAATGCGTCCTCTCTTGATGGCGAGGCTCCTGCCGGGCCATTTGAGGTTTCAGCCCCCCTGTCGTCCCCCCGCAAGCAGGGGGACATTCCCTCTCCTTGTGGGAGAGGGTCAGGGTGAGGGCTTGTTTCGGGATTCACCTCTCCCCGCGTCGGGAAGAGGTTGGGAGAGGGCTTTCCCTCCCCGCCTGCGGGGAGGCCAGGTGGGGCTGTCCTGTCCCTACCGCTCGATGTACGTCGTCACATGCGGAAGATGCCCCATCAGCGAGTCGCGAATGCCCTTCACATAGGGCTTAATCAGCTCCACATCGCGCTGGAAGTAAAGGGTAATCCACGGCACATCCTCTTGCACGGCGATGCGCTCCGCCTGTCGGTAGAGCTGAATGCGCTTCTGTTCGTCCTGCTCGCGGTCAGCCTGGTCGCACAGGGCGTCAAAGCGCGGGTTGCTGTAGCCCACCACGTTTTCCGGTGCGCCTGTGCGAAGCATCACCGACAGGAAGTTCTGGGCATCCAGATAGTCCGCCGCCCAGCGCAGGTGAATGAAAGGCAGCTCCTTGCGGTCTAAGGCGTCCAGAAACGCACCCCACTCCATCTCGCGCAGCTCCACATTGATGCCGAGCTCCTTGCGGTACTGCTCCTTGATCATCTCCGCGGCGCGGCGCAGGTCGGGCGTCTTCTCGCGGAAGGTGAGAGTGAGGGTCGGGAAGCCCTTGCCGCCCGGATAACCTGCCTCTGCCAGCAGCTGACGCGCCTTGTCGGGATTGTAAGGGATACCTTCAAAGGCGGGGTCATGCCCAAGCACGCCGGGCGGGATAATGCCATTCGCCTTCTGTGGCACGCCCATCAGCGCAACCTTCACGATGGAGTCTTTGTCCGTGGCATAAGCCAGAGCCTGGCGCACCCGCCGGTCGCGAAACGGGGGAAACACGTTCTGGTTCAACCCCAGGTAAAACACCGCCGCGCGGTCAAAGGTGCGCAGTTGTTTGCTCAGCACCGGGTCCTGCTGGTCGCGCAGGAGGTCGCCCTTTTGCACGTCCACGATGTCCAGGTCGCCGCGCTCGTACATGGCGTGTCGTGTGCTCGCATCCAGCACGATGGGACGCTCGATACCCTCCAGTTTGGGTGCGCCACCGTGATACTCTTTATTGGCAGACAGCACCACCTTGGAGCCGGGCAGGAACTGCTGAACCTTAAACGGTCCCGTGCCGATGGCGCACCGCTCATTGATACGCAGTTTCCGCCCGCTCACCTCGTCGCCGTCCGCCTCTATCGCCTCGCGACACACCACATAGGCGGTCGGATAGGTCAATTTTGCAAGGAAGTAGGCTTTGGGATGGTCGATGGTGATGCGCAGAGTATATTTGCCCACTACCTGAACGCCCTTCACCTCGTTCGCCTTGCGGTTCAATTTGTCCAGCGCACCCACGATGTCGTTCAGATAGGTGGGAGACACGGGCGAAGCCAGCGCGGGGTCGCAGGCGCGTTCAATGGAGTATTTGAAGTCGTCTGCAGTGACCTCGCGCCCGTTGTGGAACTTCACGCCCCGCTTCAGGAAGAAGGTATACGTCCTGCCATCGGGACTGACCTCCCAGCGTTCGGCAAGGTTGGGCACGAGGCGATTGTTTTCGTCCCACTGCACCAGCCCCTCGAACACCTGAAACAGCAGGTCAATGGTGGGGCCGTCGCGCACAAGGGCAGGGTCGAAAGTGGTCGGTTCGGCGGTAAGAGCATACCGAAGCACGTTCTGTGGCGGTGGAGCCGTTGCCTGCTTTCTGCCACAGCCAGTTATGATAGCAAGAAACAGGAAGAACAGGATTATGGGAACAGGATGTCTTTTCACCGTATGATGCAATACCCTCCTTGCGTTTCGTTTTGTCGCCATGAGCATTCCTTCTGTCACCCTGAGCAAAGCGAAGATTCTTGATTCTCTGCCGAACTCGGCTCTTAGGTTTCGCAACATGGAGGTGAATTCCTGCCAGTGTGCAGGGGGTATAATAAAGACGGTTCTACAGCCTTTCGTAAAAGGGGATGATCAGCGTGCCCAGCACACAGGAGATACACCTGCAAATTGAAGGGATGACCTGCGCGGCGTGCGTGTCGCGGGTGGAGCGTGCGCTCAAACGGGTCACGGGCGTGCACGAGGCGGTGGTCAATCTCGCCACCGAGAGTGCAACGCTACAGGTAGACCCCACCGTAGCGCGTCTGGAACATCTGCTGGAAGCGGTGGAGAGCGCGGGCTATCGGGCACAACCCCTCTCCGACGAAGTCTCTTCGTCGCTACCATCCGAGCGCAGTGCCCAGGAGCTTCGCGCCTCGCACCAACGCCTGCTGGCAAGCGTGGGGCTGACCCTGCCCGTCTTTGTGCTGAGCATGGCGATTCACCACCCCTCCTACCCGATACAGCTGCTGATGCTTGCGCTGACCACCCCCGTGCAGTTCGTCATCGGTGCGCCGTTCTACGTGAAGGCGTGGCACGCGCTTCGGGCACGCACCGCCACGATGGAAACGCTCATCGTGCTGGGCACGTCGGCGGCGTACTTCTACAGTCTCGCCGCGACCTTCTGGCTCGGTGGGGCGGTGTATTACGAGACGGCGGGCGTGATTATCACCCTGATTACCTTCGGCAAGTACCTGGAGGCGCGGGCGAAGGGGCGGGCACGACAGGCGATAGAACGGCTGATGCGTCTGGCTCCACAGGTCGCTACCCGACTGATGGACGGACAGGAAGAGCAGGTTCCCGTCTCCGCGGTACAGGTGGGCGACCTCCTGCTGGTGCGCAGCGGCGAGCAGGTGCCGGTGGACGGCATCGTGGTGCAGGGCGCCGCGGCGGTGGACGAGAGCATGTTGACAGGCGAGAGCGTGCCGGTGGAGAAGCGTCCCGGCGATACCGTCGCCGCAGGCACGCTGAACACCGACGGCGTGCTGACCATCCGCGCCCAGCGAGTCGGCAGTGATACCTACCTGGCGCAGATTGTGCGCGCGGTGGAACGGGCGCAGGCGGGCAAGGCGCCGGTTCAGCGTCTGGCGGACACAGTAGCCGGGGTGTTCGTGCCGATTGTGCTGTTGATTGCGCTGGGCACGTTTGTGGTGTGGCTGGTGGTCTTGAAGGCGGGATTCACGACGGCGCTGATACACGCGGTGGGCGTGCTGGTGATTGCCTGTCCATGTGCGCTGGGGCTGGCGACGCCAACCGCGGTGCTGGTGGGCACGGGCAGAGGAGCGGAACTCGGCGTGCTGGTGAAAGACGCCGAAACACTGGAACGGGCGAGGCAGATTGATACCGTCGTGTTGGATAAGACCGGCACGCTAACTCTTGGCAAGCCGGCGGTCGGACAGTTTGAGGTGTTGAACGGGATGCCGGAGGGGGAGCTGCTGCGCCTGACAGCGGGAGCAGAGGCTGGAACGACCCATCCGCTGGGCATGGCGATAGTGCGCTTCGCGCAGGAACAAGGGATAGCCGTCCCTCTGCCGGAACAGATTCGCACCGTAGCGGGCAGGGGCGTGCTGGCGCAGATAGAGGGCTACCGGGTGACCGCAGGCACGCCGCGCCTGCTGGAAGAGAACGGCGTGACGCTATCAGAGGAGATGCGCCGGTTCGTGCAGGACTGGCAATCACAAGGCTACACCACAGTGCTGGTGGCGGTGAACGACGAACCGGCAGGCGTGTTTGCCCTCCGCGACGAGCCGCACCCATCCAGCCGACAGGCGGTGGAGCGCCTGCAGGATATGGGGCTGGAAGTGTGGATGGTGACAGGTGACCAGCGCACAGTCGCCCCTGCCATTGCCCATATGGTGGGCATTCCACCCTCGCACGTGCTGGCAGAGGTCATGCCAGAGGAAAAGGCACAGCATGTTGCTCGCCTGCAGGCACAGGGGCGGCGTGTGGCGTTCGTGGGAGATGGCATTAACGACGCGCCCGCGCTGGCACAGGCGGATGTGGGCATCGCCATGGGCGAGGGCACGGACATTGCGTTGGAGAGCGCGGATATCGCCCTGTTGAAGAGCGACCTGAACGGCGTGGTCACCGCGTTGAATCTGTCTCGCGCCACCGTGCGCACGGTCCGACAGAACCTCTTTTTCGCCTTTGTGTATAATGTACTGGGTATCCCACTGGCGGCGATGGGCTATCTCAGCCCGATGCTGGCGGCGCTGGCGATGAGCCTGAGCTCGGTATCCGTGGTGACCAACGCCCTGCGCCTGCGACGCGCGGTATAGCATGGCTATCATCTCTTTGAGACGAAGGAGGTGAGCAATATGCCCATATCCGCGGTGCAACATGCTGGCTTGACAAAGGGACAGCGCAAGGAGTGGCGCCGCAAGGGATTTGCAACCGCCATCCTGTACGGCAACGGCATAGAGCCGAAGCAGTTGCTGGTGCCGGTGCGCGAGGTGATACACAGCATTGTGGAACAGGGCGGCAAGCAGAAGGCGGTGCTGGAGATTGCCGATGGCTCCGGTCAGCCGCTGAAGGTGCAGGTGAAGGAGATTCAACGCCACCTTACCACGCAGGAACCCATCCATTTTGACTTCTACGTGCTGAACTGAACCATCCGGCGGAGTGCGCTCTGCTCCCCCCAAAGGAAAATCCCTCTCCGCGCGGAGAGGGATTGGGAGGGATAGGGAAGTGCAGGATGTTAAGCCTTTCGCCGCACCTTTAGCGCCACCGGCACGATACCGCTGAGCATCAGCATCCATGTGCCCGGCTCAGGAATGACAGGCGGTGGCGGTGGTGGGCTATACTCCAGGTTAACCAGCTTGGTCAGCGTTCCGGTCATCTCCTGACCCAACCCCAGCGTTGCCTGCCACTGGAAGACGTTAGTCATGTCGCCCGGACCAAAGGGCAGACCAGAGTTGGAAACGTTGTACACTGAGCCGTCGTTGAGCAGGTCAAGCAGGTTGGAATAGTTGTCCACATCGTACCCCACCAACGAGCCGCTGCTGGCGATAACGTCCACCGCGGTCGTGCCTTCGGTATATCGGATAGTCTGGGGGTTAGCCAGAACACCGCTGTCGCCGCCTGCGGAACCGTTCAGGTCAAAATCCGAGTAGGCGAAGAAGTCGACCGTGATCGGCATGGACTGCTGTCCGTAGATATTGCGCACGCTCCACACGATGTCTACTTTTGCCAGCGTCGGGCTAATGCCGGTCAGAGTATACGTCAGGTCGAACAGCAGAGCGTTTTGGAAACTGCCTGCGTCCTCGGTGAAGACGAGGTTGACGTTGTTTGCCCCGCCGGACATCATGGAGGTCAGGCCGAACAGCGGCTTTTCCGCGCTGTCGAGGTTAGTGCGGAACCACCACCAGTTCTGGTACATGTGGTCGGTGTTGTTAGGGTCAGTAAAACTACCCCCACCCTGGCTGGCGATATCCTCGTCGTAGGTCCAGCCGTTGTCGGTGAGGGTAAAGGTTTGCGCCTGCGAACCGCCCACGGTCATGAGAAGCAGTAAGCCAGGCACAGCGAAACGCCACAGTTTTTTCAGCAAGCCTGCTGTCATGGAATTCGCCTCCTTCACGAATTAGTGTTCCGCCCCTACTGTAATGCAAGTGGCGAGCCAAACGTGCTGTGCAAAATGCGGGTTATCGGGGGTCTGGAGGCGAAAAACGGCAAAATTACTGTCAGTAAGGTTGCGAGGTTGTTACCAGCCGGCGGCGTGGCCGTCACAGCGTGGGTCGGAGCCGGCAAGCAGTGCCTTGCTTGCGGGATGCACGGCTATCACCTGTACCGCGCCGGATTGCCCCCATTCAGGCAGGAGAAGCACGCGATGCCCCCGGCGTTCCAGTTCCTGCAGGGCCTCGGCGGGCACACGCCGCTCGATCTTCAAGCCTTCGGGGTCGTGCTGCCAGCGCGGAGCTTCCACCGCCTCCTGCGGGTTCATGCCGAAGTCTATCAGGTTGCACAGGATTTGCGTATTGCTCTGCACCTGCACATCGCCACCCGGCGTGCCGCCCACGAAAGCCAGTTCGCCGTCGCGGGTGACCAGCCAGGCGTTGAGGGTATGGGCAGTGCGCTTGCCCGGCTGGAGCACATTGGGGCTGTTCGGGTCCAGCGAGAAGCCCGTCATCCGGTTGTTGAACAAGATGCCTGTGCCCTCCGCCACCTCCGCACAGCCGAACGAGTGGAAAACGCTCTGGATAAACGAGATGGCATTGCCGTAACGGTCCACCACGCAGAAGTAGGTGGTGTCGTGCTCTATCTCGCCGGCGGTTACCGTCTGGGAGGCGTGTTGAAGGTCTATCTGCCCTCGGCGGCGTTCGGCGTACTCTTTGCTGAGCAGTCTCTCCATCGGCACGGGCACAAAGCGCGGGTCGCCCAGATATGCTTGTCGGTCGGCGAAGGCGAGCTTTTTGGCTTCCACCTGCAGGTGAATGACGTCCGCGCTGAGCACACCCATCTGGCGCAGGTCGTACCCCTCCAGCAGGTTTATCATCTGCGCGAGGATGTGCCCCTGCGACACCGGCGGCTGCGCGTACAGGGTATATCCGCGGTACTGCACACAAAGCGGTTCCAGCCACTCGGCGGGCGGCTGAGCGAGGTCCGCTTCGGTGAACAGCCCGCCGTGGTGCTGGCAATGGCGCACAATCCGCTCGGCAATGGCGCCGCGGTAGAAGTCCATCGGTCCCGCCGTGGCGATACGGCTCAGCGACCAGCCCAGCTGGGGCTGGGTGACCATCTTGCCCGGATAGGGCAGTTCGCCATCGGGAAGCAGTTCGCGCCAGGTGACGGGAAACGCTTTCAGCACGTCGGCATGAGCGCGAAACACCTGACTGTAGCGATAGCCTGCAGGAAAGCCCTGCTGGGCGTAGCGGATGGCGGGCTGGAGAAGGTCGGAGAGTTCACGGGTGGCGTATCGCTCGTGGAGCAACGCCCATGCCGACACCAGCCCTGGCACCGACGCGCTCGCGATACCGCGAACGGGGATGCCCTCACGAAAGCGGTCGAGCGTGGCGGCAAGCGGCGCAGGACCTGAGGCGTTGAGCGCGTGAACCTTCCGGCTGCTGGCGTCGTATAGGATGATAAAGGCGTCTCCGCCAAGATGGCTGTTATAGGGTTCTATCACCGCCAGCGTGGCGCTGATTGCCAGTGCGGAGTCCACAAAATTGCCGCCCTCCTGCAGGATATGCAATCCGACGGCTGTTGCCAGCGGCTGTGATGTGGCTACCGCCCCGTTTCGCGCAACCACCACTCCCCGATACGTCATCCGAACCCTCCTTTGCGTGTGCCCTTTAGGAAGAACCGTTCCCTTTCAGCCGTCTCAATTCCTCTTCCAGCTGGCGAATGCGTGCCTCAGCTTCTTCCGCCCGGCGAGCTTCTTCCTCCAGCGTTGGCAAATACCTGCCTGACGCCGGGTCATACAACCGAACCCGGTAACGGTCTTCCTCCCACCGAACACACACATCCAAACCTAACTGCTCACTGTGAACTCGCCACTCCTCACCGTTCGCACGCTCCGGTAATACCCGAACATACTCCTTACCCTCCAACCGATACAGCAACACCGCACCAGACAGATACTCCCGAAGAACGTCTATCAGCACATACTCCTTCACCCCTAAACGCTGATACAGGTCATATTTCCTGCCCAGATCCTCTGCAGCGGTGGAACGAGAAGTCACTTCTATAATCACATCGGGCGCTTTGCCCACCTCCCACACCTTCCACGTGGGAAGCAATGGCGTTTTGGGCACGCCGAACGCCACATACACGTCAGGGGCGACGCGCTGTCTGGGGTTGCCCTCAATCCAGTACATGAATTGATTGCCTGCTACGTAGACGTCCTGTCGGTGCGCGAAGTACGCCTGCAGGGAGGCGATGAGATACAGCATCGCCTCCAGATGATAAGGGGTCTCTGCCATCGGCTTTCCATCCGAATCGGGATAATGAACCGCCTTCGCGGTCTGTGTGATAGCCATCCGCATCACCTCGGCTCTATTATAGCCTATTCACGAAGTGATGTGTATCAGGCGTGTTCGATGTGCAGGTGCGCCAGCGCGGCGAGAGCCTCGGCGGTCTGTGCCACGCCTTCAAACTCGCCCATCTGGATTGCCTGCTTTGGGAACAGCGCGCCGCCGACGCCCACCATGTCCGCGCCCGCGTGCAGATACTCCGCCGCATTGTGCGCGTTCAACCCGCCTACCGCCATCAGCGGTATCTGAGGCAGAGGGGCTTTCAGCTCACGGAAGAACTGCGTGCCGAGGGTCACCGCTGGAAACACCTTCACGATAGGCGCGCCCATTCGCCATGCCCGATACGCCTCCGTGGGGCTGAAGACGCCCGGAATGGGCGGTACGTCGTGTTTCAACGCGGTTGTCACCATGCCCTCGTCCAGCACCGGCGACACTACGAACTGCGCACCCGCCCGGATTGCCCCCTCGGCGTCCTCGGCGGTCAGCACCGTGCCTGCGCCCACCAGCACCCTGTCTCCCCAGCGCTTGCACGCTTCCTGCAGGATCTGCAGAGCGTTGGGCGTGGTCATCGTCACCTCTACCGCGTGCAGACCGTGTTCGATGGCGACCTCCAGCGCACGCAGGGCGTGTTCCGGTTCGGGCAGGCGCAGGATGCCGACTACCCGCGAAGATAACAGCTGTTGTACCACGTTTTGCATACTCATGTGTATCACCTCACCTGCACAGTTCGCCATCAGCGTTGGTTCACCTGCCCGGATTCCAGCGGCACCACCACAGGATTGCTTCCCCTCGTGAGAAAGCCAATCCGTTTCGTTGGCAGGTGCAGCACGACAATCTGCCCGTCCAGCTGATACACCGCGTAATCGCCCGGCAAAACGGTTGCATACCTGGACGTCCAGGCAATGAGCGGTTTCTCAATCCCGAGCGAGTAGGAGTGTTCTCTGTGCTCGCAGTTAACGTGCAAGCCCCACGCAGCCCAGAAATCAGCCGCCACTTTGCACTCGCGAGATTCGGGAGGACGCCAGTCTACAGCCTGACCAAAATCGCGCGGCGCAATGAGATCCTGCTTCTTCTCGCCCGGTAATGGAGGAGCTAGAATGCTGTCCAGTCCACGCGAGTAGGGCAGACGAAAGACGATCCGCAACGTGATCGCCTCCACCGCGCCGATAAGAAAGTTCCCGACCGTTGCCTACAGGAGCCCAGCCCACATCAGCGGCGTGCCCATGTTCGCCCACGCTGGGGGTGCGAGCGCGAGTATCAACAGAGCTGACCATCGCACCAGCCGCCAGCGCCCCGGTAGTGGCATGGTTCTCGTCCTCCTGATATAATAACCTTGAGATGCTAGAGGTTGCTCGAGAAGTACTTCATATTGAGGCGCAGAGTATCCTGCGACTGGTAGACCGCCTGGACGAGCGTTTCGAGCAGGCGGTGCAGATTATCCTGTCCTGCAAGGGCAGAGTGGTGACAACTGGCATGGGCAAATCGGGGGCGATTGCCCGCAAGGTTTCCGCCACCTTCGCCAGCACAGGCACACCTGCCTTTTTCCTGCACCCCGCAGAAGGTGTTCACGGCGACCTGGGCATGGTCACTGCCGACGACGTGGTGCTTGCGCTTTCCACCAGCGGCGAGACGGATGAACTGCTGGCGATACTACCCGCGCTCAAGCGGATTGGCGTTCGGCTGATTGCGATGGTGGGGCGCGGGGAATCCACCCTGGCGCAGGCGGCGGATGTGGTGCTGGATGTATCGGTGGAGCGCGAAGCCTGCCCTTACAACCTTGCCCCCACCGCCAGCACGACTGCCATGTTAGCCATGGGCGACGCGCTTGCTATCACGGTCATGCAGGAGCGACGCTTTACCCCCGAGGATTTCGCGGTGTTCCACCCGGCGGGCACACTCGGCAGAAGGTTGCTTCTGCGCGTACACGATGTGATGCGCACCGGCGACAGCGTGGCGATAGTGCATCAGGGGCAGCCGCTTCGCGACGTGCTGTTTGCGATAACGCGGGCGAACGCGGGCGCGGCGTGCATCGTGGACGACAGGGGCGTGCTCGTGGGCATCATCACCGACGGCGACATCCGACGTCACCTCCTGCGCGATGTGGCGAACCTCGACCGCCCCGCCGAGGCGTTGATGACGCGCACGCCCCATGTGGTTCGGGGCAACCCGCTGGCGGTCGAGGCACTGCACCTCTTTGAAAGCCTGCCTCAGAAAATCGGCGAGATGCCCGTATTGGACGAAGAGGGCAAACCCGTTGGAATGCTGATGCTGAAAGACCTTCTGCGCACGGGGATTGTGTAGGTATGCTGGAACACCCGATGAGCGATGAAAGGTTGAAGGCGGTCAAAGCCGTACTGCTGGATGTGGACGGCGTGCTGACCGACGGCGGAATCTATTACGACCCCACTGGGCGCGAAATCAAGCGGTTTCACGTCGCCGATGGGCTCGGTATCGAACTGCTGAGGCACGCCGGTATCCGCGTAGCGATTCTGTCGGGGCGGGCGTCCGAGGCGCTTACCCGCAGGGCGGCGGAGCTGAAGATTCTGGAGTGCTATCAGGGAGTGCGCGACAAGAAGGCGCAGATAGAACGCCTGCGCCAGCAGTGGCAGATGAAGAAGGAGGAACTGCTCTACGTTGGCGATGACCTGAACGACCTGCACGCATTCGAGGCGGTGGGCGTGCGCGTGGCGGTGGCAAACGCCGCGCCGGAGCTGAAAGCACAAGCCGACTTTATCACCCGCGCTCCCGGAGGCAACGGTGCCGTGCGCGAGGTGTGCGAGTGGATTTTGAAGGCGCAGGGGGCATGGCAGCAGGCGATAGAGGCATACCTGCAGGGCAGGCGGGAGGCTGGTAGCGAGGCGTGAGCCGTCTGGTCATCCTGCACACCAACGACATGCACAACCGCCTGCGCGAGGAGAGGGCGTTGCGCCTGCGCCAGATTGTAGAGGAAGAACGCGCTCGATACCCCTGCCTCCTGCTGGATGCAGGCGATGCCATCGGCGCGGGAAACGTCACCTTTAACCCCGCAGGCGAGCCTATCCTCGACCTCATGTCCGATATCGGCTATACCGCGATGACCGTCGGCAATCGCGAGTTCCACCTGACCGAGGTCGGCTTTCACGCGAAGCTGAACCGGGCACGCTTTCCGGTGCTCTGCGCCAACGTGCGACCGCGTAACGGAGCACGCCTGCCCGTCCAGCCCTATCTGCTCCTGCAGGTCGGCGAACAGCGTGTGGGCATTATCGGCTTGACCGTGCCCATGATTACCGAACGGATGCTGAGTCGACACGTCAGCGCGTACGTCTTTGACGACCCCGTGCGGTGTGGATGCGAGCTGGCGGAGGAATTGCGCCCACAGGTTGACCTGCTGATTGCCCTCACGCATATCGGGCTGAGACGGGACATCGAGCTGGCACAGGCAACCGACCGAATCGACCTCATTATCGGGGGGCACAGCCACACCTTGCTGGAGGAACCTCTGCGCGAAGGCAACACGATCATCGTGCAGACAGGCGCACATGCGCGTTACGTGGGGCGTGTGGTGGTGACTCCCGGCGGTATAGAGGGCAGTCTGCTACCTCTTACCGTCTGACGCCACTCTGCCCCTCCATATCCGGGCGGAACGAGCTGGAAGGGCGATTGCCTCCGTTTTGCCGGCGCTCACCGTGCACATGGCTCCCGTGCCGATCTCCTCCAGCCTGTTTACCCGGGGCAGAGCGCGTTTGCGAAGCGGAATCCCCCCTTCCCACCTCTTTGCACCACCGTTAACGGCCACCATCCACACCTCTTCGCCCTGCCAGCGGGCGTACGCCAGCATGTTTCCTTCCGCGGACAGCACATCGGTCTCGCCCGTCCGCCAGGCAGGGCTGGAATGGCGCAGGGCAATCATGGCGCGCACATGCCGATACAGACGGCGGTTCCAGCGGCGCCTATCCCAGTCAAAACATGCCCGGCAGTGGGGGTCGGCTTCGCCCGTCATGCCAATCTCGTCGCCGTAGTAGATGCAAGGCGCACCCGGCAGGGTAAACAGCAGGGTGTATCCCAGCATCGCGCGGCGCACGTCGCCGCCGCAAACGGTTAGCCAGCGCGGAGTATCGTGGCTCCCCAGCAGGTTCATCTGCGCGTACACCGCCTCACGCGGATAGCGACGCAGGAGGCGCATCAGCCCTGTTGCGAAAGCAGGCGCATCCGCAGACCCCTTTGCCACGAAGTCCATCAGCAGGTCGCGCAGGGGATAGTTCATCACACCGTCAAACTGGTCGCCTTTCAGCCACCGCCGGGCGTCCTTCCAGATTTCGCCCACGATGTACGCTTCGGGGTTGGTGCTCTTGACCGTCTGCCGGAAAGCCTGCCAGAAGGTGTCATCGTCGATCTCGTTGGGCACGTCCAGCCTCCAGCCATCCGCGCCCTGCTCTATCCAGTAGCGCGCCACGCTCAGCAGAAACTGGCGCACCTGCGGGTTGTCGGTGTTGAGCTTGGGCAGAGAACGAATGCCCCACCAGCAGGCATAGTTTGGACGCCTGCGCCCATTGTAGGGATGGATGGGAAACTTACGGATATGAAACCACCCGACGTACGGCGAGTGCGAACCGTTCTCCACAACGTCATGGAAGGGATAAAACCCTCGCCCACAGTGATTGAACACCCCGTCCAGAATGAATCGCATCCCGTAAGCGTGCAGGTTGTCGCGCAGGCGAACGAAGTCGTCCATTGTGCCCAGCTTCGGGTCGATGCGGAAGTAGTCGTAGGTGTTATAGCGATGGTTGGACGGGGACTGAAAGATAGGGTTCAGGTAGATGGCGGTAATTCCCAGTTCCCGAAGGTAAGGCAGATTCTGACGAATACCCTCCAGGTCGCCGCCCATGAAGTTGTGGGGGGTGGGCGGAGTTCCCCAGGGCTGAACGTTGGCGGGGTCGTTGGAAGGGTCGCCGTTGGCAAAACGGTCGGGAAAAATCTGATAGAAGACGGCGTGCTTCACCCAGTCGGGCGTGCGAAAGTCACTCACCCCGCGCCTCCGTACTCCACTGCTCCAGCATCTGGGCGAACTGGTGGAGCTGCGTGCTGACCTTCTCGAACAGGGGGCGTATCCCCTCAACCAGCTGGGTCACTCGTTGTGGGTTCAAACGGAACGAATAGACATTGCGCACCACATGACGAAAGCGCAAATATTCGTCCAGTTCCAGCACGGTACTGATGTCCAGCACGAGCGGGCGCACCCCAGGCACGGAGATGCCCATCTGCTCCAGCAGGTCGCGGTGCCATCGTTCCCCGTCGGGCGTCGATCCGTCAACAATTCTGGCAATCTGCAGAAAGATTCGCTCCAACGCGGTGTAAAAGTCGTGCAGGTTGTGCGCTGCAGCGTCAAGGTACACATCCTCGTCGGGGTGTTGCTCCATCAGCAGGCGCGCACGCTCTGCCCTTTCAACAACTCGTGCGACATCCTGCAGTTCGGCGCGAATGCGGGCAGCCAGCACGCGGTAGTCATCGTGGCTCATAAGTCCAATCCCTCGCGCTCAATAGCTTGCAGAATGCTCGGCTGGCACGTGTTGACATCCACCAGGTTGACCTCAATCTGGTCATCCAAATAAGCCACCGCGCTCATCGCCCGCAGTGTATCCTGTGGCTGAATACCCCAGGCGGCAATATCCACATCGGAACGGTCGTCGAACATGCTGGGGCGAAGCAGAGAACCGAACACAACAACGCGCGTCGCCCCGTACTCGCGGCGCAGAAGTTCCGCCGCCTCACGAGCGAGTTGCCACGCACGCTGATAACGCACCTGCCGCTGCTGTTGGGCTTTGCGGCGTCGCTGGCGCAGCGTTTGGATATACGGCTGCCACTCCGGCTTGCTCATAATACCTGCCACCTCGCCTCTATTATAGCACACGGAGCAGGATTCCCTGGAGCACAGAGGAAGTATCCTTACATGAACTGGAAAGACACACGGATGGCAGGGGTGCTGTTACACCCTACCTCTCTGCCCGGCGCGTTTGGCATCGGGGAACTGGGTGGGGAAGCATACCGTTTTGTGGATTGGCTGGTGCAGGCTGGTCAACGGGTCTGGCAGGTGCTGCCGCTCGGACCGACCGGCTTCGCGGACTCGCCTTATGCCGCCTTCTCCGCCTTTGCGGGCAATCCCCTGCTGGTCAGCCTTGAGCGATTGCAGGACGAAGGCTTGCTCACGTGGGACGATTTCGTCGACTATCCCTTCCTGCCTGAAGACAGGGTGGATTACGGCGCGGTCATCCCCGCGAAGATGGGCGTCCTGCGCCGCGCTTATGAGCGATGGAAATCGCAGGGCGATGAAGAGGCGAAACGACAGCTGCAACACTTCCGAGAACAACATGCCTTCTGGCTGGAAGATTTCGCGCTGTTCATGGCGCTGAAGGGGGCACACGAGGGCAGAGCATGGACAGAGTGGGACAGAGACCTTGCCAGCCGCAATCCAAACGCCCTGAGTCGCGCCCGAAGGGAGCTGGCGGACGAGATGCAGTTTCATTGCTTTGTGCAGTACTGCTTTGTCAGGCAGTGGTGCGACCTCAAACGCTATGCCAATGCGCAGGGCGTGCTGGTTATGGGCGATATGCCCATCTTCGTGGCGCACGATAGCGCGGATGTGTGGGCGAAACCGGAGATGTTCCATCTGGATGAAGACGGCAACCCCACCTTCGTTGCCGGCGTCCCGCCAGACTACTTCAGCCCCACCGGTCAGCGATGGGGGAATCCAGTATATCGCTGGGACGTGATGTGCACGCAGGGCTACCGCTGGTGGATAGAGCGTTTTCGGTGGACCCTGCAGATGGTGGACATCGTGCGAGTTGACCATTTTCGCGGCTTCTCTGCGTACTGGCAGGTCCCCGCTTCCGAGCCAACCGCTGTAAAGGGCAGGTGGGTGAAAGTGCCGGGCAAGGAGCTGTTCCGCACTCTGCAGGGGGAACTTGGTAAGCTGCCCATCGTGGCAGAGGACCTGGGCATCATCACGCCCGACGTCACGCGCCTGCGCAAAGGACTGGGCTTTCCGGGCATGCGGGTTCTGCAATTCGCCTTTGACGGCGACCCGGATAACCTCTACCTGCCCTACAACTACGAGCCCGATACTGTAGTGTACACCGGCACCCACGACAACGACACGCTGGTCGGCTGGTTTGGAGGATTGAGCGAGGAGGAGAAGCGGCGTGTCTACGACTACATCGGGCGCGAGGACATCAGCGTTCTCTGGGAGATGATTCGGCTGGCTTACGCATCGGTGGCGCGATTAGCCATCGTGCCTTTGCAGGACTGGCTGGGACTGGGCAGTGAGGCGCGCATGAACCAGCCGGGGCGCGAATCGGGCAACTGGCAGTGGCGATGTCGCAGAGAACATCTGAATGGAGGACTGGCGCACGCCATGGCGAAGATGTGTGCTGTCTACGGACGAAACAGGTATTGACATCTCTGCAGGAGATGTGCTAACGTGTAGGCAGGGTGATGTCACCCGGAAAAGGACGGAAAGGGGGTAACACTTTCGGTGTCCAGCTGGAAACAGAAAGAGGTGTCGCCGGTGGTGGCATGGGTTATCATCATTGTGATAGTGGTGATAGCGGCTGCTGCTATCTGGCGATACACGGGGGGCCCCGGGCGTTCACGGGGCTTGACCGAGGAACAGCGCAAGCAACTGGAGCAGATGTTTGGCGGCGGTAAGGCCCCCGGACCTGGCGCGGCTCCCAGACAGGGTGCTCCTGCACCTGCTCCCCCTGCACCGAGGTAGGAGCGCTTTCACAACACAAATCTATTAAGGAGGGATTTCCTGATGAAACGACTTGGCTTTACGCTGATCGAGCTGCTGGTTGTTATCGCGATTATCGCGATACTGGCGGCTATCCTGTTCCCGGTGTTCGCGCAGGCGAGAGCCTCTGCACGCAAGACCGCCTGCCTGTCCAACATGAAGCAGCTGACGATGGGCATGTTGCAGTACGTCCAGGACTACGACGAGAAGTTCCCCGGCTGGAGATGGGGCTTCTTCTGCAACGGCGAGAACAACGGTTTGCCCCGCGACTCGGCTGCGTTCTGGACGATGGCAATCTACCCCTACGTCAAGAACGACGGCGTGTACCAGTGCCAAGATGACCCCCTGCAGTGGAACGATGCCTGGGCAAACTGCAGTGATGACGGCGGTCGCAACGACCGCTTCGCTCCCATCAACCCGAGCAACGGACAGCCGTGCAACTTCTGGGACATGTGCAACCCCAGGTTCGTCTCGTACGGCCTCAACGAGACGCTGGCAGGAGGCTTCCCAAGCAACAAGCTGGGCGGCATCCCCACCCCGGCAAACTGGGCGATGTTCTTTGATAGCAGCGCGCAGCTGGTAGACATCTGGGTGTGGCAGCGCCCCGACTCAGGCAACTACAACTGGATTGCGGCACGCACAGCATTCGCCACAGAGGGATGCTGCAAAATCTGGACCTGCTGCCGCACTGCTGATTCCTGGATCCAGGAGTTCGGCAAGGGCACGCTGGACAGTCTGCCTCGCCACGCTGGCGGAGAGAACGTGAGCTTCGTGGACGGTCACGCCAAGTTCTACCGCTGGACCGAACTGACCTGGGGCAACATGACCACAGGCAGTCTGTAGTGCACACAGTAACGACCATGGCACTGGGCGGGCGGTCTGCTCGCCCAGTGACTCTTTATAGGGGGTGGAGCCGCCATGTCTTTCCTGAAATCTGGTATACTTATTCCCGCATTGTTAGTACTGCTACCGAATCTTCTGGCACAGGGAGGCAACATGCCCGACCAAACCGACGAGGCATTGTCCTATCTGCAGCGCTGTAACGTGGTGTGGGATACACCCTCAAAAGACAGCTCCGGTTCCATGCCGCTCGGCAACGGCGATATCGGGGTAAATGTGTGGGTGGAGCCGAACGGCGACCTCGTGTTCTATCTGAGTAAAACCGATGCCTGGAGCGAAAACAACCGTCTGCTGAAACTGGGCAGGATACAGGTGTCGTTAGAGCCGTCTCTCTTGAGCGGGGGCGACTTCTTCCGTCAGGAACTGCGCCTGACGGGCGGCGAAATCATCGTGCAGGCGGGTAGCCGTTCAAATCCGACAAATCTGCGCGTGTGGGTGGACGCCAACCGCCCGGTAGTGTGGCTGGACGTGGATAGCCCACATCCTGTGCAGGTGCGGGTGCAGCTGGAGGTCTGGAGGCAGAGCGACCGCACGCTGGGGGGCAGAGAGCTATTCAGCGCGTACGGCATGATGGGTTCGCCCCACCCTGTGGTGGAACATGCCGATACGGTGCTGGATGGGCAGACAGACTGTATCATCTGGTATCACCGTAATCCGACCTCTATCTATGAACTCACCCTGCGTCACCAGGGGCTGGCAAGCCTGGTCGGCAAACTGCCCGACCCGCTACTGCATCGCACCTTCGGGGGGATGATTCGCGGCGGGGGACTGGCTCGCACGGGCAGCTACACCCTCAGCAGTGTCTCACCCGCAAAACAGTTTTCGGTGGCGGTGCACGTGCTGAGCGCACAGACCGAAACGGCAGAGGAATGGGTAAGCCGTATCCGGGCGCAGGCGAAGCGGGTAGAGGCGGTAGGACGAACCCAAGCCCGAGCCGCTCACCAGCGATGGTGGCTTAACTTCTGGCGACGCAGCTGGATTGTGGTCAGTGGCAGCCCGGAAGCAGAAATGGTGACCCAGGGATATGCGCTCCAGCGTTTCATCAACGCCTGTGCCGGGCGAGGAGCGTACCCGATTAAGTTCAACGGCTCCATCTTCACCGTGGATTCGCGTGAGCCAGATGAGCACTTCGATGCCGATTATCGCCGCTGGGGCGGGGAATACTGGTTCCAGAACACGCGCCTGCCCTACTGGACGATGCTCCCTGCCGGCGATTACGACATGATGCGCCCGCTGTTTGAGATGTACCTGAAGGCTCTTCCGCTGGCGAAGGCGCGTACCCAGACCTATTTCGGGCACGAAGGAGCATACTTCCCCGAAACCATCACTTCCTGGGCTACTTATGCCAATTCCAACTACGGATGGGACCGACAGGGCAAGCCTGTTTCATATATCGATAACCCCTACATCCGCTACTACTACTCGTGCAACCTTGAACTGCTGGCGATGGCGCTGGAGTACTTCTTCCACACTGGCGACAAGCGGTTCCTGAACGAGACTCTTTTGCCCTTTGCGGACGCCTTCATCACCTTCTACGAACGCCATTTCGGGCGCGACGGCGACGGAAAACTTTTGTTGAAGCCCTCACAGTCTCTGGAGACCTATCCCGAAACGGTGAACCCCCTGCCGGATATTGCCGGTTTGCGCTGGGTCCTGCAGGAGCTGCTGCGAGTGCCTCTCAGCAGGCAGGATTTGCACCGGCGCAACCTGTGGCGGCGACTGCTGGAGCAGCTTCCTCCCCTGCCCATGAAAACGGAAGGGGGACAGACATTCCTGCTGCCCGCTCAGGAAATCCTCGCTCCGCCGATTAACTCCGAAGACCCAGAACTGTACGCCGTGTTCCCCCATCGACTGTATGGAGTGGGCAAGCCGGACATAGAGGTAGCACGCAATACCTACGCCCGGCGACCATACAAGGGCAATGAAGGCTGGAGGCAGGACCCCATCTGGGCGGCCTTGCTCGGGCTGGCAGATGAGGCGAAGATGATGGTTGCTCAGCGGTTCGCCACCAAACACGCGGGCAGTCGGTTCCCCGCCTTCTGGGGACCGAATTACGACTGGATCCCCGACCAGGACCACGGTTGCGGGGGGATGATTGCCCTGCAGGCGATGCTGATGCAAACCAACGGCGAGAAGATACTGCTCTTCCCCGCCTGGCACAGGGATTGGGACGTCTCCTTCCGCCTGCACGCCCCAGGCAAGACGGTCGTGGAGGGCGTCTGGCGCAACGGTAAGCTGCACTCCCTGAAGGTAACACCCAGCTGGAGGG
>CAZOGB010000021.1:1368-49062 GCA_964579145.1 uncultured bacterium | reverse complement strand
CAAGCAGGGGGACACCCGAGTCCCTCCCCGCCTGCGGGGAGGCCAGGAGGGGCTGTACCACGTCATCTTGCAACCACAGAGGGTTGCCCCTACAAACGGTGCGGCGGAAGAGTCACCTCTCCCCGCGTCGGGGAAAGGTCGGGAGAAGGGTCGGCTCACACGGAGGTTCGCCCTCCAAAGGGGAGGGATATGTTATTCACTGGAGGGCGAGGCTCCTACTGAGCCGTTATTGAACGGCAACCCAATAGCCTTTACTCACGCGGGGCGGGTTTCTGCATTCGCTCGTATTCCAGCGGATGCTCCTCCTGCAGGTGACGCAGAGAGATGCGTCCGTCCAGCCATACCCGGCTCATGGGGAACATGCCGGGCTTGAAGTGCACATGATACATGTGCCAGATGATGATGGTCAGGAAGGCCAGCAACGCCTCATAGCCGTGTATCAGGCGGGCGATGTGCCATATCCACAACGGCAGGTAGCGGAACGCCAGCTCCTCGCCCCACATGATCAGCCCGGTCAATATCATCACCACCGTGCCCCACACCACGGCGAGGTATTCGAACTTCTCAATCCAGTTGAAACGCCCGAAGCGCGGTTTCTCCTGCGACAGCCCCAGATAGCATCGTATCATCTGCCAGATGTCGGCGAAGTCCTTGCGCGTCCAGCGCAGGTGTTTTAGCTGCTCGCGCCCACGCGGGGTGAGCAGCCACAGCGGATGCCACACTGCCAGAAGCATCAGCAGAATCGCTCCGATGCGATGAACGATGCCGCGCGCCTCGGGTCCGCCCGGAAACTCCAGGAACACCCGCGCCCATCCTGCCTCGGGATAGCTGAGCGGCATCCCCGAGAGCACCAGCAGGGTAAACGCCGCCACCAACACGACATGCTGAAGTCGTTCGTTGAGCGTCAGCCGTTCCACATACTCGTGCGACAAGGGGTCATCTGCCCGGTGTGGCGACACCGCATGGCTGGGGCGTCCACGGCGATAGCTCCACAGGTCCAAGATCATGTAGGTCAGGAAGAAGCCAATGGTAGCGAAGATAGCCAGCTGATAAGCTACCTTGATGAACCAGTATAGGGGGCTAGCGGTGCGCGTGCCCACAAAGTGTACCTTGCCCAGTGTCACCCCTTTGCCGATGCCCGGGTGGCAGGAGCCGCAGGTCTTTTGCAGGTTCGCCAGGTTGATGCTTGAGCGCGGGTCAGAGGAGGGCAGGATGTTATGTGCACCGTGACAGCTGGCACAGTGTGCCACGGTGCTCTCCCCGTAACGATTCATAATGCCGTGATAACTCTGTCGGTAGGTAGAAAGTCGCAGAGTGGGCAAGCCAACCGCCCGTTGCAGCCGCTGATTTTCATGGCATTTACTGCATGTCGCCACGATATGCTGGGCGTATACCGATGATTCGGGGTCCTCGGGGCTTCGGATGGTATGTTCGCCGTGGCAGTCCGTGCACACGGGAGCTTCCTTGATCCCTTTGGCGACCGCCTGTCCGTGAATGCTCTCCTGCCACTCGTTAAAGATTCCTTCGTGACACTTGCCGCATGTTTCGGGCAGGTTGGCGCGGGCTACGGTGGAGTTGGGGTCGGTAGCGCGGCGGATACCGTGCACCCCATGACAATCGGTGCAGACTGCGGGCTGTTTTCCAGGCGCCGACGCGGTACCGTTCTTGCCCTGTTTCAGGAGCTGTCCATGCACGCTTCGTTCGTAGTAGAGCAGAACCTCTCCTTTGGGGATGCGGTTCCATTCCACCAGCTGGGCGTCACTGTGGCATCGGGCGCAGGTCTGGGGAATGTTGGCATGATTGACGTGCGATTGTGGGTCGCTGGCGGGCAGGATATCGTGGTGTCCGTGGCAGTCGGCACAACGGGGGGCATCGGGATTGCCGCGGGCAATCGCTTCACCATGCACGCTGTCGGCGTAGGTTTTGAATATCGCCTGTGAGAAGCCGGGAGCCTGCGCCACTCGTTTTTCCAGATGACAGGAGCCACACTCCACTTTTTGCACATGTTTGGGGTGCGGCAGCTGGGCGGGGTTGATGTCGGTATGGCACTGGGTGCACCGCAGGTTCTTGTGCACGGAGCGATGGAATACCGCGAGGTCAACAAACACGCTCTTACGCCGTCCGTGCACGTCAAAGCCGTACAGGTCGGGCTTTCGGTGACATTGCTGGCAGGCTTGTATCTCCTGCTGGACGGTCATCACGGTGCGGGCGGGCTGTTGCGCCCACACGATGGCGATAACCGACAGTAGCGTCAGGCTGCTGAAAAGCACTATTCGACGATGAGCATTCATCGTTTTCCTACCTTGTTATCCACATGTGCTACGGTTGGTGGCACTGGTTACAGTGTTTGATGTCGTGACAGGTTGCACATTGCGCCTTCTGCAGGTTTTTGACCCCCGTATAGCCCTTCCAGCCGCGCTGTTGTCCGAGTTTGGCGTGCGCTTCATCCCAGTTGCTCGGATGCGGCATCGGCACTTTATGGCAGTTCATGCAGGCGTTCCTGCCGTGACACACCTGACAGCTCGCCCCGCTATCGGTGATGCGGCGCGGATGTTCCTTGCGGAAGTCCTCGGTGTGCGAGGAGGGAGGCGCCTGGTGGCATGTCTGGCAGGTCTCGCTCTGGAAGTTGTGACAGCGCTGGCACAGAGCGGGGTTCTTGTGTCCCACCTGGGGGTGGTCCGAGTCCCAGCCTTCGGGATGGGGCATTGGCAGCCCATGGCAGGACTGGCAGAACTGCGGCTGATGGCACGAGTTGCAGGAGGCTGTGCCCTGCTTGATCGCGATTTTTCCATGCCCTACCTGCGGGTCGCGCAGGAAGTTTGCCACTTTGTGGCTGGCGGGCAGTGCACCAGAATGACAGCCCTGGCACGATTGGGGCGTATGGCACTGGTAGCACATCTGGCTCATGGTCTGCTCTGCCCATTTCATCTTCTCGCCGAACTGTGCCAGCTTCGAGCCGTGCTGTTGCAGCCATTGCGTATCGTGGCGCATTACGCGGTGGCAGCTGTCGCAGTAGTCTGGCGAGTGGCAGGAGGCGCACATTTCAGGGCGTTCCGCCGCGTTACCGAAGTGGAACTTCAGCCATTGCGCGTCGTGTGAGCTGGGGCGACGGTTCTGGTGGCACGCCTGACAGAAGAACGGCTTGTGGCAGTCGCCGCAGCTTGCCGGGTCCTTACGCACCTCGAACTTATGGTTCACAAACCAGTTCTCCTCGAAGTGCGATGCAGGTTTCTCGGGTTCGGTAGGCGGGATGGGCGGCATTTTGGAGTTTGGACCGATGCTGACGATATATGCCACCAGTGCGTTTTCCTTCTCCGGCGGCAGATCGTAGGCGGGCATGACGGTATGTACGTTGTGTGCCGCGGGATTGCGCAGGATAAGTCGCACCTGTTCGGGGTCACGCTTGCCGCCGAGACCCAGGTCGGGACCCACTGGACCGCCGCCGCCGTTAATACCGTGGCACGAATAACACTTCAGCTCCACAAACAGCTGCTGTCCCTGCTTTTCCAGCGGCGAGAGCTTCTCCGGTTCGGGCAGGGATTCCATTCCCTTGACGTTCAGCCCGACGATAACGAGCAGAACGACCGTGCCGGTGGTCAGCGCTGTCAGTCGCTTGCGTGCCTGGCGTTCGGGGTTGCGCTCGATGAACGGCACCAGCAACAGCAGGATGACCAGCAGGGTTGGCAGGACGAACGAACCGAAGAACTCGAGGTGCGGCGGGAAGAACGTCATCAGTTCATGAAGCCACAGCACATAGAAGTCGGGGTGCGGTTTGTAGGCGGTATCCATCGGGTTGGCGCGAGGCTCCAGCGGGGCAGGGGAACTCCACGAGAGCCAGACCAGCAGTGCCGTCAGGATGACCGCTCCCACGGCGATGCGGGCGGTATGCTCGGGATACAGTCGCTGGGGCTTCTCCACGCCTTCCTCGTGGCTGACCGGTACGCCGGGCGGCGTGACGCCCATGCGTCGTACCTGCAGCACGTGCCACGCTACCAGCAGGAAGACGATAACCGAAAGCACGAACACGTGCAGAACGAAGAAACGCATCAGTGTGACCGCCCCGACGGTATCGCCGCCGCGCAGGAAGGTAGCTGTTGCCTCGCCAATCAGAGGGATACCTTCGGCAATCTTCAAACGCACCACCGTGCCCCAGTACGCTTTCTGGTCCCAGGGCAGGGCATAACCGGTCAAGCCATAGCCAATGACCGTCAGCAGGAGCAGAACGCCGGTGACCCATATCATCTGGCGCGGGCGTTTGTATGCTCCCCAGAAGAAGACGCGAAGAATATGGATGATGATTAATGGCACGATGAGCCGCGCTGCCCAGTAGTGCATAGCACGGATAAACTGTCCGGCGGGCAGATAGTGCTCGATGTACTGCACGGATGCATAAGCCTGGTCCGGAGTGGGGCTGTAGTAAAACATCAGCGCGCCTCCGGTGACAAACAGCACCACCAGCGCCAGCAGGGTCAGGGCGCCAAAGATATGACCCCATCCCACGCCAGCAGGCAGGGGCTGTGTCCAGAAGCGTCCCCATGCGCTGATGAGTCCCGTTTCGCGCTCAAGCCACTCCAGCAGTTTTCGCAATGTCGTTACCTCCCTTCTCCTGCGCGTTAGGCGCTCTCCAATCGCACGTACAGCACTCCGCCTTCCACTTTATGAGGGAACTCCGGTAGCGGGCGCGGGGGTGGACCCTGCATCACCTTCCCGCTGGCGTCAAAGTAGCCCGCATGACATGGGCAGAAGAAGGCTTTTTGGTCGCGCTCCCACCGAACGGCGCAGCTGGCGTGGGTGCAGATGTTGGAGAGCACTTTCAGAGAACCATCGGATGCTGCCACCACATAGACGGTGCTGCGCACGGTGCGAATCACCCAGCCGTCGCGACGCTGGTAGGTCAGCGTCACCGCTTTCGGTTCACCGGCGGTGAATTCGCTGGCGTTGCCAACTTTGACCCAGGGGGTTTTTTGTCTGCGGAAGGCTGGAACAATCAGCATAACCAGCGCAGGTATGCCGTAAACGAAAGTGAGCAGAGCCGCCAGTGCCTTAACGAATGTGGCTAACCACTCCCGACGTGTCAACCTCTGTTCCATGCTGGATGCGTCCTCGTCCTTCGGGTTTTCGCTCTGGAAGGTAATTCGGCGTCACTCTCTCAAAAACCTTTGCAAACCCAGAAATCGGTTTGATTAGATGGATAAAGTTTTCTGACTGACGCCACTTTATAAAGTTTTGATTTACTACACTTATTGTATCGGAAAGAGGTGGCTTTGTCAAATGGCAAAGTTGCACCCTGCCCCGAATGGGGGTATACTATGGGTGTGCGGAACTCGAATCCGAGCGTTGACGTGATGACCAGCACTTCTGTTCGGGACGGTTGCATTCGCCAGCGTATCGAGCAGTGGGAGTTATCCAGCCTCTCACCCTATGCGGCGAAGAGCGCCCTATCGCGGGGACGATTGCGTCCAGAGCCTCCGTGTCCGGTGCGAACCTGTTTCCAGCGCGACCGCGACCGGATTCTGCATTCCAAAGCCTTTCGGCGGCTCAAGCATAAGACGCAGGTGTTTCTGGACCCCGAGCAGGACCATTATCGCACGCGCCTGACCCACACGCTGGAGGTGGCGCAGATTGCCCGAACCATCAGCCGCGCCCTTCGGCTGAATGAGGACCTGACCGAAGCCATCGCGCTGGCACACGACCTGGGACATCCGCCTTTTGGGCACGCTGGCGAGCAGGCGCTGGACGAGGTGTTGCAGGAGTATCTGCCGGGCAAGCGGTTTCGGCACTGGGAGCAAAGCCTGCGCGTGGTGGACGTGCTGGAGCGGGACGGAAAAGGGCTGAACCTGACCCATGAGACGCGAGAGGGCATCCTGCACCACAGCAAGGGGCGGGCAGACCTGGACGCCGACCTCCCGTCGGATGACTGCACGCTGGAGGCACAGGTAGTGCGCATTGCCGACCGCATCGCCTATGTGAACCACGACATCGACGATGCCATCCGCGCGAAGGTCATCCAGCCGAACGATTTGCCGACAGAATGCGTCAAACTGCTTGGAGAAACTTCTTCCGAGCGCATAGCGTCTATGGTACTGGATGTGATTGAGAACAGCCTGGACCGGCCGCAGGTGCGGATGAGTGAGCCGGTTCAGCAGGCGACCGATGCGCTGAAAGAGTTTCTTTTTGAACAGGTGTATCAGGAAGAGGCAATCGGTTTGAAGGAACTGCAGAAGGCAAAGGGCATTTTGAAATCGCTCTTCAGGCTGTACATGGAACAGCCCGAGCTGTTGCCGCAGAGCGGGCGCGTGCTGACCGATAATAGTAATAGAGAGGTGCTGACGCAGGTGGTGTGCGATTACCTGGCAGGCATGACCGACCGCTTTGCCATGAGCGTTTACAGTCAGTACTTTGTGCCGCGCATGTGGCATATCACCTCCTGACGAGGAGATACAGACGATGGAAGACTCTCAGAACATGCGAACCGGTATCTTCTGCTCCTGTGGGCAGCGCATCTACGACAAGGATGTGGTGCAGAGAGGCTACTATCTGCGCCGCGTAGGATCGAACTTCGTGTATATCCGCTACCGTTGCCCCCGATGCAAGCGGCTGGGTGAGCAGTTCATCCGGCAGGAAGCATGGAACGAACGCCTTCTGCGTGGCGAAGCCAACGAATTGACCCCCTCCGAAAAAGAACGGATGGAGAAGCTGGGACCGATTACCGTGGACGAGATGATTGACTTCCACGAGTATCTGGAGCAAGACCCCTCCCTGCGGTTCATGCCGGATAAGTAAACAGCGTGTGAATCTTCGCCAGCGGGCGGCAGGAGATTAACCCTGCGGTGCGAAATCCAGAAGAGTACACTTCTTCTGCAGGAGGGCTGTGATGGCTTTCAAACAGTCGTTCTCGTGGTGGTGTTTCGCGGGGCGCCCGGACATCGGCGGCGATGCGGGCAAACTGCTGAAGGGCGCTAAAGCGATTGGCTATGACGGCGTGGACCTGGTGCCCACCGAACTGTTGGACGCGGTGAAGGAGCATGGGCTGGAAATCGCCAGCTATGTGGGGCACGCTTCGTTAACCGATGGGTTGAACCGGCGCGAAAACCACCAGCGTATCGCCGAAGAACTGCATCGCAACATCGAACTGGCAAAGAAATACAATATCCCCAATCTGGTATGCTTCTCGGGCAACCGCGGCGGGCTGGATGACGAGCGCGGCGCAGAAATCACCGCCGAAGGGTTGAAACTGGTGGCAAAAGCGGCGGAAGAGGCGGGCGTGTTGCTGGTCATCGAACTGCTCAACTCCAAAGTGGACCACAAGGATTACCAGTGCGACCACACCGCTTGGGGCGTGAAGGTGTGCAAAATGGTTGGTTCGCCCGCGGTCAAACTGCTGTACGATATCTACCACATGCAGATTATGGAGGGTGACATCATCCGCACCATCCGCGAGAACATCCAGTGGATAGGACACATGCACACCGCCGGCAACCCGGGGCGCAACGACATGGACGAGACGCAGGAGCTGTATTACCCCGCCATCGCCCGCGCGATCAAGGAGACAGGCTACGACCGCTGGGTGGGGCACGAGTTTATCCCCAAAGGCAACGACACCTTCGCCGCCCTGCGTCGGGCATACGAACAGTTCAAGGTGTAACGGAGATGGGGCGCGCCGCGCCCCATCGGACCTATCCCTTCACCGCGCCGGCTGTCAGCCCCGCGATAAACTCCTTCTGCAACAGCATGAACAGCACAATCACCGGGAGCACGCTCAGGAATGTGCCCGCCATCAGCGTGCCGTATTGCTGTTGGTAAAGGCCCACCAGCTGGTTGAGCGCGATGGGCAGGGTGAAGCGGTCGGTATTATGCAGGATAATCTGGGGCCAGAGGAAGCTGTTCCACGTGCCCATGAAACTGATCAGGCAGAACGCGCCAATCATCGGGCGAGAGATGGGCATCACGATGTCCCAATAGATGCGAAACTCGGAACAGCCGTCAATGCGCGCCGCGTGCAGAAGCTCATCGGGAACCTGCAGGATGGACTGGCGGAACAGGAAAATGCCGAACACGCTGACCGCCCCCGGTACGATAAGCCCTGCGTAGCTGTCCACCAGCCCCAAGCGGTAGATGAGCTCGTACAGCGGCGCCATCAGCACCTGTCCGGGAAGCATCATCGTGGAGAGCATCAGGATCATGATGGCTTTTTTGCCTTTGAAGTCGTATTTCGCCAGCGCAAACCCCGCCAGCGAGGAGAAGAACAGCTGCACGATAACCATCGTGGTGGCGACGAAGGTGCTGTTAATCATGTAGCGATGGAAGGGCACGGTGCTGAACAGGTCGCGGAAGTTGAACGTGCTGAGGCGCGGCGCAAAGAAGGTGTAGTGGAACAGGTCATCCGGCGATTTCAGCGTCGCTGCCACCAGCCACACCATCGGCGTTAGCGTCAGCGCGGCAAACGCCAGCAGGAACAGGTTCACCAGCACCCGAAGCACCCGATAGACCAGCCTCATCAGTCAGCACCTCCCTTCCACGCGCCCGTCACGCGCATCTGGAACAGGCTAATGATCAGCACCCCCAGCGCCAGCGTCCATCCCACCGCGGAGGCGTAGCCCAGGTCTCCCGTCACAAAGCCCGTCTGATACAGATACATGACGATGGTCAGCCCAGCCTGATCGGGACCGGCGGAGTTGTTGAGCATAATCCAGGGCAGTTCAAACAGCTGGAACGAACCGATGGTGCTCATCACCAGCACGAATACCGCGACGGGCTTGATGCCGGGCAGGGTAACCGCCCAGAACTGATGCCAGGCGTTGGCGCCGTCCACGGTCGCTGCCTCATAGAGGTCTTTATCCACCGCCTGAAGCGCCGCTAGGAAGTAGACCATATTGAAGCCCACATACATCCACAGGGAGGTCAGCACCAGCGCAGGCATCACCAGGTCGGGGTTTGACAGCCATTTGGTATCGGACGCGATGCCAGCGATGGCGTGCAGGAAGCGGTTGACCAGACCGTATTGCGGGATGAACAGCACGCTGAACAGCACGCCCACGAACACCTGTCCCAGCAGGTTAGGCGAGAAGAAAGCGAGGCGCAGGAGCTCGCGCCCCTTAACCCAGAGGCTGTTCAGCAGCAGAGCCAGCCCCAGGCTCATCGGTAACTGCAGGAACACCGACCAGAAGGCGAACACCGCGGTATTCCACACCGCCTTGTGGAAGTCGGGGTCGGAGAGCAGAAACGTGAAGTTCTGAAGTCCCACGAACACCGCGCTTTTAGGACCGTTGGTCACATAGAAAGAGAGCAGAAGGCTTTTGACGATTGGGTACACGCCGAAGATGGCGAACAGGATGAGGAAGGGTGAAACAAACAGATAGGGCGCCAGCCGATATTGCAGAACGAACCAGCGCGAGGTTCGCGGGGCGCGTACGATGCTCATTTCGGTTTCTCGGGTTGCCATTTCAGTAAGGATTCCTCCGCATCAGACGGCGCACTTCATCGGCGCTCTGTTTCAGCCGCTTGCGTACAAACTCTTCGAAGCCCTGGTCGCCGTGCGTTTTGTAGTATTGCACGCAGGATACCAGCGCTTCGCTGAGCTTGCCCTTAGCGGTCGCCACGAATGGGCTGGTGTACTGGAAGGGCACATGCGGCGCGAGTTCAGCGTACAGTTTGCCTAGCGGCTGGTTGCTCCAGTAGGGGCGCGGTTCGCCGTACGCTGGGTGGTTCCATGCCTCTTTCAGAGCGGGCAGGATATTGGTATCGCGGAACCGCTGGGCGAGGTCCTCCTTGTTCAGGTACAGATGCAGGGCGAACTCCCAGGCGAGATCGGGGTTTTTGCAGTGTTTGGTGATACCAATCATGGTGCCGCCCCAGGTGCTGGTGCGTCTGCCGCCCGGGTACACGGCGGGCAGGGGCATCAGCGCCATCTTGCCGCGCATCTTGGGCACGTCCACCTCGATGGTTTTGGATCGCCAGTCGGGCGTAATCATGCACAGGAAGTAACCATCCTCCACCGCTTTGGTGAAAATCTGCCCGCCGCCCAGGTCGCTGGCGATACGATTTGGTCCGGCAACCAGCGGCACGTAAAAGAGCATGGTTTGCACGGCGATTTCGTTGTCCATGATGCAGTTGCCCTGCGGGTCGAACAGCCCGCCGCCTCGCTGGTAGAGCAGAGGCTCGAAACGGCTGGACTCGCTATCGGGCAGTTCCAGCATGTATCGCTTGCCGGGAATGGTCACCTTCCGCCCAACGGCGATGAAGTCGTCCCATGTCTTAATTTTATTGGGGTCGATGCCGAGCTGTTCGAATAGGTCGCGGCGATACGCCAGCATCACGGGGTGCACATCGTGTGGAAGCCCAAAGATGCGCCCGCGGCTGGTGTACGGGGCGAAGCGTGCCTGCACCATGCGGTCGTACAGCCCCGATTGCTTGATACGGTCGGTCAGGTCTAAAAAGCCGACATCCTTGAGCGGTCCGCGGAAGAAGCTGCCCGCTGCACTGATTTCCACCTCCACCAGGTCGGGCACGTCGAGGTCGGAGAGGAACGCCGCTTGCAGCCGCGAGGTGACCGCCTGCCAGGACACCAGTTGCAGGTCTATTTTGACGCCCGGATACTTCGCCTCGAAGGCGGGTATCGCCTGCTTGTAGGCGTCGTAATGCGTTTTGGCGAAGGTCCACATCACCAGCGTGGCTTGTGGTCGCCTCGCAGGGTGGAACGCCAGCCACAGCCCCGACAGAATAGACAGAACCAGCATGCTCAGCGCCGCCGGTCCATAGGGAAACCGCATGACAGCCCTCCCACAAACGATGAAAGCTTTCCACCCGAAGATTTTACCTTTCTATGGGCGTTTTCCTGCATTTAATCGTTTAAGAAGCGCGGAGGGAAGGAACACCAGAGCCCTCCCCCGCCTGCGAAGAGGGTCAGGTGGGGCTGTGTTTTGGCTCACGGGAAGGTTCGCCCTCCAGACCGATAAGTTACACGTGCTCCTTCAGCCAGCGGAAGCATTTGGCATAGCCCACGCCGCCTGCTGCCTCAGGGCCCTCGTATTCCGCACAGTAGACGCCATCGTATCCTGCCTTTTTCAGGCATTCCAGCGCGTGCAGGAGGTCGATCTCGCCATCGCCCAGCGCGGCGCCGCGGTACTCTGCCAGACTGCCGAAGCCGTCCTTGAAATGGGTGTGCTTCGCATACGGAGCCATCAGCTCGTAGATGCGCTTGCACACCTGCAGGTCGTGCCCGTACCAGCGATAGTTCATGGTGTCCAGATTGGTGCCGACCAGCGGGTGGTTGAGCCGCTGCAGGAGCATCAGCAGGATGGTGTAATCGTTGGTGATGTAGCCGTGATTATCGATGGCGAGCGCAATCTGCATCTCGTCCACAAAGTCCAGACACCGGCGGAAGCATTCGGTCAAAGCGTCCAGCCATTTGGCGCGAGGGATATTCTCTTTGGGCGCGCCGCCCTCACTGCGCACCACCGCCTGCTCGTGCAGGATGCGGGTGAGGCGACAGACACGCTTCATCCGTTCCACCTGGTAACGGATGGCATCTTCGTCGGTTTGCAGAAAGTCGTTGCCTGCTGCTAGCGCGGACACCTGCAATCCGAACGATTCCACCAGTTTACGCACCCGCTCGGCGTTGCGTTCGGGGTTGTGGGTATCTGATGTCCACACATCACCGATTTGCAGTTCCACGTACTGGTAGCCCGTTTCCGCTGCGAACTTCAGGAACTCCTCGAACGAAAAGCCGGGCCAGTTATAGTGAATCACACCGATTTTCGCCATCTATCCTCTCCTGAAATGAAGTGACGGTTCTACTGCTTCGCCTCGATGCCCTGCGCCTCCTGTTTGCGCCGTTCGAACATCTTCTTATAGTCTTCCAGCGAGATGTAGCGCGAGGGGTCGGGGAACTTGCTTTTGTCCAGCACCACGATGTCCAGCCCCGAGTTCACGAAGCCCTTTTCATCCGCCTGCGGCACGCCCCTGCCCTGCGCCAGGCTGTACAGAATCTCCACGCTCTTGGCGCCCCAGTCAAACACCTTCTGCCCGATGCACACCTGCACGTAGCCTTTTTCTATCCATGTCCAGGGGTTGCCCTCCAGCGGGTCGACGGAGACCACTTTGGTCACGCCGGGCTTGATGCCGTTCAGCCCTGTTTTGGTGAAAAGTGCCCAGCCGCCCACCATCGCCCAGCCGGCGAGGTCGGGATGCTGTTGCATCACGCTGTTGATGAGCGACTCGGCACGGGTGGCGTCGTCGTTGCAGTAGACGGTGGTGACGATGCGGATATCGGGATATTCCTTCAGCGCGTCCTCAACACCGCGAATGCGCGTGGTCAGGTTCTGTGCGCCCTGCACCCCCGACAGGATAGCCACCTTGCCTTTGCCGTTGATGAGTTTCGCCAGCTCCTCGCCGATAATCTTGCCCGCTTCGTAGTCGTCCATTCCGAAAAACGCCTGACGTTTGCTGTTGGGCGAGTCGCTGTCCCAGGTGACCACGGGGATGCCCTGTTCCACCGCCTTGTCGATCACCCGGCGCATGATTTCGGCGTTCACACAGGATACGGCGATGCCGTCCACCTTCTGGCGCACGTAGGTTTCAAAAATCTGCGCCTGTTTGGCTTCGTCGTTGGTTTCGGGTGCGTTCCAGTAGATTTCCACATTACCCAGTTTGGCGGCGGCGCCCAGTGCGCCCATCTTGGCGTAGTTGAACACAGGGTTGTCCAGCTGCTTGGGGATGATTGCGAACCGGAACGTTCGCTGGGGCGTGCTCGTTTGTGCAGGAGAAGTGGGAGCGGTGGTCTTTCGAGCACAGCCTGCCAGCACCGTCAATGCCAACAGTAGACACAGGCTCCAGCGCATAGATGATGCCTCCCTTCGCTTGCAGAGATTCGCTCTGTACATTTTGCCTGAAGCCTGCAGGCTTCCTGCGGACAAACTCGCCTGCGTCGCGGTTTTTTTTGAAGATTTTTCTGGAGCGGGGCAAAATCGAGCAGGAATCGGCATAGCCCTCTTGCGAACATATACATCGGTTTGTTACAATAACACACAACCCCAGCATTGTTGCGGTAGTACTGCGGAAAGAGCGCTGGAGGACGAAGCGACGCCTGCCGAAAGGGGAGGTTAGGAGTGTCCCACCAGCCAACAGGAGACGTGGCGGTAAGCAAGAGTGCCCGCGCACAGGTGCCTGCTGAGCAGGTTGAGGGTGTTATTCGCCAGTTGCGCGAGGTTCTGTCTGCCCGTGTGATTGTGGACAGGAGTGGGGCGATACAAGAGATCCACGTTCTGGTCTCTTCGAATCGTTCACCCAAGCAGGTGGTACGCGACATTGAATCGGCCTTACTTGCCTCGCATGGAATCGTGGTGGACCACCGCAAAATCAGCGTTGCCCAGCTGCAGGGTACCCTGTTGCGCTCGGTGCGAAACCGTCTCCGCGTTGCCGATGTCGAGCTCGCCGTTAATGGGACGAAGGCAGAAGCCACGGTTCATCTGCAGCGCGGCTCCGAAACCTTCACGGGACAGGCTGCCGGTCAGGGAAGTCAGTCGAACCAGTTGCGTCTGATAGCAACCGCCACGGTGCGTGCTGTGGAACAAGCCTGCCGCATGACCGACCAGATTGCAGTGGAAGAGATTAATCCCAATGTGATGGTTGCGGGCAGGCAGATAGTGGTTGCCGTGGTCAACATGCTTTCGCAGTATGGTGAGGATGTCCTCACCGGTTCGGCACTGGTGCGCAACGATGTGAACCGTGCCGTGGTGAACGCCGTACTCGATGCACTGAATCGCCGGACCGCAGCTCTCCAGGACGAGTAGCCTCCAGACAATTGCATAGAGCCCGTTGGTGCCAGCAGCGTCGCGCGGGTGGAGTGGCACAGAAGCGGAGTGGGTGTCCGTTCGCTTAGCGGCGTGAACGGAACACTTGTGGAGGTCGCTCGCAGTGAAATACTGGCTTACCATGTTGTTGCTCCTGGTAGTGTGGGCAACCACCTACGGCGCGAAGCTGGAGATTTATCCACCGCCCAAACCACCACCTCAACCGCCGGCGGCGAGCTACTGATTAGTGCCCCACCCGCCGACGCTGCTGACCTCAGCGGGCTTGTGATGACGGTAAGGAGAAGGGTCATGGGGAGTGTCCCATTCAAGTGGAGCGAATTCCTCGTCAGGTATTATCATCGTGGCGTCATTCTGGTAGCAGGGGCGGTAGTGCTTGCAGGGATGCTGGTCACGCCGCCGGAGCAGTGGATGCCTCTGGGGGCAATGACCATTCTGTTGTTCGCCGTGGCGACCGAGATGCTACCGGTTTCCCTGCTGTACGGCGGCACGCAGGTCACGCTGGGCTTCCCTATCGTCTGTACCGTGATCGCCATGTACGGCACCGTGCCGGCGATGGCGGTGGATAGCCTGCCGACGTTGATGGCCGGGGTGTTGTTGAACCGCTCGTATCCCCTGCGCCATCGCCTGCGCTGGGGGCTGTTTAACGCGGGACAGTCCATCATCAGCACGGGCGCCGCAGGACTGACCTACTACTGGCTTAACGGTGCCGGTCGTGACCTGCTTACCGCGCGAATGCTGGTAGCGCTGACGCTGGCAGCGGTGGTTTACCTGCTGGTTAACGCCCTGCTGGTGTCGGTGGCGGGAGCGTTGTATAACCGGGAGCCTCTCTCCAGTATCTGGCAGTACGTGCTGCGTGTTGTGGTGCCAACCTATCTCTTGTTGATGCCTCTTTCTATCCTGCTGATACTGCTTCTGCGTGCCTATCACGTAGCAGGTTTCCTGCTGGTAGCTGTGCCGTTCCTCGCCGCGCGGGAGTGCTTCCGCCAGCGGATGCAGCAGATACGCAACTATCGCGAGACCATTCGCGCGCTGGGTCTGGTGGTACAGCACGCCCATCCCTACACTTCGGGACATCTTCAGCGTGCCAGCCGAATGGCAATCAGTGTGGCGACCCGGCTTGGCGTGCCTGCCCGGCATATTGAGCTGCTGCCTGAAGCCGCCGCTCTACATGACCTGGGAAAGGTTGGGGTGGATGAAGCGGTGCTGAACAAACTGACCCGTCTGACCGATGCGGACTGGCAGATGATACGCACGCATCCGCTGAAGGGAGCGGAGGTGGTGAGCGGGATCAAGCACATCGAGCCGGTTGCTCTGTGGATTGCCTTGCATCACGAGCGCCCCGACGGGAAAGGCTATCCGTTCGGGCTGAAGCTGGGTGAAATCCCCATTGAGGCGCATATTATCGCGGTGGTGGATGCTTTTGACGCAATGGTGGGTGACGATGAAACCGGCGAACAGCGCCCCTACCGCAAGCCGATGAGCGTGGAAAAGGCAGTAGAAGAGCTGCAAAAAGGGGCGGGTACGCAGTTCCATCCCGAAGTGGTGAGAGCTTTTATCGAGGCGATGGAGGCGGGCGAGTTCGGGATGGAACGCGCTCAGCGTGTGGCATCTGCGAGGGTAAAACAGGCGGTGGCATGAGTTTCACGACCTTTGTGTATATCGTGGTGATGGGCAGTGTGACCTTCCTGTGTTACTATGCCCTGGTGCTGCTGCCCAGACAGATTCGGCGTGACTACCGGCAGGGGCTGCAGGCGCTGGCGCGGGCGGTGGAGATTCGTGAGCTCGGCACGACAGGCAGTGCCCATCTGCGTGCCCGCTATGCCAGCGCGGTCGCCAGGCGGCTCGGTTTGCCTGCAGGGATGGTGCAGGACATCGAGTTTGCCGCGCTGTTGCAGGAAATCGGCAAGGTCAGCGTCCCCTATGGCATCCTGAACAAGGAGGGAAGCCTGACGCATGAGGAAGAGGAGATGCTGAAACTGCACGCGGTGCTGAGCCAGAGGATGATCGAGCAGGTTCCCTCCTTAGCGAGACTGGCAACCATCGTTCGCCATCACCACGAGAACTGGGATGGCACCGGCTATCCTGACGGACTGCAGGCAGAGGAGATTCCCCTCGCGTCGCGAATCCTGCATATCGTGGGCGATTACGCGGACGCCCTGCGCGGGAAGGCGATGGATGATGATGCCGTTCGCCAGCAGGTGCTTCAGCAGATGGAGGCGGGGAAAGGCACTCTGTACGACCCGCGCCTGTTTGAGGTGTTCCGGGAAGTCGTCCACGCGGAGATTTCCAGGCAGGTAAGCCTCGCCTATCATGAATAATAGCCGTGAGCGTGCCTTCAAAGCAGGGCTGATTGCGATTCTGGCAATCGCCTTTGTGTTTCGGTGCACGGGTATTCGCTGGGGGATACCGGATGCTCTGCACTACTTCTCCTTTCATCCTGATGAGTGGGTGATACTGGGCTACACGCTGGGGCTGGACCTTCCGCACGGGCAGATTGACCCGCACTTTTATAACTACGGGACGGTGTACCTTTATCTTCTGCATCTGGCTATCCTTGCAGGCTCCACGTACGGATGGATTACCATGCCTACCGACTTCGCCCAGTACGAGGCGTTCGCCGGGCTGTATCTGACAGGACGATGGCTGTCGGTGCTGGCGGGTGTGGTGACGTGCTGGCTGGTATGGGAGATGGGCAGGCGTGTGTGCGGGTATCGGTGCGCGGCGGTGTCGGCTCTGTTGCTGGCGGTAGTGCCCTTGCACACCCTGCACTGTCATTTTCTCACCACCGATGCCACCGCGGCGATGTTTACCACAGGGGTCTTGTTGACGTCGCTGGCGGTTTACGAGTCGGGCAGTCGCCGGGCGCTGGTGGTGGCGGCGGTGTTGACCGGGCTGGCTTCCGCGACCCGCTATAACGCCGGGCTGGTGTTAATTGCTCCTCTGCTGGCGTTATGGTGGCGCGGTCGGGAACATCGCGAGGTGTGGCTGGGCAGGGCGGTGTTGCTGGTGGCGCTGAGCGCAGGGGCGTTTCTGATGTTCTGTCCGGGAGTGTGGTTGAACCCTGAAGAATTCTGGCGCGATTTTGGCTACGAAGCCCGCCATGTGCGCGAGGGGCATGGGCTGGTGTTCGTGGACACCGGGCTGGGCTGGGTGTATCATTACTGGACGAACCTGCGCTTTGGGCTGGGGTTGCCGCTGTTGCTGTTGAGCACGCTTGGCATGGCGATTGCGCCCCTGTCGCGGCGCCCGCAAGTTCTGATTCTGTGGGTGTTCGTGCTGGTGTACTATCTGTTTCTGGGGGCGTTTGCGGTGCGGTTTGCGCGGTATCTGTTGCCGCTTCTGCCTCCGCTGATGGTGCTGACGGGATGGCTGGTGGCTGAGGGCTGGCGAAACACCCAGCAGATGGGCAGAGCGGCACTGGCAGTTGTGGTGGGGGCAGTGACGCTGTATACGCTGCTCTGGGGGATGGCGGTGGTGCTGGCGCTGCTGTCGCCTGACCCGCGGGTGCGTGCTCTGCAGTGGATCCGTCGAGAGGTGCCGCAGGGAACGACCATCGCATTTGCCACTATTCCGTGGTTTTACACGCCGCCGCTCAGCCCTTACTGGGGTGAGCTCCAGCCGGTGCGTCGGGCGGAGCGTGCCCGCGAGGTACAGGAATATCGCCTGCTTGTGCCTGATACCGAGTGGGATACAGCGGTGCTGGAGAGGGCACAGGTGGTGGTGCTCAGCCAGTTCGAGAAGGACGATGCGGTGCGCGTGCGTCATGCGCCTGCGCTGGCGTTTCTGGAGGAGCTTGAGCGTTCGTTCCGCCCTGTCGCCCGCTTCGATACCACGTTTCGCCTGGACGGCATTGTTTTCGGCAAGCGTGACGTTCCGCACGATATGCTGTATCCATTCCCACGCCTCGAAATCTGGAAAAGGCGATAAGAGGAGCAGGGTGTCGCGACCACATTCCGACTGGCTGTTCCATACCTTGAGGGGGCTATCCCTGCTGGTGATAGGCTGGGCATATGGGGCGTTTTACGGGCTGAGCGGATTGGGCTTGCATGGCATTTTCCTACCCACTGGCATGATGTTGCTCGGCTTCTCGGAGGTGCGCTCCAGTACGGCAGCATGGATAATCACCTCGTGTGCTTGCGTGGGTGCGGTGATGGTACTGTCGTCTCTGCTTGCTTTTCACCCGATGATATTCGCTTTGTGGGGGGCGTATGTTTTCGCAGTGATGACAGTTAGTGCGCTGGTGCCTCGCAGGTGGGTACCTCAGCTTCGGCTCTATTTTGCGCTGTTGCTGATAGCCGTTGGTGCGGGGATGGTGTGGCAGGCTTATCCAACACTGGCGGAGGGAGTTTTCCGTGCTCAGGATGTGAAGATCGTTCCGCCTGCCCGGGATGAATGGTTCAGGGTTCTGCTTGTGGGGCTGGCGTCGGGCGGAGTAGGTGGTGCGGTAGGTTTGGGAGGCGGGTATGTGATGGTTCCAGTGCTGGTGCTGATGGGGATAAGCCCTCACGTGGTTCTGTGGCTTTGTCTGTGGCTGATGTTTCCCGCTGCGCCGATCCTTTCCATGATTGGCGCACGACGCAGCAGCATTTCGTGGTCGCACGAGGGATGGCTGGGGGCAGGGGCTTTCCTTGGCGGAGTGGCAGGGGCAACCTGGGCGTTGAGTTTCAGCAGGGGCATGCTGACGCTGTGTTTTGGCGTTGCCCTGATGGTGGTGGCGCTTGTTATATGGAGGCTCGTGGTGTTGGTTGGGAAAGCCACTTCGACAGGGGGCGATTGAGCGCGTGCAGGAAGGCGTTGACCGCTGCACGGTGCAGGTTATCGCGCACTGGTGCAAATCCCGACAGGAGCTGAGAACCTGAGGCGGTCTGCACCTCCACCACCACCATCACAGCCTCCATCTTCTCGCCCTTTTCGGGCAGGTCGATGCTGGTGGTGGAGGCGTGGAGTATCTGGATCGTTCCCACATGTGGCAGGAGGGCTGTTAATGCATCACGCGCCGCCTGCACCATCAGCATTTCGGGCGGTTGTTTGGCATCGCCGCGCACCTGCCGCGAAACGTGTGCGCTTCCCAGTGTGAGCTCCACAGAAGCTTCTGCTTCCTTGCCCTGAACGACGAAGCTGATTCCGGTCACCCGCACACGCGGCTCCACAGGCTCTTCAGGTTCAACGCCGGGCAGCGGCAATTGAAGCATCGCCAGGGCGCCTTTGCGCTGTTTCATCTGCAGGCACATTCGGCTGGCGCGGATGATGAGGTCATCCACCGTCGCGGCGTAGTGCACCATTTCGCGCTCGCGGGTGCGCCGTCCACCGAATACGCCGTACGAGACCGAGATGGTTTCGCGCACTTTGGGGATTTGCAACTCTTCCACGCGGCGGGCGATGCGGGCGGCAAGCTGGTGCGCTTCGTCGCTCATATACAGTGTCGCTACCGCAAATTCATCGCCGCCGTAGCGGCAAAGGATGGTCAAATCGGGGTCGAGCTCGCGTTCAATGGTGCGAGCCACCAGTTCCAGCACGCGGTCGCCGGTAACGTGGTCGTACTGCTTGTTGAACTGTCCGAAATTGTCGATATCGAAGAACAGGATGGAAATTTCGTGTCCGGTGCGCAGTTTATCAATGCTCCATTCGCGCAGGGCGTCCTGCCAGGGGAGGCGGGTCAGGGGGTCGTACGAGCGTGAGACCTCCGCAATCAGGTCGGTCGCCCGCACCATGCCCAACAGCGTGTCGTTGATGACGAACGCCACATCCGCCCCTTTTTCAGACATTTTTGATGCCGCTTCGCGTATGGGCGTCTCCCCGTTCAACAGCAGGACATCGGTGCTCATGACCTCCGACACGGGCGTTGTATCGGGCACACCCAGCAGATGCCGAGCTGTGACCATCCCCACCACCTGGTCAGAGTCCATCACAGGCAGCACGTTCACTTCGAAACTGTGCATCAACGCCGCAGCTACTTTCACCGAGTGCTGTGGGTTCACCCATACCGGCGGCGAACTGATCAGGTCTTTCAATCTCTTCATTCGTGTAAGTGCTTTTCGGGTTTATCCGCCCCTATTATAAAACTCGCCGCAGGAGAGGGAAACGTCAAATCTACCAGTTTTTGATTTTTCGTCCAGCTATGCTGTTAATTCGTCACTCGTCGCCAAGCAAAGCGGTAATAAACTCCTCTGCGTCAAAATCTTCGATATCCGCGGGTTTTTCTCCCACTCCCACCAGTTTGATGGGCACTTTGAGTTCGTCGTGGATGGTGATAACCGCTCCGCCGCGTGCCGTGCCGTCCAGCTTCGCCAGTACGATGCCTGTGACGTTCACCGCCTGCACGAACTCCTGCGCCTGACGGATGGCGTTTTGTCCGGTGGTGGCATCCAGCACCAGCAGCACCTCGTCGGGCGGTCGTCCCAGCGCTTTCTCGGCAACGCGATACACCTTTTTGAGCTCTTCCATCAGATTCGAGCGCGTATGGAGCCTTCCTGCGGTGTCTGCCAGCACGTAGTCCACGCCGCGGTTGCGCGCGGCAGCGATGGCATCGTAAATTACCGCCGAGGGGTCGGCGCCTTCGCGGTGCTTGATCAGCGTTGCACCCACGCGCTGTGCCCAAACCTCCAGTTGGTCAATGGCGGCGGCGCGGAAGGTGTCCCCGGCTGCCAGGATGACGCTTTTCCCCTGCTGGCGCAGGCGGTAAGCCAGTTTGGCGATGGATGTGGTTTTGCCCACCCCGTTCACCCCAACGAACAGGTACACCGTCGGGGGAACGGGAGATACCTTCAGCTGGGAATCGCCGCCCGACCGCAGGGATGCTAGCAGGCTCTCTTTCAGCACGTTTTTGACTTCCGACGGTTCTTTGAGCCTCTGTTCGCGCACCGCACGGCGCAGGTCGTCCAGTACCTGCATGGTGGTATGCACGTTGATGTCGGCGGTCAGCAGAACCTCTTCCATCTCTTCAAACAGCTCTTCGTCCACCCGCCCACGCCCGGTGAGCAGGGTGTCTACCTTTTGCAGGATGCCTTTGAATATCCCTAAACGCATAGATCGTTGAACTCCCTACGATAGTTTCTCTAATTTGGCGATGGACGCCAGCAGTTGCTTGATGCCCGCATCGGGAAACACCACCGTCAGCAGGTAGTCCCCCGTTTGCGCCTCGCACTTCATAATGACCCCTTCCCCGAACTTGTGGTGGCGCACCCGCTGTCCCACGCGATAGGCGTCCTGTTGTGTCTGTGGACGGGGCGGGGCAACCGGGTGAGCGGAAGGCAGAGGATGCGCCAGCTCGGTGGGGCTCCAGTACAGCTTCAGCCCTTCGGGGATGTCGTGCAGAAAGCGCGATTCGAACATATTGCTGGTCGTGCCGAAGACGCTTCGCAGGCGGGCGTGGGTGATATGCACGCGCTCCCTCGCCCGAGTGATAGCCACGTAACAGAGCCTGCGCTCCTCCTCCACCTCCGGGTCGTCGTTAATGGCGCGGATGTGCGGGAACAAGCCTTCTTCCATGCCCGCCAGAAACACGATGGGAAACTCCAGCCCTTTTGCGGCGTGCACCGTCATCAGGGTCACGCGGTCGCTACCTGCTTCCAGCGAGTCCACATCCGCTACCAGGGCAACGGATTCCAGAAAGCCCGCCAGACCGCGCTCCGCTTCGGGGCTGGCGTCAAACTGCTGGGTGGCGGTGAGCAGTTCCTTCACGTTCTCCACTCGAGATTGTACCTCAGGGTCGCGAGTATCTCCAAGCCTCTGCAGATATTCGGTGCGCGTCAACACCTGTTGCAGCAGCTGAGTAACGGAGCTTGTCTGGCGCAGGGCGCGGAGGTCTTCGATCAGCTGGCGGAACTGCGCCACGGCACTGTAAGCCCGGGCGGTTAAGCGGTTGGACAGGGAGGGATGCTGAATGGCTTCCCACAGACTGATGCCTTCCTCGCCTGCCAGCTGACGGATGACCTCAACCGTCTGCAGTCCGATTCCGCGCGCAGGCACGTTGATGATGCGCATCAGGCTCACGTCGTCGCTGGGCGAGAGGATAACGCGCAGATAGGCGAGCACGTCCTTAATCTCTTTGCGCTGGTAGAAGCGCACGCCGCCCACAATCTGGTAGGGGATGCGGTAGTTCAAGAAGACCTCTTCAAAGGTGCGCGACTGCGCATTGGTGCGATAGAGCACCACAAAGTCGCTGTATCGGCGCCCCTGTTGCTGAACGCTGAGCGCGATGTGCTGGGCAATCACCTGTGCCTCTTCCCGCTCGTGTCCCACTTCGGTAACGGTGATGGGCAGTCCGTCGCGTCGTTCGGACCAGAGGCGTTTGGGGGCGCGTCGGCGATTTTTCTGCACCACGTGAAACGCGGCATCCAGTATCGGCTGGGTGGAGCGGTAGTTTTGCTCCAGTTTGACCACGTGTGCGTCGGGGAAATCACGCTCGAACGAGAGGATAATGCCCACGTCCGCTCCTCGCCATGAGTAGATGGACTGGTCATCGTCGCCCACCACGCACAGGTTGCGGTGCAGGGCACTGATATGCTTCACGATGCGGTACTGCGCCTGGTTCACATCCTGAAACTCGTCCACCAGCACGTGCAGAAACCGTGTTTGATAGCGTTCCAGTACATCGGGATGCCGTTCGAAGAGTTCCACCGTCTTCATCAGCAGGTCGTCGAAGTCCAGCGCGTGACAGGCTTCCAGTCTCTCCTGATAGCGCGGGTAGATTCTGCCCACAATCTGGGTGAAGTAGTCCACAGGCGTGTACAGCGCGGGCGAAATCATCTTCTCTTTAGCGCGGCTGATAGCGTTCAGGATAGAGCGCGGCGCAAAGCGTTTCTCGTCGATGTCCAGCAGGCGCATCACCTCTTTGACCACGCTGATCTGGTCATCTTCATCGAAGACCACGAACTCGGGGTCTACGTCAATGGCTCTTCCGCTTTCACGCAGGATGCGGGCACAGATGGCGTGAAACGTGCCCACCCACATCTGCTTCACCTGCGCCGAGCCGACCAGCTTCTCGATGCGCTCGCGCATTTCGTTGGCGGCTTTGTTGGTGAAGGTGACGGCGAGAATGCGCCGCGGCGAGATGTTGCGTGCCGAAATGAGGTGGGCAATGCGCATGGTGAGCACGCGCGTTTTGCCACTGCCTGCACCTGCAAAAATGAGAAGCGGTCCCTCGCCATACGTTACCGCTTCTCGCTGTGCCTCATTCAGGTTCTGCCATTCGTCCATTGCACCATCATTTTACGGCAAACGGCGTGGGGAATCAACTGCTTGCAGGGATACTGCGACGATACAACCCCGCTCGATACCGAACAGGTATTCAAGGAAACCTACGTGCAATCGCGAATTGGACACTAACACAGTGAGGAGGACGTTCGGTGCGCGCGCTGTGGTGTATACTCGCCCTTTTCTGCACTCTTGCCCGTGCAGTGCCTCTAAATGACTTTGAAGACGTTGCGCAGTGGAAACCGCATCCTGACGGCGGCGTCGCTGTGGTGGTGCAGGCGGATACCGCTTCGGTGAAGGATGGCAGGTCGGCTTTACGCTTGCTCTATCGCGATGCTCCGCCTCACTGGGGCAATGTCGTCGGTTCCTGCTTCGTGCCTCCCAATGCAGTGGCTCTTCGTTTCTGGCTGTATGTCCATCATGCGGCGCCGTCCGCCCGGATGCATATCTGGCTGATAGAACCCGACGGCGATATGTGGCTCCAGCCGGTGGTGGTCAATGGCAAGGCCGTTAGCGAGTTGCCCGCAGGATGGAACCCGGTCACGCTGCCCATCAGCGGTTTCCAGTTTGACGGGCGCGACAAACGCACGCGCGAAATCACCTCGGCGGACAGGATGCTTATCGGCTGTAACTTCGGCGACTTGGAGGTCAACGTGGACGGGATGGAATGGGAGGTCCGAGAAGGGACCAGCGCCGCGCCCCTGCCGGTCACCCCAAACCTGCAGGTTGAACGGGGAGAGCGCGGAAGCATTGCCGTGTTGGACATGGGTGACACCCTGCCCGACGGCAGGCGCACGGCACATCCTGCCCAGCAGATTGCTCGGAGCCTTCGCCAGGCGGGGTTTGGGGTGACGCTTCTGCAGGCTGGGGGTTTTGCTGACAAACGGGTGCTGACCCCTCAGCGGTTCGACGCGGTGATACTGCCCTGCGGCGAGTTCTTCCCCCTGCAGGCACGAGAGGCGTTTCTGGACTACCTGAAGGCTGGCGGAAGCTTTCTCTCTACCGACGGCTACGCTTTTGACCGCCCGGTGCTGTGGGATGGCAAAGGGTGGGTGGATGTGTCTCAAGCGGTTACCGCTGAGGAGCATAACCGCGGAGACGCAGAGGGCGTCCGCATCAACACACGCTACGGCACGCCTGGCGATGCTATGACCTTCACACGGGAGCAGATTGGCGTGTTTGACCCTGCCTTCCTGCTGGAGGACGCGGTGCAGGTCAGGACCACCAGCGATTTTGCCGATTCTCCCGTCAACCTGCGCTTTGCCCAGCCGCTGAAGGGCTTCTCCGCCAGCGGGCTGATTGGCGATAACAACCCTGTGTTTCCGCCCGTGTATCGGCGGTGGATACCGGTGCTGGAAGCGACTGACACTAAAGGCAACCTGCGGGGCACTGCGCTGAGCATCCTGCATAACTTCACAGGCGTGTACAGGGGTTCGAGCTGGGCGTTCAGCGGGATAACTTCGGGCGAGCCGCTTCTGCTGGGCGATTCAGCGCGCGAGAAGCTGCTACAGCAAGTGGTGGAACGCATCGTGCAGAAGGTGTATCTGCACAGCCTGCGCACCGACTTCGCCTGTTACGAGCGGGGCGAGGTGGCGCGAATCAGCGTGGACGCGGCGAACTTCGGAAAGAAACCTGCCAGTGTGCAGGTGGTGCTAAAGGTGTCGGGGCGTACTATCTTACAGCGCAATCTCACCCTTCCACCGGGCGAAATGCAAACGGTGGAGGGAGAGGCAAACACCAGAGGACTGAAAGGGGATTTCGTCCCGGTAGAGGCACAGATGTGGCAGGGCAGGAGACGGCTGGACACCGCCCACACGGCTTTCTGCATCTGGGATGAGCAGGTGGTCGCGCGGGGACCCCGTGTGGGCTGGCAGGGCAACTATCTGACGATTAACAGAGAGCCTGCCCTGCTGGTGGGCACGAATCAGACGGGCATGATGTTCTTTTCGGCGAACGAGAACCCCGCGGTGTGGGATCGCGACTTCCGCCTGATGGCACAGCACAATATCCGCATCCTGCGAATCCTGCACTTCTCGCCGTTCGCCAAGGATGGCTACAAGGGGGTTCCCCAGCACTCTTCGCTGGACCTGCGCGGCGTGCCTCCCGAACGGTTGCAGAGGCAGATGGACGCCATCGTGCAGCTCGCTCAGAAGCACGGTATCGTCATCTTTTTGTCTCTGCATGACTGGCTTGGCGTTGTGCTGACCGATGAGGAACTGCAGGCACAGCGCGAGTGGAACCGCTTCTGGGCACAGCGCTACCGCAACGTGCCAGGCATCATCTACGACATCCAGAACGAGCCTGTGGTGGAAGTGCCCGACGTGCCCTTTGTGCGAAGTCTGTGGAACAGGTGGCTGAAGGAACGGTACGGTTCGGATGAAGCCCTGCGCGCGGCGTGGCAGGTAAACCCTCCCGAAGCCCCCATGCCCACCGTGCCCATAGGCAACCGCACCGACCGCTGGGATGACGTGCGCACTGCCGACCTCAAGCGATTCGAAACGGAACTGCTGAATCGGTGGGTAAAGGCGAACGTGGAGGGCATCAAGGAAGGCGACCCCGATGCGCTGGTGTGCGTCGGCTATCTGCCCAGTATGCCTCCAGCGGATAAGATTCTCGGCACGCGGTATACCGATTTCTCCAATATGCACTACTATGGTTCTCTGCGAGACTTTCCGCTGGAGTTCAAGCTGATTGACCGCAGCGCTTATGGCAAAGGATTCAGTCTGGGCGAGTTCGGGGCGCAGGAGGCGCATAACGCCAGGGTATCTGGACAAACGGGTCAGCCAGTTGAGGAGAGCGTCACCCGGTTCCAGCAGGTGTTGCACTATGCGGTGGGGCTGGGAGCAGCCTTCCTGTGCAACTGGGACTGGAAGGACTTCGACGAGATGGTCTTTCCGTGGGGGGTGGTGTATCACGGCACGTCGGTTGCCAAGCCCTGGCTGGTGACGCTGGCGCAGGGGGCGGAACTGCTGAAGCGGGTAAAACCCGTTTACGAGCCGCCGCAGGTTTACCTGCTGGTTCCCGACAGCCATCGTATCGGAGCGCGATTTGAACAGATTCATCGTGCCCTGCAGAACACCGTCGGACTGTTGCTGGAACAAAGGGTAAACTTCGGCGTGCTGAACGAGGAGGACCTTCAGCACATACCCGACTCGGCGAAGGTGATTTTCTGGCCCCTCCCTTACTGCCCCACCGATGAGGTATTTCAGACCGTATTGAAGTGGGTTCAGCAGGGCGGAGTGTTGTATCTGTCGGGCGGCATCGGGTTTGACCGCACCCGCCAGCCCACGCGCACCGAACGACTGAGCCTGCTTGCGCTTCCCGAACAGCCGACGGTGCCGCCCTTTGACGTGGATGAGCAGGCATGGCAGAGGGATGTGGTCATCAGTCAGTGCGGGCAGGGAAGGGTGGTATTCGTGCCCTATCCGCTGGAACTGCGCCCGCAAGCCGGTCACCGAGCGATCTACGAACAGGCACTTCACCTTGCGGGGCTAAAAGGCATCCAGGTTACGACGCGGGGCGGCGAGGTTCATGCACTGTCCATCCCGACGCGCGACGGCGGCAGGCTGTACGCTCTGGTACGTTCCGATTCGGGCAATGGGGCGTGCCGTATCAGTCTGCCAGCACATCGTGTTGAACTGGTGCTTCAGCCCGGAGGCACTGCCTTCGTGCTGGTCAACGGGCAGGGCGAGGTGGTGGCAGGGGAGAGTGAAGACACTCTGCATCTGAGCGGGGAACTGGTGGCGCGGTCAGGCGGGCACTACGCACTGGTGTCGCTGGATGGACGAGGTTTGTTGTCCTCTAGGCGCATTCTAGTGCTTCCTCATCAACAGCGTGAGGTGGATCTGTATCTGCTTCCGCGCGGGCGATTCAGGGTTGGGCGTACCTCAGCAATGCGCTCCCCTCAATCGCCTGTGCTGAGCTTTGCCATTGGCGAATCTGGTACAGTTGCGGATGAGGCGAATTCGTCACAACGCTGATAATTATCGATGGTTGAAAAACTCATCGGTAAGGAGAGAGCATGATGCGCTGGTACAGGATAACCGCCATAGCTATTCTGTGCCTGTTCGCCGGTCTGGCAACTGCACAGCCCGACACGAATCTGAGCTTTACGCTCAGTTCTAAATATGTCTCGCGTGGCGTGAACACGGTGAACAACTGGGTGATGCAGAAGAACACAGAACTGCACTTTGGCAACCTCACTGCCTCGCTATGGGGCAACATGGAACTGACCAACCACAACGGCTCGGTATACAACCGGTCGAAACCTGCTGGAACCTTCACCGAATGGGATTTGAGCCTGGAGTACGCGACCACCTGGCGAAGCCTGCAGGTTGCGATCGGCTGGATTGAGTATCAGTATCCGGGCACCGGCTGGGAGCGAACGAGAGAAGCGTACCTGAGCCTGAGCGTGGACGGTCCACTCTCGCCGAACGTGACCATCTACCGCGATGCTGGGGTAGTTAAGGGATTTTACATCACGGCAGGTGTGGAAGTGCCCATCCTGCGTTCGCTGTGCATGAGCGCACAGGTCGGCTGGGGTTGCCCGAAGTTCAACAGCAGCTACTATGGCTGTGAATCTGCCTCGTGGGTGGATGCGACGATTGGCTTCAGCACGACGGTAGATGCCGGTAAGGGATGGCAGGTCAAGCCCACCGTGTGGTTCAGCTCCCTGCTGGACAAAAGACTGTTGGCAGACCAGCCGAACCGCCAGAACGTGTGGTTCAGTGTGGAACTGTGTCGAACGCAGTAGGCATAGTGGTTCTCGTGAGGCGTTGCCTGGTGTCGTTGCGCCAAAAAGATACCCTTCTCCTGTTGCACCCGTGCGGGATGTGGGGTATACTAAAGCTGAAAAAGACCGCGCAGCGAATCGCCGCCAGGCGATACGCATCCGCTAGGGGAGCCGATTACGGCTGAGACCTCGCTCAAGGCGAGGAACCCTCGGAACCTGATCCGGGTAATGCCGGCGTAGGGAAGCGGAGTGGCGAACGAATCGTGCAATCCTCGCGCCGCTTCTCTGCCGAGAGGCGGCGTTTTCGCTTGCGCGAAGCGAAAAGGAGGGTTGTACCATGTTCGCAAGGCGCGGTTTCACGCTGATCGAGCTTCTGGTGGTCATCGCCATCATCGCCCTGCTGGCGGCGATACTGTTCCCCGTCTTTGCCCAGGCGCGGGAGCGGGCGCGAGTGGCTACCTGCATCTCCAACGCGCGCCAGATTGGACTGGCGGTGCGCATGTATGTGCAGGATTACGATGAGACCTTCCCCATCTTCCACGCCTACAACAGCCAGCCCCCTGCAGGTCAACCGGGGCATCTGGGCGTGGAGGTCTCGCTGGAACCCTACACGAAGAACAAACCCATCTTCAAATGCCCCAGCGATACCGGCAGTCCCTACCAGCAGCGCGATGTACCGGGCACAAACTCGTACTGGCAGGCGTACGGTTCCAGCTATCGGTTCACGCACTGCTGTTACACTGTTATCTGCGGATTCTCCACCCAGAACAACCTGGAGGTCTGCAGTAACTTCGGCTATCAGCAGAAGATTGTCACCGATGCCAGCTTCCAGAATCCGGCGCAGACCCGCATCATGCGCGATGAGATGTTCCCCTTCTTCAGCCGAACGGTGCCGGGTTACGAGAAGTATGGCTACGACAACGACCCACCCTACGACTACTTCCGCATGTGGCACACGCAGGGTGGAAGCCTGATTTTCGCCGATGGGCACGCCAAGTTCGTCGCCTCATCCAAAGAGTTCGACGAGACGCTGGTTTCGCCCGAGGGTTTGCCCAGCGGCGGCGGCTCCTACCCGAACGAAAACTACTGGACGTGTGACTAAGCCTCTCACTGTCGGGGGATGGCATGCCCATCCCCCGGCGTTTATCCTATACTCAGGAGGTTACACTGTGCGTAAGCACGCTTTCACCCTAACGGAGCTTCTTGTTGTCATCGCCATCATCGCGGTGCTGGCTGGTCTGCTTTTCCCTGTGCTGGCACGAGCCCGCGAATCGGCACGGAAGGCGACCTGCCAGAGCAACCTGAAGCAAATCGGTATAGCGTTCCAGCTCTACCTGAGCGACTACGACGCTTACTACCCCTGCAACGGCGACCCCAACCTGTGGATGGGGCGTAACTGGCGTGTGCTGATTCAGGACTACCTGCCAGGAGGGCGTATGCGAAGCCTGCCGCCTGGCTACCGCGAGCCGATTTCAGTGAAGCATAGCGATGTGCTGTGGTGTCCCTCTGATTCGCGAGCTGTGCAGACCTGGGAGCGCACCTCCTATGCATACTCGGCTGCCTTTTTCCACTCTCCCGAACAGATTAACGCGTTGTCATCCGCATTGAGCAACAGCACCTGTGCGAACGCAGGCGCCATTGTCGCTGCGTTGCGGATGTTGCCCGTGGAGGCGCAGAGCGAAAGCGATGTGGTGTTTCCGGCACAGAAATCGCTCGTTGCCGAGTGGTTGAGCAACCACGAGCCGTTTGGCGCGGATTGCGGCTTCTGGATCTGGCAGGGCAGCGCGAACTTCCTGTTTGCAGATGGGCACGTGAAGTACCTTCGTCGCCAGCAAATAGCACCCGCGGTGAACAGCCTGCCCGACATCAATCTCACCTGGCACGGCATCAGAGGCAAAGACATACCGTAACCGTCGCCGAGAAGATGTTATAATACTAAAGGTGCAGAAAGCAGAAAAGGGGTGCTCAGCGCGGAACACATGGAGAGCATAGAACGACAATTAGAGGTTTTGCAGCGCGGGGTTGCGGCAATCATCCCCGAAGACGGACTGCGTGAAAAGCTGGAGAAGTCGGCGCGAACGGGCAAGCCGTTGCGGGTGAAGCTTGGGCTAGACCCCACGGCCCCGGATATCCATCTGGGCTTCGCGGTGGTGCTTCGCAAGCTGCGGCAGTTTCAGGAGTTTGGGCACATCGCCTGCCTCATCATCGGCGACTTCACGGCCATGATTGGCGACCCCACGGGTCGCAGTAAGACCCGCCCGCAGCTGTCACGCGAGGAGGTGGAAGCGAACGCCCGCACCTACCAGCAACAGCTCTACCGTATCCTGATTCCCGAACGCACCGAGATATACTTCAACAGCGACTGGCTGGGTAAGATGACCTTTGCGGACGTCATCCAGCTGGCTTCGCGATACACGGTGGCGCGCATCCTGGAGCGCGACGACTTCCAGAAGCGACTCGCTGAGAACAAGCCCCTCGGTATGCACGAGATTCTGTATCCGCTGTGTCAGGGCTACGATTCGGTGGCGATAGAAGCGGATATCGAGATGGGCGGCACCGACCAGATTTTCAACAACCTGGTGGGGCGCGACCTTCAGCGCGAATACGGACAGGACCCACAGATTGTGCTGGCGATGCCTCTGCTGATTGGGCTGGACGGCGAGGAGAAGATGAGCAAATCGCTGGGCAACTATATCGGTATCACCGAGCCGCCGGAGCAGATGTTTGGCAAAGTGATGTCCCTGCCCGATAACCTGATGGTTTCCTATTTTGAATTGTGCACCGATGTGCCGATGGAGGAGGTGCGCGAAATTGCCGTTGGGTTGAACAACGGTACCCTGCACCCGATGGAGGTGAAGCGACGCCTCGCCCGCGAGATAGTTACCATCTACCACAGCGCAGAAGCAGCGCAGGAGGCAGACCGCGAGTTCATGCGCGTGTTCTCTGCCCGCGAACTGCCCGAGGACATCGCCGAGTTTGACGTGCCCGCCGAGATTGTAAAGGATGGGAAGGTGTGGCTTCCGCGTCTGCTGGCGGCGCTGGGGCTGGTCAGCAGTAACAGCGAGGGGCGGCGCATGATTCAGCAGGGCGCAGTGGAAATCAACAGCGTGCGCCACTCCGACCCCAATGAGGAGATAGAGGTGGCTTCGCTAAAAGGGGCAGTGATTCGGGTGGGCAAACTGCGCTTCGCGAGGATAAGGTAGCTAACTCTCCACCTGCTGTCTTTCGTGCAATGAATGTTCTCGTCGGTAGAATAGCTTGCCCACCCGCCGGATGTGATCCAGCAGTTCGGGGTCGTCAATCTGGTGGTAGATGCACACATCAAAGGTATAAGGTAGAGGCAGTTCCTCCAGCTCCCACATGATTCGCAGGAGCACATCCATATTCAGCGACTGGTCGCCACACAGCACGAGGTCGATGTCCGAGCCGGGCTTGTAGTTGCCCTTCGCGCGGGAGCCGTAAATCAACACCTCGTGCACCTGCGGATGTCGCGCCAGCACGCCGTGAATCTGCTCAATGGTTTCTTCGCTTAAGCCAAACTTCACTCTGACCCCTCCGCTAGCTCCAGCTTGTGCATGGTCTCGCGCAGAGCTTCCAACGCAGGATAGTAAGTCTGGCACACGTCCTGTGCAATCTGCGTCGCAACGGACTCGTTATAGGTATGGGACGTCAGGTTACGGCTCTCGATCATTTTCATCCACACGTCGCCGTTGGCGATCAAGCCGCGTTTATATGCCTCGCGCGTTGCGTCACGGGAGCCGTACAGGTTGCGAACGCCTCGGCTCTCCAGAAAATCCTTCAGCAGGTTCCACGCCAGTTCATGGGTATATTCAAACGCCTGTATCAACCCCTGCTGTTCCAGCTCGGACAGGGGGCGATCCTGTGCCAGCTTTACCGCACGCTCCAGCTGAGCCAGCGCCTTCTGGTAATGGTGAAATCGTTGTATCCAGCGAACATCCTGTGTGCCCATGTCCCTCTCCCGACCACTATTATACCGCCCTACCTCAGTGCAGACAGAAGGCGCAGGTAGGTCTTGAGGCGGAACGGATGATACTGCAGGCTTTCACGAAATGCCTGACGTGCTTCCAGTTTCTGCCCGCGCATAGCGTGAAGCACTCCCAGCGCTGCCATCGCCACGCCGATACTGCGCCGCATCCGTCCTCCGCCTCGCTTCAGCAGGTCGGGTATCCGTTTGCGGATGCGCTCTTCGTGAATCCAGAGGTCATCAGCCAGCATTCGCTCGCGCTGGTACATGGTATTCTGCCCATGGATGCGATATAGCGTCAGCGGCTCGGGGACGTAGCCGATGGTGTAATGCTCAGCGATGCGAAGCCACAGGTCCCAGTCGCCCATGCCGAACAGATGCTCCTCGAATCGACCGCATCGCTCGATGCATTCCCGCCGAAACAGCACCGACGAGGTGATAAACAGGTTTCGCGTCAGCAGGTCAGGCAGGAGATCGCCCTGCGGGTTGGGGTGAAAGCGCACGCCCAACGGGTTGCCCGTAATGGGGTTGCCTTCGGCGTCCACGAAGCGCACGGCGGTATGCACCAGCCCAACCTGCGGGTCGCGCTCCAGTATCGCCACCTGCCGTTCCAGCTTGGTGGGAAGCCACGCATCATCCGAGTTCAGGATGGCGATATACGGTGCGTCGGTCACCTCGATACCCTCGTTGAGGCTGGCGTAAGTGCCCCGATTCTGCGAGTGAAGCACCCCCTTCACGCGAGGCGCATACTCCTGCAGGATGGCGGGCGAATCGTCCGCGCTGGCGTCGTCGATCGCAACTATCTCCATATCCTGCAGGCTCTGCGCCAGCACACTTTCAATCGCCTGCCGAAGGTAGCGGGCATGGTTGTAGCTGGTGAGCACCACGCTCACGAGGGGCATCGTTACCAGTCCCCAATCAACGCGGCGAGCACCGCCTTCTGGGCGTGCAGGCGGTTTTCCGCCTGGTCAAACACCACCGACTGGGCGCCGTCTATCACCTCGTCTGTGATTTCCTCGCCCCGGTGTGCGGGCAGGCAGTGCATGACGATGGCGCCGGGTTTCGCCGCTTTCAGCAGGTCAGCGTTCACCTGATAGGGAGCGAACACCTGTTTGCGCTGTTCCGCCTCGTGTTCCTGCCCCATGCTCGCCCACACATCGGTATAGATGGCGTCGGCGGTGCGCACAGCCTCTCGCGGGTCGTGCATGACGGTAATCAGCGAGCCGGTCTCGGTTACAATCTCTCGCGCGCGGGTCAGTATCCCCTCGTGTGGCTCGTAGCCGGGCGGGCAGGCGATGGTGAAGTGCGTGCCTAGCTTCGCCGACAGCAGAGCCAGACTGTTTGCCACGTTATTGCCGTCTCCCACGAACACCAGATGAAGCCCTGTGGGGTCGCCTTTATGTTCAATCAGCGTCTGGAAGTCGGCTAGCGCCTGGCAGGGGTGTTCCAGGTCGCTCAGGGCGTTAATCACGGGCACGCTGGCATGTTCCGCCAGCTCCACCAGCGTCTGGTGGGCGAACACTCGCGCCATGATTGCCTGGCACCAGCGTTCCAGATTGCGCGCCACGTCCGCCACGCTTTCGCGCTTGCCCAGCCCGATTTCATTTGGAGAGAGATAAATCGCATGTCCGCCCATGTGCACCATCGCCGCCTCGAAGGTGAAGCGGGTGCGTAGAGAGGGCTTTTCGAAAATCATCGCCAGCAGGTGTGGACGCTTCCAGCGAATCAGCTCCTGCCCGCTCTTTGTCGCCTCTTTCATCTGCGCCGCCAGCTGTAGGAGGGCGGAACACTGCTCTCGCGACAGGTCGTCGATGCTCAGCAGGTCATGCCCTTTCAAACCACGCAGAACCTCTATGGAGACGCTCTTCACCTGCGCTGAAGGAGCCTCGCCTTCGGACTGGACGGCTTTGACCACCGCGCGAGCTTGCTCCAGCTGGATGCTCTTTTTCGCCAGTATTCTGCCCGCCAGACCTTCCCCTTCCCGGATGAGTCCCAGCAGGATGTGCTCCGTGCCGACTTGCTGATTTCCTAAATGACGCGCCTCGTCGTAGGCGAGGTCGATGACGCGCTTGGCACGGGGCGAGAGCTGAACCTCCTGACCGACCCGACTTTCCCCTTTGGGTAATTGCCTCTCGATCTCCATCCGCAGCAAGCCGGCGTTCAAACCGAGGTTCTCCAGCACCCGGATGGCGATGCTGTCCGATTCGTGCAGAAGACCAAGCAGAAGATGCTCCGTGCCGACAAAGTTTTCGCCCAGACGTCGCGCCTCTTCCTGGGCGTAATAAAAGGCGCGCCGCGCCTTTTCGCTGAACCGTGTCCACATATCACCCTCTTCCCCCTCTCCCGAAGGATAGTTTATTGTAACTCATTTGCACACGTGGGCGCAAAGTGTGCCGGGCAGTGCCTTTCATTCAGACCCACCGACTGCGGCAAGGGTTGCGTCATAGCCTGATCGCGCGATGGGAGCCGTTATCTTTGCCTCCTGCGTGGAGTGTGCCCGCACTCAGAAGGGAGAGGTTTCAGATGATATTTGCTTAATTCTTAACTGAATTGATTTCTGGAATGATTATTGGTACAAAATAACATCAATTGCAATATAAATCTAATCATGTTTTAGTAAAAGAGTATTTATCGGTTTTCTGAAAAATTTGCTACTGAATTAAATTAACCTATTGACTTAATTTTACACATCGTGTAATATGTAAGTGGATAGACACCGGGCATTCGGTGACCCCAGTGCTGACGGCACAGTTCCCCTTTGTATCGCCTGGAGGTGCACGCGGGGCGCTGGGTTCCATACTGAACAGGAGAATCGACATCTGGATGATTTGGCGAGCTGCTGTTGACGTTCAGACCAAATCATGAGAGAGGGAGGAACGAACCATGAAACAGCGAGGCTTTACGTTGATTGAGTTGCTAGTAGTTATCGCGATTATCGCGATACTGGCAGCGATCCTGTTCCCGGTGTTCGCACAAGCCCGGGAAAAAGCGCGTGCTACCGCATGTCTGAGCAACATGAAACAGCTGGCGCTTGGCGTGCAGATGTACGCTCAGGACTACGACGAGGTCTACGTTGGGTCCTATGTGTACGCGAACGGATGGGGAGCGTGCCCTATGTTCGTGTGGCAGGATTTGATTTACCCCTACATTAAGAACCGACAGATGTTCGGTTGTCCCAGCCGTCCTCAGCAGGTCTTCGTGCGCGACTATGGACGCCTGAACTGCGCCCCCGTTGCAGATCTCTACGGCACTGCAGTCGGGCAGGAGCTGGGTACGTCGGCGAACCCCTGGACGCTGGGATACTATTACAACGAAGCTTACAACAACCAGAACCAGTTCTGCAACCGGTGCGACTGCAATTCGGGGCTGAACTGCTATCACGGTATGGTATACCAGGAGGTGCCGTCGCCCTACGGGGGTGCTATTGACGTCGGCGCTCCGATGGCCGCTGTGGAAGAGCCTGCAACTACCATTGCCCTTTCAGATGCAGCCCACTGGTGCGACCGCAGCTTTACGGAGGGAGACTTCGTTGCCATCTACGTGCACCCCGTGGATGAAGACGTAGAGTACGACGTCTACGGCAATCCGTATCTGTGGGGATGTTACATTCAGGGACAGAAAGAGGGTAACGTGGATAAACGCCATAGCAGGGGCGCAAACCACGCCTTTGCCGATGGACACGTGAAGTACCTGCGTCAGACCACTCCTAATATGTGGACACGCTACGCAGACTGAGGTCCATAAGGCGCCCCCGCCCTCAAGGCGGGGGCAAAACAGCCTTTACAGGGGGCACACCGATGAAAAACACCGGTCAGATTAAACCGTGGCATATCGTTGTGTTCGTCCTTGCCATCGTGCTGGTTGCATGGCAGGTGTTCAGCTATCAGCGCGAGAAGCAACGACTGCATGGCGAATACAGATTACCTCCTGGTGTCAGCAACTCTCCGCAGATGCAGCCGCTGATTGGCAAAATGGGCGAACGCATCCAGCGCGAACGGCAAATGCAACAACGCGGACGGCGATAGCACACAAACTGCCAGACGATACGAGAGGGTGGGTATGGTATCATATTACCCAGAGCGAAGATGTACCGCCTGGCAGTGTTCGATATCGGCACCAATTCTATCCTCCTGACGGTTGTTGAGGTGCAGGAGGGCAAAATACACACGCTTTGCGAGCACAGTCGTATCACCCGACTGGGCGAAGGGCTTAATGCAACGGGTAGCCTCGGTGAGATGCCACAACAGCGTTCTCTGGACGCGCTGAAAGACCTGCTGGAAGAGGTGCGCAGTTACCGGGCGGATTTCGTCGTTGCTGCGGGTACAGAGGTGCTGCGCCGCGCGGGCAATGCGCAGGCGTTCCTGCAGGCGTGTGAAGAGATGGGTTTGCCCGTTGAGGTCATCTCCGGCGAGAGGGAGGCGTATCTGAGCTACCTGAGCGTGGCGAAAGACCCTCTGTTTGCCGGATACACGCACCTGACCATGCTGGACGTGGGCGGAGGCAGTACCGAAATCAGCCGGGGACATAACGGTTCACTGACCAGAAGCCATAGCTACCCCATCGGCGCGGTTCGGTTGACCGAAGCCTTCCTGCATACCGACCCTCCAACGGACGAAGAGATACACCACCTGCAGGAAGAGGTGCGCACCCACCTGCACGATGAGCCTCCCCTGCAAACGGGCGAATATCTGGTTGGAGTGGGGGGAACGTTCGTCAACCTCGCCTCGCTTCACGGACAATACACCGACTTCCTTCCCGACCGGGTTCACGCGGCGGTGCTCACCGTAGAACAGGTAGGGTCGCTGGCACAACGTTTGTGCGCCCTACCAGTGGAGGAACGGCGCCGCCTGCCCGGCATTGAACCCGACCGTGCGCCTGTTCTGCACGCCGGAGCGTGCATTGTACATACGGTGATGCAGTGTCTTGGGACAGAACGGCTGGCGGTCAGCATGAGGGGACTGCGATGGGGGCTTATCTATGAGTTCGCCGCTTCGCATCGCGATTGACGCCCGCTGTCTGACGGGGGCATACACCGGTGACCGAACCTACTGGCTGGGGCTGTTGCGCGGGCTGTGTGCGCTTCCGCACGAGCACGAAATCCTGCTGTACACCCACGTTCCCATCACCGACCCTCTTTTGCCCGCCGACCAACGACTGAAACAGCGGGTGATTCCCGTCCGCAACCTGCGCTGGTGGAGCTGGAAGCTGTTTCCCGACGCGGCCAACGCCGACCGCGCACACGTGGCGCATGTGCAGTACACCGTTCCCACCCGCCTGCGGATGCCCGTGGTCACCACGGTGCACGACATCTCTTTCCGCCTCCTGCCCCACTGTTTCCCGCTGAAGCATCGTATTTTGCTCAACCTGACCGTGCCTGCCTCCATGCGCCGGGCGAAGCGAGTGATTACCGTCTCCGAGAGCAGTCGGCAGGACATCCTGCGGGTGTATCGTCTGCCCGCCGAAAAGGTGGTGGCGATACCCAACGCCGCCGATGAACGCCTGCAACCGGTGGAACGCGCCCTGGCAGAGCAAGGTCTCCGCCGCCATTATGGGGTAGAAACGCCCTTTGCGCTGATGGTTGGGGTGCTTCAGCCCCGTAAGAACCTGCCCCTAGCGGTAGAGGCGTTCGCGAAGGCGGTGCTTCCGGGCAATCTGCCCCATCGGCTGGTGATTGTGGGCAAGCCGGGCTGGGGGATGCAGGAATTGCAGTCCGCCATCGCCCGCTGGAATCTGCAGGATAGAACGGTGCTGACCGGTTATGTGCCCGATGAACACCTGCCGCTGTTCTACTCGGCGGCGGATGTGCTGATGTATCCGAGCGTGTACGAGGGGTTTGGACTGCCTCCGCTGGAGGCGATGCAGTGCGGTTGTCCCGTGCTGGTAGGCGACATACCCGTGATGCGCGAGGTGGTCGGCGATGCGGGCATGTTGTTGCCTCTGGATGACACAGTGGTATGGGCGCAGGCACTGCATACGGTGCTGACCAACGAGTGGACCCGCCGGGAGATGCGCGAGCGCGGTTTCCGACAGGCAGGGCGTTTCTCCTGGAAGCGCACCGCACTTGAAACGCTGGCGGTGTATCAGATGGCTGTGGAGTAAGAGAGGTATACCGCTCCCTTGCGAGGGAATTGGGAGAGGGGTTGGTTCACCGGGATGTTCGTCCTCCGGCTTTGGTGCGCGTTATGCGTGGAGGGCGAGGCTCCCGCCGAGCCGTAGTTCACCTAACCCCCAGCCCCTTCCCTGCGAGGGAAGGGGCGCATCGCCTCTCCCCGCGTCGGGGAGAGGGGTGTTCCTGCAGGTGGGACGTTTTCAGGTGTTGTCAGCCCCCTGTGGTCCCCCCGCAAACAGGGGGACATGCAAGTCCCTCCCCGCGTGCGGGGAGGTCAGGTGGGGCTTTTCTCGGCTCAATAGCACCCTTAATCCTCAGCAGGCATCCGCTGTCGCGCCGCGCGGGCGCACTCCGCGCCGAACAGAAACGCCTGCGTCGAGAAATACGCCCACAACAGCAAGACCACCCCTGCACTCGCCGCGCCATACACCGAATGCACGCCGGTAAAGCCCAGATACAGCCCCACCACCAGCTTGCACAGCACAAAAAGGAACGCCCCAATGCCGGCCCCTGCCCACATCTCTCGCCATCGGGTGGGGGCGTCGGGCAGCAGATGATAGGCGGTGGCAAACAGCAGAGTGACCAGCACCCAGCCTGCACCGAAACTCACCCATCGCCACACGGCAGGCACAGGCGCCACCCGTGAAGAAACTGCCTGCAAAGCCACGTCCACGCCAAGCCACAGCACCAGCGCAACAGCCACCATTAACACCATCAGCACCGCCAGCAGATGCCCACGAAGGACGGCACGCAGTCCCTGCCCCTCGGAGGGCACTTCCCAGACGATGTTCAGCGCCGCTTTCAGCTGGCGAAACAGTCGGGCGGAGCCAAACAGCATCAGGAGCAGACTCACGCTCGTGGCAGAAACGGTGCTGGAAGAGCGTTGCGTGTTCTTCAGCACTTCCTGCGCAAACTGCGCGGTCTGCTCGTTGGCGACCTGAGCCATCACCTCTGTGAGATAGCGCGAGGCGGAGTCGGGGTCAATCACCAGCGCAACCACCGCGACCGCCACCACCAGCAGAGGCGACAGCGACAGCATGGCATAGAAGGCGATTGCTGCCGACAGCAGAGGGACATCATGCGCCTTCCAGCTCCGATAGGCACGCCATATCACGTCCAGCCATTGCCATCTCACCGATTACACCCCGACTTCGGCTGGTTCTGTCTCTCTTTTCTGTTTGAGGTATATCAACAGCGCGGCGATGTCGGAAGGGCGGATGCCCGGAATGCGCGCCGCCTGCCCGATACTGCGCGGACGGATGCGCGAGAGCTTCTCCCTGCCTTCGTGGGAGAGGGCACGCAGGGCGCTATATTCAATGTCCTCGGGAATCAGCAGGTGTTCCATGCGCTGATGCTGTTCCACCTGTTGTTGCTGGCGGCGCAGGAAACCTTCGTATTTGGCGGCGAGCTCTATCTGCTCCGCCACCTCGCGCGAGGCTGGCTCCTCCACCGGCACCAGGCTCAACAGCGTCTCGTAGGTTACCTCCGGTCGGCGCAGGAGGTCGTACAGGCTGGTTGGTCCGTCTATCGGCGCGAGACCGTGTTCCTTCAGCAGGGGGTTGTGTTTGCCCGTAAGCACCGTCTCCTGCAGACGGCGCGTCTCCTCCTCAATCGCCCTGCGCTTGGCGGTGAAGCGTGCCCAGCGTTGGTCGTCCACCAGTCCCACCTGCCTGCCGATGGGGGTTAGACGTTGGTCGGCGTTGTCGTGGCGCAGGGCAAGACGGAACTCGGCGCGTGCAGTGAGCATTCGGTAGGGGTCCTGCACCCCTTTGGTGATAAGGTCGTCAATCAGCACGCCGATATAGCCCGTGTGGCGTTCCAGTATCATCGGTTCGCGCCCCTGCACGTACAGCGCGGCGTTGATGCCGGCCACCAGTCCCTGTGCCGCCGCCTCTTCGTAGCCCGATGTGCCGTTGATTTGCCCCGCGAGGAACAGCCCGGCGATGGCGTGCGTCATCAGCGTTGGCTTCAGCTGGTCGGGATACACCATGTCGTACTCCACCGCGTAGCCCGGACGAATCATCACCACCTCTTCCAGACCGGGCAGTGTGCGCAGGAACGCCAGCTGAACCTCTTCGGGCAGGCTGGTGCTCATGCCCTGCACATACAGCTCGTTGGTGTCCCAGCCCTCCTGCTCCAGAAACACCGGGTGCGAGTCCTTGTCAGGAAATCGCACGATTTTGTCCTCAATGGATGGGCAGTAGCGCGGACCGATACCGCTGATCCTGCCGCCGTACAGCGCGGAGCGGTGCAGGTTCTCGCGGATGATGCGATGAGTCTCTTCGGTGGTGCGCGTCTGCCAGCAGGGTAGCAGTTCGCGAGGCGGGTTCAGCAGGTCATGCAGGAACGAGAAGGGCGGCGTGGGGTCGGACGGAACCACCTGCGTGCGCGAGAAGTCCACGCTCTCTTTAGCGACGCGCGCGGTGGTGCCTGTCTTGAATCGCCCCAGCCGAAAGCCCAACCTCCGCAGGGATTCCGACAGCCCCGTGGAGGGAGGCTCGCCCGCTCGCCCGGCGTGTACCTGCTTCTCGCCGATATGGATCAATCCGTTGAGAAAGGTTCCCGAGGTGATGATGACCGCCTTTGCCCGCAGTTCGCGCCCGTCTTTGAGCAGCACCCCCTGAACCTGCGCTCCGTGTACAATCAGCTCGGTGGCTTCGCCTTGAATCAGCTCCAGATTGGGCTGTGCCTCCAGCACCGAGCGCATATAGCGGGGATAGAGCTGCTTGTCGGCGTGCGCGCGCAGGGTCTGGATGGCGGGCCCCTTACCCGTGCCCACGAAGCGGATATGGGTCAGGTTGAGGTCAATGGCGATGCCCATCTGCCCACCGAGCGCGTCGATCTCACGCACGAGATGTCCCTTCGCCGGTCCGCCGATGGAGCAGTTACAGGGCATGTGCGCGATGCGCTCGAGGTTCAGCGTGATGACCGCCGTATGACAGCCCATGCGCGCTGCGGACAGCGCCGCCTCGCACCCGGCATGTCCCGCACCGATAACGATGACATCAAACCGAGTATCTCCCATAACCTCTGCCCATCACCGGAAATTGCAGGCGTATTATACCCGATTTGCGTGTGCCGTCGCAGGGGAGGGTTGGAGGAGTTTTTCGGCGGTAAAGTGCGAAAGGGGCGGACGCCGCGCGTCCGCCCCCAGAGCAGACTACTCGTCCCCTATCGCGCCGAAGTTGCGCACCAGCACACCGAAGTCGAACAGAGTGACCTCCTCATCGCCGTCGAGGTCAGCATCCGCGTTCCAGTTGCTGTCGCCCGGCATACTGCCGAAGGCGGCCACCAGCGCACCGAAGTCGAACAGCGTGATCTCGTTGTCGCCGTCGATATCGCCGTTGGTCAGTGACACGTTGACATCGGTGACGTCTCCATCGGCGACCACTACTCCGGGCACTACCACTCTCAGCCAGTGGCTGGCTTTGAAGGCGAGGTCATACGTGCCCGGCAGAACGGCGGGGAGAGTGTAGTTGCCATCGGCGTCCAGGTTGACCGTCGCGGTGCGCACCACGTTGCCGTCCTGGCGCAGTTCCACCGTAACCGGCACTTGGGTGATGTCGCCGTCGAAGTCTCGCAGCTCCACGTTGCCAGAGACCGACCAGACCGCCACCTGCTCAAAATCATCCAGATAAATCAGATAGGGTCCTACCGCTCCTGGCTCCACCGGCGTAAAGGAAAGGTTCTCCAGCGTGCCGCGAGGCACATCCAGCACACCGTTGGCGGTGGCTCCGGCGAAGGGATTAACCGTTTCCACCGGAATGTTGAACACCACTTCCACCCACTGGTCCTTGGCGGTAATCAGCTTGCCGATGGGGCGTACATTGCCGGGGTCCAGACTGGTCGCTCCAATCCACTCGATGCCTCCGCTTGCTCCACCGTTCCCGCCAATGGGCGCGGTGGTGTTGGTTTCGCGCACCCCGAGCGTGATGTAGAAATCGGGCGTTCCACTGGCAACGTAAATCTTGAAGCGGAGCGCGTGCGCGAAATCAATGGCGGGGTTGCCCAGGTTGGCTGTGTTATACGTGGTCAGGCGAAGCCATGCGTTCGGTCTTTCTGGCAGGAACCGCCAGTTCACCCTCAGCGACTTGGTGCCGCTATATGCGATGTCTGTTACTACCTGCGCGGTGTTGACCGCCCCGTCGATGTAGCTTCCTGTGGACCCCGAGAAGCTCGGCTGGCGGAACATGACGGAACCGTTGCTGGACGGCGCAGGGAACGCCTCAAAATCGGTGATGGGGAAAGTCTGCGCAACGACGGCAGATGCCAATATCCCTACCACCAGAGGTACTGCGAACATGCGCGCGAGTTTCATACCTTCCTTCCTCCTTTGCAGGCTCAATGAAATGCACTAACATCTGTATTGTAGCACTGGCGCACCGAAAAAGCAATTCCTTTTTCAGGCAATTGGCTCGGCGGGAGCTTCGCCCTCCAGAGGATGATGCGTCCGCCTCGCTATCAATGTTTCTTTATCGGTATGGGCGGCGTTATCCATGGTAGCGGCACGCCCGAAGAGCGCTTCTCCTCCTTTTTACCGGCAGGTCTGGCAGGTTGCTTCTTCCGGGCTGGCGCGGGTTTAGACCTCGCCAGTCGGCATCGTTGACATCGCACCAGAATCGCTCCTCCTGCCCAGTGCTGGCGTGCAATGTGCCGAGCATTGGTCCGCCGTCGCCGCGCCCGGCGATAAACACTATTCGCCCGTCGGACAGCCAACGTACAAGGCTGATAACACCGGGGTGGTATCCCAAAGGTGTAACATTGCCGAATAACCTCCACACTGTTCCACCCCGCGCTGGTGGTCACATCTGTATCGTACATCATCACGTCCTGGGGAGTGGGGTCAAACACCAGAATGAAGCCATCCCCACCCGCCTCCGTCAAGTAGTAATTGAAAAGCAGGTTCGTTTGACCTTCCGGTATCTCCAGCTTTGTCTGCGTGATCTGAAGAGTGCTGCTCCGATTGCTGTCCCCATCCGGCAGGGTAGGCACATACGCCACCGCCGACAGACGATTCACGGGAGGTAGAAGGCTACTCACGGTATATAATACCTTTGTGAGGATGTCAAAGAATTGTAGCCAGGTCAGGCGGGCAGGATTGAAGCCAGTGTGGGACGAATATGCCTCGGGGGGTGTTGAACGGCGATGAAGCGTCTGGAAGGGAAAACAGCCATCGTCACCGGAGCCGCGCAGGGGCTGGGCGAAGCAATCGCCATCCGCCTGGCGCGGGAGGGATGCACAGGAGTCACCCTGGCCGACCTGCAGGTGGAGAAAGCGCAGGGCGTGGCGCAGGGCATCGAGCGCGAATACGGTTGGTGCCGAACGCTGGTGACCAGGTGCGACGTAACCAGCGAGTCGGATGTGGTGGAGATGGTGAGACGCCACGTGCAGACCTTCGGCAGGCTGGACATCATGGTGGCGAACGCGGGCATCCTGATTGCGCACGACATCACCGAGTTCCCCGCCGAGGCGTGGAAGAAGGTGGTGGACGTCAACCTCTACGGCTACTTCCTGTGCGCCCGCGAGGCGGCGAAGGTGATGGTGGAACAGAAGAGCGGAGTCATCATCCAGATTAACTCCAAATCGGGCAAGAAAGGCTCGTTCCGCAACAGCGCGTACGCGGCGAGCAAGTTCGGGGGCATCGGCTTGACGCAGAGCATCGCGCTGGACCTCGCGCCCTACGGGGTGCGGGTGAACGCCATCTCTCCGGGCAACCTGCTGGATTCCCCCCTGTGGCGCGATAGCCTGTACGAGCAGTACGCCCGCAAGTGGGGGCTGACGGTAGAGCAGGTGCGCCGCAAATATGAGGACCAGGTTCCGCTGGGGCGCGGCTGTACCTACGACGATGTGACCAACCTGCTGGTGTTTCTGGCTTCGGACGAGGCAAGCTACATCACGGGCGAGGCATATAGCGTCACGGGCGGACAGCTGTAAAAAAAGGGGAGCCGCTCCCGGGCGGAGCGGCTCCGTGTGGTGTTACCTTCCACCACCGCCGATTCGCACGGCATCCGCGTACAGCACGTTCTCCTGCAACGTGCCCGAGACGGTAACCAAGGCGCCAACCCACAGCTCGTCGGGCGAAGCGGTGCGTTTGCCTCGCGTCCACTGCGTGTGCTCATCCCATACCACGGTGAGGGTTTGCCCCTTCAGGTCGCAATTGCGTACGCGGCGCACCTGTATCACGAAGCTCTTCTCACCGATGCTGAGCACCTTGCCCTCCACCAGAGCCGTCTGCTGAGCATTTGCGCTCCACGCCAGAGGCTGGTTGCTCGTCTGCGTCACCAGAAGCGAGGGCAAAATCGCCAGCCCCATCAACAGAACCATGCTCAGAAGCAACATCTTCACGGCTTTCATCAGGTGTTAACCTCCTCTATAGAGTGTATCTGCGGGATAAGACGAGTAGATGGGGGGACAGATTCCCGTATTTTTACCGGTTCAGCGCAAACTGTCTATCACTTTCTGCAGTTCGGCTTCGGGCAGGTCTCCCACCACGATGAAGCGGATACCGGAGGACTCTTTGACCAGCACATTGCCCTCGTTGCTGGTGAAGAACTCGCAGTTGCCTCGTCTGCCCATGCGTCGCCCCCATTGAAAGCCGCGACCACGCCCGGGTCCGGGCGGACAGCGATGCTCGAAAACGGAGATGCTGTTCAGCCCATCCACGTAGCGGATGTGCGCGGAAGGAAGCGTGTTCGGGCGATACACCAGGTGAAAGCCGTCCAGCACAAAACCGGGGGGAACATAGCCCGGCTCGCGCACGGTGAAGCCCAAACGCGCGGACAGCTCTGCCTTCTCCCTGTGTCGCTCCGACTGCACCGGCGACTCCACCTGCTTCCAGCCGGCGGGCACAGTGAACAGGCTGTCTTCGGGGTTGGCGTTCCAGTCCACCGAGAGATACACCGAGCGTGAGACCAGCTTGCCCGCCGAGTTATACTGTTCGGTGCGCAATACCAGCCCGGTCTGGCGGTCAATCCACATCTTGCGCCAGGGGCCACTGCCCCGCCGGGGTTTCAGGGTGACCACATCCACCTGTCGCCCCAGCATCTGCTCCCGGGCAACCAGAGAGGGCTGATAGTTCTTCAGCACCAGGTCCACGGTCGCTGGCGAGCGATGCACGCTCTCCACCGTAGCGGTGCGCGTGGCAGGGTTCAGGCGTATCAGTGTCTCTCCCCGGTCAATCAGCACCAGTCCGCCCAGTTCGGGTGCGCGGTATTCATAGCGCGTCATACCGCCCTTGCGGTAGACTGCCACCTCAGAGCTCACCTCGCCCGTTTGCAGGACGGTGGTAGTGCGCATCACACCGCTCAGGCGCAGTCGGCTCTCCGCCTGGTATGCTGTGCGCACGCGCTGGGCGGCATCGGGCTGTTGAGCGAGCACGCTCCCCACCGCCATGACGAGCAAAATCCCTGTCGCCCATAGCCGTCTCATCAGGGCACCTCCTGCGTGTGCGGGCGGCTGGCAATTAAGGCGCCGAGGGCAGCTTTATCACTCAGCGGGTCGCCCCAGGACATCAGCTGATGGGTGTGCATCAGTTGCGAGGGGTCTGCCTGAAGATGCTCCTCATCCGAAGGTGGGCGAGGCGCGGTGAAATACGCCAGCGCCACCAGCAGGGTTGCCGCAATCGCGCCGCCAAGAGCCAGCCGGGGCAGGGTGAACCAACCTCGCCAGAAGGCAGGGCGCACCGGTTGAGGCCGAGCCTCTATGCGCGAGCGGATGCTCTGCCACAGGTGTGCCGGCGGCTCCTCCAGGGGCACGGCGTCCAGCAGACGCTCCACCCGCTCTAGCGCGCGCAGCTCCTGCCGACAGGAAGCGCACCCGTCCAGATGCTCCTGAATCGCTCTGCGCTCGCGCTCGTTCAGCAGTCCTACCGAGTAATCGGCTAATTTTGTCCTGACCTGTGTGCACTGCATGTTTCAACGCCTCACTTCTCGTCCACCAGATAGCTCAGCTTGCGCCGCAGCGCCTCGCGGGCTCTTGCCAGGCGCGATAGCACGGTGTTTTTGGGGACGCCCAGCACCTGCGCGATTTCCGAAACCTCCATACCCTCCAGGTGATGCATGGTGACCACCTCGCGATGGATTTCGGGCAGAGAGCGTATCGCCTGCCTCACCGCCTCCTGGGTCGCCTCCGTGAGCACCACCCGCTCGGGATTGCCAGACCAGTCCACAATCTCTAAGGAGTCCGCCTCATCGTCCTCGTCGCAGCTGTAGGCGGTATCCAGCGAGGCGGTATCCAGTTGGGCACGCTTGCCTCTGTCCAGCACCGCGTTGCGGGCGATGCGATGGAGCCATACCCAGAAGGCTTCGCTGGCTTGCAGGCCCTTCAACCCGCTCCACGCGCGCAGGTAGACCTCCTGTGTTAGGTCCTCGGCATCCTCCGGGGTGGACACCATCTGCCGGATATACTGATAGATGCGTCGGTGGGTCTGTTCGAACAGCTCGCCAAAGGCGTTCAGGTCACCCGCTTTCGCGCGTTCTACCAGTTGCTTGTCTATGTCGGTCATGGTGCCCACCCACTTCTCCACTCAAAGAACAAGACGCTTGAAAGGGGCAGGAGATTCCCTCTTTTTGCATCGGTTAGTGTGCTACGCCTCCAGCTGCGAAGTACAGTGCGGGCATCGGGTCCCTCTCAAGGGTTATCGCCTCATCGCGCGAACGGACAGCGCGTCGATGCCCAGAAAGTAGCCCTTAGACGCCTCGTTTTTGCCCCGGTTGCGCAGGGTCAGTGTGTATTGCCCCGGCTCCAGAAAGCCCAGCTCCAGCACCTGCTCGTGCAGGAAGGGGTTGCGTGCGTAAAGGTCTATCGGACCGCCAACCGGCTTGCCGTTCAACTCCACCTGAAAGATGCCGTAATCAAAGGAATAGGTGGTGACCAGGAACAGCACCTGCCTGCCGCCCTGCCGGATCTCTATGGGGATATCGAGAGCCTGTCCGTCGCTCTCTGGCGTCCAGAAAAGCTGCGCTCCGCCGCTGCACAGGGGAAACTCCTGCTTCTGCACGTTGCCTGCGGTAGCGCGTACCCTGTCCACCAGCGTTTCCGCCTCGATTCCGCCGTTGGCAACGGTATGGAACAGGCGGGCATAGCCTCGGGGCATGGGTGGGAACGGCTTGTGCGGTTCGGTCTGATACCAGAAGGCAACGGAGGAGAAGTCGTCCTCACGCTCCTCGAAGCCCGATTTCATGGTGCCATCGGGGTTGACCGTCGCCCCTTTGTGCTCTATCTCCAGCCGCAGCGATTTGCGGAAAGTGATGGCGTCGTTGATGTGCCAGCGGAACGCACCGGAGCGTGCGCCCACGTGGTCGCCTTCCATCAGCGGCACTCCGTAAAACGGGCCCGAATGCTGGCGGAAGCCCCACGCATCGCAGAAGTAGTCTTCCGTGCCCGTGCCGCGCAGGCTGGGTTCGCGCTCACCGTCGATGAAAAAGAAATCGTCGCCCTCGCCCCACCACCATTTGGAGAGCTGCCGGCAGCTGAGCACCGTACCCACATAGTGCCCACGCCCCTCAATATCGGCAATCAGGTAGTTGCGCCCCATCACGGTAGGGAACTCCTGGCGATACATGGCGTGGAAGTAGGCGGTGTTGGGCGGCAGGCTGGGCAACTTGCGCCAGTCCACGTAGTAGTAGAACGAACGCACGCGCACACGCCCTTCGTTGGTCACGGTAATCCGCGCCGATTTGCGGAAGGGCATCACCCAGTAGGCGTTGCGCGCCCTGCCGTTGGCGGTCACCCGAACGGGCAGGGAGTCGAAAGACACGTCCCAGCCATGACCGAGACCAAAGAAGTCGCCCAGGGGACATTCCACAGAGGGGTGCTCCTCGCCGTCCCAGTACATGCGAAGCACCAGCAGGCGCGAATACTG
>CAZOGB010000021.1:0-1268 GCA_964579145.1 uncultured bacterium | reverse complement strand
AGAGCAAGGAGGTGATAGAAATGGCGCGGATTCACGCTGGTTTGCAAATCACCTGGCTGGGACATTCAGGGTTTTTTATCCGCACGCCGGGCGGCACACACTTAGCCATAGACCCTTGGCTCGGCAATCCGCTCTGCCCCGACTCGGCGAAGCAGTTGCCTAAGCTGGACGTTTTGCTCCTGACGCACGGGCATGGCGACCATGTTGGCGACGCCGTGACGCTGGCGAAACAGTTCAACCCGCAAGTGGTCGCCATCTACGAGCTTGCCAGCTATCTGAGCGCGCAGGGCGTGCAGAACACCATCGGCATGAACAAAGGTGGCACCGTGAAAGTAGCCGGGCTGGAGGTGACGATGGTGCATGCCATCCACTCCAGCGCACACGTGGGCGAAGGCGGACAGATTCTGTACCTTGGCGACCCGGCGGGTTTCGTGGTGAAGTGCGAAGACGGCTTCACCTTCTACCACGCGGGCGACACCGCGGTCTTTAGCGACATGCAGCTCATCGGGCAGATTTACCAGCCTGAGCTGGCGCTGTTGCCCATCGGTGGACTGTACACGATGGACCCGCGCGAGGCGGCGGTGGCGGTGCGCCTGCTGGGCGTGAAAAAGGTCATCCCCATGCATTATCGCACCTTCCCGCCGTTGACCGGCACACCTGACGCTCTGCGCGAGCTCACGCGCGACGTTCCGGGTCTGGAGGTGATTGAGCTCCAGCCGGGCGTCCCCACTGAGTAGCCGTCACGGTGTGCCAAAAGGCGTTGGATGGCGCAGTTCGGCTTCGGGGCGGGCACGCTCGATGCTGTCGACGTAGGCAACGTTCTCGGTGTTTATCACCACCGGTCGCTTGGGCGAGAAGCCTCGCCACGCCAGCACCGGTTTTTCTTGCGAGAGCTGCTCCTGCCACCACTGCACGGCGGCTTCGAGACTGTCCGCCTCGATAATGACGTCCAGATGATGCCCGCTAATGAAATGCACCGTGCTGAAGAACTCCACTGCGGCTCACTCCTCCCTTCCCGATACGCTACACTCATATCTTTCGCGCACAGATGGCGAAATGCCTTTTTCACGCTCTGGTGGGGAATCTTTTGGTGAGCCGACCCCTCTCCCGACCTCTCCCCGACGCGGAGAGAGGCGATGCCGAAAGAAGCCCTCACCCTGACCCTCTCCCACAAGTAGCTGGAGGGCGAACCTCCCAGTGAGCCGTAGAAGCCCCTACTACAAGGACTGTCCCCCTGCTTGCGGGGGGACCACAGGGGGGCTGACACA
>CAZOGB010000020.1:12409-52226 GCA_964579145.1 uncultured bacterium | reverse complement strand
TCTGACGCCGATATACAGTTCGGAGGAGGTGTTCATTGTGTTGGATGAGCCGAAGGCGCCGATGAACCCGGCATGGGTGAGCGTGCTCAGGAAGAGTTGCGTGTGGGCAGCGCAGACGAACAACCTCTATGACACTGGTCGGGCTATCACCTTCGGAGTGTTTTTTCAAAGACCGGGATTTGCTTATCCGAACGATACTGCTACATGTTGGCTTGTTCCACCATCTTATACCGTTTTCAGGCTAAGAGCCCTGCTTGATGCGTGGGAATCGGGAAGTTGGACCTCGGGAAATTGCAACGACGTTTCTTGTTTCACCATGCTTGCCTTCAATAGTGTTGGTTTAGACTTCTCTGTTAGAAGGCTATCGCACACCGCGTATGGGAGCTTTATAACAAATCCGCTCTGTAAAATCGGCAGTGACCCCACGCTGGACCAGACTTACTCATCATGGGAATGGATGTGGCATCAGATATGCGTTCCATCAGGCGACCCTGATCCTCCAAGCAACCAAGCTCGCATTTGGGATCCTACGGCTGCGCAGAAGGAAGACCTGAATGGTAACGGCTATCGTAATCCTCCCGCTCACCACCCGGATAATCTTTGGCCCCAGAAGGACTCCTCATACTCAGATACCGGGTGCTTGGTTGGGGCTTGTCAACTCCCCTGCTCCCAGCGAACCGCAGTTGTCGGGTCCAGGGACCTGGAAGTGCGGTGTTACAACACAGTGATAGAAGGAGGCTATGAAAGATGATGCGAACAGCGTTAGTGGCATTGACAGTCATCGCGATAATCGGAGGCGTTCTTGCAGTGCGAGCACACTTACGAGGAAGGGTGCAAGATGGTCTGAACCTCCAGACGGATGCCATCTATCTGGAAGAACTCAGGGCGTCGATTGCTCTTCAGCCTGATGAGGTCCCAGGCTTCAACAAGGCACGAAACAGCAAGGTTACCCCACTGGGGGGAAAGGTATTCGCAGAACGCCTGGCTTCTCCATTTGCGGAACACAGTCCCCTTCACGCGAAGTTGCAAGGTGTAGAAACCATCTACTTTCTCCAAAGCCTTCGGCGTGACGGCAATGGGCGCGCAGGAAGGGATCCTTCGTTTTTAGAGGCTACACTCATGATTTACCCAAGACGTGACCTCGCGCATGATGCTGGTATCTTGACCACAGAATCCCAGGCGGCGCCGCCAGGCGAGCCTGGCATGCCAGAAGGTTCTTTCACAGGGTTACCGATTGGCGAGAGGTCCTGGGCAACAGCTCCTAAATCTGCGGAGTTCTCTCCCGGTGCCAAGGATGCCAACCTTGTCGTTTGGGACAACTCGATAGTAATCAGGGTCACCATCTCGTATTCTCCGGTAGACCCCCTATCGCGAACAATGCTATTTGCCTCCATCGACGATACGGATCTTGAATGGGCGGAGTATGCAGCGCGGCTCTTGCTTGCTCGTACTCACTACTTTCTTTTGTCAGGAGGCAAATCTTTGACTACGGAGCCTGTCATGGTGCGCGACAAGCGATTGGAGGCGAAACAGACACCGCAAGGGGTGCTGCTGGTCCCACTGAAAGCAATGGTTCGGGCGTTAGAGGGGCAGGTACAGGAGAAGGCAGGTATTTACTGGCTCAATGTGGGCGGCAAGTGGTGGACGTTGCCACTGGGCAGTTGGACGATTCTTGCGGGGAAACAGCCCGTTCAACAACCTCCTTCCAATCGCATGGGTGCCTACAGGGTGATGGAGCCACCTGAGGGAAGTGTTACCCTGCGGCTTCCCGTTCTAACATGGGGGAACGAGATTTGGGTCGACGCCGGGGCTCTGGGGCGTATGATTGGTTATCCAATCCAGCCGTGAGGTGCACGAATGCGTATCGGAAAAACAGGCTTATCCTTTGGCGAGTTTAGGCTGGAGAGAGCGGTTTTTTCCACATCAGGGAGACCTGGTGGTGACTCTTCGGGCTGTGGCTGAAGCGCTTGGGCTGACGGTGGAGGTGGAGTGATGTCATCGGATTGAGTTTTTTCCCCTATCGTGGCAATTTAGTTGCCCCTCTGCAGGAGGTGAAGCAGGCGCTGGGGATGCCGTGAGAGGGATCATCCATCCTGTTCCATATCCCACACACATCGAAAGCCGATGGTGGAACATCGGTCCAGCCCGGGGTACAGCAGAATGAACTTGGCGTGAGTATCTGCGGGTTGCCTGCCACCCGGGAAATACCAGATGGACCCCTGCGCCTGATACCGACTGCCCCCGCGCAGGATGACAAAGCGGGTGTGGCCATCGTCGCGCACTCCTTCTGTCCATTCCCACACGGTTCCCCACTGCATCTTATCTCCCATTCGCTGGACAGCGTGTTGCCATTCCCACTCGTCGGGCACGCGACCACCCACCCATTCCGCGTAGGCGCGGGCGTCGTTGATGTCCACATACACCACCGGCTCGTTCTGCAGGGCAGAGGGGCATCGCCTGCCGCCCCAGTGCTTCAGGAAGTTCGTGGATTCCGAAGGGATGTAACCGGTGGCGTCCAGGAACGCCTGAAACTGCGCGTTGGTCACAGGGGATGGCATCACGCGGAAAGGCTTCAGCTGTCGGGTCACGCGGTGCTCCATCTGTTCATGGAACGGATTGCCGGTCAGGAAGTGCGCCCATCTGTCGCTCGGCGTGTCCGGGTCGGGGTAGCAGCCGCACTCGCGGCGCTGATGCCTGACGATGAACGTGAAGGTTCCCCCTGCTACCGATAATGAGTCCTGCGGAGCGGGCACGGCACGGTAACGGCGCGGAGGGGTGTGTGGCTCCACAACAGCTATAGCGTGCACATGCCTATCCCGTTCGGGAGACTGGCGGTCGGTATGGTGCAGATGTGCCTGATGTTCCAGTACGCGGCGCAGTTCTCCTATGGGTGCGCTGTCGTATAGTGCCAACACCGCGCCAAAACGTTGCACCGGCAGTTCCACCTGCCATCTGCCCTCACGCTGGATGGTGCGTAACGTCTCGCCACGCCAGAGGTCGTACCAGTGCCAGCCTTCTCCACGCAACGGGGGCGGGATGCTGAGAACCATTGTAGAGGTGCTGTCTTCCTGTCGGTACAGCGTCCACAGCCAGCGGTGATGATCGCGCCAGCAGGAAGCCAGCACACCGTGCGTCCCTGTGGGGTAACAGGGTAGCCACTCTGCCCCAATAAACATGTCCGCAAAGGTACGCCACACCGGAGCCATCCTGCGTAGTGCCATCCGGTCTTCCCATCGCCACGGATTCCACGAGCCGAAAACGTTCTCCCAGACGAGCATTCCGCTGCCGTTCAGCCATGCAGAAGCCAGCTCGTGGGTATGGTCGGTATCCCAGCGGCGTATCTGGTGCTGGATGTGGCGAGGCTCTATCCACTTGAGATGCAGCACGCCGATGTCCTCCCATGCCTGAAGCCACTGTGCCCACGAGGCGTTGCACTGCTCCATTTCGTGGATGGCGGGATGTCCTTCGGGTTCAAAGGCAACGCCCTTTCGGCGGCGGTCAACGCGCAGGCGAAGCTGGGGCGGCGCTTCTACCATTGTGTCTAGAAAGACACCGTCCGCTCCAATCTGAGCCACCATCTCGGCAAGCGCGTCGGCGTCGGGTTTGCCCTCCCGGCGCGTGCCCCCGTCCCACGGCATGTACGGGATGAACACCCGGACGTTGTGACGGTGGAACTGCTCCACCACCCGGCGTACGCCCGGCAGTCCGCCCGGCATATCGCGCCAGAAGTCAAACTGGTTGCGCTCGTCCGCCCCGATGCGCGGATAGGCATGCCAGAGCACTACCGCATCGTAGCCACCGAACTCGCGCTGGGCATCCGCCAGCAGTTCATCCACCCGGAAGCGGTTGCGTGTGGCATCCCAGAAGACGCTATCGTAGATGAACAGGAAGCCGCACACGAAACACCGCTGTGTCCACAGCAGGTCGCGACGGGTGTACAGCGAGTCGTCAAAACCGAGATGCTTGCGTTTGGGCAGGGTGGACATTCGGCGGTTGCGCTCGGGGCTGGAGGGATATTGCAGGCTGAGGGTACGCAGGAGCAGGCTACCCGGTGCTGGGTCTACGGTGGCATCCTGCCCCACAATCGGGCGTGCCCAAGCGCGCGACACATCAAAGGCAGGCACTTTTGTTTCTAGCCGAAAGGCGTGCCATCGCCCATCGGCGGGAATGTTTGCCTGCGCAACGGCGGAAGACCATCCAGCCCACACGCCGCCGGCTCCCTGCGCCCTATCACACCAGTCGAAGGCGAGCAGTAGGGGCGCACTGCCCGAAAGTCGCTTCGCCTCGCCCGTTGCCAGCACCGTTTCGCCCGGCTGGAGGTCTAACAGCCACGCCTCTTCGCGTCCCAGTCGCACCCATGCCCGAACGCCGTCGTACTGAAGGCGGATGGTCCAGTGGCGGGTATCGTGCAGATGCTCGCGCACCCAGCGGCGATACTGCCCTGCCTGTTCCAGCCACTGCTCCCACCATTCGGGGCTGTCGGGAGGAGCGATGTAGTGCGCGTTCATACGCAGGAGGTTCCACGCAGGCAGGTTTGCCTCCCAGCTGCACCCTTCGCCGGGCGTCCACAGCGATTTATAACCGGACAGCGTCTTCATACTGCCTGATATTCGGCGTCACCGAATGCATTCTCCTTGCCCAAACGGTATGAAATACGATACCATAATGGCATCAGGGGAGGTGAGTCGATGGAGAAGATCAGCCTTTTGGAAGAACTGATGCAGATGGACGACCGCTACATTATGCCTACCTATGCGCGTCAGCCGGTGGTGTTTGTGAAGGGGTGTGGTGCGCGTCTGTGGGATGCCGATGGGAAGGACTACATTGACCTGCTCGGCGGGATTGCGGTAGATGCGGTGGGGCACTGCCATCCGCGGGTGGTGCGCGCTATCCAGCAGCAGGCGGAGCGGCTTCTGCATGTCAGCAACCTGTTCTACACCGAGCCGCAGTTCCGCTTAGCGCAGAAGCTCGCTACCGTTGCGGGCATGGACAGGGTGTTTTTCTGCAACAGCGGTGCGGAGGCGAACGAGTGTGCGCTTAAAATCGCTCGCAAGTGGGGCAAGCGCAGACAGCCACCCTCGGAGGGGATTGTAGCGGTAGAAGGCGCGTTTCACGGCAGGTTGTTCGGCACGCTATCGGTGACCGCGCAGGCAAAGTATCAGAAGCCCTTCGAACCGCTGGTGCCCGGCGTGCGTATTGTGAAGCGCAACGATATTCAGGGTCTGCAGGAAGCGATTGCTGGCGGAACCTGTGGAGTGATACTGGAGCCGATTCAGGGCGAAAGCGGGGTGCATCCGCTGGAGGTCGAGTTCATCCGCGCGGCGCGGAAACTGTGTGATGAGCACGGCGCCCTGCTTATCTTCGACGAGGTGCAGACAGGCATGGGGCGCACGGGGGCATGGTTCATGTGGCAGGAGATAGGCGTCAAGCCCGACATTCTGACCACCGCCAAAGCGCTGGGTGGCGGCTTGCCCATCGGTGCGTGCATGGCTTGTGGTGAGGCGGCGAAGGTGCTGGACAAAGGCGACCACGGTTCCACCTTCGGTGGTGGACCGGTGGTGACCGCCGCCGCGCTGGCAACGATTGAAGCGATAGAAGAAGAGAATCTGTTGGAAAACGCCCGCGTGATGGGTGACTACCTGCGCGAGCGCATCGCTTCGTGGAGCAAGAAGTACCCTGTAACGGAGATCCGCGGAGCAGGGCTGATGATAGGGTTTGACCTTGGGGCGCCGGTGGCGCGGCAGGTGGTTCCAGAGGGACTGGCGCAGGGGGTGGTGGTGAACGCAACAGGCGACAATACCATCCGATTACTGCCTCCGCTGAACCTTTCGCGCGAGGAGGCGGAAGAGGGCTTGCGCCGGCTGGAAACCGCACTAGAACACGCCCTGCAGAAACACCGGGAGACAGAGTAGACATGTCCAGAGTCAGCTCGCGTTTCGTGTGCCAGCAGTGCGGGTATGAATCCCCGAAGTGGCTGGGTCGCTGTCCCGAATGTGGGGAGTGGAACAGCCTGGTGGAGGAGGTTGTTGCCCCCCAGCCGAAGCGTCAGCCTGCGGCGAAGGTATCCGTGACGGGCACGCAGCCGGTGAAGCTTTCGGAAGTGTCGATGGAAACCTTGCCGCGGCTGCACACGGGCATGGAAGAGCTGGACAGGGTGCTGGGTGGTGGGATTGTGCCCGGCTCGCTGGTTCTGCTGGGCGGCGACCCGGGCGTGGGCAAGTCCACTCTGCTTACTCAGGTGGCGGACGTGCTCAGCGTGGAGCATCCGGTGCTGTACGTGTCGGGTGAGGAGAGCGCGCATCAGATTAAACTGCGTGCGAAGCGGCTGGGCGTGACTGGGCAGAACCTGTACGTGCTGGCGGAGACGAACGTGGAGAACATTCTGGCGCATATCAACGCGCTTCAGCCGGTGCTGGTGGTGGTAGACTCCGTGCAGACCACGCAGACGAACCTGCTGGAGAGTGCGCCGGGCACGGTGGCGCAGGTGAGGGCGTGTGGGGTAGCTCTTCAGCGCGTGGCGAAAGAGCAGAACATCGCCGTCTTCCTGGTGGGGCATGTGACCAAAGAGGGCACACTGGCAGGACCGAAGGCGCTGGAGCATCTGGTGGACGCCGTGCTGACTTTTGAAGGCGACCCCCATCTGAACTATCGTATCCTGCGAGCCACCAAGAACCGTTTCGGCAGCACCGACGAGGTGGCGCTGTTTGAGATGCGCGAGCAGGGGCTGGTGCCGGTGCAGAACCCCTCGGAATGGCTGCTGTCCGAACGGGCGTTGCACAGTCCCGGCTCGGTGGTGACCGCCATCATGGAGGGCACACGCCCCCTGCTGGTGGAGGTGCAGGCACTGGTGACTCACTCCTACCTCAGCCAGCCTCGTCGTCAGGTGACCGGGCTGGATTACAACCGGGTGAACATGGTGCTGGCGGTGCTGGAGAAGCGAGCGGGCATGCGCCTGAGCGACAAGGACGTGTTTGTGAACGCGGCGGGGGGCATTTTCGTGCGTGAGCCTGCGGCGGACCTGGCGGTTGCACTGGCGGTGGTCAGCAGTCTTAAGGACAAACCCCTGCCCGCCGACATGGTGGTATTCGGGGAGCTGGGGTTAGGCGGAGAGGTGCGTTCGGTGGTGCATACCGAACAGCGGGTGCGTGAGGCGGGGCGATTAGGCTTTGCGCGGGTGATGCTGGCGCGACGTGATGCCCGGGCTCTGCGGGCACGTGGCATGGAGATAGCGCTGGACCCCGCCTATACCATTCGCGACGCGATAGGGGTTGTGACGGAAGGGTAGGTCGTGCAAAGTGAAAGGGCACAGGTTTGCCCTGTGCCCTCGGTGCTCCCGATGTCTTTACTTAGCGCAGAGAGCGCGGTGGGTCGTTGCACTGCCCAGCACGCTCGAGGTCATCGTTACAGTTGGGGTTCACCACGATGCCCCACAGTTCGTACGAGCCACCGTAAGGTCCGCCGGCAACCAACCACTCGTCCCGCTTGCGTCCCTTGATGGGGTCGGTTGGAGCAGTGGGGTTGGGGTTGCGTCGCGCGCGCACCACCTTGGCGTGACCATCGGCGTAGGCGCAGTTGACCATCTCGTTGTGGCGCGGGGCGATTGGGCTGTAGAACTGCACATCCAGCCAGCCATCGTAGAATGCAGCAGTCTCGGCGGGGTACTGCAGTTCCGCCATGCGAATCGGAGCCACTGCGGTGTTCATGCCCAGGGGTGCGCCCCAGTTGCCGTCTTCGAACAGCGCGTAGTTGCCGTTATAGGAGGCGTAGCGGAAGTTGCCCGGTGTGGTCAGTGCGCCACCGGTCAGCACCTGGATCATGCCGGGCCAGTCGATCTCGGTCGGATTGGATGGACAGCGCAGAATATCCGCGTTTTTCACGTAGGGCACATGCGCGTCGTAGAAACTGACCCACACGTTGGGTGCGACAAAGTACAGGTTCATCGCGTAGGTTTCATCGTAGTCCTGCGTGTACATGTACACTGCCAGGGCAATCTGTTTGGTGTTGCTCAAACACGAGGTTGCGCGTGCCTTCTCGCGTGCCTGCGCGAACACCGGGAACAGGATGGCAGCCAATATCGCGATAATCGCGATGACAACGAGCAGTTCAATCAGCGTGAACGCTCGCCGGCTGGTGGAATGGATTCGCATCGAAGACCCTCCTCTTGGATTGTTGTGCCGAGCCTCGCTCGGTTCCGTTGTTTCCTCATTACTTTATCATAGAATGGTTAAACGTATATGTCAATACTTTGCGTGCACAGGTGTATGAATCTGGTAATTTAACTGGAGATGGGAAGCGTTTGCATGCATTGGTCGGTTTTTATGCCCTCAAAAGCAGGAGAAGGTACGTGTTGACAAGTGCAGGAGTGTTCTGGTAGGCTGGTACTGTCCGCGCTGAAAGGAGACTGTGATTCGGAAAGTTCACTGAGATATGCTTCGTCAGTTAGTCAAAGACTCCGCGATATATGCCGTCGGCACGATCGCCAGCCAGATAGCAGGCTTCATCATGATACCGATATACACGCGGGTGTTGACACCGGCGGATTACGGTATCATCGAGACCATGATGCGTGTTGTCGATGTAGTCAACATCCTCTTGACAATGGGGATGGTGGAAGCGTTCCTGCGTCACTATAATCTTGCGAAAGATGAAAACGACCGCCGCCGATTGATTGCCACCACTTTCTCGTTCAATCTGCTGGTGATTGTCGCAGGTTGCCTGCTAACCCTACCGCTGGCTCCTCAATTAACGAAACTGGCGTTTGGGCATGAGCGGTATACCCACTATGTGGCAATCTGGCTTATCGCGATATTGATTAATAATTTGATGGATCTGCCCTTGACCCTGTGGCGTGCGCAGGGAAAGCCATGGCGTTTTACGACGGTCTCTGTATCCCGGCTTTTGACCCAGCTCACAACCAACATCATATTCGTGGTCTTACTGCGGTGGGGAGTTTGGGGCGTGGTAATGAGTAATCTGATTAATGCAAGCGTCTGGTCTGCAGCTTTGGCAATTGCCGTGCGCAGGCGATATGGCATTTTATTGGACTTCGGCTGGTTGCGGTCGGTGCTGCGGTATGGAATACCTCTGGTTCCTGCCAGCTTTTCACAGTTTCTGCTACACTACAGCGACCGCTTCTTTCTCACCCGTTACGTAACGGAGAGCGAACTGGGGTTGTATTCACTGGCTTATCGGTTCGGGATGTTAGTGAGTATCTTCATGCGGGTTGTGGTCATGGCGTGGTACCCGTGGGTGTTCGCTACCGCAAAAAGCCTTGCAGATGTAACCCCTATTCGGCGAGCGGCAGCGCTGGTGCTTGTGGTATTAGCAACGACAGCCAGTACCCTCATTTTGTTAACCGAGGTGGTGTTACGAGTCATGTCTGCGCCCCAGTTCTGGCAGGCGAGCAGATATGTCTCGCTGGTCGCGATGGGCTACTGGTTTTTTGCAGCGCATATTCCCTGGAGTGTTGGCGCGCGCCTTGCATCCAGAACAGACGTCGTTGCGAAAGCACATGTGCTGACTGCCGTTATCAGTGTGCTGGGATACGCTGTGCTTATCCCACGATACGGCGCGTGGGGGGCAGCAGTGATGACACTGTGTTCGTTCATATGCCTCTCTCTTTCTTGCTTTTTTTGGTCCGAAAAGACTTTGTCGGTGCGTCAGGATGTTTACGCGACGCTGTTTGCGGTGCTGTTGATGGCAGTTGCCGCTTTCGTAGACGCTGTATTGCGGCACCAGGGTAAGGTAGGTGCTGGTGTCCGAGTAGTTACGTGTGCAGGAGTTATTGCCGCAGCTCTTGCCTATGTGAACTATCGCATCAGCGACCATTCTGTACAGAAGATATGCGCACGCCTGTGGTATCGTATTCGTGCGGAACGGGCGCGTGCTTCTGGCGGTACGGGGTGAACACGAGCCGATGGGTATAGGGATCAAAACCGCTGCAAAAAGATTCAAGTACACCCTGCAGGCGTTAGCAGAGTACAACCGGTGTACGTATGCTAACGACCATCCACAAGGTGATCTGCTACGGCTGTTGTCTATACCCGATTTTTCCCCGTTACCCAAGCAGCAGATGGAGCTGTTCATCCTGTTGTCCAATCACTACTTGGCTCACCGTTTCAACCTGCTTGGGTCAGGGTGGATACGGGTTAGCCGTCGTTTCGATCGCGGCAGCGAAGCACATTGCGATGCGGAAGGTGATTGGTTGCGAGGTGTTGTTACACCCGGTAACTTTGAGGAATCTCGTCGCATCTGGCAGCTCATTTCGGGAGACTATTCACCCGTCGACTGGCAGATGGACTTTAAATCCGGTTACCGCTGGAGCGAGAGAAGATGGTTTAGGCTGATATCAATCACTCCAGCAAGGGGAGTTGATATCAAAGTTCCATGGGAGCTCTCGCGGATGCAGTATCTGCCCCACCTTGCGCTGGCTTATGCCTTTTCCCAAAGAGGTGCGAGGGGTTTTGAACCGCCCGAGGCGTACGTCCGGGAGTTTCGCAACCAGATTCTGGATTTCATTGCCACAAACCCACCGCGTTACGGAGCGAACTGGTACTGTGCGATGGACGTAGCCATCCGCGTGGTGAACTGGTTAATAGCCTGTGACCTCTTTCGCGCTTTCGGTGCCGTTTTTGACGAGCCGTTCATGCAGGTATTCGTGCGGAGTGTATATGAGCACTGCCTGCACATATTGAACCACCTGGAGTGGAGTGCCAGCTACCGCAATAACCACTACCTGGCGGACATCGCTGGACTGCTGTTCTGTGCAGCGTATCTACCTGTCTCCCCCTTTACCGATGCCCTTCTTGCCTTCGCGGTGCAGGAGCTGGTAGCCGAAACGGGATACCAGTTCCTTTCGGATGGGGCGAACTTTGAAGCGTCTACTTGCTATCATCGGTTGAGTGCGGAAATCGTGTATTACTGCACCGCTTTAGTGCTTGGGTTGCCTCCAGAAAAACAGGAGGCGCTTTCTCGGTATGACCATCGCCTTATCCGACGCCTGAAACCCGCGCCGATAGCTGTTTATCCTCTGGGAGATACAGGGCATGTTTCTCCCTTCCCGGAGGGGTATATCGATCGTCTCCACCGAATGGCGCGTTTCACTCTGCATCTCACCAAACCCAGCGGTCAGATTGCGCAGATAGGAGATAACGATAGCGGCAGGTTCGTTAGTATTCAGCCTGTGTTACATTGCATGCCCATAGAGGACGCAAAGAGGATATTTCTTCACCTTCGCGAAGACAAGTCTGCCGGGGATGGTGAAGAAGGAAGCTATCTTTACGAAGACTCCCTGAACCACTCTCAACTGCTATCTTTCGCATATGGTCTCTTCCACGACGAAACCTTTAAGCCTTATGCCCTGCAGTATCCTTTGGAGCGAGCAATCGCGCAGGCGTTTTGCCGTCGCCCCCTGCCGGTACCGGCTGTCCGTGATGAGGAGGAGGTGCGGGTGGGCAGTATTCAGGACTGGCAGAGCTGGCACGAGAATCTGAAGCAAACGGGAAGAAGGTGTGAGGTAAAAATAGCCAGCGAAGCGCCTGGTTTGCGGGAAGGTATGCGTCTTTACGCTTACCCCGATTTCGGAGTCTATCTGTTTCGTTCACCCCGCTTGTACCTGCTGTTGCGATGTGGCAGGCAGAGATCAGGGCAGAGGTGGGGGCACGCCCACAACGACCAGTTGCACGTGGAATTATGGCTGGATGGGCGCGACGTGATTCGTGACCCAGGAACATATCTTTACGAACCGCTGCCGGAGCTCAGAAACCGCTACCGGTCGATTCACGCCCATTTTACGCCTGCGTGGGAGGGCAGGGAACCATGCCCGCTGTCGCATCGCGTATTTGAGCACAGAGATTGCTTTGGAGCCGAGTGCCTGTACTTTGGTGAGGAAGGCATTGTTGCCAGACACACTGCCTATGGTTTCCCCATTTACCGGGTGGTTGCTATCCGGGATAATGCAATAGTATGCACAGATTATGTGATGGGTAAAGATAATGATGGAGAGACGAATATCACTTATGCAAAGTATCAGCTTGCTTTCTCGCCCGGATATGGGGTCTGTCTGAACGAACCAGCAGTTTTCGAGGAGGCATTACAGTGGACCTGCTCATGATTGCCTATTACTTTCCTCCAAGCGAGACGATAGGAGCAATACGCCCCTATCAGTTTGCACGCCTCCTGTCCGAGTTTGGCATCCGAACCTGGGTATTGACCATCAACGTGGATCATGTTGAGCATCTAAACCCTGAATTCAAGCCTGCTGGGATGCCTGCGGAACAGATTATACGCACCCCAGTATTTCCTTCCCGACGCGATCGCCTTCAGGTGGTGACCGGTCGTATAAAGACCTGGATCGTTCGCAGGAGAGCGACCGCCGGCGGCAACGTAGGGTATGAAGTAGAAATAAAACGGAAACCTTTGGTTCTCAGCTGCTTGCTGGAGGCACTGGAATATCCAGACCGTCACGCAGGTTGGTTCCGACCGGCAATGCAGGCTGTAGAGGCACTGGCGCAAAAGGTGGAGCTCTCCGCTGTATACAGCACGTCTCCTCCGCGCATCAGTGCCCTGATTGCCCGTGCCGTCGCGGAGCGGTATAACCTGCCCTGGATCATGGATTTGCGCGATCCATGGATTACTACCGTTCAGGGGTGGCGGACAAGCATACGGTGTGCACCGGTACGACGACTGTACGAGAGGGATTTCGCACGCTGTCTGCAACAGGCTCACGCCGTGGTGACAAACACATCGGCTCTGAAAGAGTTTATCCGGCAACAGCACCCGCTTTGTGCGCCAAAGCTGCACATGATTCCAAACGGTATAGACGATACGATGAGCACTGCTCAATCTGCACCAGCTCCCGAGGAAAAGTTGATAATAGGGCATTTTGGCACGATTTACGGCTGCCGGACGACATACGACTTTTTGAAGGGTGTCAGCATGTGGTTGCGCCAGAACCCGCAGGCGAAGGAACGCGTTCAGCTGCTGTTTTACGGCAGAAGCACGGAAGACGTGATGAGCCTAGCCCAGCAGTGGGGTATAGCAGAGGTGGTGCACGTCTCCCGCCTGGTGCCTCGTGCGGAGGCTGCTGCTCTCATGGAGCGATGTACTGCTCTGTTACTGCTTGCCCAGCAACAGCCGTTGCAGGTTCCGGGCAAGGTGTACGAGTATCTGGCTACGGGGAAACCCATCATCGTTATGACAGAACGTGATAGCGCAACAGGCGAGTTGCTTCAGGACGCACCAGGGTGCTATGTTGCCGAAGGAGCGGAAGATGTTGAGGGAATCATGCGGGCTTTATGGCAGAAAATTATTGGCGGAGACGCTCTGTTTTGCAACCGCGCACAGTTTCTGGAGCCTTTCCGCTACTCGCGGTTAGCACAGCGCCTTGCCGAAATCGTACAGCAAATGACTACTCGTTCTCAGGAGAGTGTACAGTGAGCCTGCGTATCATGCTGGTAGCCGGGGCGCGCCCCAATTTCATGAAGGTTGCTCCCATCTGGGAAGCAGGTCAACAAACAAGCGGTATCGCGCTGTCTCTGGTGCACACGGGTCAGCATTATGATGCTAACATGTCCGATATCTTTTTCGCTGAGCTGGGGTTGCCTCGCCCTGACGAGTTTCTGGGTGTTGGCTCTGGCACTCATGCGGAACAGACAGCAAAGGTGATGCTGGCGTTTGAGCCGGTGCTGCAAAAGCATCAGCCGGATGTGGTTGTGGTGGTGGGAGATGTAAACTCCACACTGGCGTGTGCGCTGGTGGCAGTAAAGATGGGCATACGAGTGGCACATGTAGAGGCAGGCTTGCGCAGCGGGGACAGGAGTATGCCCGAAGAAATCAACCGCATTGCCACTGATGCCATCTCCGATTACCTGTTTACTTCCAGCCGGGACGCAGATGCGAATCTGCTCAGCGAGGGCATACCTGCGTGGCGGATATTCTTTGTAGGCAATGTCATGGTGGATACATTGCTGGCGCACCGCGAACGGGCGATTGAGAAGTCTACCGTTTTGCAAACGTTGGGGCTCGCTGATAGGCAATACGCGGTGATGACCCTGCATCGTCCATCCAACGTGGACAACGAAGATGCGCTTCAGCGAATGGTGCAGATTATTGTTGCCACGCAGAAGCGGCTGCCCGTGGTGCTTCCGCTACACCCTCGCACGCGGACACGCCTGGGGGAGCGAGTTTCCCAGCTGATGGACATAGGGGTCATTCTTACCGAGCCGCTCGGTTATCTGGATTTTCTGCGTTTGATGTGCTCGGCTCGTGTGGTGTTGACGGACTCTGGGGGGATACAGGAGGAGACCACGGTGCTGGGGATTCCATGTCTTACCCTGCGTGAAAACACCGAGCGCCCCGTCACCCTTACCCAAGGAACCAATCACCTAGTAGGTACGCAACCCGACCGTGTTATCTCAACGCTAGACAGCATTCTAGCAGAGGGAGCAGGCAAAACGCGCACCGTCCCTGAAGGATGGGACGGGCAGGCTGCCCACAGGATTGTACAGACGCTGGTGGCGTTGTGCACAGGTCATTAATGGGTGTTGAACGCCCGCCGGTCACAGCTGGATTTGTGGAACAACCTATCAGGGGTGAAGCATTCCAGTGTCTATGTTAAAGGGTATTCTGTGGGTTTTATGGGCAGTGTCTTTATCCATCGTGGTTTATGCCCAGCAGACTTCACAGGTCTTCCCCTCTGCGAAGTGGGCATGGTACCTCGTACGAGAAGGTCCGCAGGGCGGTTGGGCGGCAGGGGGCATGAGCAAGGACGACATTACCCGCTGGATTGCCCGACATGGTGACTGGATGCTGGGTGCATCACCTCAATACAATTCCCCCACATGGAGCCTGATACTGGAAGCGAACCCGAACATGCGCTTCACCCTCTATGACGAGTGGTTCTACGCCAATCCTACCCCGGCAAGCTCCGACTACAAGATGCGAAGTCGGTGGGATAACGGCTGGACAAATGGCAGGATGATATGGGTGGAGAATTATTATCTCTCACGCGGACAGGATCCAGAAACGGCTTTTTTCCACGTAGGCGCCGACTATTACTGGCAGGATGTGACGTTCAAGTTCTATGAAGAGAAAATCCCTGAGGGCTGGGTGCAGAACATCTCCACAAACGCTGAAATAAATCAGACAGACCAGTTGTATCGTTGCGAGGCAAATCTGGCGTTACCCACCACCGCGAGCGCATCTCTCATCATAGGACATCCAGAGCCCTACCACAGTATCTATCTGGAGTTCGAAGTGCCGAACTCGGGAGGGCAATATCTGGTGGAGTATGTCAACGACACTTCCAAAACCCCCAGTAACTTCGAACTGCCCGGCGCATGGCATCCTGTTACTATCCTCTCCGATAGCACGAACGGCTTTACGCGCGATGGCGTGATAAGTTTCCGAATGCCCAATCGCGGGAGCGAATGGAAGCGCTGTGGCATCAGCACCGCGGGCAACAATCTTGGCAAGTATTATTGGATACGCATTCGGTGCGTGGTGCCGCCGCGAAACACGCCTGTGCTGAGAGGCGCCTGGGTGACCCCGTGTTATCGATATCATCCCAACGTCAAGAATGCAAACGAGTCGGTGTACCTCGGCTTCCGGTCGCCAGTCACTTCAGCAGAGGTGGAACTTCTCTCGGCGGGTTCAGGAGGCGTTTATGCGTTTGAGTATGCCAGCGCGGTAGACAGTAACGGAATGGTGACGGGATGGACACCTTTACCCTCGCTTTCCGATGGCACGAACGGTTTGACGCGGTCCGGCACGATATCATGGCAAATCCCTTCCTCATCCACATGGGTGGAGGGGAAGGCAGGCATTGGCAGTGCTCCCAAAAGGTACTGGATACGAATACGCATCGCCTCCGCGCCAGCAACGCCTGCGGTGATTCGCGATGTGACTGCGGGCGGACGCAGTCTGTACAACCAGGAGGTCTACGCCGACAGATACCTTCTGGTTGTTCCGGGCTGGGATGCGCGTAATGACAAAAATGGTGATGGCTACGTAGACGATGAGGAGTATACTGCCCTGGTAAACCCGAATGCCAGGGCGCGATGGGCAGGGCAGGCGCGAGTGATACGTGCGGGATGGCTGGGGGCATTGAATTATGTCATCAACTGGGCAAGAAGCGAGCTGAGGCAGGTGATGCTGGATTACTTCTCTGCAGTGTATCTGCAGAACCCCGACAGCCACGTACATGGGCTGTTTAGCGATGGGATGGTCGTGCCTTCGCCATCACCAATGCTGGCGGCAGCCGTAGAGAGGGATGATGCACAGGGCTGGGAGCAGAACTGGTTAGAGGCGCACCGCTATCTCCGCAATAGCGGTAAAAAGGTTGGTGGCAATCTGGGAACATACGAGGTATATGCGCCTCTCCCCTTACAGCAGACGTATCTGCAGAACGGGTACTATACGCATCTCTACAACGATTACGTCTTTCACGAGCACTATCCGCAGGGAAGCATTTATCAGACCACCGAAGTCTCCTTCCGCCGGCGACTGTTGAATATCAGCATGGAGACAGGGGCAGGACTGGAGCAGGTTCTGCAATTCAACATGTCAGGTGATGCCCTTCAGCGTATTGGAGGGGGGACGGACGCTACAGCATGGAAGCGGTTTCAAGAACATGCGCTGGCGTTTTTCTATCTGGTTCAGCATCCTCAACGCAGCTTTTTAAACATCTGGCGCGCTGCGATGTATGGCTCCGATATCGAAACTACCCCGATAGGCACCATGCCCAAGCCAATGGTTTACCAGCCTACCGCCATGCTGCAGGTGGACATTGGTCAGCCAGCGAACCTCGTCCCGCCGGGCTTTACGCCGGAGGTTTTGACCTATAGGGACGGGGGAGGCTTTCCAGATAACATTGTGGTTGGCGATACCGCGAGTTCTGTGCTTAATGGAAACTATCCGAAGCTGGCGGGGAAGCCTGTTTATCCGACCTATGTCTTTGCGCTGGCATCCGGCACATTGCCGAACAGACCATCCACTACTTATACGGTATTCGCGCGCAAGTATACGAAGGGGTTGGTATTGCTGAAAATGACCAGTAAGTACGACCCCCAGGACACAGGTGATGATTCCGCAACCACTCATCCTTTGCCAGGCGTCTATAGACGTGTCAGATGGGACGGTACGCTGAGCGACCCGCTAACAGAAATTACTCTGAGGGGAATGGAAGGGGCAATACTGGTAGATGCATCCGAATCTGCCTCCCCCGATGTGCGGGTTAGCACCAGCATAAGCAGGGCGGACGCACGCCCAGGTGAAGTGGTCAAAATTACTGTTACCGCAACCAACCTTACCAATGGCGAGGTCAGGAACGTTGTGGTGTCAGTGCCCATACCGACTGTGATGAGGTATCGTCCTGGCAGCCTGATGGTGAATGGTGCACCGGCTGCCGACCCCCCTGATCCCACTCTGGTGCAGATTACCTTACAGTCGGTGGCTGCAGGCGCTACCGCAAAGGTGGAGTTTGAGGTAACTGTCCGGTGAGCTCGACATCTTGTTTCTTTTGACTGAAGTAGTGAATACACTCCATCAGCGCCAGAACCATTACCAGAGACACAATACGGTTTCGAATCCAGAACACTGGTTCGAATTGAGCAGCCAGCAGTAACACCAGGAACGCCACCCACAGCGCAAGCAACCACGCCCGTGCGTATTGGTCGGTGGCTTGCTTGTATAATAGATAGCCGCGGAGTATACCTGTGAAACACAGCGCCAAAAGTCCTGCGATACCAATAAGACCCCCTTTGCCCAGAATCCACACGAAGGAATTGTGTATGTAGGTGCGGACTTCGTACGTGCTTCCAACGTAGGGACTACGCCGTATCCTGAGGGGATGCTTGGTACCCCATCCAAAGCCAAACCAGGGTGACTCGGGGAATTTGTTCAGCACGTAACGTGTCTCAAAGACTCGTTGACCAATAGAGGTAGGGCTTCCCAGCGCATAATGTTCAGGGTCCTCTGTAAAAGTGCTGAGGAAACGTCGCTGGATTTTGGCAAAGAAATCGGTAGGCTGGTACACTGGCACGGGGCGCATCATCATTGTTAGCGATACAATGGCTGCAACCACTAAGCCCAGCAGAATGACGGCTTTTGCTTTTGTGCTGCTATCTCCAAACAGCCACAGCAAGCCAACCCCAAGCATTGCTCCAAACCAGGAATGGCGCGTCAATGTCATGAGAATGGCTAACCCGTAAACGAGGGCAAGCATTCCCCACCCCCATCGTTTGCTTCCCGACGAGGCGATAGCCATCTGAGTGGAGACAAGGAACGAGACAACGTACAGATAGTGCCCGGGCGGAAGTACGCGCACCAATCCCTCCATTTTCATCAGGGGGATGTCCCACTCGGTAAGCTTCAGGAAGAATAAGGCACGTTCTCCCACGATCGCCTGCAGGATGGTTGGCACCGAACCGACCAGGGCCACAAACAGTAATCCAATTTGCAGGTGTCTCAGTGTTTTGGAGGTGACCACAATCCCGATGATGATGAAGTATACCATCCAAATAATCATATCCTGCATCTCGGAAAGCTGCGAGCGGATAGTCAGTCCCCCAAAAATGCGGTGGTATATCAAGCCAACAGGTACGCTCAAAGTCAGAAAAACAAGAATGGCCAGGGTGGTGGGATTAACCCACAGGGCACGGATGGGCAGGTTGCCAGCGCAGGCACGCATCAGAACAATCACGAGCCCCAGAGCCACCAGCATGTTGGGAAGTGTTATCCCCCGATCTCCCAGCGCCAGCGTGTCCCAGAAGGCGGGCGAGACAAGCGAAGCTACAGCCAGCAGTACGCAGATGATAATTAGCTCGGGATAGACAATCAGCGCAGGCAGTAGCACAAACAGAATCATCAGGGCAACAACGCCAAACCATGCCTCGTAGAAAACTGCAGCGGCTATACCTGCGCAGCCCAGCGCGGCAATCAACAACATCAGCAAGCTCAAACGCGCCGATAAATTGAAGGATTCGGCCACCCGTTCGCTGAGCCTGTAGTACACCGTCAGGATACGATGATAGGATTGCGTCATAGCACGAGAGACACCTGCCATATCCAACCGCTCCTTTGCTTGCCGTAGAACACGCCTCTATTATACGACGTGCTCCCACACTTTACCAGTCCCTTTGCGCAAAAAACAGTAAAACTACCTGTCTTCCACCTGCCACGAGTAGGGTATCGCGCCGGAGTGGGGGTCACAGCGGTATTCGTCGGGGTCGGCGTAGTCGTAGGGGCGCGTGGGGAAGTTCAGGATGCCTGCTCCCTCGGGGGATAGCGCCATGAAGCCGTGCCACACCCGCTCGGGAATCTGCACCAGCAGGGGGCGTTCGGGCGTCAGGATGATCTCGTTAATCATACCGCGCGTGGGAGAGCCTTCTCGCTCGTCGTACAGGACGACCTTTGCCGTGCCGTACACGCCGAAGAAGTGGTCCTTTTGCTTCAGGTGCAAATGCCAGCCCTTCACCACGCCGTAATTAACGTGCGTGATGTATGCCTGCGCAAAGCCGTCGGGGAAGCATTCGCGGTAAATAGGGTCATCACGGCGCAGAATCTCGCACAGGTTGCCCCGTTCATCGTACAGGCGGTTGAGTCGCTTCACGCGCAGGTCGTGGATGTAGCGGGTGGTCATGCTGGCGATGTGGGGCACGGACAGCTCGCCGGATAGATGCTGGTCGCGGTGTCTGGCGCAGAGGTAGAGATTTCCCTGCGATTCAGGCAGGGGGATAGGCTCGGTCGCGGGTTCAAAGCATCCCACCATCTGGCAGATGTATGGGTTCGTGCCTCCTGCGCCGCGTCTTGCGGTGGATGCCTGCGATGTCGCCCGACATACTGCCGAGCAATAGGGCGCCGTTGGTGCGTATTTTGATACCGCCTTCCCGCAGGCGGGGCAGGTCACCGTTTCCGTGCTCTGGTGCGCCATGTGGTAGCACTCGTCGCTGCAGTAGTATATCCGCTGCGAAGCCAGCCCTGCGCGGCTCATCTCCTGCAGGAACTCGCGCCCACAGTATCGACAGCGCATCTGTTTGAGTAACATCGCCCGCTCCTTTTAGCCCGGGGGCCAGGTCATCTGCCTGCCGCCTATCAGATGGATATGCAGGTGAAACACGCTCTGTCCGGCGTGCGGTCCTACATTCGCCACCAGCCGATAGCCTGTCCTGTTTATCTTCATCTCCCGCGCGATGTGCGCTGCGATGCGAAGTAGTTTGCCAGCCAGCGCGTCGTGCTGTTCCTGCAGAGCATCTACGTCTGTGATGTGCTCTTTGGGGATAACCAGGATATGCACCGGCGCCTGCGGGTTGATGTCTTTGAAAGCGTAAACGTGTTCATCCTCGTACACGCAGATAGAGGGTATCTTCTTCTGCGCGATTCGGCAAAAGATGCAATCGTCCATTCTCATGCCCTCCCGAAGTACTGACCAGTTCACCCATCGCGCCATCTTCGCTCAGGCTCAGCAGGCGTACCCATACCAGCTGCCCTGCGAGGTGCGCCCCGCCAGCAAACTCGACGGGGACATAGTTATCGGTCAACCCTTTCATCAAGCCGCCTTTGCCCTGTTTGCCTTCCACCAGCACGCGCAGGGTGCGTCCCAGGCGTTGCGCCACAAACCGCTCCCGATACCGCCGACAGAGCTCCGCCAGTTCGTGACTGCGGCGCTCCTTCTCGGCATCGGGCACCTGGTCTTCCATTTGAGAGGCTGGCGTGCCGGGACGCGGGCTGAAGCGGAAGATATGCGCTCGCGCGTACTGCACGCTCTCCACCACCCTGCAGGTCTGTCGGAAGGCGGATTCGTCCTCGCCCGGAAAGCCCACCATGATGTCGGTGGTGATGGCTAAATCGGGTATCTTTGCGTATAGTTTTTCCGCTAGGTTCAGTACGTCCTGCTGGCGATAGGGGCGGTTCATCCGTTGCAGAATCCTGTCGTCGCCGCTCTGCAGGGGGATGTGCAGGTGCGGGCAGACCTTCGGCTCGCTCGCGCAGACGTCAATCAATCTGTCGCTTACCTGCGTCAGTTCAATGGAGCTGATGCGGATGCGCTCCAGCCCGTTGATGCGCGCCATCTGCCGGATCAGCCCGGCGAGGTCAACACCGCCGCTACCCGTTTCCGCGCCGTATGAGCCGATAAGCACGCCCGTCAGCACTACCTCTTTGAAGCCTTCGTCCACCAAGCGGCGTATCTCGTCCAGCACCTCGTAAGCGGGTCGGCTGAACATGCGTGGGCGCGTGAACGGAATAGAGCAGAAGGAACAACAGACATTACAGCCGTCCTGAATCTTTACCACAGCACGAGTGCGTTCGTAAGGAGTGCTCAGGGCGCGCGGTGCAGGGTCGCGCTGAATCTCCTCACGGATGTTGGGGAAAGCCTCCAGCACGTAATGCACCGTGCGCATCTTATCGGTGTTCGGCACAACCAGCGCAGCCTCGCCAACGCGCTCTCCACGCAGGATGGTGAACTGCGCGAAACAGCCGGTCAGCACCACGCGGGCGCCAGGGTTCTGGCGAGCGGCGCGACGAACAATTTGCAGGGACTTCTTCTCCGCCAGCTGCGTTACCGAGCAAGAGTTGACCACATACAGGTCTGCCTGCTCGTCAAAGCCGACTACCGCAAAACCCTGCTCCTCAAAGCTATCAATAATGCGCTGGGTCTCGTACTGGTTGACCTTACAGCCCAGCGTGGTAAAGGCGACGCGAATCATATCTGTTATTGCTTAAAGCCCTTCTCTTGAAATCCACCTTAGTTTACCCAAGCTTCGCGAGGTAAAGCAAACGGACTATGCCAGCAGAAGACCTCCAACCTTGCGATTGGAAATCGCAGGCAACACAGAACAAAACCTGCTGGCGCAGGTTATAGCCTCCGCTGTTTTGAGTAGCCCGCAACTTCTGGTTGCCGGGGTATTTCTACTCTGCCATGGTGGACAGGGCAAGCAAGGGCATTTCAGATGGCTGGAGACCCAGCACGTGCTGAGCCAGGCGCACCACTTCGCCCACTATCAGCGTGGCGGGGGCAACGAATGGGATATCCTCTTCCAGCAGGGTCTGCAGGGTTCCCCAGTATACGCGCTGGTCGGGCAGAGTGCCGTTCTGTACAATGGCAACAGGGGTGTCTGCGGGTCGCCCATGACGTGTCAGCGCCTCAGCGATGGGTTTGAGGTTCTGTCCAGGCATCAGGAAGACGGCGGTGGGCAGATGGGCGGCCGCTTGCCAGTGCGATGGCTCACCGTCGGCGGTGGTGCCGGTGAACACGCCGAAAGCGCGCGCTATGCTGCGAAAGGTGACGGGGATGCCTGCGCTGGCTGGTACGGCGATGGCGGAGCTGACGCCCGGCACCACCTCGCACGGGATGCCAGCCTGCGCCAGCGCCAGCAGCTCCTCGCCGCCCCGCCCGAACACGAAGGGGTCGCCCCCCTTCAGGCGTACCACCGTTTTGCCTGCGCGAGCGCTGGCAATCATGCGCTGGATAATCGCTTCTTGGCGTGCGTTGCTGTCCTCGCCATGCTCCTTGCCCACGTATTCACAGTGCGCACCCGCCGGGGCATACGCCATCACAAGGGGATGTACCAGCCGGTCGTACAGCACCACGTCCGCGCTTTGCAGACAGCGTATCGCTTTCAGGGTGATGAGCTCAGGGTCGCCCGGACCGGCGCCAACAAGATAGACTTTACCTGTCGCCATATCCGCTTGATGTCTCCTCCCGTAGCAGGTTCATGAAAACCGCGTGTGCCTGCTCCTGTGCATGGCGTTCCAGCAGCTCCGGCACGCAGGAATCCAGCACCTTCTGCCAGAACCTTTGCCGATGCTCATAACCCGTCATGTGCTTCTTTACCAGCGCACGCCGCTCGCCCAGAAACTGCGCCAGTAAGCCAATCTGCTGGGGTAGAATCTGCTCCCGAATCTGATCGCGCAACTGCTGTGCCAGAAGCGGACTGCAGCCAGAGGTGGAGACCGCAATCTGCACGGGACCACTGCTCGCGATTGCCGGCGTGATGAAGTTACAGTGCTCTGGCTCGTCTACGGCGTTAAAAAGCTGATTCTGGGAATGCGCCCACTCATACAGCTGGCGATGGAGGGCAGGGTCATCGGTGGCGGCAATCACCAGGAAACGCCCCCGCATGTCTTCGATCTGGCAGCGGCGAGGCACCCAGCAGAGAACGCCCTGCTGGTGCCAGTGCTGAATCCGTTCGGTCGCTTCGGGGGCGATTACCGTCACCTTTGCGCCTGCGTCCAGCAGGGCGTGAACCTTTTCGGTTGCCACCTTTCCTCCGCCTATCACCAGACAATCGCGCGCCTGCAGGTCAAGAAACACCGGGTAATAGCGCATGTCCTATCCCTCCACTACCTCGGCAGGTACCGGATGAAACGGAGGTGCATCTACTCCCTCGGCGAACTGCACCTGCATCAGCGATGCCAGCTCCTCGTCGGTGTGGCGGTCGACGAAGTCGCTGAAGTCCTCTTCCGGGTCGCGCAGGGCAAGGTAGTTGTTCAGCAGACGCTCAAGCGCATACTTCACCTGACTGGCAGGCACTTTGCGCCAGATGGGGCGAACGAAACGGGCATCCCTTCCCAGTCGACCACCCAGCGCGATGTCGTAGCCCTCCACTTTCTCATCGCCTGCGCGAACCAGACAGCCCTGCAATCCGATGTCGCCGATATGATGCTGTCCGCAGTCGTTGGGACAGCCGTTCAGGTTGATACGAATGGGCTCGTCCAGCGGGACAGTGCGCTCCAGGTGCTCCACAATCTCCACAATCAGCCGTTTTGTTTCGGTGATAGCCAGATTGCAGAACTCGTTGCCCGTGCACGCCACCGCCGCCCGTCGGAAGGGCGAGGCTTCGTATGGCAGGTTTACCCTTTGCAGTTCCGCAAGCAAGGTGTCCACCCGATGCGTTGGCACGTAAGGGATAAGCAGGTTCTGCTGGTTGGTGGTGCGCACGATGCCCTGGCCGAATTCTTCCGCCAGCGACGCCACCGCCAGCATCTGTTCGGCGCGAATGCGTCCGCTCAGCACCGCCACGCCCACCCAGTTCAGCCCTTCCTGCTTCTGCGGGTGTACGCCGATGTGGTCGCGGTATACGCGGTGCGGCTCTTCCCAACCGATGGCAGGCTCTGGTGTCCAGTCCAACCGAGCGCGTACTTCCTGTTCAAATCGCTCGATGCCCCAGTCCGCCACCAGGAACTTCAGGCGGGCGCGCTTGCGGTTGTCGCGGTAGCCGAAATCGCGGAAAATCTCGGTGATGGCGCGGATAACGTCCACCAGCTTTTCCGGCGGCACAAACATGTTCAGTTTCTGGGCGAACATCGGGCGGCTGCTCAAGCCCCCTCCCACGCGCACGTGGAAGCCGTACTCCCATTCGCCATTTGCCCTGCGGCGGCGCACCGCAGTGGCTCCTACATCGTTGATTTCGGGCTGGGCGCAGTGAACCGCGCATCCCGCCACGGACATCTTGTACTTGCGCGGCAGGTCGGAGAACTCGCGGTTGTTCAGGAAGTAGCGAGTCACCGCCAGCACATAGGGGCGACCGTCCAGTATCTCGTCGGGGTCTATGCCCGCAACAGGACAGCCCACCACGTTGCGCGTGATGTCGCCACATGCGCCCGAAGTGGTTAGCCCCACCCGATGCAGTCGCTGGAAGATATCAGGTATGTCTTCGATAGTAATCCAATGGAACTGGAAGTTCTGGCGGGTGGTGATGTCCGCAAAGCCACGCGCGTAGCGTTCGGCAATCTGTCCCAGCGTGCGCATCTGCTCGGCGGTCAACTCGCCGCCGGGTATCTTCACGCGAAGCATGAAGTGCCCGACTTTGGGTTTCTGCTCGTACAGCCCGTACCAGCGGAAGCGATACAGGTCATCTGGTGGGATGGACCGGTAGCCGGTACGTGCATATCGCAGGATGTCGGCGTATACGTCCAACCCGTCCTTCTCTTTCTTGATGCGTTCCTGTTCCAACATCGTGACGATTCGCCTCCTTATCCTGACCTGACGTGCAAGCCGCATTCTTTCTGCTCAGGCGTTTCCCACCACCAGCGTCCAGCTCGGATGTCTTCACCCGGCTGGATGGCGCGGGTGCACGGCACACAACCGATGCTGGGGAAGCCCTTATCGTGAAGCACGTTGTAGGGCACGTTGTGGGCGCGGATGTACTCCCACACCTGTTCCTCGCTCCAGTCCGCTAGGGGATTGAGTTTCAGGATGCCGCCATGCGCATCGTCCACTTCAATCTTGGGGATGCTGGCACGGGTGACCGCCTGCTGTCGGCGCAAGCCGGTGATCCACGCCTGCAACCCCTTCAGGGCGCGTCCCAGCGGCTCGACCTTTCGGATGTGACAGCATTCCTTGCGGTTTTCCACCGACAGGTAGAAGGAGTTCGCGCCTTTGGTGCGCAGGAGCTGTTCCACCAGTGCGGTCTGCGGGAAGTACACTTCGAACTCGATGTGGTAGCGCTGTCGGCATCGCTCCATCACGTCGTAGGTCTCCTGGTGGAGCCTGCCCGTGTCCAGCACGAAGATGCGCGGCTGAGGAGTAATCTTCACCAGCATATCCACCAGTGCCACATCCTCCGCGCCGAAGCTGCACGCCAGCGCCACCCTATCGCCAAACTGCTCCACCGCCCACTTCAGCAGTGCCTGCGGAGGCAGAGCCTCAAACTGAGCGTTCAGGCTGTCGATATCCGTTTGTAATGGTGTGTTCATGCCGTAACCTCCTGCCTATAGTCCAAGTGTTGTGTTGCGCAATCGCTCGAAATACCGGCGTCGCCAGCGATAGTAAAGCACCTGCAGAAGCAGAGTAACCCTCAGCATCAGCCCGCCCAAGAATCCCCATGCCAGCACGTACTCTCCGCGCGAGTGGCTGTATAGCATCAGCAGGAACCGCCCTGTGACGTTCAGCAAAGGGAAGAGCAGAGCGAACTCCTCCGCCTCCTTGACGCGATAGAGCCGAATCAATTGAGGCAGGTATGAACCCTCCATCAGCCACATCGCGACCGTTGCTACCCACTGCCACATGCTAAGGTCTCCCTGCCGTCAAGCTTTGAACCAGCACCTGTGCCACTTCGGGACGGGTGAACTCGGGCGGCAGTGGCTGTCCCTCGCTGAGCAGACGGCGCACCTGCGTGCCGCTGAGGTTGAGCCTTGCCTCCGCGCCGTGCGGACAGGTTTTGATAGACGCCATCCCTCCACAGCGCAAGCAGTAGAAGGTGTGGTCAAAGAAGAGCGGCGTGATGCCCAGTTCGCCCGGCTGGAAATGCTGGAAGATGTGGTGCGCATCATAGGTGCCGTAATAGTTCCCGACGCCAGCGTGGTCCCTACCGACGATGAAATGGGTGCATCCGTAGTTGCGCCGCACGAGGGCATGGAAGATGGCTTCACGCGGTCCTGCGTAGCGCATCGCCGCTGGGTTGACCGCCAGCACCACCCTGTCGGCGGGGAAGTAGTTTGCCAGCAACGCCTCGTAGCAAGCCATCCGCACCGGCGCGGGGATGTCGTCCGATTTGGTCTCGCCCACAATGGGGTGAAGCAGTAACCCATCCACGATTTCCAGAGCGCACTTGATGATGTACTCGTGGGCGCGATGTATTGGGTTGCGCGTCTGAAAAGCCACCACCGTGCGCCACCTCCGCTGGGCAAACTGCTGGCGTGTCTGCTGAGGGGTCAGGCGATAGGCGGGGAAGTCATGGTGCTGTGGCAGCCGCAAAACCTCCACCTCGCCAGCCAGGTAGACCTCACCCTGGGCGTACAGGGCGGCAACCCCTGGATGGGCGCTGTCGGTGGTGCGGAAGACGCTTTGCGCCTCTCGCTCTTTGTCGTAACGGAAACGTTCGCGCACGTGCAGGACAGCCAGCGGCGTGCCATCCGGGTCGGTCAGCCCGACGGGCGTATCCTCTTTCGCTGCCGAGGCTACCTCGTGCGATACCGCCAGCGTGATGGGAATGCTCCACGGTGTGCCGTCGCTCAGGCGCATGTCCTCCAGCACGCTGTGGTAGTCGCGCCGAGTGAGGAAGCCGTACAGCGGAGTGTATCCCCCGTTGCCCAGCAGTTCCACGTCCGATACCTGTCTGTGCGTCAGGCGAATCGTGGGCAAATTCGCGAACCGCTCCAACCACTCGTTTCGCCTTGCCTTGTCCGTTACCAGCAAAGGACGTAAGTTCATCTTTCGTATCTCCATATCTTGACTAAATCAATCAACAAAGTATCTTGATTCATAATATACCATGACCTGTACACCCATGTCAAGCAGGCGAATGGAAACTCCATCGCTAATCTGGAGATGGCAAGCAGTAATGGAGGGAGGTGCACCATGGCGACAGCAAACAGCCTGCGCCTGATGCCGCGAGCGCACGTTGGCAGGCTCAGTGTGTCGGATGAACCGTCGCCGCTGGAGGGGGCGGTCTGGTATACGGCTCACGCCGAGGGCGACGGGCTGGAGTACTCGTTCCCGAAAGGCGCGCTGGCGGATATGCGCTATCTTACCGCCGATATGCTACTGGATGGCAGGTTTCTCGCGGTGTTCGCCCTGCGCCTGCACGAGTCGGCAACGGGCAGGACATTTCAGCTGATGTTTGGATTGCTGAATCAGTGTTCGGCAAGGCTTCGCGTGCCGCTGGAGGCGGTGAACCAGAACCGCTGGCAGTATCCGCGTGAGGGGGCATGGCTCAAGCCGATGTGCGGCGGCGACGTGGTTGACCTGAAGGATGTAGACCGCATCACGCTGACCGTTTTGCGCAAAGCAGATGAGCCTGTTCGCTGGTGTATGACCCCGCTGGTGGCTCCCGCGGAGACGCCGCCGAAGCTGGAACAGCCTGTCCTGCCGAAGGGGCCGCTGGTGGACATGCTTGGGCAGAGTCGCCTGCACGAGTGGGCGGGCAAAAGCAGGACACCCGAAGAGGTGACCGAGCGCTTGCGCAAACAGCTGGCGGAGGCGTCGTCAGCTTCCCTGCCCGATGGTTTTTCGCGCTGGGGTGGTTGGAAGGATCTGCGCTTCGAAGCGACGGGCTTCTTCCGCACACATCACGACGGCAGGCGATGGTGGCTGGTAGACCCCGACGGCTATGCGTTCTGGTCTGCGGGGGTGGATTGCGTGCGGGTGGACACAGAAGCCGCGTACGATGGATTGGAAACCGCCTTAGAGTGGCTTCCCGACCCCAATGGCGAATACGGGGAGGTGTATCGTACGGCGGCGGGATGGAGCCGGCGCAGTATCAACTATCTGGCGGCGAACTTCATCCGCGCCTTTGGCAGGGAGCGGTGGTACGAGTGCTGGGCGCAAATCGCGCTGGCGCACCTGCGGCGGTTCGGCTTCAATACGGTGGCAAACTGGTCAGACTGGCAGATTGCGCGCGAGGCTGGCTATCCGTATGTGCGCCCCCTGCACTTTGAGGCGAAGCATACCCCTTCCGTTTTTCGCGACTTCCCGGATGTGTTTGACCCCCGCTTCGAGCAGGACGCGGATGCCTTCGCTGAGCAGTTACGTGAGACCACAGACGACCCCGCGTTTATCGGCTATTTCCTGATGAACGAGCCAACGTGGGGCTTCGCTGCGCAGACGCCCGCCGAAGGGATGCTGTTGAATACTCCTGCCTGCGCGACGCGGCGTGCCCTGGCTGACTGGCTTCGGCAGAGGTATGGCAGTGATTCCGCGCTGGCTTCGGCGTGGGGGATAGATGTGCGGCTGAACGATGTGGCGGAAGGCGAGTGGCATCATGCGCTGACCGAGACGGCCCGCGAGGACCTGGCACGGTTCAGCAGTGTGATGGTGGCAAGGCTGTATGAAACCCTCAGCACAACGTGTCGGCGGGTGGACCCCAACCATTTGAACCTGGGGGCGCGCTACTATACCGTTCCTCCTGCATGGGCGGTGGAGGGCATGAAGTGCTTTGACGTGTTCAGCATCAACTGCTACGAAAACCGCGTGCCGACGCATCGCCTACGCCCGCTCAGCGAGGCATTGAACATGCCCATTCTCATCGGCGAGTGGCACTTTGGTGCGCTGGATGTGGGGTTACCAGCGAGCGGCATCGGCAGAGTGCGCAATCAGGCGGAACGTGGCAGAGCCTACCGTGTGTATCTGGAGACGGCGGCAGCAGAGGCGTGGTGCGTGGGGGTACACTATTTCACGCTGTATGACCAGTCTGCGCTGGGGCGTTTCGACGGCGAGAACTACAATATCGGCTTTCTGGACGTGTGCAACAAGCCGTATGAGCCGCTGGCGGAGGCGGCGCGCACCAGTCACGAGCGGATGTATCGTGTGGCATCGGGGCTGGAGCCACCATACGATGAACCGGTAGAATACCTGCCCAAACTGTTCATGTGAGGAGAGGACGATGTTAGCTGCGGTACTGACTGATTTCAACCGTCTGGAGCTGCGCGAGGTGCCGACCCCCGAACCCGGCGAGGGCGAGGTGCTGGTGCGCATCAAGGCGTGCGGCTTCTGCGCGACCGACTACAAAGCCATCAAGGGCATCCGTCGCAACGTGCGGTTTCCCCTGATTCCGGGGCATGAACCCGCCGGCGTGGTGGCTGGTGTGGGCGCAGGCGTGAAGCATGTGAAAGAGGGCGATGAGGTCATCATCCAGCCGAGCGGGTTCTGCGGCACCTGCCCGCAGTGCCGGATGGGACTGCATCATTACTGTTCGCAGTCCTTTGTGACCGGCGGCGACGGTCCCGACGACGTGCGACCGGGCAGTTTCGCGGAGTACACCGTCACCGCCGCGACGTCGGTGTATCCCAAGCCGAAGGGCATCAGCTTTGACGCCGCCTGCCAGACCGAGCCGGTCAGCGGCGCATGGAAAGGGGTCATCCACACCTCGCAGATGCAGGTGGGTGACGATGTGGTGGTCATCGGCACGGGCGGTATCGGGATGTACTGCCTGATGGTGGCAAAGGCGGCGGGCGCGGGGCGACTGATTGCGATTGACATCAGCGACTACGCGCTGGAGACGGCGCGTCGGCTGGGCGCCACACACACCATCAACCCCCTGCGCGAAGACGCCAGAACAGCCGTGTACGACATCCTGCCCGACGGTCCCGATGTGATTATCGAATCGGCGGGTCCGATTGAGGCGGTGAAGCTGATGGTCAGCCTGCTTCGTCGGGGCACGCGCTGGAACGTGTTCGGCATCACCACGCACGAGACCTTTGAGCTGGACGGCGGGCTGATGCACTTTCTGGAGGCTCGGATGGACGCCAGTTTTGGCACCAACCCGCTGGCGATGCAGAAAGCCATTCGGCTGATCGAGCGCGGGCTGGTGGACCCCGAAAAGGTCATCTCGCATCGCTTCCCGCTCACCGAAATCCACCGGGCGGTGGAGGTCATGGGAAGCCCCGAACGCAATAAGGTGATTATCTATCCCTAGTGAGGAGGTGGCGAATGTTCGATTTTACCTTTCATAACCCGACGCGAATCCTGTTTGGTAAGGGAGCGATTGCACGTATCCGCGAGTATATCCCGCAGGGTGCGCGCGTGCTGATGACATACGGAGGCGGAAGTATCAAGCGCAACGGCGTGTATGAACAGGTGCGGGATGCGTTGAAGGGCTGGCAGGTGTGGGAGTACGGCGGAATCGAGCCGAACCCTCGCTACGAGACTTTGATGCCTGCGGTGGAGCTGGTCAGGCGCGAGGGGATTGACTTCCTGCTTGCGGTGGGCGGCGGTTCCGTACTGGACGGTACCAAGTTCATTGCCGCGGCGGTGCCGTTCGAGGGGGAGCCGTGGGACATTCTGGAGAAGCGTGCGCCGGTACATGCCGCCGTTCCGCTGGGCGCAGTGCTGACACTGCCCGGCACCGGCTCCGAAATGAACGGCTACGCGGTCATTAGCCACGCGGGCAAACGCGCGAAGCTGTCGTTCGGCTCTCCGCTGGTCTATCCGCGCTTCTCCGCGCTGGACCCAGAGACCACTTTCTCGCTGCCGCCGCGCCAGACCGCCAACGGCATTGTGGACACCTTTGTGCATGTGATGGAACAGTACCTGACCTATCCGGTGGACGCGCCTCTGCAGGACCGGATGGCAGAGGCGATTTTACTGACGCTGATTGAACAGGCTCCGCGCGTGTTGCAAAATCCGACCGACTACGATGCCCGCGCGAACATCATGTGGTGTGCGACCGTTGCGCTGTGCGGCATCGTCGGCGTGGGGGTTCCGCAAGACTGGGCGACACATGCCATCGGGCATGAAATCACCGCGCTGTATGATATCGACCACGCCCGTACGCTAGCCATCGTCCTGCCCGCTGTGATGCAGGCGAAGCGAGAGGCAAAGCGTGCCAAGATACTGCAGTATGCCGAGCGTGTGTGGGGCATTCGCGAAGGCGACGAGGAATCGCGCATTGATGCAGGTATCGCGCGCACGCGCGAGTTCTTTGAGAGCGTGGGCATCCCCACTCGTCTCTCGGCGTACGGCATCGGCAGGGAGGTTATCCCCGCTATCGTCAGTCAATTAAGGGAGCACGGGATGACCGCGCTGGGTGAACACAGCGACATCACGCCCGAGGTGGCGGGCGGTATTTTGGAGCTTTGCCTGTGAGGGGCGTTACCACGAATGCGGGGACCGTCCGCGCCCGGGCGGTCCCCATATCTGTTCGTTCTGCCATCTGTCTACTACCGCCTGCCCTCCGCGCCGACGACGAGCAGTTTCGTTTCCAGACTCTGCAGGGTGATGGTTTCTCTGCGCAGTGCTCCTTCATCGGGTGCGCGATAGGAGAGGGGAGAGCCGTTCGCACGCAGGCTGATGCGCACCGCATCGTGCCGATAGTTGCACAGGTTGACAACCGTCCTGCCATCCAGCTCCGCGGTGCGCCAGGCGATGCCCCACGCGGGTTTGCCATCAGCGCCCACCACCTGCACGCGCGGTTTCACACCCCATGCAGGCAGAGCGGTTTGTATCGCCTGCCACAGGTCGCGAGCAGAGGTTTTGCCGTAGGTGAAGGGTATGCGTGCGGTGGGCGCAAGGCGTATCTCGCGCGGTTGCCCGTACTCGTCCTGCGAGAGCAGGTTGCCCTCCCCGACGAAGACGATGCGCCCGCGATATTTAAGCAGGGTTTCCAGCGCACGGTCGCTCAGGTGACGCTGGTTTGCCACCATCAGGACGGGAGCGGAGGGCAGGATGCCCTCCTCCAGCTGCCTCTCGGAGATGAAGCCGGTTTTGACGCCGGTGAAGATCAGCGCCTCGTAGAGCTTGCCCTGACAGTCGGAATACGCTCCGCTATCCCACACCTTGCCCGTGACGCTATCTATCAGCATCACGTCGGCGGGAGCGTTCTGCAGGGCGGTGACCTCGCGTGCGTATCTGTTCAACAGCAGGTTCGCACGTCCGACCGCTTCAGCGCAGGCGGGGCGATGCATGATACTGCCGGCGAAGTCGCTGCGCGGGTCGAAGGTGCGTTCCCATACCCATATCGTGGTAGCGCACTGTCCGTGAATCGCCTCCTGCCACAGCACGGTATGCACATGCTGAGCAGGTACGGGGCGCGTTTCGCGGTCGGGTATTAGGTGGTTCTCACTGTTGAACACGGGCGCGTTCTTCATCGACCGCTGAAGGTCATGCGACATGGCGTTCAACACCCACCCCTGCGCATATTCGCCCTCGCCGTGGTTGTACCAGCACACGCTGTCGTTGCCGTTGATGTCGCTGAACCACGAGAAGAGGTAGGCGTCCGCACCATACACCACGTCGCCTTCGTTCACCAGCGTCCAGCTCATGGCTTTGGTGTGAATGGGCAGGTCGGGGGCGACCTCGCGGATGGCGTCTGCCAGCATCCCATGCCACCCGGCGAAAAACTCCTGATTGAAGCGGATATAGTCATACCAGCTGGGCAGGCGGCTGCGGGCGTCGCCATCAAACGGGTTGGGCAGGGGAACCTCTTCAAAGCGAGCGTATGACGTACCCCATCGGCGGTTCAGCGTGGCGATGTCACCGTGTCTCCCCTCCAGCCAGCGATGCCATTCCTGCGTGGCGTATTCACACGGTTCCTCGAAGCTCACCGGCTCGTTGCTCAGGCAGATGCTGTGCAGGGCAGGATAGCGCCTGATGGCGGGGATAAGGGTCTGGATGTACCGTTTGAGCAGTGCCTTGCTCTCCGGTGCGTGCAGGCAGTATTGCAGGAAGCCGTTGCGCCGCTTGCGCAGATGGGGATATTTGTCCAGCATCCACGCGGGGAAATAGTGGGGGCTGATGAGCAGGTTCACCGCCACGTTTGCCCTCTCGGCGCGCTCCAGCACCGACTGCAGGTCGCGGATGGGTTCTTCGTTTACCTCCGTCTCTGAGGGGAAGATGGCGCTGGGTCCGACTTCAATCTGGATGATGTTGATGCCGTACCCCGGGAACTTTTCGATATCGGCACGCACCTGCCCAAAGTGCCCGTAGCCTGTGAAGAAGAGCGGACGCCCTGTTTCGTCCGTCAAACTGCCGTTCGCCACCACAGGGCGTTTGCCGCGGCACTGCCATAGCGTGACCTCTCTGGATGGCTGGCGAATCTCCTGCCGAAGGTGCGATTCCACCTCCTGCAGTTCCTGCAGCTGCATCAGCGCGCGGCGCAGTTCGGGATAAGTAACGCTTCCGTCAGGCGCGGTTACCTTGTGGTCCAAATCCTCCCGCACGTATCGCACGAAGTTCTGCAGGACGGTGAGGCTGATTCGCACCCACTGGGTGGGTTTGCCGGCTCTTTGCAGGTCGGCAACGGCCTTCTCGTACGCCGGCAGGCGTGCCTCTATCCCTTTTAGCAAACGCAGTGCCCCTGTACGGGAGTAAAAGCGTGTGGTGGTCTCGGCGGATAGGGACTCCATGTTCGTTCTCGCCTCCAGAATCAGCTGGCGGAGTTGTGGGTCCACCTCCACTGCCTCGCCTCGCACGGTAACCCGGTGGAAACCTGCGCCGAGCCGGACGCTTCGGGTGGACTGTCCTGCCCCCTTCATGCTGGCGCGTAGTTGAACCGCTGTCTCGCGCGGCAGGGCAAGCACGAAGGAGGCTTCAAACGCACCGTCGCCCTGTATCTCCACGCTGGGCTGTACAGGCTCAAGACCGGGTGCGCCCGGTATCCCGTCGTCGCTGTGTGGTGTCGCCGTTTCGCCCTCTTCCAACTTGATGTCGTCAATCCAGATGCCGGCAGTTGGGCTTTCGGTAATCAGACGCAGATGGAATGGCACGTCGCCCTCGCCGGGGGTGAACGTCATGCTCACCCGTCGCCAGCGGTCGGGCGATTTGGGCAGGCGCATTCGGAACTGCCAGCCGCCTCCGCCGCCCAGCCAGGCAACGCCCGGGTCGGGGCTGTACACGTACGCGCTGAGGGTGTAGCGTTTCCCTGCCTGCAGGGGGATGGAGGACAGGTACTCCGCCATACCGTAGACGTGCGCGCCGAAAGGTGTGGAATTGGTGATAAAGATGCTGTACCGTCCGCTGTGGGCGCGGTCGGTAGCGATGCGCAGGGTGGCGTCGGTGTTGCGCGGCGACCAGCTCCAGCCGGTGGGTATCCCCTCCGGCGTGACCTGTTCAAAGCTGCTGTTGGCGATGAGATTGGGGTTGGGAGCAAGCGGCTCGGTGCGGATGTCGCTCAGGCGCAGACGCTGAGCCAGGGAGAGCGAGCAGAGCCACATCACCATGATTGCCGAAAGCCATAACGCGCGCATAATGAACTCCTCTTCCGGAACAGAGTGTTGGGACTCTCTTCTGCGAGAGGGGCAACAGTCCTGCCTTCTTCTGCTTCTGAACGATAGACTGCATAGGGGCAACCCGTGCGGGTTGCCCCTGAAGGCTTCGGTTAGAACGGCGGACCCGGGGGTGGCACGCGGATTTCGGAGGAGGTTGCCTCGTTGCCGTTTCGGTCCACCGCTTTCACCTGCAGGCGAACGGTGTCGGCGGGCAGCGTCGCCTGATACTGCTCCGGCGTGCCCGGCACTGCCTGCATGGCGACCTGCGTGGGCGTGGGGTCTGTGCCCACAGCCAGCGCCATTACTGTTTGCACACCACTGCCCACATCGAAGACCTGCACTTGCACCAGCACGCGGCTGGTGCCGGCTTCGCGGGTCACCGAAGGCGTGCCAATCACGGGCGGGGTGGGGTCAAAAGGAGCTTTCTCGCCACCGCCGCACCCGACGAGCGTTAGCACAGCCAGCAATCCCAGAGCGATTATCGTTCTTCTCATCGTGCCACCTCCCTTTATCGCGTCAGGGTGATGGGTAGCGTGTGGCGAACCGTCTGCCCATCCGCGCTGACCGCCTTAATCTCCAGCAGATAACTGCCAGCGGGCAGGGCAACGCCGTTCGCATCACGCCCATCCCACGTGATTTGCTGAATGCCCGCCGAACGGGTGGAGACGTCAACGAGGCGACGCACCAGTCTGCCAGCAGAATAGATGCTCGCCTCCACCTGCGCCGGGGCGTTCAGGTTGAATGAGACGGTGTATCGCCCGCCTGCACTCCGTCCACCGCTCACCCGAACCTGCGTCAGCCGAAGCAGTCCGCTCTGAGAGACCATCTCAATGCGGAAGCGATACACGCCACCCTGCCGGCTCACCGCGAACGTGTGCGAACTGTTGGTGCGCAGGAAGCGACGCTCGCCCGTCTGCAGGTCTACCAGCACAGGGTTCACCGTGCGCGGGGCGCGATGCACACCCTGCCACAGGAGCGTAGCGGTATCCTCACTGCCCGCGGGCACGTGCACCTCCACTTCCCACGGCTGGTTGGAACGTCCATCCGCGCGCACGTCCACCGCGAGTGGCTGTCCCCCTCGCACCAGCATCACCTTTGGCGCCGGGGCGGAAGCGGGTGGGTCGGGCGGCAGTCCGATGGCGATGTCCTGCGTGGAACTGCTCGCGCCGAAGACCGCTTCAGCGCTGCCGGAACCGTTCTGCACTACCAGACGCACCGCCCATGCGTTTGTGCTATCCTCTGCCGCACGTGTGGTGCTTGGGATGACGCCGTTAGAAGTCTGCAGAAGCAGTTCGCACTCTTCGTGGGCGAATACCCAGTAGCCGCGCCATGGTTCAATGGTGTTCAGCGCACCGGGTATCAACAAGGGGTTGTACACCAGCACATAGCGTCCGGTGGCTGGGTTTGCACCGTCCTGCAGCCATCCCCAGGCATGGTCTTCTATCCAGCCTGCCTGTCGCGCCTCGCGCAGAGTCACCTCCTGTCCCAGCCGACGCACTCTGATAGCGTTCACGTCCCACGCGATGGGGTCGGCAGAGGTGCTGGAGATGAAGTTCCATCCGCGCTTGAGCGCAATCGGGAAGGAGATGGGCAGAGGATTGCCCGCAATCTGCAGGGGCACCGGTTGCATGGCAGAGTACCAGTATCCCACGCCGACCAGCAGGTTACCGGGCGCGTCCACATAGGACTGTCTGCTGGCATCCCAGACCTTCATCGGTGTGCCCCCTGCGCCGATGGCTTGCCTGCTGGTATCCGGCAGTGCGAGGCTCACCGCAAAAGTGCCGACGCCCACCAGACTTGCGGGGACCTTCGCCGAGACTTTGAACGAGCGCGTGCTTGCGAGGCTCCATTGCTGTCCGTCGCTGGCATACGCCTCCAGCTGGTAGGTCCCTGCGCTCAGCGCGTTGCCCGAAGGCACGCGGAACACCGCCTCTTCGCCGCTGGCGTAGCTGGATTTGCTCCAGCCGGTGGTGCTGACCGTCTGGTCATAGACGGCAACCTGCTGTCCACCCCTGGAGATGACCAGCCTGTAGCGCAGGCCGTCGGAGAGGTCGGTATCGGTAGAGCGCAGGCGGAACACGGGAGCAGAGGAGGTCACCGCTCCTGCGGCGGGGCTGATGATTTCCGGTGCTTCGGGAGCCTGGTCTACGGTGAAAGTGCGCTCCCAGCTGCCGTTGCCCCACTGCCTGCCGTCATAGGCGAACGCCTGCCACTGGTATGCGCCCGTTGCCAGCTGTGCGCTCTGCGGCACGGTAAATACCGCTTCCTCGCCGCTGGCGTAACTGGGTTTGCTCCAGCCAGTAGCATCCACGCTCTGGTCCAAGGTGGCGACCACCTGTCCTGCCTGCTTCACCACAATTTTGTACTGCAGGCTATCGCCGTTGCTGTCGGTCGCTCGCAGGCGGAACGTTGGCGTGTGCGGTACGAAGATGTTACCCGCCGGTTCGAGGAGCTCTGGCGCAGAGGGCGCGGAGTTGACGATAATCGTTCGGCTCTCGCTGCCGTCACTCCACTGCTTGCCATCGTACACGAACGCCTGCCACTGGTAGGTGCCGGGCACCAGCGCACGGTTGGAGGGCACGGTCAGCGTGGCGTCCTCGTTGCTGGTGTAGCCTGTCTTGTTCCAGCCGGTGGCGTCTACCGTCTGGTCAAAGGTCGCCACCACAGTGCCGCCGCGGGTGAAGACGATTTTATACCGGAGCGTGTCGCTCGGGTCGGCGTCAGTGGCGCGTACGGTCAGCGTAGGCGTGCCCAGCACGATGGTGTTTGCAGGCGGGCTGACAAGCACCGGCGCGTTCGGCATCTGGTTGACGATGAAACCGCGTCGGTTACTGCCCTCGCTCCAGCGGATGCCGTCGTAGGCGAATGCCTGCCACTGCAGGGTTCCCGTCGGCAGGGCGCGTGAAGCCGGAACGGTTAACACCGCCTCTTCGCCGCTGGCGTAGTCGGGTTTGCTCCAGCCGGTGGTGTCGGTGGTCTGGTCGAACACCGCTATCTGCGTGTCGCCCTGATAGATAACCACCTTGTATTTCATACGCGCTCCCGGTGAGGAAGTTGCCCTCATGCGGAAGGTGGGTGTGGGCGAAACCACCGCACCAGGTGTCGGCTGGAGGAGCACTGGAATGGGCGAGATGAACTCGTACACTGCCAGCAGGTCGTGGTCGGTGTCCATCGTGAGGGTGATGGTGCGGTTCGTAGAGAAGTCTGCTCCGTTGCGCACCCATTTGATGAACACGTTGTCGTTCGGCGCGGTTGGTGGGGCGGTCAGGGTGACCTGCGTGCCGCCGTCGTAGACCCGGCTGAAGGGGGTGGAGCCGTCGCCCTGTCCGTTGATGTCGGCAGGGGTGACCGAGATGGCGACTCCGCTATCGGGGTCAGAGGATCTGACCTGCAGGGTATGCGTGACCGCGCCGGTGACAATCATGGAGTACGCCTGCCTGCCCACCGGGCGAAGGATGCCTTTGTGGGTGACGGTGATGGTGTATACGCCCGCCTGCGGATTGGGCACCACCACCTGCTCGACGTTATCCAGCACGTTATCGCCCGTGGTTGCAGGGGCAGAGGGGGTTGTCGGGTTGAGCACCCAGGGCATGTAGGTGGTGGAGCCGTTGGTCACGCGCAGGTCCAGGTCGTTCACCAGCATCCGGTCAGGTGGGTCCAGAGAGACCGGCGGCGGTGTTCCGGGCGGGTCGGTCCAGACGATGGTCACCTTCAGCGGCTGGCTGCCGTCGGAGACCACGCGGATGGTGTGCGTTTCACCGTTGCGCAGGGTTCTCTCCTGAATGGTGTAGGGGTTCTTCACGCTCTGGGAAATGACCTCTGCGGCGGTTTTGGCGTTGAGTATGCCCCAGCCGTACATGTAGTCAGGACCGGGCGCGGGTCCGCACTCGTCGGCGGTATGAATAGCCAGCGCCTTCAGGGTGGCGGCGCGCATGTTTGCCCCGCCGTGTGTCTGGCGGTAGTGCTGGATGAGCAGACCTAGTGCGCCCGCCACGCTGGGAGATGCCGCAGAAGTACCGGCGAAAGAACCATACCCACCGATAGTCGTCGAAAACACGTCCATGCCGATGCCCACCAGGTCGGGTTTAATGCGACCGTCATCGGTGGGACCGAACGAGCTGAACCAGGCAAGGCGTACACTGTCGGGTCCCGCATACCCTCCTGGCACCGGGTAAACCGCACCGACTACCAGAGTATTCTTCGCCGTGGTGCTGGGAGGGATGCAGTCAAAGCCCGAACTTCCTCCGTCAATGTCATGGGTGTCGTTGTACTGGTTACCATCGATGTGGTAGTGCTGGACAGGCTGACTGGATGGACCCTCTCCGCGGTCATTGCCTGCTCCTTGAACAATCAGGTAATAGGGCGCATTGTAGGCAATTTCGTCCCATTCACGCGCCCAGTCGCTGTAGAAACCGAATTTCCAATCTTCGCGCTGGCTGATAGCCGTATCACCCAGCCACAAAAAATCTCCAAGCCATCCCGAGGCAATGACGTAAGAATGATTGGACACCAGCAATCCCGCCTGTGCGGCGGTCGCCATTTCGGTGGTATCGCTGTCCCAGTCGTAGCTGTGCAGGTTGGCGGCAAAGGACATGCCCCGTGCGCTGGGATTCACTCCTGCTGCAGCCAGAATACCACCGACGGCGGTTGCGTGGTCGCTTGGCTCCGAACCATCACGAATGCTCAGGCGTCCACTGAACTCGGCATGCGAGGGGTCTACCGAGCCGCTATCCCAGATTCCCAGCGTGATGCCTGCCCCTGTCAGGTTTAAGCCGGTCGAACCACCAGGCCACAGTTCATCAACGCTGAGAGAATCTGCCGATTCCAGTCCGGTGGTCACGTAGTAGATGGGGACTCCGTTGCGCACTGCCATAATCTCAATGGTGGCTCCGCTGGGGAGTTTTCGTCGCACCGGCAGCCCGTGCTGTCTTGCCCAGGCTTCGGCTTCCCGCTTCTCGACGGCAGATCGCAGGGAGGCACGCGCCGCCAGTGAGGTGAGTGCGGGGATGTCGGTCTGCTCCTGTGCCTGTACCATGGAGGAGAGAAGCAGGAACACCCACAACACACCAACAACAGATGCGAACCGCTTGCTCATTGCACCCTCCTTGCTTGCTTACACTTTTTCTGACATCAGCTTTCGGCTTTACGAGCCAAGCAAATATAACAGATATGCCTG
>CAZOGB010000020.1:0-12309 GCA_964579145.1 uncultured bacterium | reverse complement strand
AGCACATGGAGGGTTTCGGCATCTCGTGCATCGCGCGTGTTGACAAACACTCCCCACATCCGTTATACTCTACCTAACGGGTTCCTTTAAGTCCGTCCTGCGAGGCGGACAAGGAGCGATGCACCGGTTCCGCATATCCTGCACCTCTCCTTGCCGCCCGTTGGTTCGTTCCATCAGGAGGCGTGCCATGCCCACCGAAGTGAAAGTGATGGATGCCCACGAGATGCGGCGTGCCCTCACCCGCATCGCACACGAGATTCTGGAGCGCAACAAAGGCGCAGAAGAGCTGGTGCTGGTGGGTATCCTGCGTCGAGGGGCACCCCTGGCGCATCGCCTGAGCCGACTGATCGAAAACATTGAAGGCACAAGCGTTCCCGTTGGCGAGCTGGACATCACCCTCTATCGCGACGACTACCGCACGCATACCGTCTCGGACATCGGCGCAACGCGCATCCCGGTAGACATCACCGGCAAAAAGGTGGTGCTGGTGGATGAAGTCATCTATACCGGGCGCACCGTTCGCGCGGCGATTTCGGCGCTGATGGACCTCGGAAGACCCGCCTGCGTGCAGCTGGCGGTGTTGATTGACCGCGGACACCGCGAACTGCCCATTCGCCCCGACTACGTGGGCAAAAACCTGCCAACCTCCCGACAGGAGTTCGTGGATGTTCGCCTGGAAGAGATACACGGCGAAGATTCTGTGTGCATTCGCAAACCGGATGAGGAGCGATAGCCATGTTAACCGACCTGATAGCCCTACGCGAGACCGAACCGGCAGATATTCGCCTGCTCCTGGACACCGCGCAGTCCTTTAAAGAGATCCTGGAGCGACCCGTGAAGAAAGTGCCTACCCTGCGGGGCAGGCAGGTGGTCACCCTGTTTTATGAAGCCAGCACGCGCACGCGCGTGTCGTTTGAAAACGCCGCCAAGATTATGTCCGCCGATACCACCAGCGTTGCCGCCGCGACCAGCTCCGTGCAAAAGGGGGAGAGCTTGCTGGACACGGTGCGCAACCTGCGAGCGATGCAGATAGACTGCCTGGTGATGCGTCATCCGCAATCGGGGGCGGCGCACCTGGTGGCGCAGGCGCTGGACATTCCTGTGGTGAACGCGGGCGACGGCATGCACGAACATCCCACCCAGGCGTTGCTGGATATGCTGACCATCCGCCAGCACAAAGGCAGGCTGGAGGGGCTGACGGTCGCAATCGTGGGCGACATCGCGCACAGCCGGGTGGCGCGAAGCAACCTGTGGGGGCTGACTAAAATGGGCGCAAAGGTGCGCTTTGTGGCGCCGGCGACCCTGCTTCCCCGCGACGTGCACCATCTGCCGGTGGAGGTGTATACCGACCTGCGTGCAGGCGTCGAGGGTGCGGATGTGGTGATGGCCCTGCGCCTGCAACAAGAACGGATGGAGCGCGGACTTCTGCCAAGCCTGCGCGAGTATGCCCAGCGCTGGGGAGTGAACGCGAAGGTGCTGGAGCGGACTCAGCCTGATTGCATCGTCATGCACCCGGGGCCCATGAACCGCGGAGTGGAGATTGCGGACGACGTGGCGGATAGCGGGCGTTCGGTCATTCTGGAACAGGTGACCAACGGCGTTGCCATCCGTATGGCGGTGCTGTACCATCTACTGGGCGGGGAGGCGTCGGCATGAGAACCATTTTTCGCAAAGCGCATGTGTGCGACCCTTCACAGGGCGTTGACCGTGTGGCGGATGTGGTGGTGGATGAGGGCAAGGTGCTGGCGATCGTGGACGACAGCACGCCGTACGACGTGGGCAGTTGTGAGGTGATAGACTGTTCGGGGCTGGTGCTGACGCCGGGATTGATTGACCTGCATGTGCACCTGCGCGAGCCGGGTTTTGAATACAAAGAGGATGTGCAATCAGGCACTGCCGCCGCCGTCGCGGGCGGGTTCACCGCGGTATGCTGTATGCCCAACACCGACCCGCCACTGGACGAACCTTCGGTGATACGCGGACTGCTCCAACGAGCCGAGCAGGTGGGCGTGGCGCGAGTGTACCCGATAGCAGCCATCACGAAGGGGCTTCAGGCAGAAGGGCTGACCGAGATGGCGGCGCTGAAAGAGGCTGGCGCGGTAGCAGTGACCGATGATGCCTATCCCCTGCAATCGGCGGAGGTGCTGCGTCGCGGGATGGAGTATGCCGGGCAGTTGGGTCTGCCTGTGCTGACGCACTGTGAAGACAAATCGCTCACGAAAGACGCCTGCATGAACGAGGGGCTGACCTCTACCATCATGGGCTTGCGCGGGATGCCGGCGGTGGCGGAGGAGATACAGGTGGCGCGAAACTGCCTGATGAGCCTGTACACCGGTTGCCGGTTGCACGTCCTGCATGTCTCCACCGCAGGCTCGGTGCGCATTATCCGCTGGGCGAAGGAGCGCGGTGCGCCCGTTACCGCCGAGACCTGTCCACACTACTTTGCCCTGACCGACGAGGCGTGCCTGGGCTATAACACCAACGCGAAGATGAACCCACCCCTGCGCACGCAGGCGGACTGCGATGCTATCGTGGAGGGATTGCTGGACGGAACCATTGATGCCATCGCCACCGACCATGCCCCGCACGCCACGCACGAAAAAGCGCAGGAGTTCGCGCTGGCGCCGTTCGGGATTGTGGGGCTGGAAACAGCGTTCGCCCTCTCCTTCACCGAACTGGTCGGTACAGGCAGGATGAGCCTGAGCGCACTGGTAGAGAAGATGTCCTGCCAGCCGGCGAAGATACTGGGGCTTCCCGGAGGCACGCTGGCTCCGGGCGCACCCGCCGATATCGCCCTGTTCGACCTGAATCGAAATTGGACGGTACGCGCAAGTGAGTTTCGCTCCAAATCGCACAACACGCCCTTCGAGGGCTGGGAGCTGACGGGCAAGCCCGTGCTGACGATGGTGGGCGGCAGGATAGTCTACCGCGAGGGATAGTACACCATGCCAGAGTACCTGCTTATCGGTAAGGTCTATACAATGGACGACAGCCAACCCGTGGCGCAGGCGATGGTCTGGCGAGACGAGCGCATCCTGGCGGTTGGCGAGGCGGAGGATCTGTCCGCTCGCTATCCCGCCGCGAGGCGCCTCGACGCCAGAGGCTTTGCCGTTGTGCCCGGCTTCAACGACTGTCACTGCCACGTTCTGGCGTATGGGCTCGACCTGAGCGCGGCAAATCTTGCCCCCGAACATGCGCCTGACATTCCCTCGCTGGTGGAACGACTGCGCCGATGGGCGCACGAGCATCCCGAGTCGGCGTGGATTACGGGCAGTTTTTACGACCAGAACCGCATGGCGGAGCGCAGGCATCCCACCCGGTATGAGCTGGATATGGTCAGCACCGAGAAGCCGGTGTTTATTGAGCACGTCAGCAAGCATGGCGGCGTGGCGAACTCGGTTGCCCTGCGTCTGGCAGGCATCACGCGCGAGACGCCCAACCCGCCCGGCGGTACCATCGTGCGCGACGAGCAGGGCGAGCCCACCGGCGTTTTGCTGGAGAGCGCGGTAGACCTGGTCACCCGTCGCCAGCCGCCGCTGACGCACGCCCAGCGGGTGGAGGCGATACATCTGGCGGCGCAGGCGATGGCGGAAAAGGGCATCACCTCGGCGGCGGATGCCAGCACCGGCTGGGGTGACCTGCAGGGCGAGGTGGTGGCTTACGCTCAGGCGGTGAACGAGGGCGCGCCCCTCCGCGTCACGCTAATGATTCTCGCCAGTGCACTCAGGCAGAACGGGCAGTGGCTACGCCCGCAGGATGTGCGTACCGGGTGTGATGGCGTGCGCGTGGGCATTGCCAAGCTGTTTGCCGACGGCGCTCTGACCACCCGCACCGCCGCGCTGAAGGAGCCTTTCGTGGATACGGACACAACGGGTATCCTGATGCACAGCCACGAGGAGCTGCGCGACTACGTTCTGGGGGCACACCGGGCGGGCTGGCAGATAGCCACTCATGCCATCGGCGACCGGGCGATAGAGACCGTCCTGTGCCTTTACGAGAAGGCGATGGAGGTGTATCCCCGCGCCGATGTGCGTCACCGCGTCGAGCACTGTATGTTGCTGGACGACGGGCTGATTGCCCGACTGCACGCGCTGGGCGCAGTGGCGGTGATTCAGCCGGAGTTCATCGCGAGGCTGGGAGACGCCTATCGGTACGGGCTTGGCGAGGAGCGAGCAGGACGTCTGAATCGGGTAAAATCTCTGCTTGAGGCGGGAGTGCCAGTGGCGTTCAGCTCCGATTGTCCGGTGGTTCCGGGTGCGCCCTTAGACGGCATCCGCGCGGCGATGGAGCGCAGAACGCCTCTGGGAATCGTGCTCAACGAGTCCGAGCGTGTGGACGCAATGACTGGCGTCCGCCTGTACACGAGGGGTTCAGCGTACGCCGTGCACGACGAAGTGGATACGGGGACACTGTCCGCGGGCAAAAGGGCGGATTTCGTGCTGCTTGGGCGCGACCCCGCCACGACGCCGATGGACGAGTGGGAGGATATGCGGATAGTTGCCACCGTTTTCGGGGGCAGAGTGGTTGCAGGGAGGTTGGAATGAGAGCACTTCTGGCTCTGGAGGATGGAGTAACCTTTGAGGGCGAAGCGATAGGCGCACCCGGCACAGTGGTGGGCGAGGTGGTGTTCAATACCGGTATGACAGGCTACCAGGAGATACTGACCGACCCGTCCTACGCCGGGCAGATTGTCACGCTGACCTATCCGCTGATTGGCAATTACGGCATCAACGACGACGATGACGAGTCGCGGCAGGTTCAGGTCTCCGCGCTGGTGGTGCGCGAGGCGTGCGAGCATCCGAGCAACTGGCGTGCCAGCCGAACCCTGCGCGAGCACCTGCTGGCGAACCGCATCCCGGCAATCCATCAAATTGACACGCGGGCGCTGACGCGGCGACTGCGGGCAGCGGGCGTGATGATGGGCATCCTCACCACCGAGCTGACGCGCGAGGAGGCTCTGCGACACCTTCAGGCATCGCCTCGCTACGACGAGTTCAACTACGTGCGGATGGTCACCACTCCAGAGCCATACGTCTGGGACGCCGAGGGCATGAAGCGCGTGGACGCACCCGTATTGCCGGGCACGCGCTACCGGATTACCATGATAGACTGCGGATTGAAATACAACATCCTGCGCCGGTTCGCAGCGCTGGGCTGTCGGGTGACGGTTCTGCCCTGCACGGCGACCGCGGAAGATATTCTGGCAACCAAGCCCGATGGTGTCGCGCTCTCGCCCGGACCAGGTGACCCCGCCCTGCTGGGCGACATTGTGGCACAGGTACGCCGGCTGATTGGACAGGTGCCTATTTTCGGTATCTGTCTGGGCAACCAGCTGGTGGCTGCGGCCTTCGGCGCGAAAACGTTCAAGCTGAAGTTCGGGCATCGGGGCTGTAATCATCCCGTGAAAGACCTCGTCTCCGGGCAGGTGACCATCACCTCGCAGAATCACGGCTACGCGGTAGACCCGTCGGGACTGGACCCGAACGTGGAGGTATGGCAGATTAACCTGAACGACGGCACGGTAGAGGGGATACGGCACCGGTCTCTGCCCATCTTCACCCTGCAGTATCACCCGGAGGCGTCGCCCGGTCCACGCGACAGTGACCCCTATTTTGCACAGTTCTTGCGGTTGATTGATCAGAGCAGGTGAGAGCATGACAGGCAGGAGCAGGCGCATATTGACCGTGATGCTAATCGTCGGCGCGGCGGCGCTGGCGGTGTGGGCGCGTGTTGTCGCGCTGGACGCCGACCCCGATTTCCGCCTGTGCTGGAGCAGTGGGTTGTTGACCGATGAGGGCTTCTACACGCATAACGCCCGCAACGCCGTATTGCTCGGGCACGCCCGCACCAACGAGTTCAACAACATGGTGCTCAGCCCGCTGGTGCACGCGGCGCAGGCGGCAGTATTTCGCCTGTTCGGGGTGGGTTATCCGCAGGCTCGCTCGGTATCGGTGGTGTGCAGTCTGCTGACGCTGGTTGTGATGTTCGCCGCCCTGCGTCGGGCGTTTGGCGAGCGAGTGGCATGGCTGGGCACGCTGGTTCTGGCATGGGAACATGCTTACCTGATGTATAACCGCATGGCTCTGCTGGAGACGCCGGCGACGCTGTTTCTGGCTCTGGCGTTTTACGCCTGGGTGAGGCGCGGCGAAGGACTGGCGTGGTCGGCACTGGCTGGCGTGATGACCGTCATCGCCTGCAGTATCAAGTCGCTGTGCGCGTTCTTCATCCCGGCGCCTCTGCTGGCGAGCTGGTGGAGTGGACGCACCCATAAACGGGATACCCGCTGGGAAATGGCCGCGACCGCCGGCGGAATGCTGATGGCGGGGCTGCTGTACGCGATGGTGTGGCTACTGCCGCACTGGCGCGAGTACCGCCACATGAGCGATTTCTACCTGACCTACCAGATTATGCCGCGCAACCTGCTGGAGGCTTATGCCGACGTGCGCCGGGCGGTGCTGAACTACCAGTACGGGCTGATGGGATACCTGTTTGCTCACATGCCGGTGACCATCTTCCTCGCGCTGACCACCACCCTGCTCGCCATCTTTCGGCGCGAGGAGCGGCGCCGCGGCAACGGGGCGGTAGAGTTCCTGTTGGTGTGGATGTGGCTGGGGATTGCCCTGCTCGCCTTCATTCGCTACGCGCCGAGCCGCTATTATGTGCCTATCTATCCTGCGATCGTCGCGCTGGCGTCCATTGGCGTGGTGCGCTTGCCGGAGATAACGCGCATGGTCTGGCGTCCGCGCGAGTGGTGGGCGCATTTGCTGCGCACGCTGATGCTGGGTTACGCGCTGTACTTTGCCCTTGTGTTCGCGCTTGGTGCGCCCTTCTCCTGGCATCTGGTCTATCTGACGCTGGCGGTGGCGTTTCCGCTGGCGCTGGTGCTTCAGTGGATAACGCATCGTTTGCTGGAAGCGGGCGATGTTTCGCTGAGATGGGCGCCCGCAGCTGCCGTGGTGTTGCTTGCCTGTTGGAACGCCTGGTATTTTGCAGGGTGGTACGAGAACCGACAGTATGCATTGAAAAACCTCGCACAGAAGCTGGAGCGCATCCTGCCGCAGGGTGCGGTGGTGGCGGGCAACTGTGCTCCCGGGGTGTGTCTGGATGCGCCGGTATCGACCATGCTGGTTATTCCGCGACTGGCGAACTATCCCGACCCCATCGAGCGATACGGCGTGACACACGTGGTAGTGCTGGATGGGATACAGGGCGAGTACTGGTGGCAAAAGGACTATCCCGACCTGCTGCGCCGGCGCAACCGAGTGATGCGCGAGTGGGTGGGACCGTATGCCATTTCGGTCTATCGCGTGCCGGAATGGCTGCGTGAGGCGTATCGGTGGCGATTGAATTCGCACCGTCTGCCCGTCCGGGACAACGCGCGACTGGCTCGCAAGGGAAAAGGAGGTTCCTGATGCCGTTCAGCACATTGTGTCGTGGTGGGATGTGGCGCAAGGAGTGTCCTCACTGGTTCATGCGCACAGATGAGGCGGACAGGGGGGAGGTAGAGGGCTGGTACCTCCCCCATCCTTTGGGCGAAGAGTGGCGGGCGGTGCGCGTGCCACACTGCTGGGAACAGGAGGGCATCTCCAAACGGTTTGAAGGACCTGTCTGGTATGCGACGGAGGTGGAAGTTCCCGTCGACTGGCAGAGGGGCAGAATATGGCTGTTGCTGGAAGGGGTTAGCTACGCCACACAGGTGTGGGTCAACGGCAGGTGGATGGGCACACATATCGGCATGTGGGACCGTTTTGCCTGTGATATTACCCCGCACTTGGAGGATAGGAAGGCGTTTATCGCCCTGCGGGTGGTGAAGCCGGGTGGCAAAACCTATCCCGTGCCCGGAACGCTGTCGGGGTTTTTGCCCTATGTGTACGGCACGTTCGGAGGCATCTGGCAGAACGCATGGCTGATTCGCACGCCCGAGGCATGGATGGAAGACATGTATCCGAACGTGATAGGCAAAGGGCATGTGGAGGTGGAGGTGTCCTGCGGGGGACACCTCCCTGCCGACCTGAGTCTGACCCTCTACCGCCCGGATGGCACGGAGATAGACAGCAAAGAGGTGCGCTGTGACGAGCGAGGGTACGTGCGGGTTACTCTGGATGACCCCAATCCTCTGTGGTGGTCTCCGCATTCGCCGAACCTGTATCGGCTCGAGGTAGAGATTACCGACCTTCACGGCGACACCTGCCGGATCCCCCGATGGTTTGGGATGCGCACCCTGCAGGTAAGGGGCGATACCATCCTGTTGAACGGCGAGCCCATTTATCCGCGCGGTATCCTGCACTGGGGATGGTATCCTCAGCATCTGGCGCCGAACCCGACCGAGGAGGAGATACGCGCCGAACTGCGTGCCCTGCGCGAGATGGGCTATAACATGGTGAAGTTCTGCCTGTGGGTCCCGCCCCAGCACTATCTGCATCTGTGTGACGAGGTGGGTATGCTGGCTTGGATGGAGCTGCCGATGTGGCTTCCCGAGGTCACTCCCGCCTTCCAACGCCAGGTGGCGGAGGAGTACACCCGCATCGTTCTGCAAACACGGGGACACCCCAGCATCATTGTGTGGACACTGGGGTGCGAGCTGTCGGAGAGCGCAGGCGCACCGTTCCTGGAGAAACTGTATTGGCTGGTCAAGCGGCTAACCGATAGCCCGCTGGTGCGGGACAACAGCGGCGGCGGCGAGGCATATCACGGTCTGCTGAGAGAGTACGCCGATTTCTACGACAATCACTTCTATTGCGACCTGCCGTTCCTGCGACCGCTCTTCGACTATTTCACGCCGCGCGGGCGGGAGCCTCAGCCATGGTTGCTGGGCGAGTACTGCGACTATGACACTTTCCGCGATATGCCTGCCATACTGGAGGCGAACGGCGGCAAACCGCCCTGGTGGGCAAGCGACGACGAAGAAGTGAATCCACGAGGAGTGCGCCCAGACGTGTTCGCGGTTCAGCAGTTTCAGCGGTTCGAACAGCAGGGACTGGGCGCACACCAGGGCGCGCTGAAGTTCTCGTCGCGCCAGCAGGGGCTGTTCCACCGCAAGGTGACGATTGAAACCACCCGCCTGTATCGCGAGATAAGCGGCTATGTGATTACCAGCATCAGCGATACACCCATCGCCACTTCGGGCATGTGGGATGACCTCGGCAATCTGAAGTGGCAGAGCGAGGAGTTTCGCCAGTTCAACGGCGACAGCGTGCTGTTACTGCAGTTCCATCGCCGGCGCGAGTGGGTCAACGGAGGCGACCGCCCGGCGTATGTGGACCGCTGGAACTTTCCTGGCGGCGAGAGGCTAGTGGCGCACATCGCGCTGTCTCACTACGGTCGCCACGATTGCAAGGGCAGATTGCGCTGGCGGCTGCGCGACGAGTCGGGTGAGGTTCTGCAACAGGGGGAACATGCGACCTCCGAGCCTTTGCGGGTGGGCACGGTTGCCCCGGTGGCGGTGCTGGAGCTGAACCTGCCCAGAGTGAAGCGGATGGAACAGCTGAGCCTGCAGTGCGAACTGCAGCTGGAGAGCGAGGTGGTTCAGAACCAGTGGGAGCTGTGGTGTTATCCGCCGGTGGACGCGGGCGTGCTGAACACATGGGCAGTGTATGACCCCCACCACGTTCTGCGCGGCGCGGAGAGCACCGGGTGGACGCCCCGGCGAATTGACAATGAGCAGATACCGCAGGAACCACAGATTATCGCCACCGAATGGCATCGTTCCCTGCTGGAGGCTTTATCGCGGGGAGCGCAGGTGATACTTCTGCAGGCACAGCATAACGGCTTGCCGGCGGACGGCGTGCCCTTCTGGCGCGAGGCGATAGGGCTGTTCCTACCCCATCCGCTGTGGCAGAGGTTCCGCCAGAAGGGGTATCTGGGAGCGCAGTTCACCGGTCTGACCTGTGATTGTGCGCTAATACCCGAAAGGGTGCAGGAGGTGCTTGGTGCGGAGGCGGTCGTTCAGCCTGTTCTGCGGCGGGTGGATTCTCGTTCCCTGCGGGTGCATGACTATCTGATAGACGTAACGGCAGGCAGAGGCAGAATGCTTGCCACCACCCTGCGTGTTGCCGGCGGATTGGGCGATTCTCCATCGGGCATCGAGCGCAACGTAGCGGGATTATGGTTACTGTACTGTATGGCGGAGGTTCTCAAGGAGAGGTAGAAACATGCCAAAAGACCCCAGTATCCGAAAGGTGATGGTTGTCGGTTCAGGACCGATTGTCATCGGTCAGGCAGCGGAGTTCGACTATTCGGGCACGCAGGCTTGCCGCGCCCTGAAAGAGGAGGGCGTGCAGGTTGTGCTGATTAACTCCAACCCGGCAACCATCATGACCGATACCGAAGTGGCTGACCGGGTGTATATTGAACCGTTGACGATAGAATTTGCGGAGCGAGTTATTGCCCGCGAGCGTCCCGACGGATTGTTGCCCACTCTGGGCGGGCAGACAGGCTTGAATCTGGCAGCGCAGCTGGCAGAGGCGGGCATTCTGGATCGGTACGGTGTGCGTTTGCTGGGCACGCCCCTTTCTGCCATTCAGAAGGCGGAAGACCGCGAGATGTTCCGCGAGACCATGCGTGCCATCGGAGAGCCTGTTCCCGAATCGTGGATTGTGGAGAGCGAGGAGCAGCTTCAGGAGGTGGCGCAAATCTGTCCCTACCCTGCCATCGTGCGCCCGGCATACACGCTCGGCGGCACCGGGGGAGGCATCGCACACAACCCTGACGATCTGATGCAGATTGGAAAACTGGGGTTGAACCTTTCCATGCGCCATCAGGTGCTGGTGGAGCGCTGCTTGCTGGGCTGGAAGGAGATCGAGTACGAGGTGATGCGCGATGCGGCAAACACCTGCATCACCGTCTGTAACATGGAGAACCTGGACCCGATGGGCGTGCACACGGGCGACAGCATCGTGGTAGCTCCAAGCCAGACATTGACGGATAAGGAGTATCACATGCTTCGCACCGCGTCGCTGAATATCATCCGTGCGCTGGGGATCGAAGGCGGATGCAATGTGCAGTTAGCGCTGGACCCCAACAGCTTCCAGTATTATGTGATTGAGGTGAACCCGCGTGTGTCGCGCTCTTCCGCGCTGGCGTCCAAAGCCACAGGCTATCCGATTGCACGGGTGGCGGCGAAAATTGCCATCGGGTTGCATCTGGACGAGATTGAAAACGCCGTGACGAAGAAGACCAAAGCCTGCTTCGAGCCTGCGCTGGACTACGTGGTGGTGAAGTTTCCACGCTGGCCCTTTGATAAGTTCGTGACGGCTGACCGGCGCATCGGCACGCAGATGAAAGCCACCGGCGAGGTGATGGCGATTGACCGCACCTTTGAAGGCGCCTTGATGAAGGCACTGCGTAGTCTGGAGATTGGCGTGATGGGGCTGACGCGACGGGGAACCGCCGCGCTGTCCGACATGCAGATTGAAGAGGGTCTGGCGACCGCTACCGATGAGCGCATCTTCATCGTGGCGGAGGCGTTCCGGCGCGGCATGATGGTGGAAGAGGTGGCGCAGCTGTCCAATATTGACCCGTGGTTTCTGGAGAAAATTCGCCAGCTGGTGGAGATGGAGACGCGCCTGCGCCTGCACGCCCGAGAATTGCGCGACTTCGCACACAACCCCAGCGACGGGCACCCTGCAGCCGACTTAGTGCGCACCGCCAAGGTCAAAGGTTTTCCCGACGCCATGCTGGCAGACATCGCAGGCGTGGACGAGCTGGTGATGCGCCGCGCGCGCAAGGCAATCGGCATCGAGCCGGTGTACAAGATGGTAGATACCTGCGCCGCCGAGTTCGAAGCGGAGACGCCTTACTACTACTCCTCCTACGAGCGCGGGGAGAGTGGATAAACTTGATGCGCTGATGGAAGAAGCGATTGTGCTGGGGAATCTCCTGTATCGTGGACACCAGAAACGGTAGGGGTAGATCTCCTGCAGGCTGTGCGCCTGCAGGAGAGAGTAAAGGGACTACTCACCGCCCGGCGGCTGAGATGGTGGGGTGGCAACCTGAATGTAGAGGGTGACGGTGGGAGGATTGCCCACCATCGGTATAGCGTAGATGCGTTCATCACTGCCAGCCGTCAGCTTGAAGCGATATTTCCAGCCTTTGCCCACCTGCACGGTGACTCCCTCATGCGGCACAGCGACTTCATACTCTGGTCCGGGCGGTGGTGCCGGTTGGACATCAGGCTCAACTCTAGTAATGCTGACAGTACCCGTCGCCGGTGCTTCTGAGCCGTCGGGGTAGCGCACCTTCACCAGTATCCTAATCTCCTGCGTCAGGTTGAGCAGGCGAGGTATGTCCCTCGCATAGGTCTCGGTCAAT
>CAZOGB010000019.1:0-54045 GCA_964579145.1 uncultured bacterium | reverse complement strand
TAGCACTCCCCTGCTTTGTCAAACTGTCCTGTTTGTTCGTAGTAAACTGCTGCCACAGCAAATTCCATAGCTTTCTCGGGGCGCTCAGCAGATCTAAGACGCACAGCCTCTACACTGCGCACCAATACCGCTTCCACATCTCGCCAGGTGCCAAACCAAGCCTCGCTGGCAAAGGTTAAATCTGTCGGCAAAAGCTGCGCTTCTGGTTCAATGACCAGCAGTCCCCGCCGAGCGCGGGTCATCGCCACATACCATCGCGAGAAAGCAAGCTGGCGAAGGGTCTCAGCCTGCTTCCGTTTCGCCTCCTCCAGATGCGCATACATCCCCAGCACGACCGCTCGGTCAAACTCTAGTCCCTTGCACTCCTCCACCGTCACAATGGGCACTCCGCCCGCTATCCGCTGCACGATGGGGTGGTCCCGTAGCGAGTCGTCTGGGATTACCAGCGCGCCCTGATTGCCCAGCCATTCGGCGAGCGTGTAGGGGCTTAGATACTCTTCGGCGGCGCCGGCAGGGGGCAGGCTGTCCAGCATAGCCGTCACGTGGTAGTCGGGAAGGTCCTCTAGCGCCAGCCGTCGGCTCAAGCGTTCCATTTCCCTCTGCACCAGCGAAGCAATCTGGCGGCTGTTGCGCAGGTTCACACCCAGCGACACATCCTGAACCGCAATCTCGCTCTGCAGACGCCCCTTCAGACGGTTCCAGTGGAAGCCGGAGGGACGTAACGCCTGGAAGGGGTCGCCTGTCAGGAACAGACCCGTGGGGCTTTTCACCATCTGCAGGAGTATCATCCACTGCACTTCGCACAGGTCCTGAACCTCGTCCACGTACACGCTGTCGAACAGGTAGCGGAGCGCGGAAAAGTCCTGTTCCCGCCATATCTGACGGCAGATGTCCAGCTCGTCACTGCCCGGTAGTTTGCTGAACCACTGCTCGTAAAGCAAAAACACCGCCTCGCGCTCCTCCGGGGCGAGCTTGGTCGCCGCGTACTGCAGGTAGCCCTCCCTGTTCAACAGTCCCCTCGTTGCCCAGTTCAACTGCCCTTTGATAACGTCCCAGTACTCCGCCCACAGCGTCTCCACGTGCCATGGTAGTTCGGGGTGTTTCTGCCTGAAACCATGCAGAGGCTTGGGGATAGCTCTCATCTTCCATCTCCTGCAGACCTCTGCGTAGGTCTCTTCAAACTGCTTGCGTCTCTCGTCGTAGCCGATAATATTCGCCTCAGGCTGGAGAATCTGCAGCAATTGCGTAAAGCTCAGGATGCTAACTCGTTCCAGCAGGTCTCTACCGCCGGGCAGCTTTTCAAACAACAGCCGGCACAGCGTGCTCAGGTGGGGGGAGTAGGTCACTACCAGATACTTGCCCTCAGGGTTCCTGCGCGCCTGACGGTACAGGTGGTACAGCATGACGGTGGTTTTGCCGCTGCCCACCGTGCCGCTGAGCAGAAGCGGTCCCTGCGCCCGCACAAACTGCATCTGTTCGGGCAGAAGGTGCAGCAGAAAATCCTCGTCGTTTTGGGCGATGTGCGCCAGCTCCTGCTCAATCCGTTCCACATCGACTTCGAAAAACTCGTGGGCGTCCATCAGGCTTTCCCGTTCCCACCGGGTTGCCTGTTCTAACCACCACTCCTCTCCGCGGTATTGGGGGCGCACGTACTGATTAAGCACCCCTTTGCCTTTCTGAACCTCCTTTTCAACCACGTCCAGCGGAACCCATGCGTACTCGGGCAGTTTGGAGATGCTCATCTCCTCCAGCACGCCCCCTTCGTGCAGTCCTGCCGACATGCAAACCCCCTCCACCGCCACCAGATTGTCGTAGTCGATGCGCCGGGCGCGGTTCAGGGCGTCGTCATGGTGGTCTACATCCCACACCACCAGCACCATTCGAGGGCGGTCGGTACCGCCTCGCTCGCGGTAGACGGTGGACGCTTGCGCGGTGAAAATCAGCCGAACGTCACGGTCTACTCGCGCTTCGAACACCGGCGTGGAAATACCTTTCAGCCGTTTCATGCCCAGCCCGACGGACTTTCCATCTCCCGAACTCAGCGCGATCAGGCATTTGGCGACCTTGTCATGAGGCGCTTTCCCGTCGCGGATTTTTTTGTGCACACGTCGGTGAAGCACCACGGGATATTTCATCTGCTGACACCTCGATTTGCCCTTTATGTCAGATGATAATCGTCTCTGGCGCGGTTGTCAAGTGTGTTGATGTACAAAACTATGATGTTTTTTTCAAGGTTTTTGAAATGGGTTCCTTTGTGCTTCAGGGGACACAGCGGGACTTGCGAGGCATCAGACCCTTCGCCGCTACTCGGGCGAAGTCAGCAGGAACAGCCATGCATGTGCCGAACAGGGAAGGGAAACCACAAGGAGGGGCACAGGGCAATGTGGCGCTGGGCGTTGTTGCCCGCCCTGGCGATGTGCCTGGGTTGGGGCATTCGGGGACAGTTCGGCGGCGAGACTGGCGCAATGGTGCCCGGCGCGTTGGTAGGTCTGGCGCTGGCGTTTCTGTCGGGCTGGAGGGGCAGGGACGCCGCGCGGCTGGGGGCGGTCGGTGCGTTTGCCTGCTCGCTGGGCGGAATGATGACCTATGGACAGACCATCGGGCTGGTGCAGAACCAGTATCCTTCGCCGACCTACTGGTGGGGTTTGCTGGGGTTGGCGATTAAAGGGGGCGTGTGGATAGGCATCACGGGCATTTTTCTCGCCATTGCGTGCAGTGAGCGATACCGCCCGGCAGAGCTGGTCGCAGTTCTTGTGGGGGCACTGGTGCTTTTCGTGGTTGGCGTGCAGCTGCTCAACCGCCCGCATCATCCACCCGACCAACTCCCGCTCATCTACTTCTCCAAACGGTTTGACCCCAAACCGCGCGTGGAGTGGTGGGGTGGACTGTGGTTCGCGCTGATTGGGCTGATGGTGTATACGGGCGCGTTCAAAAAGCACCGCCAGGCGGTCACCATGGCGCTGTGGGGCATCGTGGCGGGCGCGATTGGCTTCAGCTTCGGCGAGGTGCTTCAGGCATGGGGACACCACCGGAAGCCGTTTGGTGAGGCGATTCAGCCGTGGATGGACTGGTGGAAGGTGATGGAGATGAGTTTCGGCTTCATCGCCGGGGCGGGGCTGGGTATCGGCTGGAAGGCGACGGGCTTACACGCTGTCCAGCCGCCGGAGATTGTCCCCTGGAAGCGCATCTGGGACGAGGTGACCATCCTGTTGTGGTTGATACCGACGCTGGCGGTGGAGCTGGACATCAGCTGGGCGGAAGGGTGGGGGAATCTGCCCTTCGGGTGGATGCTTATCGGTCTGCTGGGTGGTCTGGCAGGTGGTGGCTGGGCGCCGTTCGGCACGGGCGTGGCGGTGACACTGGTGTCGGCGCTGGATACCCTGCGCTACCTGTACGACGAGCGCCAGGTACTCGCCTTTGGCTGGGGCTTTGCGGGGCTGGTGGTGCTGCTTTTCATCACAGGTTATCTGAGTGCACAGTGGTATCGGCTGGGCGCGCCTGTCCGCACGTGGCTGCTGTGGACGGTGTGGGTGCAGACCGCGCTGACGTGGGCGAAATACCTGCCGCCGGTGCTGTTGACCTCTGATGGGCGTAACTGGCTGGTGCGGTGGGGCGCCGGTGGTGTGGTGGAGATAAGCTTCGTGGTGCTGAGCGTGATACTCACCGTTTGGACACCACCGGCACCGCGCAGGGACGAGACCGTTTGACGGAGCAGGCTACCGGCGTTTCACACGCCGCCGCTGGACGAGAAGCAGAAGCAAGCCTGTGCCTGCCACCAAACCGCTGCCCGGCTCGGGTACGGTCTCCAGCACGAAGGCGCGGTAAAATCCACCGCTCGGATGATAGCCCCAGCCTGCGATCACGCGCCCATCAGCGGAGATAGCGGTGGCTGCGGACAGAACCTCGCCGTTCGTCAGCAGGGAGGCATATAGCGCGTTCAGGTCTTGCATCCCAGAGCCGGGCGTCCAGATGAACGCACGCCGGAGCGAAGAATCCTCGCCGACCACTACTGTCCCGTTCCCGCTGACCGCCATTGCCCAGCTGGTATCGCCACCGAGAGTGCCCAAATCCTGCATGCCTTCCCCTGCCGTCCAGCGGAAGGCGTGTATCTGCCCGCCGGGCACGCCAGACCCGCCCGCGATGACGTTCCCATCTGCTGAGACCGCCAGTGCTTTGCTATTTCCTCCCAGAGTGCCCAGGGAGTACATGCCTGTTGTTTCGTCCCAGCGGAAAGCACGCCAGCCTTCTATGCTCTGTGATTCGCCAACTACCACCCTCCCGTCGGCGGAAATGGCGTAAGCGAAACTGTTGGAACCTCCCAACGTGCCTAGGTCCTGCAAACTGCCGGTAGACGACCGCCATACGAAAGCATGGGTGGTGTTGCTGGGCATACTCGCCCATCCGGCAACAGCGCTGCCGTCTGGGGTCACTCCATACGCATAGCTGTTGTCACCGCCCAGCGTGCCCAGGCTGACCATGCCGGTAGAGGGATCCCAGCGAAATGCCAGTCTCTTACCCTGTGCATTGAACGCGGACCCAACCACCATACCACTGACGGACACCCCCTGCGCCGTGCTCTCGTTGCCACCCAGCGTGCCCAGGCCCTGGATGCCCGCGGCGCCTGTCCATCGGAATGCATGAGCCTGTCCCCCGGAGGTGTACGCCTGCCCAACGGCCGTGGAACCATCCGCGCTGATACCGAGGGCAAACGAGTGCGCGCCCCCCAGCGTATCTAGCCAGTGCAGTCGCTGTGCGTGGGCGAACCCCGCCATCAGCAAGAATCCCACCAGAAGAACAAAAACCTTTCCGCACGACATTCCTTTCATTCTCCTCCAGTTCTCAGATTCAGGGGTTGTGCAACCAAACACGTGGATGCGGAAGTCAATCACCAGCCGTTTACAAAGCACTACGAACCATCTCTTGGAGACCCTTTGCTCTGTTCAGGGTGGCGATTTCGCCTCACAACCGCGCAACTCCCTGGCTGGTCGAGTACGCAAGATTCGTACCAAAAGCCTGTGTTCTTGTCTGATGCCGTGAAAAAACCAGTATCTTTGGTATAGAGGGCGCACGGAAGCCCATCCGGCAGGACTTGGCGCATGGGTGGGCGAATACTATACACACCTACTCATCGCTGGGAGGAGATGAAGCGTTGATGTGTGTACGCCATAGCTGGCTTTTCGCGGTTGTGCTGGGCGCGGTGCTGATGGTGGGGTGCTCGAAGCCCAAAGAGGCGACCACCACGCAGGCACCATCCGCCGAGAAGAAGGTTCGTATCGTGCTCATTACCAACGGTAACTCGCCGTTCTGGGACCCGATGGAAGTAGGCATGAGGAAGGCGGCAGAGGAGCTGGGCTGTGAAGCCATCTCGCGCCGCCCAACCACCGACTCGCCCGCGCTTCAGCGTCAGATTATCGAGGAGTACCAGGCGCAGAAGGTGGACGGCATCGGCATCTCAGTGATCGAGTCCGACACCATCGGTCCGGTCATCGACGATCTGATGAACAGCGGCATCAAGGTGATTACCTTCGATTCGGACGCGGCGAACTCCAAGCGCATCGCCTATATCGGCACGAACAATTTCGAGGCGGGCAAAGCGGCAGGTGAAGCGGCGAAACAGCTTCTGCCCGAAGGCGGGAAGGTGTTCGGGTTTGTGGGCAACCAGAACGCGCCCAACGCCCGCGAGCGCATCGCCGGCTTCAAAGAGGCGACCAAGGGCACCAATATCGTGTTGGTGGATGTCTTTGACGACAACAAGGACCCCGCCAAGGCACGCGCCAACGTGGAGAACGTCCTGCAGGCGCACAAGGATGTCAAGATGCTGCTGGGGCTGTTCTCGTACGACGGTCCGCAGATTGCCGCGGCGGTCAAAGAGGCGGGCGTGCGCGACAAGGTGAAAATCCTGTGCTTCGACGCGGAACCCGAGACCATCAACCACCTGAAGCGCGGCGAGATTGACGCCACCGTGGTGCAGAAACCGTACGAGTTCGGCTATCGCTCGGTGCAGTTGCTGTACAAAATCATCACGCTGGGCGACGTGGACAAAGCGCTGAAGGAGTTCGAGGCGGAGTCTGGCTACAAGGTGGCTCCGGGCAACGTCATCGACACCGGCGTGGAGATTATCACTCCCCAGAACATTAACGACTACCTGAAACGACTGGAAGATCTGGGCATTAAGTCCTCGTAGCGGGGTTGCCGATGGTTCAGCAGTGGATAGCGAGGACGCTTCGCACCCGCGAGTTTGGTGTGGTGGTGGTGCTGATACTGCTCGTACTGTTCATCAGCTCCACCGAGAAAGGCGAAGCGTTCCTGGGGCCCATCAGTATGCAGAATCTGTCTCGTCAGATTGCCCTGCTGGGTGTGTTCGCCATCGGCGAGGCGGTGGTGATTATCGCCGGCGGGATTGACCTGTCGGTGGGCACTCTCATCGGCTTCACGGGTGTGCTGTGCGCTTACTTGCTGGCGAGGGCAGGCTGGTCGCTGGGAGCAAGCATCCTGGCGGTGCTGGTGTTCTCGGCGGCAGTAGGGGTGATTCATGCCCTGCTCATCAACCGCTTTCGCCTCCTGCCCTTCATTGTCACGCTGGGGTCGCTGTTCATTTTCCTCAGTGCTGGTCAGCTGATGACCAACAACGTGCCCATCCCCGTTTCGCCGCAGGATTCGCCCTACTCGGAAGCGTTCCAGTTTCTGGGCAACGGCAAGATATGGAATGTCCCCGTGCCCGTGTACATTATGCTGGGCGTGCTGATAGGGGTGTCGGTGCTGATGCATTTCACGGTGGTGGGCAGACATATCTACGCGCTGGGCAACAATGAAGAAGCCACGCGCCTGTCGGGCATCAGTGTCCTACGTACGCAAATGATTGCCTACGGGTTGTGCAGTCTGCTGGCGGGGCTAGCAGGCATCCTGTACGCCTCGTACCAGCGGCAGGGGATACCCGGCAGTGGACTGTCGTATGAGCTGAAGGCGATTGCGGCGGCGGTGGTCAGTGGGTGCAGCCTCAGCGGAGGGCAGGGCACGGTCATCGGAGCGGTTATCGGGGCAGGACTGCTCAACGTCATCCTCAGCGGCATCAGCTTTGTCATCCAGCAGGGCGCCTCTAACTGGGAGGGGACAGTGGTGGGAACGATTCTGCTGGTGACCGCGGTGTTGAACCGCCTGCAGCAGCAGTGGCTATCCCGAAAGCGATGAGCGAGGCTTTCGGATTTGCGGCTGTGTTAGCCCGCAACCTATTGACAACTGACGGCATTCTCGGATAGAATAAATCGCGTTGGTTTGCGCAAAACTTGGTCTGAGGTGAGGAAACATCAGAACGGATCTGCGGATCAACGAGCGCATCCGGGCACGCGAGGTGCGCGTCGTGGACGAGAACGGCGTGCAATTGGGCATTTTGCCCACCCGCGAAGCACTGCAGCTAGCGCAGGAACGCGGATTAGACCTAATAGAAGTCGCCCCTCAGGCTAACCCTCCCGTGTGTCGCATCATGGACTACGGGAAGTTCAAGTACCAGCAGGCAAAGCGGGAGAAGGAAGCCCAGAAGAAACAGCATGTCACAGAAGTGAAAGCCATCCGGGTGCGTCCCGGAACGGACGATCACGACCTGGACTTCAAGCTGAATAATTGCATCCGGTTCTTAAAAGAGGGCGACAAAGTGAAAATCACGGTGCTGTTCCGCAGCCGGGAGATCACCCGTCCCGAGATGGGGCAGAAGGTGATGGAGTTCTTCGCCAACGGCTGTGCCGAGGTGGGCGTGGTGGAAAAACCACCCACCCTGGAAGGACGCACCATGACGATGGTACTGGCTCCGAAACCGAAAGGCAAGTAGCGAGCAGACCGGTGAAGGCGTAATGTTAGGATGGGGGAATATTCCCCCATTTTTCACGCAGTACTCTGGTAAGGAGATGGTCACATGCCCAAACAGAAGATGAAAACGCATAAAACGGCGGCAAAGCGCTTCGCCCTGAGCGGCAAAGGGCGATTAATCTGCCTCAACTCCGGCAACAGCCACATGTTTCTGCATAAAAGTGGCTCTCGCAAACGCCGGCTGGAGATCGAAAAAGAGGTCGATAAAGGCAACCGCTGGCGCGTCAAGCGCATGTTGGGACTCTAACGCAAAGGGGGATGAGAAACTATGCCACGTGTCAAACGCGGCACGATAACCCATAAACGGCATAAGAAGATTATCGAGCGGGCTGAAGGCTACTGGGGACGGAAGAAGAACGTCTTCCGCCGCGCCAACGAGCAGGTGATGAAAAGCCTGCAGTACGCCTATCGCGACCGGCGTGTCCGCAAACGCCAGTTCCGACGGCTGTGGATTACCCGAATCTCTGCCGCCTGCCGCGCAGAGGGTCTGCCGTACAACCGCTTCATCGAAGGGCTGGCAAAGGCAGGTGTCGCGCTGGACCGCAAGGTGATGGCGGATATGGCGGTGAACCAGCCCGAAGCCTTCCGCGAACTGGTGGCAATCGCCCGACAGCACGCCACTTTAGCCACGGTGGGGTAGCGTTGGAAGAGCGTGTTCATGCGCTGTTAGAGGAAGCCATTCAAGCCATCCAGTCCGCCGGTAGCACGGCGCAGCTGGAGGAGGTGGAAACACGCTATCTGGGACGTAAAGGGCGGGTGACGGAGCTCCTGCGCTCCCTGCCGACCCTGCCTCCCGAACAGCGACCGCGCTTCGGGCAGCTGCTGAACACGGTCAAAGCGCAACTGCAGGAACGGGTTGAAGAGCGGCGCGCCGAATTGCAACGGCGAGAGAGGGAAGAACGCCTCCGTGCCGAGCGGGTGGACATTACCCTGCCAGCACGACCCCTGCGCGTGGGGTTGAAGCACCCGCTGACGCAGACCATGGAGCGCGTGCGCGCCGCGTTAATCGGTCTCGGCTTCGAGTTCGTAGACAGTCCCGAACTGGACGACTACCGCTACAACTTTGGTGCGCTGAACTACCCCGAAGACCACCCCGCCATGGACGAACAGATGTCCTTCTACATCTCTGACACGCGCCTTCTGCGTACGCAAACCACCAGCGTGCAGGGGCGCGTGATGGAGAAGCGAAAACCGCCGTTCCGTATCGCCGTTATCGGGCGGTGCTTCCGCAACGAGACGGTAGACGCCACTCATCATCACACCTTCCACCAGGTAGATGCCTTTATGGTGGACCGGGGCATCAGCATGGCGGACCTGAAAGGGGTGCTCGCGGCGTTCGCACGGCAGATGTTCGGTGAGGATGTGCACGTGCGTTTCCGCCCCGACTTCTTCCCCTTCGTGGAGCCGGGTGTGGATTACGCCATCTACTGGCAGGGCGGATGGCTGGAGCTGGGAGGCGCGGGGCTGATACACCCCAATATCCTGCGTGCGCACGGCATTGACCCCGAGGAGTGGACCGGTTTCGCTTTTGGGCTGGGGATTGAGCGCATCCCCATGATTCAGTACCAGATTGACGATCTGAGGCTGTTCCTTGAGAACGACCTTCGCTTCCTGCAAAGGTATGGGGCGTAAGTATGCGTGTGCCGATAGAGTGGTTGAAAGAGTATGTGGACGTTCAGGCATCGCCTGAAGAGCTGGCGCACCGCCTGACGATGGCGGGGCTGGAAGTAGAAGCCATCGAGCATGAGGAAGGCGAGCCGGTGCTGAACGTCAAAGTTACGCCGAATCGTGGCGACTGTCTGTCCATGGTGGGTGTAGCTCGCGAGGTGGCGGCGCTGTACGGATTGCCCCTTCGCCATCCGATGCCTGCTGCCCGCTCTACCGAGCCGGGTGACGCCGCGCAGTATGCACACATCCAGATTATCGATGAAGACCTCTGTCCGCGTTATGCCGCGCGGATTGTGCGTAACGTGCGCATCGCCCCCTCGCCGGAGTGGATGCAGAAACGGCTAACTCTGGCTGGGATGCGTCCCATCAACAACGTGGTGGACGTGACCAACTATGTGATGCTGGAGCTGGGACAGCCCCTGCACGCCTTTGACCTGGACCTTCTGCCGGGCGGGCAGATTGTGGTGCGCCGGGCGAAACCGGGCGAGAGGATTGTCACGCTGGACGGCATTGAGCGCGAGCTCCAGCCCGAGATGCTGATGATTTGCGATGCCACACACCCGGTGGCGGTGGCGGGCGTGATGGGCGGCGGCGAAACGGAAGTGACCCCGAACACGCGCAACGTCCTGCTGGAATCAGCGCACTTCCATCCCACCTCTATCCGGCGCACTTCGCAGAGACTGCAGTTATCCACCGAAGCCTCCTACCGCTTCGAGCGGGTGGTGGACCCGGGCGGGGTGGTTTCCGCACTGGACAGGGCGTGTGAACTGCTTCAGCAGATTGGCGCCGGCGAGCCGGTGTCCGGGGTGGTGGATGTGTATCCACGCCCGGCACAGGAGCGCACAGTTACCCTGCGCCCCGAACGCTGTAACCTTCTGCTTGGGTTGAATCTGGACGCTCAGACCATGCTGGACTGCCTGCGCAGGCTTCAGCTGAACGCCGAACTGCGCGATGGGGTGGTTCACGTTACCGTGCCAACTTTCCGCCCCGACCTGAACATTGAAGAAGACCTGGCGGAAGAGGTCGGGAGGGTATACGGCTACGAGAATATTCCCGAACGCCTGCCTTTCGGGCACACGCACCGCGGCGGCGACAGCCCGGATACGCGCCTCATTCGCCCCCTGCAGGAGGCGTTCGTACGGGCAGGTCTGATGGAAGTGCATACACACACCCTGCGTGCCCCGGGTCCGTTGGACGACCCTGCCCGCACCCCGGTGCGCGTGCGCAACGCCGCCAGCGAGGAACTCAGCACCCTGCGAAACTCGCTCATACCCTCGCTGATGGATGTGGTGGTGCATAACCTGGCAAGGCGGCAGACCGAAATCTTTCTGTTTGAAGTGGGCAGGGTATTCCGCGTCCTGCCCGATGGGGATTATGAGGAGACGCTGAAAGCAGGTTTCGCTATTACTGGCTCGGTGTTCCCACCCGGCTGGGATGCCCGCTATCCCGCCGCCGATTTCTTCACCGCGAAGGGTATCGTACAGACCCTGCTGGAGACGGTGGGCGTGGAAGAGGCGCAGTATGTGCCGGCTTCCGACCCACGCTTCCATCCGGGGCGCAGTGCCAGGGTTCTGGTCGGCGAGCGCGACGTGGGCATCTTCGGCGAACTGCACCCCGATATTCTGGAAAAGCTAGACATCAGCCGGCGCACGGTGCTGGCAGGCGAGTTTGATGTGTATACACTGTGGTCGCTGGCGACGCGGCGCGTGCGCTATGTGCCTCTGCCCAGATACCCGGCGGTCCTGCGAGACCTGGCGGTGGTTGCTCCTGAAGATCTGCCCTATCAGCAGGTGGAACAGACGGTGCGACAGGCGGGCGGCGACCTTCTGGAGAGCGTGCGGTTGTTCGACGTGTATCGCGGCGAGCGGATCCCTGAAGGCACGCGCAGTCTCGCCCTGTCTCTGACCTTCCGCAGCCAAGAACGCACCCTGACCGATGACGAGGTAGACCAAATCGTCGGGCGAATTGTGCAGGCGCTGGAAGGTATCGGCGCAAAGCTGAGAACGTGAGTGGTGTGGTACAATCTTTGTAGTGGCGCTTTATGGGAGCCGGGGCGATGCGTGACTTAATCGTTGAAGCGGAGTTTGATGGGCACGGTTTTATCACTCGCGAGCCGATAGACCTGCCAGCAGGTCAGCGCGTGCGCCTGATTGTTCAGCCTGTCATACAGGTTCAAAGTGGAGCGGATCTGGTGGAATACTGGCGCCGTGCTCAGGTGATAGGGATATGGGCAGACCGCAAGGCGGATAGTCCACGTTTAGCCCGCCAGCTACGCCGTAGAGCCGAAAAGCGTAGTGCCTAAAAGACCTCAATAGCTGGGAACCTTTTGCCCGCTATTTAACGATACTAAAAGTATGAACTACACGCATACCATCAGCTACAAACCCTTGTTCTGGCTGGCGGTCATAGCGGGCATGGGACTGCTTGCCTTGCCCTACATCCACCATCAAACACCACAGGAGAATGCCCAGATGCCGGTATACCAACCGTCTGTGAACGCACCCGAGTTCCCCGAAGGGCTAGAGTGGCTGAACACCAACCGCCCCTTGCGCCTGAAAGACCTTCGGGGCAAAATCGTGATGCTGGATTTCTGGACATACTGCTGTATCAACTGTATGCACATCATCCCCGACCTGAAACGGTTGGAGAAAAAATATGCCAATGAACTGGTTGTGATCGGCGTACACTCCGCTAAGTTCACCACCGAGAAGGAAAGCGAGAACATCCGACAAGCCATCCTGCGCTATCGGATTGAGCACCCGGTGGTCAACGACCGCGATATGGTGGTCTGGACCTTTTATGGTGCCCATGCCTGGCCCACAGTGGTACTGATAGACCCCACCGGCAAGGTGGTCGGGGCGATGTCTGGCGAGGGCATCTATGAGCCGTTCGACCGCGCCATTCAGGAGCTGATTGCCCGACACGACCCGCGCGGAGAGATAGACCGCACGCCCCTGAAGCTGAAACTGGAACGGGAGAAGACCCCGCGCAGTATTCTGGAGTTCCCGGGCAAAGTGCTGGCGGACGAGCGCAGCGGGCAGCTCTTCATCGCCGACTCTGGGCACAACCGCATCGTGGTGCTGTCGCTGGCAGACGGCACGTTGAAGGAGGTCATCGGCAGCGGCGAGGAGGGCTTCAAGGACGGCAGTTTTGAAACCGCGCAGTTCCGCCATCCGCAGGGGATGGCTTATGATGGCAAACGGCTGTACGTCGCCGATACCGAGAACCACGCCATTCGGCTGGTGGACTTCACCAAGCGCACGGTGAGCACGGTCGCGGGCACAGGTCAGCAGGCGCGTTTCTGGCCCGAGGGAGGTAAGGCGCGGGAGACCGACCTGAGCTCGCCGTGGGATGTGGTGCTGGTGGGCGATACGCTGTATATCGCGATGGCGGGCATCCACCAGCTATGGAAGCTGGACCTCTCCAAAGGCGTGGTGGAGCCTTATGCTGGTAGCGGGCGCGAGGCACGCTTCGACAGCACCCTTCCGCAGTCCGCGCTCGCACAGCCATCAGGCATCACTACCGACGGCAAACGGCTATACTTTGCCGATAGCGAATCCAGCTCCATCCGGGCAGCTGACCTGAACCCCAGCGGACGGGTGGAAACTTTAGTGGGCGGCGACCTGTTTGACTTCGGCGATATTGACGGCGAGGGCAGGCGCGCTCGGCTCCAGCATCCGCTGGGCGTGGTATACCACGACGGCTCGCTGTATATCGCCGACACCTACAACAATAAAATCAAACGCTACGACCTCGCCACCGGGCGCATCGAGACTTTTCTGGGCGATGGGTCGGCAGGAATGCGCGACGGCGACCTGCCTGCCTTTGACGAACCGGGCGGGCTGAGCATCGCAGGGGGCAAGCTGTACATTGCCGATACTAACAATCATGCCATTCGCATCGCCGACCTGAAGAGCCGACGGGTGGAAACGCTGGTCATTCGGGGGCTGGAGAAACTGCGTCCGCCCAGTGCCTCCCTGCGCCCGGAGGAAATAGCCGTAGAGGCTCAAAGCGTGCAGGCTGGAACGGTGGAACTGGTGGTCAATCTCGTCCTGCCGGAGGGGTACAAACTGAACCCGCAGGCGCCCTCCCGTTTGTTTGTGAAGGCGAACCCCGCCTCGGCGGTGCGTGGTTTGCCCGCGGATGGAGTCTCCGTGCAGAGCCTGCCTGTTCGCGTGCCCATTCAGGTGACAAAAGACGGAGAGGTTATCCTCTCTGCCGGCATTTACTACTGCCAGACGGGCAAGGAGGCGCTCTGCTACTTCAAGCAACTGCAGTGGCGCATTCCCCTGAAGGTTCAGGCAGGCGGCAGGGCAAGCGTAGAAGTTACTCACTCCGTGCGCTTGTAGCAGGGGCGAGGGGTTCTCTGTCCAACACAGGACGAGGGTAGGCTCGGCGCATGGTGTCCGCGATTTCGCGCAGGGCCGTGTCAAACGGGTAGCTCTTCCGCCAGACCAGCGCGATAGTGCGAGCGGGAGCCGGCTCCGCAAAGGCGCGAACGCATAACTGCGGGTCGGTGACTTCGTGTGGCACAGCCATCTGAGGGATTAAGGTAACACCCTCGCCGTTTGCCACAATCTGCACCAGCGTCGTGAGGCTTGTCGCGCGGAAGGCGTCTATGTGTGCGTTCGTCTTGGCGCACAGCGTGCGTGCCTGCTCGCCGAAACAGTGCTCCTCCTGAAGTACAAAGACGGTGACGCCAGCGAGTTTGTCGGTCGGCACAGCACCCGAAATGGCAGCGAATGGGTGGGTGCGCGGGAGAACCAGCATGAAGGGGTCACGGGCGATTACTTCCGACACCACGTCGCCGACTTCTGTCTCGAGAGATAACAGCCCCGCGTCCAGGTGTCCCGCATGCAGGTTGCGCAGGATTGTTGCCGTCTTTTCTTCGACCCATCGGATGCTAAGGCGCGGATACACTTCCCGCAGCACAGGAGTTAACTTCGGGAGCAGGTAAGGTGAAATCGTTGGGATGACGCCGATGTGCAGTGTCGCGGAGAACGGGTCGCCGAACCGGTGGGCAATCTCCACGAGGGCGTCTGCCTCGCGCAGTATAAGGTGAGCCTGGTTCACAAACGCACGTCCGGCGGGGGTGAGGATGACGCGGCGCTTGTCGCGCTCGAAAAGACGAACGCCCAGCGCCCTCTCTATCTGAGCCAGCTGCGCGCTGAGGGACGGCTGAGAGACGTAGCAACGCTCCGCCGCCTCCCGAAAGTTGAGCAGGTCGGCGAGCGCGACAACGTATTGCAGTTGCCGCAGGGTGAACGGATGTGGCTTCAGGTTCATAGCTATATTCTATCACAATAATCCAAAACTTGTCTTGGACTTATCATGCAGGAACTGGTATTCTCAAGTTGTAGTCATACAGAACAACATTTTTTGCGAGGAGGCAAGACGACAATGGCAAAGCAAAAACGTCCAATGTTCGACCCTGCTCCGCCAACCGGAGACATGCGCACCAATAAGGACTGGTGGCCCAATGGCCTGAACCTGGATGTCCTGCGTCACCCATCTCCGCTTTCCGACCCGATGGGACCGGACTTCAACTATGCCGAAGAGTTCAAGAGTTTAGACTATGAAGCGCTGAAGCGCGACCTCGCGGAGTTGATGACAAACTCGCAGGACTGGTGGCCAGCGGACTTCGGTCACTATGGCGGTCTGTTCATCCGCATGGCGTGGCACGCCGCAGGAACGTACCGCCTTGCGGATGGGCGCGGTGGCGCGAACACCGGTCAACAGCGCTTTGCGCCGACCAACAGCTGGCCGGACAACGCCAACCTGGACAAGGCGAGGCGGTTGCTGTGGCCCATCAAGCAGAAATACGGGCGCAAAATCTCCTGGGCAGACCTGATTATCCTCGCGGGAAATGTTGCGCTGGAAACGATGGGCTTCAAGACCTACGGTTTCGCCGGGGGACGGGTTGATGCGTGGGAACCCGATGAGAGCGTTAACTGGGGACCCGAGACGCAGTGGCTGGAAGACGCCCGCCACGAGGCAGACGGCACGCTGAAGGGTCCTTTCGCTGCCGACCACATGGGGCTTATCTACGTCAACCCGGAGGGACCCGGAGGCAAACCCGACCCCTTGGAGGCGGCGAAGTACATTCGCCAGAGCTTCGCGCGAATGGGTATGAACGACGAGGAGACCGTCGCGCTCATCGCCGGAGGACACACTTTCGGGAAAACACACGGGGCCGCTCCCTCCACCTATGTGGGACCGGAACCAGAGGCTGCGCCCATCGAGCAGCAGGGGCTGGGTTGGAAGAGCTCCTATGGCTCTGGTAAGGGGCCCGACACCATCACCAGTGGGCTGGAGGTGACATGGTCGCAAACACCCACGCGGTGGAGCAACTACTTCTTCGAGAACCTTTTCAAATATGAATGGGAGCTGACCAAAAGCCCCGGCGGCGCGTGGCAGTGGGTCGCCAAGGATGCGCCGGAGATCATCCCTGATGCCTACGACCCCAACAAGAAGCACAAGCCAACGATGCTGACCACCGACCTCGCGCTGAGGTTCGATCCCATCTACGAGAAGATTTCGCGCCGCTTTTACGAGCATCCTGACGAATTCGCCGCGGCGTTTGCCCGCGCCTGGTTCAAGCTCACGCACCGCGACCTGGGACCTCGCTCGCGTTACCTCGGTCCCGAGGTGCCGCAGGAGGAGCTGCGCTGGCAGGATCCGCTCCCGGCAGTAGACCATCCTCTGATTGACCAGGCGGACATTCAGACGCTGAAGGCGATGATTGCCGGTTCTGGTCTGAGCGTTCGCGAACTGGTATACACTGCCTGGTCGGCGGCTTCCACCTTCCGCGGCAGCGACAAACGCGGCGGCGCGAACGGAGCACGCATTCGGCTCGCTCCGCAGAGGGAGTGGGAGGTCAACGAGCCGGAGCAGCTGGAGAAGGTGCTGAAGACGCTGGAGGGCATCCAGCAGACGTTCAACGCCCAGGCGAAGGACGGCAAGCGAGTTTCGCTGGCAGACCTCATCGTGCTGGGAGGCTGTGTGGGCGTCGAAATGGCGGCGAAGCGGGCAGGCTTTGATGTGACAGTGCCCTTCGTGCCGGGTCGCGTGGACGCCACGCAGGAGCAGACCGACCCGGAGACCATGGCTGCGCTGGAGCCGTTCGCTGACGGCTTTCGCAACTATATCGCGGGCAAGTCTGCCTACGCCCCCGAGCACCGTTTGGTGGACAAAGCGCAGCTGCTCACCCTGACGATTCCGGAGATGACGGTGCTGCTGGGCGGGCTTCGCGTGTTGAATGCGAACTATGGGCGCGCCCCGCACGGCGTGTTCACTCATCGTCCAGAAACGCTCACCAACGACTTCTTCGTGAACCTTCTGGACATGGGCACGGAGTGGCGTCCGGTTGCGGGCGAGGACAACCTCTATGAGGGGCGCGACCGCAAGACGGGCGAGGTCAAGTGGACCGCAACCCGCGTGGACCTCATCTTCGGCGCGAACTCCGAACTGCGTGCCGTCGCCGAGGTGTACGCCTGCGCGGACGGACAGGAGAAGTTCATCCACGACTTCATCTGCGCCTGGCACAAGGTGATGATGCTGGACCGCTTCGACCTCAAGTAACCTTCAAAACTTACGGCGAGGCGCCGGTGTGCGGAGCGAGGGTAAAATACCCAATCGTACGTCGGCGCGCTCGCCCCTGAAAACTTCTACTCCACCGTCACGCTCTTTGCCAGGTTACGCGGCTGGTCTATCTCACAGCCCCGCTCGCGTGCGATGTAATACGCCAGCAACTGCATCGGCACGATGCTGACCACCGGGGCAAAGGCAGGATGAACCGGCGGAATGGGAATCAGGTCATCCGCCACGTGCTTCAGTATCTCCTCATGTCCTTCGGGCGCGACCGCCAGCACGAACCCTTCGCGCGCCTTCACCTCCTTCATGTTGCTCACCATCTTTTCGAAGGTGTTGGGCTGGGTGGCGAAGGCAACCACCGTCACGCCCGGTTCCACCAGCGCGAGCGGTCCGTGCTTCATCTCGCCCGCCGGGTATGCCTCCGCGTGGATGTAGCTGATTTCCTTCAGCTTCAACGCCGCCTCCAGCGACACCGCGTAGTCATAGCCACGCCCCAGATAGAAGAAGCAGGTGGACGGCGCCAGCCGCTTCGCTAAGGCGATAATCTGCTCCTCGCCTTTCAGCACCTGCTCCACTTTGTCCGACAGGGACTGCACCTCCTGCACCATTGCATGGGCTTCCTCGTCGCTCAGGCGTCCCTCCAGCTGCGCCAGGTAGATGCCCAGCAGGTACAGCACCGCCAGCTGCGTGATGTACGCTTTGGTGGACGCCACGCAGATTTCGGGTCCGGCGTAGGTGTACAGCACGTGGTGCGCCTCGCGGGCGATACTGCTTCCCACCACATTAACGATGCCCAGCGTGGTCGCGCCGTGTTCCTTGCACGCTCTCAGCGCCGCCAGGGTGTCCGCCGTCTCGCCCGACTGGCTGATGATGATTGCCAGCGTGTTCTCATCCACAATCGGGTCGCCGTAGCGGAACTCGGAGGCGAACCAGATGTCCACCGGTCGGCGCAGGAGGCGTTCAAAGAACAGCTTGCCCACCATGCCCGCGTGCAGGGCGGTTCCGCAGGCGGTGATGAGGATGCGCTGGAACCCGCGCAGGGCTTCGGGAGACAGGCTCAGGTCAGAGAAGGCTACCAGCCCATCCGCGGAGATGCGCCCTCGCAGTGTGTCGCGCAGGGTGCGCGGTTCCTCGTGAATCTCCTTCAGCATGAAGTGAGGATAGCCACCCTTTTCCGCTGACGACTCGTCCCAGGTGACTTCCATTGGCTCGCGCACGATGGGCGTTCCGTCGGCGCGCATGACCTGCACGCTGTCGCGCGTTACCACCGCCATCTCGCCGTCTTCCAGCACAATCACCCGGCGTGTGTAGCGCATGACCGCAGGAATATCCGACGCGACGAAGTTCTCGCCCTCGCCCAGTCCGATAATCAGGGGCGAATCCTTTCGGGCAACCACAATCTTGTCGCGGTCCACGGTGGACAGCACGGCAATCGCATAGGAACCCCGTAACAGCGGAAGCACCTTTTGCACCGCGCTCACCAGGTCATGCTCCAGCTGCTCCTCGATCAGGTGCGCAATGACCTCGGTGTCGGTCTCGGAGGAAAAGGCGTGTCCGCGTTCCTGCAGGGCATGGCGCAATTCCAGATAGTTCTCAATGATACCGTTGTGCACCACAGCCACTCTGCCCGTGCAGTCGGTGTGTGGATGCGCGTTATCATGGGATGGCTTGCCGTGCGTTGCCCATCGGGTATGCGCAACGGCGGTGAAGGCTGCGGTCTTCTCGCCCTCTAACAGACTCTCCAACCGCGCGATTTTGCCCTCGCTCTTGATGACTCGCAGACCACCGTTCTGGGGGAAGGCGATGCCAGCACTATCATAGCCGCGGTATTCCAAGCGATGCAGCTGGTCTATTGCCAGCTCGATGCCGTTACGCGGTCCGATATACCCTGTAATGCCGCACATAGGGGTGCGCACCTCCTCGTGAACTTTCCTATATATTACTATTTTCGGCAAACGTTAGCCTGTCTATGATGCTTTTTTCTGAGCACAGGACACATTTACAGCCTCCGCAGGAGACTTTGTGTTGGGTAGCCCGCAACTTCTAGTTGCAGGGATATATTTTATACACCCTTGCGATTGGAAATCGCAGGCAACGCTTGGCGAAACCTGCTGAAGCAGGTTACAGCCTTTGGTAGAGGCTTAGTGCTAGCTGAATGCGTCTCCCATTTGTGTGCTTGATTCTGAACCTTCAGTCTTCTGCGAAAACGGGGAATCTCCCTTCGCCTCCCTTCGTCTTATCGGATGAAAACACCAACGGGAGGTGTCCGAGGATGAAACGAGCATGGACGGTTGTGGCGGTAGCCACCGTAGTCACAGCGATGACAATCAGCCCCGTTCTGGCGCAGGGGCGTGGCGCAGGAAGAGGCAACGCTTATGGAGTGAGGGGCATACCCTGTCCCTACGGCTACACTCAGCCCAACCCCAACGCGGGCGGCTGGTGGACGCGCGTGAGCCCAACCGATCCCCAGCAGAAGGCGTTTGTGGAGCAGGTGAGGGCACTGCACGACCAGATTCGGCGGAAGCAGTTCGAGCTGGCGCAGATGCAGGTGAACAAAGCAGACCAGTCCACCATCGCAGCGAAGCAGGCAGAGATCGACGCCCTGCGTGAGCAGCTGCACCAGCTGCAGATTAGCAACCTCGAGCTGAAGCAGGGTATCATGCAGCAAAACCGCGGCGGCAGAGGCTTCGGCGGTAGCGGTCAGGGAGTTCGCCAGCGGTCACAGATGCGAGGCACAGCGCCCTGGTGCCCATACGCGAACACGCGGTAACGGTTTGCCCCTCCGTCTGGAGGGCGAGGCTCCCGCCGAGCCGTGTCTGCCCTCTCCTTGTGGGAGAGGGTCAGGGTGAGGGCTTCTCACCGGCCCACCGGGAGGTTCGCCCTCCAGAATAACCCCCGGCAGGAATCAATCGCCTGCCAGCGAACCCATTCGCAATCAGCACTGCTCACAGGAGGATAAGAGATGCACGAGTTCACTCCATTGCGCAGAGATTTGCTGAAAAGGCTCGGCTCGCTGGCGGCGTTGACCGCCTTCGCGGAAGGCACAGGTGGGACGATGGCATTCGCTTCCACCCAGCAGGATGAGAAAACGGGGGTACTGAACGTGCGCGACTTCGGCGCGAAAGGTGATGGTAGGAACGACGACACCGCCGCCTTCCAGAAAGCCATTGATGCCGCGCACGCGATGGGCGGCAACATCGTTTTCATTCCCCGCGGCGACTACCTGATTGCGGGCACGCTGGAGGTGCGCGAGCATGTGGTGCTGGAAGGCGTGTTTCGGGGGCCGACCTTCGGCTCGCAGAACCGTGGCTCCACCCTGCTGGCGGTGGCTGGCAAGGGGCAGGTGGATGGCACGCCTTTCATCACCCTGCGCCAGAACGCTACCCTGCATGGCATTACCATCTTTTATCCCGAACAGATTCAGCAAGCCCCACCCCATCCCTATCCCTGGACCATCCGCGGCAACGGTGATAACTGTACGCTGGTAGACGTCCTGCTGGTCAACCCCTATCAGGGAATAGACTTCGGCACGTACCCATCAGGCAGGCACTTCATCCGCAACGTGGGTATGGAGGCGCTTTACCGCGGGCTTTACATTGACCAGTGCTACGACATCGGCAGGGTGGAGAATCTGCACATCTGGCCCTTCTGGGAGGTGTGGCAGACCCCGCTGAAGCAGTTTATGGTGCGCGAGGCGATTGCCATCATTATCGGGCGCACCGACTGGGAATATATGAGCAACTGCTTCTGCATCGGCTACAAGATAGGCTTCCAGTTCATCCGCACCAAAGCGGGTTCGCCCAACGTGGTGCTGACTCAGTGCGGTTCGGATGTCGGTCCGCTCGCGGTAAAGGTGGAAAGCGTGCAGGAACATGCAGGCATCGCCTTCGTCAATGGGCAGTTCATGGCAGGCATTGAGGTCGAGGAGACGAGCGCCGGACCCGTGAAGTTCACCGGTTGCGGCTTCTGGGGCATTGAAACCACCGAAAGCCATGCAGTGCTGAAGGGCAAGGGGCATACGTTCTTTAACGGCTGTCACTTCAACGGCTGGGACAGGAAGAAAACCGGTGCGCCGTGCATTGACGTGCAGAGGGGCGGTGTTACCATTACAGGCTGTGACTTCATGGACGCCGACAAGACACATATCCGACTGGGCAGGGACATAGACGTTGCGCTGATAGTGGGTAACCGACTGCGGGGCAAGGAAGGCATTATCAACGAAGCAGGCGACCGGGCGCAGATCGGGCTGAACGCGGTGACGCCCTGATTACTCCGCCCGCACTATCTCGTCCCAGTCGTATACCCCGGCGATGCGCTGACCGGGTTCCACTATCAGGAACTCGTCGTCCCACTCGCCGAAGACCAGTTTGCGCAGGAGGCGACCACTACCTTCCAGCACTGTCAGCTCCCTGCCCTCCTGCTGGGCAAGGGCGCGGCATCGCTCCAGAAATCCGAGATGACGGGTTTCGGGCAGTTCGATGAACACCACACGGTTGCCTTCTGCCGCTCTGATACTGCCGTGTAGGGTCTCAAAGATATACCTTCCGTTCTCCTCACCGTACTGGGCGATGTACTCCTCCAGCGTCGCGTAAAGCCCGGTGGCACTGCTCAGGCTGGACTCGCGAGTATACGCCCCATCGCGCTCCATATAGCCGAGCGCACTGAAAGGAGTGCTGGGAGCATCCGCAAAGTGCTGTTTGAACGCCTCGCGGGAGCCAAGAAAGAGCGTACAGCAATCGTGCGCACGGGGAATCACCAAACGTGTCTTGCTCGCCTTGAGACCCAGCGTAGAGTTTCCGCACAGCCCGTAGCCCAGCAGAATCGCATCGTACTCTCGCGGCGAGGCTTCCGCTTCGTCGATGCGCGACTGAATGAGTGCCCGCAAGCGGTTGCTGTTGTCATGTGCTCCTTTCGGGGTAAACTCCAGGTCAATGGTATGGGGGCTGTCGGCAACGTAGCGACAGACATCCCGGGTGAGCACTTCACAGGCAATCAGTTTAAACAGCATCGTCTCCATCCTTTCAGCACGTCCTTGCCATGATTTTACCGTGACATCGCGCCAGAGTCAAAGGGTGAAGGGAAAACTGCGAACACGGTATAATAACGGTAATAGTGCAGACAAGTGTTTAGATGGTGATTGGTGATGGCACCGCTCCCGCGGTACAGGAAGTGAAGGAGGCACGTCTGAGATGTCCACACGTGTGCGCAAACCTGAACCCGTGCCGCCGTCCGTGCTGAGCCGGCGAGTGTACGATATCGTCGGCATCGTGCTCTTTACGGTGGGCGCGGTGGTTCTTGTCAGCCTCACTACAGCCGAGAACGGCTATCTGGGGCAGTGGTTGAACGAGCTCCTGCGCCGAATCGCCGGGCTGGGTGCGTTCGCGGTGCCGCTCCTGCTCATGCTCTTGGGTACGCTGTTCCTGATTGGCTACGAGCGATTCTCCTTCACCAATACCTCTTGGGGCGCGGTGCTGATGTTCCTGGCTTTCACCGGCTGGGCGCACGTTACGCGCGTGCCCTTCGAGCGCAATTTCTCTCCCGAAGGCTTGCGCACAGGTGGCGGCTATATCGGCGGCGTGCTCGTGTACATCGTGCATTCCCTGCTCAATCTGGCGGCGGTGTATATCGTGCTGACCGCCCTGAGCATCATCGCCCTTCTGCTGATTGTGGACCTGCCGTTTGTGGACATCGCCCGGCGCACGGTCGCTGGCTGGATAAAGAGCTTTCAGCTCGCCCAGCAGGGCGCACGCACGGTAAGAGAGAAGGGAGCGGCGATACGCAGTGCCCGCGCGGCGCGAAAAGCCGGCAAGGAAGAGGTGAAACGCACGCTGGTGAGCAATGAAAACCGCGCGGTCGCCCAGGCCCCAACCCCTGCGAAAGAGACGCCCAAACGCGGTGCGAACCTGATAGAAGCCGTTCAGCAGAGGCTCGGTCGCGAGCCATCCTCTCGCAGCGAAGAAGAGACGGTCGTCGCTCCAGCCAACGGCGAGATGCCCGAGGAGTACGAATATCCACCGCTCTCCCTGCTAAAGGAACCTGCTCCCCCGCCCAAGCGCATCCAGGCGGAGCTCTCTGAAAAAATCCGCATCCTCGAGCAGACACTAGACGAGTTCGGCATCGGCGCGAACGTGGTAGAGATTGCGCACGGACCAACCGTCACGCGCTACGAGGTGCAGCTCGCGCCCGGTATCAAGGTGAGCAAAATCGTCAGCCTTGCCGATAACCTGGCGATGGCGCTGGCGGCGATAGACGTTCGTGTGGAGGCTCCTATTCCGGGTAAGTCGGCTATCGGGGTGGAAGTGCCCAACGACAACCCGCGCATCGTCACCCTGCGCGAGGTCATCGACACCGACGAGTTCCGCAACGCGCCGTCTCTGCTGACCTTCGCGCTGGGCAAGGACGTGGGCAACGAAAACCGCTATGCGGACCTCGCCAAGATGCCGCACCTGCTCATCGGCGGCGCCACCAATTCGGGCAAAAGTATGTGCCTGAACGCACTCATTGCCAGCATTCTGTATCGCGCCACCCCGCGCGAAGTGAAGTTCATCATGATTGACCCCAAGCGGGTGGAGCTTTCGTTGTTCGACGGCATCCCGCACCTGATGTGCCCGGTGGTGAAGGACGTCAAGCAAGCCTCCGGCATCCTGCGGGCGGCGATTAAGGAGATGGAGAGGCGCTACGACCTCTTCTCGCGCACAGGGGTACGCAACATTGACGGCTATAACTCGCGCGTCGGCGAGGAGGAGAAACTGCCCTACGTGGTGATTGTGGTGGACGAGCTGGCAGACCTGATGATGCAGGCAGCGGCGGAAGTGGAAACCTCCATCTGCCGACTGGCACAGCTCGCCCGCGCGACGGGAATCCACCTGGTCATCGCCACGCAGAGACCTTCCGTAGACGTCATCACCGGCACCATCAAGGCGAACATCTCATCCCGAATCGCCTTCGCGGTCTCCTCGCAGGTGGACAGTCGCACCATTCTGGACATGGCGGGCGCGGAACGCCTGATCGGACGTGGCGATATGCTGTTCCTGCCCATCGACGCCTCCAAACCCACGCGCATTCAGGGCTGTTACATCAGCGAGCAGGAAGTAGAAGCGCTGGTAAAGTTCCTGAAACAACAGGGCGTGCCGGAGTACACCCTTACCCCGATTGAGAGCGGCTTCAGCTCGCGCGACGACATTGAGGAAGAAGACGAAGACGAGCTGTTCGAGCCTGCCGTTCGTCTGGTGGTGATGAATGGACACGCCTCCACCAGCCTGCTCCAGCGGCGGTTCAAAATCGGCTACACCCGCGCCGCCCGCCTGATAGATATGATGGAACAACGCGGCATTGTGGGACCGTTGGACGGCGCGAAGCCGCGCGAGATACTCATCACCCGCGACGAAATGGAAGCGATGTTCAGCAGAGAATAGTACGCGCTACCGCCCCAGGATTTGCACCACCACCTGGCGCTGGCGCGGGCGCGTGTCAAAATCTATCAGCACCACCTGCTGCCACGTGCCGAGGGTGGCTCTGCCCTGCACAATGGGCACGGTGAGCGACGGACCCAACAGCGACGCCCGCACATGCGCATGACCGTTATCGTCACCCCAGCGGGCTTCGTGCGCATACGGGGCATTGGCAGGCGCAATCCCTTCAAAAGCACGCTGGAGGTCACTCACCAACCCAGGTTCAAACTCCATCGTCGTCAGTCCGGCGGTGGAGCCAATCACAAACAGCACGGCTATCCCCTCCTGCACCCCGCTTTCGCGCACCGCCGACTGCAGCTCCTGACTGAGGTCTATCGTATGCCCGTTGCCGCGAGTATCTCGCGTGATGGTGGCGTGGAAAACCTTCATCTCGCTCGTCATGGCGCTATCTCCTGCCCCCTTCGCGTTCTTCAGTACTGCAGGGCAAAGCCCGTCACGTAGATGCTCCAGTCGTTATCTGCGCTCTGCTGGTTCGAGTCCACCAGCACCACCGACTCCCAGCGGATGGGATAGTGCACCATCCCATCGTTCGCCCCACCCCAGAAGCCGGGGAACCCACCGTCCAGGCGCATGGTGACAAACCGCCAGCCTTTCCAGTTGATGGGTCCGTAGTCGGGCTGGAAGGTTTGTCCGGTGCTATCGGTGATGCGACAGCGAAGCATGTTGCCGCTGCCATCACCGTACACCCACATCCCAACCGCCTTTGGCTTGCCATCTATGTGCACCATTCCCTCCGGCAGGTTGACGCAGGCGAACCGCCATCCCTTCGCGAAGCGATAATCCAGTCGCATTGCAGACACGGCGCCCGACGGGGCGGGTTCCGGCGCCTCGGCAAAACGCACCTCCGCTTTGCCTTCCACTTTGGCGTCGCCGTCCACCCATGCCCGCCAGGTCACATCGGGGCGCACCACATCTAGCACCATCCATCGCTTGCCTTCCAGCTGCGCCAGCACCGCCCCTTTGCCATCTATCAGCCGGGCGGACATCTGCACATCAGAAGGCAAGCTCTGCGGCATCTCTACCGTAAGGCGCGCCTCGCGCTCCCCTTTTGCTATCCTGACAGGCGCACTGCCTCTCTGTCCTCCTGCTTCCACCTGCAAGGTGGCGTTCAGCGGTTCCTCCGAGGGGTTCTGCACCACCGCCACCACACGCCTGCCCGAAGGTGGCAGAAGGTCAACCTTCAGCGCATTGGAGAGACACAGCCAGAGCGTTGCGGTTTGCAGAGGGGTTGCGCTATCTCCAACCCACTCCACTGTAGCCCGCACCTGTTCCTCACCGCGCTCCACTATTCTCACGGGGATGTTGACCACACGCTGTTCTCCATCTCGCAGTCGGAAGCGAGTCTGCCCCAGCACTGCGTCGCCACACCTCACGCGCAGAGTCGCGTTCAGCGCACGCGGAAGCGGATTGCGCACGTTCACCGGCACACTCTGCGCGACACCCGCACGCACAGTCATCACCTGCCGAACGGGTGACCACGCTCCTACCAGAAGCATATCCGTCTGCGCCGGTATCAGCACATATTGCGGCTGCTCGGACAGGTCGAGCACAAAAGGCGCATCGGACACCGTTGCTGTGCGGGCCCTGCCTGCCATTTGCACGATGCGTACGTTGCCGCGCGGCAGGCTGAGTGTAATCGGATGGGGATCGCCCGTTGTCCACCCAGCCAGCGCCAGGTCATCGCCCTTGCGGAACAACAGCAAATAGTCCTTTGGATTAGGCAAGGCGATACGGCGTAGATAGCGGTAACCGTTCAGGGTACTGGTCAGCGTCTTGGCGGCGACATAGGCGGGTTTGGGACGCAGGTCGTGGTACACCGTGCCGAAATGGTGCTCCGGCTCCTTCGGGTCCTCGCCGTCGTTCTTCCAGTCATACCAGATGCTCAGAAAGACGTCGTTCGCCAGGTTAGTCAGCCACTGACGCGGCAGGTAGCGTGCCTGCTTCTGCATGTCCATTCCCTGCCACACGTCCGAGTAACCCCACTCGCCCGAAAGGATGGGCAGGTACTTACGGGGACTGTAGCGGTCTAACAGCAATCTCAGCCGGCGATAATCGCTCTCTGCCGTTTCGGGCGGTTGCTGGCGATAGGGATGCACCGTCACCGCGTCCAGCCGCTCCAACACGCCTCGCTCCCCCAGCGTTTGGAAGAAGTCCCACGGGAACCCCGAAGAGGCGGGCGCCACAATGAAGGCGTTCGGGTCCGCCTGACGCACGGCATCAATCACCACATGCGCCAGTTTCGCATAGTCCTCCACGTTGGGCTTGGGGCGCCAGAAGAAGATGTTCGGCTCGTTCCATATCTCCCACAGGATGCCTTTACCTGCATAGCGTTTAGCTCCAGCTGCGGCGAAGCGTGCGAAAGCCGCCCTGCCCTCGTCGGTATAGGGCGCCATATCGTTATCATACAGCGGGTTGCCGTAATCCAGAATGAACAGGATGCGCACGCCGCGCTCGGTCATATCGCGCACCAGCACATCGTAGTCCGAGAAATCGTACACTCCCCGCTGCTTTTCAATGTGCACCCACGAGAAGTCCATTCGGACGAAGCGAAAGCCTCCGTCCGCCAGCAGGTTCAGCTCCTTCTGTGGCGCGCGCGTAAAGTGGATGTTGACCCCGAATGGCAGCGGAACGATAGGCTCAGGAACGCCGCGCGGTTCCGCCGTGACAGTGGTGGCAAGTGCAATCATCGCGAGTATACTCCCAAAGAAACGAGTGCTCATCATCCCACACCCTCCTTTGACTCTGTTCGCGCCTGTTACGCGGTACACCTTTACGTAGACTTCAGGTCTGGTTTCTCCGCAACCAGAAGGCTATCGCGATGCCCAGCCATACTATCGCTATCGCCAGCCCGACGGCACCGAGAGGCGAACCCACCGCCTGCAGAACAACCGACACCGCCGCAAGTGCAAGCCACACTGCCCATCCCCGCCACCACATCAAGGAGATAGGGAACAGGTCCACAACCGCCCGAAGATATCGGCTGACACCAAACCGACTCCGCCCGCGACGACGCACCACATGCGGTACGGGCACTTCGACGATCCGATAGCGCATCCGCGCCGCCAGCACAGGCAGATACCGGTGCATATCGGAAAACATCCAGCCCGCCAGGCTCTCGGCGACCTCGCGTTGCATCGCCTTTGTGCCGCAGTTGACGTCGTGCAGGGGCAGGTCGGTCAGCCAGCGCAGTACCGTGTTGAATACCCGCGAAGCGAACACGCGAAAAGGGGAGTCCTGTCTTTGCTGGCGCCATGCAACTGCCAGATGCGCCTCGCCCGACTGCACACGGTCGACCAGCATGGGCAGAACCTCGGGAGGCTCCTGCAGGTCGGCGTCGGTGGTCACCAGAATACTGCCCCGGGCAACCGCGAACCCCGCAGACAGCGCAGCGGTCTTACCCCGTCGGCGGGGCAGCGCAACCGCACGCACACACACTGGCTGAGGCTCCTGCAGAATCTTCTCCAGCTGATTGGCCGTGCCGTCGGTGCTTCCATCGTCTACGTAGATAATTTCGCCTTCGGAATCCATACCCGTCAGCACTTTGCTAAGGCGTGCGTGCAGTTCGGGCAGGTTCGCCTCCTCGTTATGCATCGGCACGACAATGCTTACTCGCGGTACGCTCAACGTTTCCCATCCTCCACCGTAAACAGGTCAAACTGCTCACGATAGCCGTCGGGTAGCCAGCGGAAAGGTGGTGCGCCCCGAAGCGAAGCGTAAAACCCCGCCCTGGGCGGAAGGGTCGCCAGGCGCGCCGGCGCGGTAATCTCCACACTCTCCTCATACATCAGCGAAGGCACCAGTGATGGAGGAACCGCCGCATCGCCGCCCACTGTTGGAACGGCTATCCGCGTGCAGGGTTCTGGCAGGCGGTTCGCGCTGACCTGTTTCAGCCCTGCCCGCTGTGCGTAATACATCCATCCCCAGTGCCCCACGAACGCCTGAACCGAATGTCGTTCCGCCAGTTCCGGCGCCGCCCGACGGTAAACATCCGCTATCTGCATATCACAACAGCCCGCATACACCCCATAAACGGCTTGCACCAGCAGAATCAGCGACAGGGCACTGCTCCGCCATCGGTCCATGTTTCCGGCATCTCCCCACAGCAAAGCCAGCGGTGGCAGGGCAGGTAGAAGGTGACGCGCCGCTGCAAAAGGAGCACCCACACCAATCGCGAGGAGCACCCACGCCGTCCACACCACACAAAACGCCTGCTTTCGCCACAGCCTGACCGCCTGCACGATGCTCAGCACCAGCAGGACCGCCCCCACCGCACACCAGAAGGCAGATTCCACATCGCCAGCAGGCAAAGCCAGCCGCCAACGCCACCAGCCCACTACAAGCCCTGCCATCACACCGATGCCCATGACAACCGCATGGCGACACATGACCATCGCCCACAACCACAACAGCCACACACCGCCCAATCCCGCCAGCGTGCCCCACAGGCGGTCGGACAGAGGAGTAACAATATCTTTGCGAAGCAGGGTAGCCACCAGATGCAGCTGCCCGTAGACCAGCAGGTTATGTGCGCACCACAGCGCAAGCGGAAGCAATCCCCACAGCACATACCACAGCTGCCCCGGACGGCGTTGCAGGAGTACGTAAACCGCCAGCAGAACCACTGCGCCCAACCCCGAGTACTTCATCAGCACCGCACAACCGGCGACCAGCGCGCCCAGAACCATCCTCCGTCCCTGCGCGGAATCGCTTCCCAGCACGAACCACGCCGTGCCCAGCGTCCACAACGCCACCATCGGCACATCGCGCATCAGGTTTGGCGAGACAACCGTTGCGGGGTTAAGCAGAGCCAGTGCGGCAGCCGGCGTGGGATGCACCCCGAACCGTCGCGCCAGCAGGACCGTCCCCCACCACAGCAGAGGCTGCCAGATTAGCATGACGGCGTGCATCAGCCACGCGCGCTCACCACCGACAGCAATGACGGGAGCCAGCAGGTAGCTCAGCATTGGCGGGTTGGTGGTAACGTGGAAGGTATTTCGCACGCTGCCGTCCCAGTCCATCTCGCCGCCGAAGGGGTCAATGGGATTGCGCAGAATCTGACGCGCGATGTGCACCACAACCGTATCGTCCACGTGCAGGGGTTTGTGGATAAAGGCTACCTGTATGGCAAGAGCGAGCAGGAGCACGAGATACGTGCTCTTCGGCAGGCTGAACGTTGACGGACTGTGTGCAACCGCTGGCTCCATCCCTTCTGACCCAGCATAGTATTTTCCTCGCCCCATGCGCACAGTCCTGCAGGGGATTACCCGCCAGCTTGGATGGCGAACCTTCCGGTGAGCCAACCCCTCTCCCGACCTCTCCCCGACGCGGGACAGCCCCTCCTGACCTCCCCGCAAAAGCCCTCACCCTGACCCTCTCCCATAAGGAGAGGGAATGTCCCCCTGCTTGCGGGGGGACGACAGGGGGGCTGACAACACCTGAAAAAGTGGAAACCCCTCTCCCAACCTCTCCCCGACGCGGGGAGAGGTGTCTCTCCCGACGAACCGTTTGTAGGGGCAACCCTTGTGGTTGCCCAATGAGAAACAGGATAGCCCTCCTGACCTCCCCGCGTCGGGGAGAACCCTCCCCTCGCGTTGCCTGCCTGCCTCAGAGTGCAGTATAATTACCTACAGGTATCTGTGGTCAAAACGGGAGAGGAGCACATGTCCGAAACGATAAACATACCCAAAGTGTACGACCCCACCAGCGTGGAGGAGAAGTGGTATCGCTTCTGGAAGGAGCGCAACTACTTCGCGCCAGACCCCAAACCGGGTAAGCCCACCTACTGTATCACCATTCCACCGCCCAACGTCACTGGTTCCCTGCACATCGGTCATGCGCTGTGCTATACCATCCATGATACGCTCATCCGCTGGCGCAGGATGCAGGGCTACAACACCCTGTGCGTGCCCGGAACCGACCATGCGGGCATCGCCACCCAGAACGTGGTGGAGAAACAGCTGCGCCGCGAAGGGCTAACCCGCCACGACCTGGGCCGAGAGCGGTTCCTGGAGCGCGTGTGGGAGTGGGTGCGCGAATACGGCGGCGTTATCCTGACGCAGTTCCAGCGGCTGGGCTGTTCGTTTGACTGGAGCCGAACCCGCTTCACGATGGATGAGGGCTACACCCGCGCCATTCTGGAATGCTTCGTGCGCTGGTGGGAGGATGGGCATATCTATCGCGGCAAACGGGTGATTAACTGGTGTCCACGCTGTCTGACCGCGCTCTCGGATATCGAGGTGGAGCACGAAGACCAGCCGTCCAAACTGTACTACATCCGCTATCCGTTCAAAGACGGTTCGGGCTACGTGGTGGTGGCAACTACTCGACCGGAGACCATGCTGGGCGATACCGCCGTCGCCGCCAACCCCGCCGATGAACGCTACCAGCACCTGTTCGGCAAGACCATCATCCTGCCGCTGGTGGGACGCGAGATACCCTTCATCGCCGACGACTACGCCAGGCCCGAGTTCGGTACGGGCGCGGTCAAGGTCACCCCGGCACACGACGCCAACGACTTCGAGTGCGGACTGCGCCACAATCTGCCGCAGGTGGTGGTGATTGACGAACACGCCCGCATGACCCCGGAAGCGGGAGAGCGATACGCTGGGTTAGACCGCTACGAAGCACGTCAGCGCGTGCTGGAAGACCTGGAGGCGCAGGGACTGATTGAGCGAATAGAGGACTACACCGTGCCCACCGCAACTTGCGCCCGCTGTGATACCGTGATCGAACCCCTGCTGTCGGAACAGTGGTTTGTGCGCATGAAGGCGATTGCCCAGCCCGCCATTGATGCCGTGAAAGAGGGACGTGTGCGCTTCATTCCCGACCGCTATACCCGCGTATATCTGGACTGGATGGAGAACATCAAAGACTGGTGCATCTCGCGCCAGCTGTGGTGGGGTCACCGCATCCCCGTTTGGACCACTGAAGATGGTGAGTATATCGTCGCCCGCTCGGAAGAGGAGGCACGCCAGGAGGCGAACGGCAAAGCCATCAAGCAGGACGAAGACGTGCTGGATACCTGGTTCTCGTCTGCGCTGTGGCCCCATGCCGTACTGGGCTGGCCCGAGCAAACGCCCGACCTGAGCACCTACTACCCCACTTCGGTGCTGATTACCGCCCGCGACATCATCTACCTGTGGGTGGCGCGCATGATTATGACCGGGCTGTACTTCATGAACGACGTGCCCTTCCGCGACGTGTATATCTATGCGACCGTGCTCGACGAGCAGGGGCGACGCATGAGCAAGTCGCTGGGCACGGGCGTGGACCCCTTAGACCTGATCGAGATGTACGGCGCCGATGCCCTGCGCTTCGCCCTGCTGGTGCGCACCGCCAAGGGGCAGGATATCCGTTTCGCCAGCATCGAGCACGGCAGGCACAGCCAGGTGGAAGAGGCGCGGAACTTCTGCAACAAGATATGGAACGCCTCGCGCTTCGTGCTGATGAACTTGGACGAGCAGTTCCGCGCCCGGTTCGACGGCTCCCTGCCCCCCGACGAGCGGCTGACCGACGTCGACCGGTGGATACTGAACAGGCTGAACGCCACCATCCGCACGGTCAACACCGCGCTGGAAAGCTATGACATGGACGACGCGGCGAAAGCCATCTACTCGTTCCTGTGGGACGAGTACTGCGACTGGTACATCGAGATGAGCAAGCCGCGCCTGAACGCCGGCGGCGAGGAGCGCGAAACCGCCCAGCGCGTGCTGACGGTGGTGCTGGAACATACCCTGCGCCTCCTGCATCCCTTCATGCCCTATATCACGGAGGAAATCTGGCAGAGCCTGCCGCACGAAGGCGACAGCATCATGGTGGCACCTTTCCCCACCGAACAGGCGCAATGGAACGCTCCACAGGCGGAAGAGCGTATGCAGAAGATGATTGAAGCGGTGCGAGCCATCCGCGCCCTGCGAACCGAAATCGGGCTGGACATCTCGCTGAAGGCGAACGTGCTGGTGGTGCCGGTCTCGGCGGAGGCGGAAAGCCTTCTGCGCGAATATGAAGCCATCATCCGCACCCTTCAGCGTGTGGAGCCAATGCAGATTACACAAAGCCTGCCCGAAGGCTTGAAGACGGTTGCCACCCACTGCGACCTGGCAGACATCTATCTGCAGATGCAGGCGGTGGACATCGAGCGCGAGCGACAGCGTGTGCAGAAGGAGCTGGGCGCACTGGAGAAGGAGCTTCAGCGCGTCAGCGGCAAACTGAGCAACGCGCAGTTCCTGCAGAAAGCACCCCGTGAGGTGGTGGAGAAGGAGCGCGCTATTCAGGCGGAACTGCTGGAACGCCAGGCGAAGCTGCTGGAGCGGCTGAAACGGCTTGAGACGTGACCTTTGGTGTCGCGCTGAGCGAAGCGAAGGGTCTCAAAAACGAGATGCTTCACTGACACTCAGCATGACGGGGAATGTCGGTACCGCACACGGCAACGTTGAGCAACGGGAAGCCCTATAACGTTCCGAAAGCGTTTTACGTCTATAAACAGGGAAACGAAACAACAGGAAACACCGAGGGAGAGCAGGATGTTCAGACGGAGACTGTTTGCCATCGCTTTGATATCGTTGTGCGCCGCTTTTGCTCTGGCGCAATCGCAGGACATCAATGATTACGTGCAGACCCGCTTGCGTGATTTGCGGGCGACCGTTCGCCAGCAGACCGCCAACCAGCGCGAGCTGGAGAAAATCAATAAGGACTTTGCCAACTCGTACCGCATCAAGCAGATGACCGCCCGCTATAAAGAGCCGTCCAAAATGCGACTCGAGAGCAAAGTGGGCGTTGTCAACGTGGTGTATATCATCAACGGCAACTACAAACACGTCTCCGCTGGCCCTATCAAGAACACCGACGACATCAGCAACGCACCCGGCAAACGGCAATCGCTGATGGATTTCGGCATTCTGACCCCCAGCTTCATGAAGCTGGTGAACGCGAAGTTCCTGCGCTACGACCACGAGGGAGGCGTGCGCTACCCGGTGTTTGAGCTCACCTGGGCGAACTCCGACGACACCTCCAAACACATCGTCTGGATGGACGGCAAGACCCGTACCGTGGTCAAACGCCAGTGGTACAACCAGGAAGGCAAGTTGATGGCGATTTTCTACTACAAGGAGCCGAAAGAGGTCGCGCGGGGCATCTGGGTACCCACGCGCGTGGAGGTGTACAACGCCCAAGGCAAGCTGGGCGGCGTGACCACCTACGTAGACCTGCACGTCAACGAAGGCTTGCCCGACAGCCTGTTCCAGTTCTGAACGCTTGCCGAAGGCTACACTCCTGCGAACGCGCTGAAGCCACCATCAATGGGGATAACCGCCCCTGTGACAAACGCGCTCGCAGGTGACGCCAGCCACAGGATAGTGCCTATCAGGTCGTCAGGCTCGCCGAACCGCCCCATGGGAGTATGCGCGATAATCGCCTGCCCGCGCGGCGTCAGGTTGCCGTGCTCGTCCAGCAACAGGTAGCGGTTCTGTTTGGTCAGGAAGAAGCCGGGCGCAATCGCGTTTACCCGCACCTTGGGCGAGTACTCCTGCGCAATGTGCACCGCTAGCCACTGCGTGAAGTTACTCACCGCAGCCTTCGCAGCAGAGTAGCCCAGCACGCGCGTCAGCGGCTTGAACGCGGACATGGAAGAGAAGTTGATGATTACCCCGCCTGCGTCGTTCTCCAGCATCTGCCGGGCGAACACCTGGCTTGGCAGTATGGCCCCGCCGAACAGATTCAGGTTGACCACCTTCTGCAGTGCCTCTACCGGCAGGTCAAAAAAGCTGCGTTCGGGCGACGTGGAGGCTTCGGGCATGTTGCCTCCAGCTGCGTTCAGCAGGATGTCTACCGACCCCACCTCCTGTTTCACCGCTTCCGCCACCCGCTCGATATCTGCCTTATCGAGAACGTCCATCCGGTAGCCGTGCGCCTCTATCCCCTGCTGACGCAGCTCCTGCACGCGCTCATCGAGCGGGGCGATGTCGGTCAGCACAATGCGCGCACCCGCTCTGCCCAGTCCTCGGGCGATGGCGCCTGCCAGCACGCCCGCGCCTCCCGTGAACAGCGCAACCTTTCCCTCCACCGAGAACAGTTCCTGAACAATGCTCATGCTTCTCCTCCTCCAGAAAATCGGGCTATAGCTCCGTATGTTCGGCAAACGCCTGAGCCAGATCTCCCATCAGCCGGCGGAAAAAGCGATACCTCTCCCGATAGTGCGCTACTGCGTCAGGTTGAGGTTCGTACTGATTGCCGGGTTGAACCATCGCCTGCGTCGCCTGCAGGACGTCAGGGTATACCCCCAGCGCGGTATATCCCAGAATCGCTGAGCCGACCAGCCCCGGCTCCTCCACCCGGCTGACCCGCAAGGGAACGCCCAGCACATTCGCCATCGTCTGCATCCACAGCGGCGAGCGTGAGCCGCCTCCACCGATGCGCACCCGCGCAGGCGTCACGCCGTTTTGCTCGAGCGCATCGGCGACAATACGCAGGGCAAAACATACCCCTTCCATTACCGCGCGAACGATGTGCCCTCGCGCGTGATACCCCCGCAAGCCGAAGAACACGCCCGATGCCGAGTTGCCAATCTGTGGGTTGCGCTCGCCGCTGAGGAACGGCAGGAAGAACAGCCCCGCCGAATCTGTTACCCCTTCCGCCTCCCGGTTCATCGCCTCGTAGTCGATATGCAGGACGTTATCGCGAAGCCAGCGCAGGGTGATGCCCGCGTTGTTAATCGCCCCGCCCGGAAACCACCTTCCGCACGCCAGATAGCAGGTTTGCAGGCGCATCGCGGGGTCGCTATCCAGTATCAGCTGCGGCTGTGCCATGCGAAGCATTGCCGTGGTACCCAGGTTGATTGCAGCCGTCCCCTCCAGCATGGCGCCGATGCCGATAGCCACTGCGCCCCCGTCGTACACGCCGGGCACCAGCAGACACCCCTCCGCCACGCCCAGATCCATGCACACAGACGTGGACAGGCGCGCCAGCACCCTGTCCGCTTCCACAGGGGAGGGCAAACGCTCCCTTTCCAGCCCAAGCACCCCCAGTGCGTAGTCGTCCCACTGCAGGCTGTGCAGGTTCATCAGCTGAGTCGCCGTGCCGAGGCTGGCTTCGGTTACCCACTGCCCCATGAGATGGTAAATAAGATAGTCCTTCGCGCCCACAAACCATCGTGCTCGGGCGAAAACGCCGGGCTGGGTGGTTTTCAGCCAGAAGAGCTTGGAAAACGGATAGTGAAACAGCGGCGGACAGCCTGTACACTCGTACAACCGGCGCATATCAATCTGCTCCAGCAGCTGCGGATAGGTCTGCTGGGGACGGGTGTCCAGCAGGGTGATGATTCCTGTCAGTGGTTTCCCTTCTGCGTCCACCGCCAGCAGGCTCAACTGGTATGCGGAAAGCACCAGCGCACCGACCTGGGTTCCAACCCCTTCTGCAACCTCACGGCAAACACCCCGAAAAGCCTCCCACAACAGGTGCGGGTCGTGCTCCGCCCTGCCCGTTCCGTCCCTGTTCAAAGGCAGTTCGCGCTGAACCACCCGCAACACCCGACCATCGGGGTTCACAAGTCCCCCTTTGATATTGGTGGTGCCGACATCAACGGAAAGTATCAGCGGTGTACCCTGGCTCATTCTTCCCTCTGTTGTTGCGCCGATGCAACTGCTGATTACGACGACCGCTCCATCACCTCCTGCTTTTAGGAGGAAGTTAGAGGGCAGCCACAGACGGTTGCCCCTACAAACGGCTCACCCGGAGGTTCGCCCTCCAATTCACCCGGACACTCCATCGCTTGGAGGGCGAGGCTCCCGCCGAGCCGTTTGTTCACCTAACCCCCAGTCCCTTCCCTGCGAGGGAAGGGGAGTGGATTCCTCCCCGCCTGCGGGGAGGTTAGGAGGGGCTTTACAGGTGTTGTCAGCCCCCTTGTCGTCCCCCCGCAAGCAGGGGGACTATCCCTAGTCGGCTCACCAGGAGGTTCGCCCTCCACAGGGCGACTCACCTCTCCCCGCGTCGGGGAGAGGCTGGGAGAGGGGTGTACAAAGAAGCCGCTCACAATCTCCCGCCAAGTGCTATAATAGGGGCGTGCAAACGGTTTTCAGGAGGTGGAGAGAAGGAGATGCACGTGGCGGTTGCCGGGGGCACCGGTTTTATCGGGAGAGCGCTGGTTGCGGAGCTCCTGCAGGCAGGGCATGAGGTCACCGTGCTGACACGCGACCCTTCGCGGGCGCAGGGAAGAGGACCTCAAGGTGCTCAGGTTGCCCAGTGGTCGCCCGACCGACCGGAGACCATAACCAGCTTGCTTTCGCAGGTGGACGCGGTGGTCAACCTATCGGGCGAAAGCGTTGCGGCACAGCGATGGACGCCCGAGTTCAAGCAGAGGCTGATAGACAGCCGGGTGAACAGCACACGTGCCCTGGTACAGGCAATGCGCCTTGCTGAGCCTCGTCCGGGGGTGCTGGTGAACGCCAGCGCGGTGGGCATCTACAGCAATCGCGGCGAGGAAGAGCTGACCGAGAGCAGTCCACCCGGCGCCGGCTTTCTGGCGGAACTGGCAATCCGGTGGGAAGGGGCAGCGGATGAGGCGCGTGATCTGGGCGTGCGCGTGTGCAAACTGCGTATCGGCATCGTGCTGGGCGAGGGAGGCGGTGCACTGGAGAAGATGCTGTTGCCGTTTCGCCTCTTTGTAGGTGGGCCCTTCGGCAGCGGACGGCAGTGGTTCCCGTGGATACACCTTGCCGACGTCGCGGGCATCACGCTCCATGCGCTGACAAACAGCGATGTAGATGGCGCGGTCAACGCGGTGGCGCCGGGCATCGTACGGCTGGGAGAGTTCTGCAAGGCGCTGGGCAGGGTGATGGGGCGACCCTCGTGGCTTCCCGTGCCCGGTTTTGCCCTGCGCTTTTTAGCGGGCGAGCTGGGAGAAAGTTTGCTGTGGAGCCAGCGCGTGGTACCGCAGGTAGCCATGCAAACGGGCTACCAGTTCCGCTATCCGCGGGTGGAGGAAGCCCTGCGCCAGGTGCTGAGAAAGGGATAATTCCTATTTGCGCTGTTGTTCGGGCTGTGTGGGCGGCGGCTCCATCACCAGCAACTGCTCGCCCGGAAAGCCGTAGCCTTGTTTGCGTGCTTCCAGAATGATGCCACTGCGTGTGTGAAGGACTTGTATCTGCCTCTGCAGGATGGCGTTCTGCTCCCGATACCATTCCGTTTCCTGACGCAGGGCGGCGATTTCCTGGCGATGTCTGTGCGCCTCGCGTGCCAGCATCATCACCCTATCGCCAAAAGAGAAGAGCACTCTGGCCGCTACAAACAGTACAGCGCCCACTATTACAAGCGAACCGAACGCCGACAGCACGTGCCGTACACGCCTTTTGCCCCGCACGGGTGGAGTATGTCCCCTGCGTGTGGTGCGGTAAGCCATCTTTCACCCCCTAAGCCACAATCGGCTGTCCGATAGTGTGCACCTTGATCAGGTTTGTGTTGCCGGGCACGCCAATAGGCACACCAGCGGTAATCACAATCCTGTCTCCCTCAGATGCTAAGCCAAGCTTTACAGCCGTATTCACCGCGGTTTGCAGCATTTCCTCCATCGTGTGCACCTGCGGTATCAACCTCGGCTGAACGCCCCAGGACAGCGCCAGCTGACGATAGGTACTTTCCTGCGGGGTAAACGCCACTATCGGCGTCTTCGGGCGATATTTGGAGACCATACGTGCCGTGCTGCCCGATGTGGTGGCGCAGATGATAGCTTGCGCGTTGATGTCGTAAGCGATATGGCACACCGCCTCCGCCACCGCCTCGGTGACGCTCAGGCTGCCGGCTACGGGCTGATTGGGCTGAACGACAATCCCCTCTTTCAACGCCTGTTCGGTGCGCAGGGCGATTCGGTGCATCACACTCACCGCCTCCACCGGATACTGCCCAATCGCCGTTTCACCCGAAAGCATCACCGCATCGGTGCCGTCCAGGATGGAGTTCGCTACGTCGGTGGCTTCAGCACGGGTAGGGTGGGGGGCAGACACCATCGATTCCAGCATCTGTGTGGCAGTGATAACGGGTTTGCCTGCGCGGTTACAGCGTGCGATAATCTCCTTCTGGATCAGCGGTACCTCGTCAATGGGCATCTCCACCCCCAGGTCGCCCCGCGCAATCATAATGCCGTCCGCGTACTGCAGTATCTGCTCGAAGTTTTCCACTGCCTCGCGCTTCTCAATCTTGGCGATGACGCGGATGTCGGCGCCTGCCGCCTCAATCGCGTAACGCACCGGCTGAAGGTCTTCGGGCTGACGCACAAAGGAGACCGCTACCCAATCCACACCGTGCTCGATGCCAAAACGCAGGTCCTGCAAATCGCGCTCGGTCACGGAGGTCACAGGCAGGCGCGTATCGGGCAGGTTGACCCCTTTGTGCGACCGAAGCACGCCGCCGATGCGCACCTCAGCGTGTACGGCGTTCAGGTCGCGTCGGGTTGTAACAACTTCCACGTTACCGTCATCAATAAGAATGCGCTCGCCGGGGCGAACCAGCGCGAAGACGGTGGGATGGGGCAGGGGAATAGTCTGTGCGTCTACCCCTTCCTCTGCCAGCACAAAGCACACCGTTTGTCCCCGTTCCACCTGCACCCCTTCTTCAGGCAACGTGCCGAGTCGCAGTTTGGGTCCGCACAGGTCCTGCAGGATGGCAATGGGCTTATCCATCTCTGCGCTGATGCGGCGGATGTGTTCGATGACCTGTGCGTGCGATTCGTGTGTGCCGTGCGAGAAGTTCAGCCTTGCCACGTCCATGCCCGCGTCTACCAGCGCACGGAGGCGTTCAGGGGAATCGCTGGAGGGCCCGATGGTGCAGACAATCTTGGTACAGCGCATGGCGTCGCTCCAACATTTACCCCTCCCCTCCCCTAGATCGCGAGGAGAGGAGGGGTAGAGATGACTTACCTCATCCGGCGCGAGTAGAACGCACCGATGCCCGGATAGTCCGCCGCGTCACCCAGCACCTCTGCGATGCGCAGAAGCTGGTTGTACTTCGCTACACGGTCGGTGCGGCAGGGCGCACCCGTCTTAATCTGCCCGGCGTTGGTTGCCACGGCGATGTCGGCGATAGTGGTGTCCTCTGTTTCACCGGAGCGATGCGAGATGACCGCCGTGTAACCTGCTCGCTTCGCGGTCTCTATCGCCAGCAGGGTCTCGGTCAGCGTGCCAATCTGGTTGACCTTAATCAAGATGGAGTTGGCAACGCCCATCTCAATGCCCCGGTTCAGAAACTGCACGTTGGTCACGAACAGGTCATCGCCAACCAGCTGCACCCGACTGCCCAATCGCTCGGTGAGCACCTTCCAGCCATCCCAATCGTTCTCTGCCAGTCCATCCTCGATGCTGACGATGGGATAGCGATTGACCAGGTCCTCGTAGTAGGCGACCATATCCTCGCTGGTGAGCACGCGCCCTTCGCCTTTGAGATGGTACATACTGCCCTCGTAGAACTCGGAGGCGGCGGGGTCGAGCGCAAGATAGCAATCCTCGCCGGGGGTGTAGCCCGCTTTCTCAATGGCTTCCACGATGAGGTCCAGCGCTTCGGCGTTGGAGCGCAGGTTAGGAGCGAAGCCGCCCTCATCGCCCACGGCGGTGTTGTAGCCGTGCGCCTTCAGCACGCTCTTGAGGCTGTGATAGACCTCCACGCCCATGCGCAACGCCTCGGCGAAATCCTCCGCACCGGCAGGCACGACCATGAACTCCTGGAGGTCCACGTTGCTGTCGGCGTGCTTGCCACCGTTCAGGATGTTCATCAGCGGCACAGGCAGAGTATGCGCGAACACACCGCCCAGATACTGAAACAGGGGAAGCCCCAGTCCTTCCGCCGCTGCCTTTGCCACCGCCAGCGAGACGCCCAGGATGGCGTTTGCGCCAAGCTTGCTCTTGTTCGGCGTGCCGTCCAGCTCGCAGAGCAGGTTGTCAATCGCCACCTGGTCGGTTGCGTCCATGTCTATAATCTCGGGGGCGATACGCTCGTTAACGTTGTCCACGGCGTTCAGCACACCCTTACCACCGTAACGCTCGGGGTTGCCGTCACGCAGTTCCAGTGCCTCGTTACTGCCAGTAGACGCCCCAGAAGGCACTGCCGCGCGCCCTCGTGCGCCACCGCTCAGATACACGTCTACCTCGATCGTTGGGTTGCCGCGTGAGTCCAGAATCTCTCGTGCGACCACCTCTTCAATGGTCGTGCTCATCTCCCATCCTCCTTCGCCACAAAAGTGACCTGTGTCAGTATAACACAGGGGTTTAAGGTTTGGCAAACAGTCGGGGAGATGAAAACGCCCGCCTCTGCCAGTGGCGCACGTCGTACCGAGCATCTCTATCGGTGTGGTGCTATCTCACGCAGGTATGATGCCAGCTGGCTCGCGACCTTCATGGCGGAACCCGTCAGCGTGATTCGCCTGCGCTCACGAGATGGCGCCTGTTCCAGCCCCACCACCCGGGTGGGTGAGCCAGCGAGTCCAATCAGCTCGGGGTCTGCGTCCACGTCCGCGGAGGTCCATACAGTTACCCTTTCTGGCGCGAGCGCCCACGGCTTGAGGCGGTAGTCCCAGAAGCGCGGCTCGTTACAGCCCGTTTTCACCGAGAGCACGGCTGGCAGAGGCACTTCCAGCACCTCGTAGCCACCTTCGCGTTCGCGCCTACCGCGTACCACCCTTCGTGCAGGGTCAAACTCAATATGGCTCACCAGCGTGACCTGCCAGTACCCCAGCCACTCAGCCAGGCCGGATGGCACCTGTCCCGTCGCTCCATCCGACGACTCCTCGCCGCACAGGATGAGGTCCACCGGCTCGATTTTGCGGATGGCTCTGGACAGGGTGTACGTCGTTGCGAGGGTATCAGCACCGGCAAACTGGCGGTCGCTGAGCAGGTACACATGGTCGGCGCCCATCGCCAGGCAAATGCGAAGATACGCCTCGGCGAACGGTGGTCCCATCGAGAGCACAGAGACGCGCCCGCCAAAGCGGTCTTTAATCTGCAAAGCCATCTCTACCGCGTTCATATCGGGTGGATTAATTTCACTGCGTGCGCCGGCGCGATCCAGCGTCCGGGTCTGCGGGTCCACGCGAACCTCCTCTGGCTTGGGCACCACTTTCACACACACCACCAAATGCGGTCCGTTTGCCATGTTCTGCATAAGCCACCTCACAAAAGGCGTATCACTCAGGGTCTGCTGCTACCGGCAAGAGGAGCCTTCTCCATCCGCAGCTCCTCGATCAGCAGAGGTACTATCTGCTGGACATCGCCCACCACCCCGTAGTCCGAGAACTCAAAAATCGGAGCTTCGGGGTCTGAGTTGATGGCTATTACCGTTTCCGCGTCCTGAATGCCCACAACAAACTGGAACGCCCCGCTGGCACCGCAAACAATGGCTACTTTGGGGCGACACACCACGCCTGTCTGTCCGATCTGTCGCTCGCGCTCGATTTGTCCGCTGTCCACAGGCGGGCGGGTGGCGCCAACCTCGCCCCCCAGCAGGTCGGCCAGCTCACGGAGCATATCAAAGCGCCCCTGTATGCCTCTGCCGCCCACAACCAGTACCGGCGCCTGCGTAATATCTGCCCCTTTACCAGCCACACGCTCCACCACGCGCGTCAGCACCAGGTCTTCCTGCAAATGCACAGATACTCTTCGTACCGCGCCCGAGCGGGCGGCATCACGCCTGCCCAGCGGAAAGACGTTAGGGCGCACCGTAGCCATCTGGGGGAAGTGCTGGGGGGCTTCAATAAGTGCCAGCACACCCCCGCCGAAGCCGGTTACCTCACCGACAAGCACTCCGCCTTCTCGTATGCGCAGGTCGGTGCAGTCGGCAGTCAAGCCGGTGCGCAGTCGCACCGCCAGTCGCCCCGCAAGGTCCCGTCCGTTTGCGGTTGCCCCACAGAGAAACACATTGGGTTTGCCTTCCAGCAGAGCCTGAAAAGCGGCGGCGGTATAAGCCTCTACGGTGAAGGTTTCCAGCAGAGGATGTTCTACCAGCCACACCGTATCCGCTCCATAAGCAAAAGCCTCCTCAGCCAGTGAACCCGCCTGTCCACACAACAACAACCCCGCCAGCTCCCAGCCGGCTGTGTCGGCAAGCTCGCGCCCTTTGCCAAGCAGCTCCAGAGAAACCCGCTGCAGGGCGCCCTCTCGCTGTTCCAGCCACACCCAGATGCTATTTCGTGCCTCCGATGCACCGTACAGTGATGTCGCCATCGGCTCTCCCTCCCATCGGTCATTCCAGCGCCAGTGCTGCCAGCTCCGCCACGTCCATCACCCGCAGGTCGCCCAGCCCTTCGTTTTTGGCACTCTCTTCCAGACAGACAATGCAGAAGGGACAGGCAGTTACCAGCACCTGAGCACCTGTCTCCGCCGCCTCGCGCACCCGGATGCTGGCAAAGCGTTCTTCGACAGGGGTCTCCTGCCACATACGTCCTCCACCGCCTCCACAGCACAGCGCGTCCTGTCGGTGATGAGGCATCTCCACGCGCTCCAGCCCCGGCACGGCATCCAGCACAGAACGTGGAGCTTCGTACTCGCCGTTACGCCTGCCCAGGAAACAGGGGTCGTGAAAAGCCACCCGTAGCCGGACCTCCCGGCGCAACTGCAGGCGTCCTTCTTGGATACAGCGCGATAGAAACTGGGTGTAGTGCTCCACCACAAAGTCGGAACGTGGGCGCGGTGCGTGGTTGCGAAAGATGTCGTAACAGTGCGGTGAAGTGGTTACCATACGCCTGACCCCGTTTCGCTCAAAGACCTGCATGGCGTTTTCCGCCATGTCGTAAAAGTAGTGTCGGTATCCGAGCGACTTCGCCGCATCGCCACAGCAAGGTTCCTCGTTGCCCAGCGTCCCAAAGGCAACGCCCGCTGCCCGGAACAGCTGTACCAGAGCACGCGCTACCTTCTGTGCCCGGCGGTCATAAGCCGCGGTACAACCGACGTAGTACAGGAACTCATGTTGCTGGGGGTCAAAACGCGGAATGTCCAGGTCCCGCGCCCACAGCCCCCGGTGAGATGGAGGCTGAGACCACGGGTTGTTGTTCCAGTAAAGCGACCAGAGCACAGACGGAAGCCCTCTGGGCACGCGGCGTTCTTCCCATGCCACCTCGCGCAGGCTCTGAAATACCTCAGCCACAGGCACTTTGCGCGGACAGTAGGCTTCACATTGCGCGCACGCGGTACACAGCCACAACGATTCCTCTCCGTCGGTCAGACCAAGCTGGGCACGTCGCAGCAGAGAGCGAACAGAGAGAGGCTTTTCCTGGCGCACCATTCCCCACGGGCAGGAGGCTGTACACACTCCACACTGATAGCACTGCGCAATAGCACCACCCGTTCGCTCAAACAGTTCCTGCCAGCGCGTGTCGTCGATGGTTACCGCTTGCCCAGTCATGATGATTCACCTCCCGAGTGTACCGGCTGGGCAACAGGCTGGCGCGTTGTGGGCGTGCCCTGCCGCACTTTCTGGGCATAGCGCTGCACGACCTCGTCCATCTCCTTGAGCTTCTCGGCGAACTCCTTGCCCTCCGCCGCAGATATCCACTGCAGTTGCAAACGCTCCGGCTCGATTCCCTGCCTTGTTAGCCGACGATGCCAGAACTGGAATCGCTTCAGGGTCTGGCGGTTGGCGTAGTTGTAGTGACAGTCGGAACCTGTATCCGTCAGCCGACATCCGGTAACGAGCACGGCGCCCGCTCCCTTCGCAAAGGCGTGTTCGATGAAGTCTCTCTCGAAACGCCCGGAGCACATGGTGCGGATAATGCGCGACGAAGGGGGATACTGACGCTTCTCGATGCCCGCCAGGTCCGCGCCCGCATAGGAGCACCAGTTGCAGGTGAACACCAGGCACTTTTCTTCGGGGTTTTGTGCCAGCGCCGCATCGATCTGCGCCAGTATCTGCTCCTTGGTAAAGAAGGGCATCGTAATGGCATCGCTGCCGCATTCCGCGGCGCAGGTGCCGCATCCCATGCACGCCGCCTCGATGATGCGCACCTTGCCCTCGCGTACGGGACCTGTCGGGTCAATGGCGTTGAACGGGCACACCTTCACACAGCCCATACAGCCAATGCATTTGTCCGGGTCCACCTGCGCGGTCAGTGGTTCCTTCTCGATAACACCCTGCGCCAGCAACGCTCCGGCTTTGGCTGCCGCTGCCATGCCCTGTGCCACCGCCTCCCGCACATCCTTGGCGCCCTGTGCTGTTCCCGCCAGGAAGACACCCTGCACGGCGGTCTCCACAGGACCCAGTTTGGGGTGCAGCTCCATCAAGGAGCCGTCCGAACTTCGTGACAGCCTCAACTGCTCGGCGATGGGGTCTGGTTCATGTCGAAGCCCCGTTACCAGCACCACCAGGTCGGTGGGGATGCGCACCGGCGCGTTGAGCAGATGGTCATAGAAGGTCAGCGTGCTGTCCTCCAGCGTAATGGCTTCGCGAGCGGGGCGGTCCGGGTCATAACGGAAGAACTGCACGCCTGCCTGCATCGCCCTCTCGTACAGCTCTTCCGCCTGGCGGCTGTAGGTGCGAATATCTTTGGCAACGACCCGCACCATCTTACCCATCTGCCGCAAGCGCAGCGCCTGTCCAATCATGGAGGCGCAGCAATACCGGGAACAGCCGAACTGGCCTTCGCGCGACCCTACACAGGAGATGAAGGTGATGTGCCCGGCGTTCACGCCGCCGTTCTTCAGGAGCTCCTCCAGCTGCAGGTTGGTAATCACACGAGGATCCTGTGCGTACCCGAACTCGACAGGGGTATACGGCACTGCGCCGGTTGCCATCACGACGGCTCCGACCTGAAGCTCCTGCCCGTCCGACAGGCGCGCGACAAAATTGCCCACCACCCCACCAATCATCTCCACAGCGGTGGATAGATGCACGTAGACGCCACTGTATGCCAGCTCGCGCCGTTTGTCCTTCAGAACCTCCTCTGCCTCAAGCCCCGACGGCGACAGCTCGCCCAGCTGCGTGAGCAAACCACCCAGATATGGCTTCTTCTCCACCAGATGGGTCTCGAAACCCTGGCGAGCCAGCGCGATAGCCGCACTCATTCCCGCGACGCCCCCTCCGATGACCAGCACCTTCTGCACGATTGGCAGGTGTGAGGGTTTGGCGGGAACCAGCCGACGCGCTTTCTCTACCGCCATCCACACCATATCCATCGCCTTGATGGTGGCGGCTTCTTTGTAATCCTTGTGCACCCACGAGTCCATATTGCGGATGTTTGCCATCTCCAGCAGATAGGGATTCAGACCGGCGCGTTGCAGCACGCCCCGGAAGATAGACTCGTGCGTGCGCGGTGAACATGCCGCTACCACGATGCGGTTCAGGCGTTCGCGGCGAATGGTCTCCTCGATCTCCGCCTGGGTGTTGCCCGCGCACGAGAACATCTGATGACCAGCGTAAACCACGTCCGGCAGGGTAAGGGCGAACTGCACCACCCGCTCGACATCCACCACTCCTGCGATGTTCGTTCCGCAATGGCAAACGAAGACGCCAACGCGCGGAGGATACAGGGGATACCCCTGCTCGCCCTCTTCTTCGCGACTTTCACGAGGCTCCTGCCAGTGGCGCCGCGAGAGGTGTGTTAACGCCAGCGCCGCGGCGGCGCCGGCCTCGGTGACGCTATCGGGAATGTCCTTCGCTCCACCAGCGCATCCAGCAACGTACACCCCGGGACGACTCGTTAACACCGCGCCCCCCTGCGCTTCCATGACCTTGATAAAGCCATCCTCGCCGCATTCCACGCCCAATCGCTCTGCCAGATCGGCCAGCCCTTCCGGGGGCGATACCGCTGTCGCCAGCACCACCATATCGAACTGCTCAGTGACGCGCTGAGCGCTGTCGATATGCTCATAGGTCACAGCAAGACGTCCATCGCCGTCGGGTTCTATGCGTGCCGGGCGTCCCCTGATGAAGCGTGCGCCCTGCTCGCGGGTGCGTGCCCAGAAATCATCAAAGCCTTTGCCATAAGCGCGAACGTCCATAAACAGCACGGTCACATCCTCGACGCCATGGTCTATCGCCTGATAAGCGTGTTTGATGCTGTACATGCAGCAGAAGCGCGAGCAGTGCCGGAAGAATCGCCGGTCGCGGGAACCCACGCAGAGCACAAACAGGATACGATGGGGATGCTTTCCATCTGAAGGGCGAACAATCTCACCGCCCGTAGGACCCGCGGAGGTGAGCAATCGCTCAAACTCCAGGGAGGTGAGAATATCGGGATGTTTGCCATAGCCGTACTCGGACAGCAGGCGAGGATCCATCAGCTCGTAACCTGCTGCCACGATGACCGCGCCTACCTCCCGCACCAGGCGACGTTCGCGAGGCATCAGCAGGTCTATCGCTTTTGGACCGCACGCATCCACGCACCGACTACACGGCATGTAGTTGGGCGGGTCGTTCAGGCAGTTATGCATGTCAATGACGTAGGCTCCCGGCACCGACTGCGGGATTGGCGTATAAATGGCTTTACGGGCAGCCATCCCGGCATCGAACTCGTTCGGCAGAACCACAGGGCAAACGTTCACGCATTCGCCACATCGCGTACACTGGTCGGTAACGTAACGTGCCTTCTGGCGGATGGTCGCCCGGAAGTGCCCCGGCGTTCCCTCCAGCTGCTCCAGTTCGGATAGGGCGAGCACCTCGATATTCGGGTGCAACCCCACTTCCGACATTTTGGGCGCCTCGATGCAGATGGAGCAGTCCAGGGTGGGAAAGTTCTTGTCAAGCACCGCCATCTTCCCGCCGATGGTGGCTTCACGCTCCACCAGCACGACGCGCGCTCCCGCGTTAGCCAGGTCCAGCGCCGCCTGAATGCCGGCAATTCCGCCACCAATGACCATGACCGTGTCGCTCATGCCACTTTCCTCCCCGCCATAGCGTATTCGTAGCCGCGTGCGAAGGCGTTAAGATTCAGTGGAACCAGGCGCGCAGGTAACGTGCTTTCAATTGCCTTCTCCACAGACTCCCTTGCCAGCCAGCCGGTGGTCGCTGTGAAAAAGCCCAGGGTGACGATGTTCGCCACGATTCGCCTGCCCAGTTCCTCTGCGAGGCGCGTTGCCGGCACGCTCACCAGGCTCTCTTCGCCGGGTTCAGGTATCACGATGTCGTGTTCAATGATGAGCAGTCCCCCCGGGCGCCTCGGGGAACGGAACCGCGTGTATGCCTCCTGCGAGAGAGCGATGACCACATCTGGCATCAGCACAAAGGGGTAATCTATCGGCTCATCCGAGATAACCACGTTGGCGCTGGATGCACCGCCCCGAGCCTCTGGACCGTACGCTTGCGTCATCACGGCTTCCAGCCCCTCATACAGAGCAAAGGCTTTGCCCAGCACATAACCTGCCAGCACCACCCCCTGTCCCCCGAATCCTGCAATGCGGATCTCTCTGCGCACCTTACCTCACCCCCTGGGTAGCCTCTTCCAGACGGACAGGGCGATAGGGAGGACGGTCGCTATCCACAAATCGTCCGACGTAAATCGGGCGCTCTTCACGGAGGTCAACCTCCAGAGCCTCCCATGGCACCTCTTCGGGCACGCGCCCAGCCAGCACACTGCGCCGGCGATACAGCCACATCTCCTCCACACCGTCATCAATGCCGTTGGACTTACCAAACCCGACAGGACACGGTGCGAGTACCTCAATGAAGGCAAAGCCCGGCTTCCTGAAGGCGTAGAGGATGTCTGCGGTTATCTGCCGGATGTGGATGGCAGTCCAGCGGGAGACGAACCCCGCACCTGCAGCCGCCAGCAGATAGGGTAAGTTGAACGGATGTTCATTGTTTCCATAAGGGGTGGTGGTGGTTTTCGCGCTCAAAGGGGTGGTGGGTCCCACCTGTCCGCCTGTCATGCCGTAGTTGAAGTTGTTGATGCAGATGACCTTGATGTCCACGTTGCGCCGGGCGGCGTGAATCAGATGGTTTCCACCTATCGCCGCCAGGTCCCCGTCGCCGCTGAAGACGGTGACCATCAGGTCCGGCTTGACCAGCTTCAGTCCTGTGGCGAAGGGAATAGGACGCCCGTGCGTGGTGTGATAGGAGTCCAGGTTCATGTAGCCCGGCGTTCGCGCCGCACATCCGATACCCGACACCACCACATGCCGTTCCACCGGGATGCCGGATTGCAGGATGGCTTGAGCGTAACAGCGCATGACGATGCCGATGCCACATCCCGGGCACCAGATATGCGGCATCCGGTCGGCGCGAATCAGTTCATCCAGCGGATGCTTTTCGGCGAGTGACGCCTGCGCCATGAGTTGCCACCTCCTTGATGGCGCGCAGAATCGGGTCGGGGGGCATCATCGCACCACCGGCGTGGTTGACCCCGATGACCGGCTGAGCCACATGGCGTTCTACCTCGCAAATCATCTGTCCCAGGTTCATCTCGGCAACGACGAAGGCTTCCGCCTGCTGAGCAACCTGCCGGAGCACCCGTACCGGGAAGGGCCAGAGGGAAATCAAGCGCAGTAAGCCGGCAGGAATGCCCATAGCACGCGCCTCCGCAACCGCACGCCTCGCCGAACGCGCGGTACACCCGTAAGAGATGACCACGATTCTCGCATCCTCCATCTCGTAGCCATCGTAACGAATCATCACGTCCGCATTGCGACGCACCTTCTCCACCAGCCGCGTAACCAGGCGGTGGTGCGCCTCAGCCGACATATTCGGATAGCCGCGCTCGTCGTGGGTCAGCCCCGTCAAATGGATGCGGTAGCCCTCTCCAGCATGGGCAAGCGGGGGAACCAGGTCATCGTCCTCTGCGAGGAAGGGAAGCAGTCCATTGCCAGGGGGCGTTTTAGGGCGTTTGCGCTCCCAGCGGGGAATCTGGTCCTCCGGCGGGATGACCACCCGCTCCACCATGTGGCCAACCACCTCATCGCTCATCACCATCACCGGGATGCGGAACCGGTCTGCCACGTTGAAAGCGAGTATGGTCAGGTCAAACAGCTCCTGCGGTGACCATGGGGCATAGGCGGCGATACCGTAGTCGCCGTGCGAGCCCCAGCGTGCCTGCATCACGTCCGCCTGCCCGGGCAGAGTGGGTAAACCAGTCGATGGAGAACCCCGCTGAACGTCGACAATCACGATGGGTATCTCCATCATTACCGACAGTCCGATGTTCTCCATCATTAGGCTGAAGCCGGGCCCTGAGGTTGCAGTCATGGAGCGCGTGCCGCCCGCGGAGGCGCCAATGATGGCGACAATGCTGGCAATCTCGTCCTCCATCTGAATGAAGACGCCACCTACCTCCGGTAGACGCTGAGCCATGCGCTCGGCAATCTCGGTTGATGGAGTGATCGGGTAGCCTGCGAAGAAGCGACAGCCTGCTGCAATGGCGCCCTCAGCACAGGCATAGTCGCCGTGCATAAAGTGTTGCCCGGTGAGAACAGTCCGACCGCTCATGCGGCGTTCACCTCTATCGTGAAGATAGCGAACTCGGGACAGACCATCATGCAGAACTGGCAGTGAACGCAAGCCTCTTCCTTACCCTCTGCAATTTCGGGATAGTGATAGCCTTTACTATTTATTGCTGTAGAAACGCGGAGAACTTCGCGGGGGCAGAAATCCACACACATCCTGCAGCCTTTACAGCGTTCCGGAATCAAATAGACCCGACCGTGTGGTACATGCAGTCGGTGTGCGTCAATAGGCTGACGTGCATATACTTTCATCTAATGCCCCTCCCTTGGAGCGCAGTTGCCCACCGGCGGGCAACGTTCTCGATGAACCAGAGCGACTGCTTCGCGGCACGAGTCAACAAAGTAAACAACATTATATAACAAGTTGAATATGTTTAATTGACCAAATACATACAATAATTATATTATCTATCAATGGTATTTAAAAGGTATTCACCAACTATTATATCAACATCTCAAAGTGTGTCAAGGGGTTACAGGGGATTCTGTGAAAAAATTCTCGGAACAGGATTGTGAGGGGGAGGGCTCTTGCCGACGAACGCCCTTGACAACCCAGCCTGCAGAGGGCATAATATGAGTGGTTTGCCCGGTCGTTCAACGGCAGGACGGTGGCCTTTGGAGCCATTAATGGTGGTTCGAATCCACCCCGGGCAGCCAGCTTTCTTATTCGTATCTCAGCGCGTCGGCAGGCTCCTTACGCGCGGCGCGGATCGCAGGCGCCACGCCGAACACAACTCCCACCAGCACGCTCACCCCGAAAGCGAGCGCAATCGCTCCAGGCGTCATCTGCGGTTTCAGCACGGTGGTGCGCCTGAAGACCTCAATGGCGACAGTCGCCACCACGATGCCCAGCACGCCACCCGTCAGCGACAGTGTAACCGCCTCTATCAAAAACTGCCAGAAGATGTCGCGCTGTTTGGCGCCCGAGGCTTTGCGGATGCCGATTTCGCGCGTGCGCTCAGTCACCGACACCAGCATGATGTTCATGATGCCCACGCCGCCCACAATCAGCGAGATACTGCTGATGCCCGCGAGGGCAATCTGAAGTAGGCTGAGCACGGTGTAAACCAGTTTCAACAGGTCCTTGGAGGTCAGCACACTGAAGTCCTCGTTGCCCAGGTGGCTCTGGCGCATCACGCTCTTAATCTGTCCAATCAGCTCCTCTGGCTCCACGCCGGGCACTGCCTGCACCACGATACGGTGTATCTGGTCAGAGCGCATTGCCTGCTGTGCGGAGCGAAGTGGAAGGAAAATCAGGTGGTCCCATCCCGCACTGCCGAAGATACTGCTGGATTCATCCTCCTGCAGAACCCCTATCACCCGAAACGGCACGCGGTTAATCACCACCCGCTTGCCTACCGCTGGCTCCTGCCCGAACAGCTCCTGCTTCACCCCGTGCGCCAGCACGCACACCCGCTCGTTCTCCTCTTCAGCGGTAAAAAACCTGCCCTCGGCGGGCGGAGTTTTGCGGATTTCCTGCCACATCGCCTCCGTCGCCAGCACGATAGCGGTCGCCGCCCATCTGTCGCCGTGTCGCGCCCCGCCTGCGATGAACATGATAGGCACTGCTCGCTTCACGCCGGCAACGCTCTGCACCGCCTGTACATCCTCGCGGGTGAGTGTGCTCAGCCCCAGGATGCTCATCGGGTTGAACGGCTGCGACGCGCTGATGCGCCCTGGCACCACAAACAACAGGTTGACCCCGAACTGCTCTACCTGCTGGGTGACCTCTGCCTTGATGCCCTGCACCATGGAGATGAGCAGGAGCACCGACGCCACACCCACCAGCACGCCCAGCATCGTCAGCAGGGAGCGCAGACGGTGCTCCAGCAAAGAGCGCCATGCCATCGGCAGGTAGTCACAGCACGTTATCTGACCGCGCATAACTCAGAAACACCTGATATGCCCACTCATCCCATTCGGGCTGGACGCCGATGCCCTTCAGGTCGGGATAGTTCTTGGCAATGAACCCACCGGCGAACAGCTCCACCATGCGATGCGCCTCGCGCTCGATAAGCTGCCTGTTGCCGGTCGGCAGGACGCGCTGGATGTCCACCGGTGCATACAGGCACAAGCCCAGGTCGCGCAGCTTCGCGGATAGACGCTCCAGACCATAAAGCCCAGGCTGGTCGAACTGCATACAGCAGATGCCCACTTCCGCCACGTCGTCTAGTATGTCCCAGACGTAGCCGCAGGAGTGCATAATCACCTTCACGCCGTGTGCTTTCGCCGTGTTGCACAGCCGCGCAAACAGCGGCTTGAATATCTCGCGCCACATGGCGGGATGGATGAGCAGGCGGTCCTGCACGCCCCAGTCCTCGGCAAACATCACCGCGTCGGCGCCCGCTTCAGCATAGCGTGCAATGATGCGTTCCAGCAATGCCGTCACACGCTCGTGCAGGTCATCAATGTGCTCCCGCTCCAGCACCAGGTCCGCAAAATAGTTCTCCATCTTGCGCAGGTAGCGGCATATCGCGAAGGGAAAACCGGGCAGATACCCCACGCGATACCGTTCCGTCTCCTGAGCGAACCGCTGGCGCACCTGCTCGTAGCGTATGGGGTTGTCCATGTCGGGCAGTTGGTAATCTTTCAGTTTCGCCCAGTCGTCCAGCGCGGGCTGAAAGACCTCGCCCCGATTGCCCCCATGTATCGGGCGATGCCACACGTTGCCCCACTCGTCGGTGAAGTACTCTACTTCGCCCTCTATCCACCGCTTCTGCTGCCACTTTTCGGAAGGTGAGAAACCGGCGAAACAGAAATCGTTCATCCTGCCCCCGTCAAAGTCCATACCGATGCGCGGCGGAGTATTGCGCTCCAGATTGCGGCGAATGACTTCACGTGGCGTCATCACCAGCCTCCTTTTTGACCAGCATACACACGAAGAACCCCTCCATCGTTTGGGATGGCAGTATGCGCCGAGCATGGCGAACGGCTTCGGGATAGGCGCGTCCATCCCACTCGCTCAGCGCAGGGGTCATGCCCTCCACCTCCAGCGGAATGGGCGCAACCTCTATCTCCCCACTGAACTTTTTCAGCGCGTGTGCAATAATCCCCTCGTTTTCTTCCGGCGCGAAGGTGCAGGTGCAGTACACCAGCCTGCCGCCGGGCTTCAGGCACTGGATGGCGGAGTAGATGAGCGATTTCTGTTTGCGCACCATATCGGCAATCTTCTTGAGGCTCCAGTAGCGGAAGGTGGAAGGGTCGTCTGTGAGGAACCTACCCTCGCTGGAACATGGGGCGTCAAGCAGAACGGCGTCAAAGCGTTCCTGCCAGCGTTTCCAAACCCATTCACCTTCCGCCTGTACACACTGCACAAAGGATGCGCCGTGCCGTTGCAGGTTCTCGCGCAGCTTGAAGAACCGTGCCCGCACCGCCTCCACCGCTACCAGCGTCCCCTCGCTGTGCATCAACGCCGCCAGATGCAGGGTTTTGCCACCCGGCGCAGCACACAGGTCCAGCACCACCTCGCCCCGCTGAGGCGCCAGCACCAGCGGCGGTATCATGCTCGAAAGATTCTGCACATAGATAAGTCCCTTTTGTACCCATTCCGACATTAGCAGAGCATCGCGCTGTTCAGGGGGAAGCCAGAAAGCATCGGCGCACCACTCCACACGATGAGGTTGGAAACCAGCGTCGTGCAGGGCTTGAAAGACGCTTTCGCGGTCGGCAAGGAGGGTGTTTATTCGTGCACCGACGACTGGATGTTCGCTGAAGGTGCGCAGGCACGCCTCGTACCGTTCAGCTGGCACAAGGCGTTCAAAGCGGTGCAGGAAGAGATCTGGTAGCGACATGCGAACGTTGTGACGGCGTTACGTCATTCCCTTCTATCATTTTTCCCTCTCCATTTTACCAGATGAAGGGCGTTCCCTGTAGGGGCAACCCTATGTGGTTGCCCCTTTCTGGATAAAGCCCTCACCCTGACCCTCTGCCGCGGGGAGAGGGCAAACACGGCTCGGCGGGAGCCTCGCCCTCCAGAGGGAGTGGTCAGTCATCCCCAATCGCGCCGAAGTTGCGAACCAGGATGCCGAAGTCAAACAGCGTGACCTCTTCATCAC
>CAZOGB010000018.1:14254-54978 GCA_964579145.1 uncultured bacterium | reverse complement strand
GGTGTAACGAAACCCGCGGAGGGCTTCAGCCGTCTGATTAGCTGGAGATGATAAAGGCACGCCCGTGCGTATGCTATAATGGAAGGGATAGCAAAGCGAGGTTGCACTGAATGAAACGTTTCTGGTTCACTCCATGGATTCGGATGCTCGTGGTCAGCCTGGTGCTGGGCGGGCTGATAGCAGGCATTGCTGTGCCCTCCCGGTCGGATGAGGACCCCGAAGTGCGTATGGGTAGAGAAGCCGCGCAGGAGGTCGAACGCACGTTGAAGCTCATCACCGAGCCTGCGCTGGTGGAGCGGGTCAACCGTATCGGTCAGGAGATTGCCGCCGTCGCCAACGCTTCGGACGTGCCGGTGACGTGGGGCATTGATAAAAAATCGCAGTTTCAGTACACGTTCAAGGTAGTAGACGATAAGGATGTAAACGCCTTCTCCCTGCCGGGCGGGTTTATCTATGTGAACAAGGGACTGCTGGACTATGTGCAGTCCGACCACGAGCTGGCGGCGGTGCTCGCACATGAAATCGCCCACGCGGCGCATCACCATCTGGTGCGGCTTGGTCAGGAAAACGAAAAAATCAACCGTCGCGTCACTCTACCCGCCTTGCTGGTAATGGTTCTGTCGGGTGCGCCCGCCCGCGACCTGAGTAACGTGATGATCGGCGTGCAGCTGTACCAGATTGCCAAGCTCAACGGCTATACCCAGGAAGCGGAAATGGACGCCGACCACGCGGCGATTTATTACCTGACGCGCACGAAGTACAATCCGGTAGGCATGTTGACCTTCATGGAGCGGTTGGCACGAGATGAGGCGCGTCGCCCGGAGAGGCAGCTGGGCATCTACCGCACCCACCCTCCGTCGCGAGAGCGCGCGCAGGCGATGCTGGATCTGTTCAGGCAGTTGAACATTCCCGTCAATCGCCGGGCGGTGGCGCGTATCCTTCCCGTGGAACTGCGTGAAAAGACCCTGCAGAACCGCAACCTGACCGAGGTGTATCTGGACAGCGTGCCGGTGTTCGCCCCTGCCGACTCCAATGGCAGGAGCTCCGCTGAGCGTGCCCAGCAGATGCGAGAGCGGCTGGACAGCCTGTTGAACGACGGCGTTCAGATGTACGATATCCGCCTTTCCAGCGACAGGCGCACGGTGGTAGCGCGTAACAGCCCTATCGTGACCATCGAACCCGAAGATGCCAGCCTGTACGGCAAAAGCATCGAAGAACTGGCTCTGCAGGTCTCCAACGCTATCAAGCGCGCCCTGTGGAACGAGGTCATCCAGCGGGCTTACTGAAGCTCCTTCAGGAAGATATTGCGAAACTCCACCAGACTGCGGTGATTCTGCAAGCCGATGTATCCCCAGTTTGGGCGTCGGTACAGCAGGTGCGTACGCGGCAGATTTGCACTCAGAGCCGGGTCGTCCAGATTGATGTCATGCACCAGATGTCCGTTCCACACCACGCGCAGGCGGCGGTCCTTCAGCGTAATCTCCACCTGGTTCCATTCGCCGGCGGGTCTGGCTGGGTTCACGCGGGGGGTGACCACGCTGTACACCGCCGAGGTGCAGGTATTGCTGGGCGGGCTGGTTCCGTCGTCCTGAACCTGCAGCTCCATCCCCAGACGCGAGCTTCTGCCGTAGTGCGGCGCACGCAGGAAGATACCGCTGTTACCACCAGGGGCAATACGATACTCGAGGCGCAGGATAAAGTCGCGATACATGCGGTTGGAGCGAAGCCAGCCCGTGCTCTCACTGAGACCGCTACACTGGATAACCCCATCCTGCACCGACCAGCAGGGCGGACCGACCTCGCCCCAGCCTTCCAGGTTGACTCCGTTGAACAGGGACACGAAGCCCTTGGGGGGACGAGGAGTGCGTGGTTGGGGTGGTTTGCGCCCGGCGCACCAGTACACCGCGTTGAGTATCATTTGCTGGAAGCGCGGATGCCCCCATGCAGAAGGAGAATGCCCCAGCGCGGTCATAAAAACCCTGCCCCTGCCCATTCGCTGTACCCATGCCAGCGGTTGCCCGTCTCGCTGGCGCGCCAGTATCTCCATATCGCCCGGCGCTGTGCCTTCGTATTTGATGGGTGCATCCGTTATCTGGAAAGAAACAACTCCCTGCATAATCGGATGGCGCGGCTGGAGTATCTCTACCACCACATTGCCCACGGTTTGCTCGGCGGAGGGCGGAACAGGAGAGACATGCAGGTGGACAAACCCGCCGCCTCGCTGGATGAACTCGTGCAACGCGCTCTTTTGCTCATCGTTCAGTGCAATACCGGGCGCAAACAGTACGAGACTGTCGACGTTTTGCAGGGTCCGGATGTTCAGCTCCCTGGCGGTGGTAACTTGCACTTCGTCATGTCGCTTCAGGATCCACCACAGCGTGGAGGAGAGACCTGCCACGTCATGCCCCTCGCCGATGACCACCGTCAGCACACGAAGCGGTCTGGCAATTGCCGTGCCCTGCAGAAGGAGCAGTGCTGTAATGCACGCAATCAGTAGCCGCCGTTTTCTTTGTGCTACCATTTCCCCTGTCCACCTCGTGAGGAAGGTTCTGCTCGAGAAGGTGTTAATCCTGCACGTAACAGGTGAGAGGACAACCCTGCAACTGGAACTTGCGGGCTACCCACGACGAAGCCTCCTGCGGAGGCTCTAACCTGCTTGAGCAGGTTTCGCCAGGTGTTGCCTGCGATTTCCAATCGCAAGGGCAGTACAAAAGGAGGGGGGCATACCTGCGTGGGTAACCGGCAGTTGCCTGCAGCTTTCAGCCACAGAGAGACCCTTTCGGCTCGTGTCCTGATATCAGCAAAAAACGCTTGACAGTTTTGCACCCATGCTGTATAATGAGGATAGTGCAAACGTTTGCATAATGAGTTGAGACATGCGTGTAACCATCAGGCAGATAGCGAAAGAGGCGGGGGTTTCTGCTTCCACAGTATCGCGGGTGTTGAGCGGGCGAGGCGCACACCTCATCTCACCCGCCACTCGTGAGCGCGTGTTGCAGGTTGCCCAGCGGCTGGAGTATCAGCCCAATCTTGCCGCGCGTTCGCTGGTAACAGGTCGCACGCATACCGTGGCATTGTGGGTGAACGAACTGTACACCAGCTTCCACGCCCAGGCGGTTCAACTCGTGCAGGACACCCTGTGGCACTGCGGTTATGATACCCTCATCCGATGTGTTGGGCGACTGCAGGCATCGTCCCTTTTGCACACCGGGCATGTGGACGGCATCCTTGCCTACGAGTGTGTTCCCTATCTGGACGGCGTGTGGAAATCTCTTCAGCGCAGAGCACTACCAGTAGTCAGCATGGGCGCGTACTACCGAACCTATACCGACTACGTGGGGGTAGACCTGTATGCGGGCGGTTTGCAGGCGGTACGTCATCTGGTTCAGGTGGGGTGCCGACGTATCGCGTATCTGGTCAATGCCGAGTCGTGTTACGTGGGTGAGGCACGGCGCGACGCCTACGACACCGCGATGCGCGAGGCGGGCTTACCTACGGAGTACATCCTTGCAACTGACCAGTTACGCGCTTCGTCCAGTATAGCGGTACGGGAGTATGTGCAGGCTAACGGGTTGCCAGATGGCATTTTCTGCCATAACGACGAGATGGCGATAGGCGCATATCACGGTTTGCGTCGGCTGGGTGTTCACGTGCCCGGTGACGTTGCACTCGTCGGGTGCGATGGCATAGAGGACACCGAGTATCTGGAAGTGCCGCTGAGCACAGTCCGCCAGCCGCTGGAGCAGATGTGTGAGCTGGCGTGTCACCTGCTTTTCGAACGGATGGCGCAACCCCACCGCGAACGGCAGGGTATTGTGCTCCAGCCCGAGCTGGTGGTCAGGGAGTCTTCGTTGAGGTAAGAAGGAGGTGATAACAGGAGATACAGGCGAGTAGGCAGAACACGCGAAAGCAGAACTTTTCACATCGTGACTTTAGACGAGCGATGACCCAAAAAATCGGAGAAGGAGGTATTCCGATGAAGCAAAAAGGCTTTACGCTCATCGAATTGCTGGTTGTTATCGCGATTATCGCGATACTGGCAGCGATTCTGTTCCCTGTGTTCTCGCAGGCACGGACCAAAGCACGGCAGGCGTCCGACATCAGCAACATGAAACAGCAGGGGCTGGCGCTGATGATGTACTCGCAGGACTACGACGAGAAACTGCTGGGCTTTGGGCTGCCGTATGAAGGTGACCCGCGCTGTTCTCCCGGTCCATGGGTCTACTGGCCCGCTCTGCTCCAGCCCTACGTGAAGAACACCCGCGTGTTCCTGTCGCCACAGCTGGAAGCAGAGTACGACGCGAACGCACCATGGGTCTGCAAGGCGCTAAATATCAACCTCAGCCCAGACGGAAACACTCTTTACTTCTCCTACATGCTCAACGGTGTGGGCACGTGGAACTTCACCCCATGGAAGGACAACAACCCGGGTGCGCATTACGGCATCGTGTGGGACCGCTTCCTGAGTCAGGCAGCGCTTGAGGAACCGGCAGGCACCATCTACGTGGTGAACGGGCACTGTCCTGACTCCTGGCAGGATGGTCACATAGACTATCCTCTGCGTCTGGGCTGGAATACGTGGACCTGCACCGGCACCGACTGGAGCTCCCCTGACCCGAACATTCAGGGCTTCTTCAACAGCATGCAGAACATCATCTGGACCGACGGGCACGTATCCACCCGCAAGTGGGGACATACCTACCCGCATGAGTGGACGGTGCAGGCGGACCGTGACGCAGACCCTGTGCTGAATCCGTAGCAACACACATCAAGCCCTCCAGCTCGCTGCTGGAGGGCGTTTCTGGAGGTGGCTGATGAAACGTGAGATACCACCGGCGGTAGCGGTGCTGGTGATTGTTGTTGTGCTGGCTATCGCGGGCTTCTTCTACGCACGTCAGTGGTTTACCGGACCGAAGCGGATTTCGGGCACACCGCCGCCCGGTGTCAATCTGGCTCCACCGGGACCGGGGCAGTCTCGTGCGCCGATGGCGCCGCCGCCTTCGCCGGGATACGGTCGGTAAAGGGCAAACGCAGTGGTTATTGGAAGGGGGCAACCCGCAAAGGGGTTGCCCCTGTGGTTTTGTCTGCTATAATGATTGTGGTTAGCATTTCAAATCTATGGGAGGGTGTTACGATGTCTCGCCGGGCATTTACTCTGATCGAGCTGCTGGTGGTCATCGCGATTATCGCGGTACTCGCGGCGATTCTGTTCCCCGTGTTCGCGCAGGCACGCGAGAAGGCGCGGCAAACTACGTGTCTGGCTCACCTGCGTCAGCTGGGGCTGGCACTGGTGATGTATCGCACCGACTACGATGGGCGCAATGCGGGTAACGGTGACGGCAACTGCATGGGCGGCTGGGTGGACAGCGCATGGCCCGAGTGGATGCGCGGGTTTCCCTGGAACTCGGGCGCGCAGTGGGTTCCCTGTATCTATGCCGTGCCCGTCGGGCAGGAAACCACCGCGCCGGTGAACCCCGAATGGCTGGCAGTCAAGGGACCGGTCAGCGGGGTGCTCTATCCGTATGTCAAAAACGCCGGGCTGTACGTGTGCCCGTCCGACCCGCGCGAGGAGAAACTGTTGAGCTACTCGATGAACGCTGGCGTTGCTTTCATTCCCGAAACGGCGGTCGAGCGTCCTGCCCGCCTTGCCCTGCTGATTGACGAACAGATTACGCTCAACGACGGCGCGTTTCATCCCGTCAGCGCGGATTGCCCATCCATTGTACACAACGGCGGGGCGGTGTTTCTGTTCTTTGATGGGCACTCAAAATGGATCAAAGCCAGCCAGCCACCCGTCATCTGGAACTGCCCCGAAAGCGTGCCCGATGACCTGTTCTGCTGGAAAATACCCATCACCGAGTCCGAGTCCAGCCGGTACAGCTGGTTCTGCCAGAGGGAGTAGCGCAGGCAGGGTATAATGAGGTAACGCGATTCTCGAAATGGAGGAGTGCCATGGAGCCTCTGCTTTGTCCCGACTGCAAGATTGAGATGCAGAGCCAGCGCTACTATGGGGTGGCGGTGGACGTTTGCCCTGCCTGTGCGGGCGTCTGGTTTGACGAGGGTGAACTCAGGGCACTGATGCAGGTAGACCCGCTGATCCTGCTCTCGCTGGAGGACCGTGCTGTGCCCGACATCTACTATAGCCCTGACGAGGTTCTCGGTCGCCGGTGTCCCCGCTGTAGTATTGCCCTGCATGCCTATCGCTACCTGTACGATTCGCCTGTGGAACTGGACGGATGCAACCAGTGTCATGGTATCTGGGTGGAAAACGGCGAGTTGCGCAAACTGCATGAGGCTCTGCAGGCGCAGGAGCAGGCAGAAACCCAGCCCGAGGCACAGCATCGGCTTGCAGTTGCGCAATACGCGATAGAAAGCCAGGAGCAGGTAGAGCGAGCGAACATGCTCACCTCGCTGTTCCGACTATTGCGCAAAAGGGTACCTCCTTTCGGTATCGGATAATATTTAACTGATGGGCGTCAATGCGTGGTTAAGTCTGGGGTCCAATCAGGGTGACCGCCTGCGCCACCTGCGTGAGGCAATAGCACGCCTTCGTAGCGAGCAGGTGCAGGTGGTGCGCTGTGCCAGCGTGTATGAGACCGAGCCGGTGGGCTATGACACTCCACAGCCCATGTACCTGAACACGGTGGTACAGGTGCACACATCCCTGCCGCCGATGGACCTGCTGGAGCACGTGATGGCAGTGGAGCAGGCGGGGGGACGGGTACGCACGCACTATGGCAACCCGCGTACGATAGATATCGACATCGTGCTGTATGAAGGCGTGCAGATGCAGAGCGAACGGTTGACCATACCCCATCCGCGCATGCACCAGCGGGCGTTTGTGCTGGTTCCCTTGCTGGAAGTATCCCCTGACCTGACCCTGCCGGACGGCACGCCCATCCGGCGTTTGCTGGAACAGCCCGAAGTGCGTGCGCAGAGGATATGGAAACTGCCAGATGCCAACCTATCGCTTTGAAGCCGTTGATGAAACCACCGGGCGACCGGTAATGGGCACTCTGCAGGCAAGCGACGAGCAGAGTTTGCAGAGGCTCCTGCAGTCGCGTGGGTTCGTGGTCAAACGGATTGTTTCCGCTACCGACACTTCACCCGTGCAGAGCCAGCCACTGCAGGGTCAGTCAACCGACCGCCGCGCTCAACGTGCCACTGCCAGCCTGCATGCAAGAGCGGTGTTCTTCCGCCAGCTCGCCTCCCTGCTTCGGGCAGGACAGAATCCGGTAAACGCGCTCAGCCAGATTGCCGACCAGCCCTCCATGCCCGAATCTCTGCAGGCGGCGGCGCGTGCCATGCTGGCAAACGCCCATTTGGGACAACCCCTTTCGCAGGCACTGGAGGCGTTCCCGCGCCTGTTTGCACCGCATGTGGTGGGGATGTTTCGCGCCGGCGAGCTGGGCGGCTCGTTAGACCTCATCTGCGATGAAATCGCCAATCACTATGAGCAGGAACATGCCCTCTGGCGCCGGTTGTGGATACCCCGCCTGCTGGTGCTGAACGGCATCGGCATGTTGATGCTGGTGCTGCCTCTGTTCCCGGCGTTCTACTACGGCATGGCGCGGGGGGACGTCTCGCTGTTTTACCGGCAGTACATCGCCCTGCTTTTAGGTCGCTACCTGCCCCTGTTTGGCGGGCTGGCATTGTTGGTTGCGGCGATATGGTGGTGGATAGACCTGCCTGCCAACCGTCGCTGGAAAGATACCGTCGTCATGCGCCTGCCCGTGTTCGGTGCATTGAACCGGCAGCGTGCGCTGACGGCGTTCCTACGTACTCTGCACCGGATGTTCACTGCGGGCGTACCTGCCGTCAGCGCGTGGGAGGCTTCCGCGCCGTCCGCCGGCAACGTGTTCGTGCGCGAGAAGTTGATGGAGGTTCTTCCTATCATTCGCGCCGGGGAGGGAATTGACCGCGCCCTGCAGGCAACGGGGCTGTTTGACTGGGAGACCATCAGCCTCATCGCCGCGGGACAGCAGAGCGGAGAAATCGCTGATATGCTCGACCGCGCCGCCCGCTACCATGAAGAGACTCTGCGTGAGCGTTACCAGCGAGCCTCGTTCGCGTTGATCCGGCTGGGCTGTTTGGGCACGCTGATTCTGGGCGGCGCGGCGATGCTGTGGATGGTCTACTCCTACTTCAGCGGCATGTTCCGCTTTGTGGACGAGTTTTTCAAGACGCCTTGAGGGGGGATGCTGATGCCTGTGTATCGGTATACCGCAAAGAACCAGCAGGGCGGCACGGTGACCGGGCTGGTGGAGGCAGAGGATACGCGCCGCGCGGCTGGCATCGTGCGCGAGATGGGTTTGCTTCTGCTGGACGTGCGCCCGGAGCGAACGATGGACGTTGGACAGGCTGAGCAGGCGGTGATGCAGAAGGTGGTGTATCCCGTCTACTCGGGCGTGTCGGTGCGTGATCTCGCCGTGTTCTACCGGCAGCTGGCAACGGCGGTGCGGGCGGGCATTCCCATCCATCGTGCGTTGATTTCGGTGGCAGAGAACACGGGCAAGCCGCGCCTGCGCCGGGTGGTGCAGGCGGTGGTCAACGACCTTATGCAGGGCAAAACGCTGGCGAAGGCGATGCGCCAGCACCCGCACGTCTTTGACGAACTGCAGGTTGCGCTCATTCAGGCGGGCGAGGAGGGCGGACTGCTGGACAACATGCTGGAACGCCTCGCGGACTATCTGGAGCGTGATTATCGGTTGCGCTTGAAAATCCGCGCCGGTACGTTCTATCCCAAGGTACTTCTGGTGGCGGGCATTTTTATCCCGAAGATACCGATATTGGTGGTGGGGGGCGGACTGGTTCCCTACCTGCGCGAGACCGTAGGCTGGGCGGGACCGATTCTGCTGGCGGTGCTGGCGGTGGTGGCGGTCTTTCGCATCGCCCTGCAGATGGAGCCGGTGCGTGAGGCGTATGACTCGCTCAAGTTGATGGTCCCGGGCATCGGTGGGCTGGTGCGTCAGCTGGCGATGGCGCGTTTCAGCCGGGCGTTGGCGGCGCTGTTCTCGGCGGGCGTGCCTCTTCAGCGTGCCATCAGCATCTCCGCGCTTGCGGCGGACAATGCCTATCTAACCAAACGCCTGCGCACGGCGGTGACGGCGGTGGAGCATGGGCAATCGCTGTCGAGCGCGTTCCGGCAGACGGGAGTGATGCCTCCGCTGGTGCTGGATATGCTGAGCACCGGTGAGAGCACGGGCAGTGTGGATGCGATGATGGACAAAGTTGCCGAATATTATGAGCAGGAGACGGATGTCAAGAGCCATCAGGCGGTTATCGCGCTGAGCGTTGGGGTATATCTGTTGATTGCGCTGTGGATTGCCAGCATGATTATCGGCTTCTGGCAGGGATACGCCAGCGGGGGAGGCGCGTTTCTGGGGGAATAGGCACATGCTTCGGATGCCCGACAGAGACTATTACGAGGTGCTGGGGGTGCCGCCAAACGCCACCGACGAACAGATTCGCCGCCGGTTTCGCGAGCTCGCCCGCAAGTATCATCCCGACGTCAACCGCTCACCTGATGCAGAGCACCGCTTCAAGGAGATTACCGAGGCGTATCGCGTGCTTTCCAGTCCCTCCCTGCGCGCGGATTACGACCTGATGCGGCGCAGTGCGCAGAGCGCACGAACGGGCACGGGTAGTGCCACCACCACACCTCCGCCGCGCTCGCGCCCCTTTTCCTCTCAGGGGAGCACGGGTCGCCAGCAACGCCCGCCGGGTGCATCCTCCGCTTATACTTCTTCGGCGCGGAGCGCGGAAATTGAGGCACAGCAGCTCCTGCAGAGCGCGATGCTGGCGTATGCGCGCGGCAACCTGCACGAAGCGCAGGTCCTAGCAAAGCGGGTTCTGCGTCTGCAGCGCCACAATGCACAGACATACGAGATACTAGGAGACGTGTATCGGCAGGAGCGGCGTATCGAGGAAGCCATCGCCATGTTCACCTGTGCCCTGCAATGCAATCCGCGTTCCGCCAGCGCACAGTCCAAGCTGGATGCTCTGCTTCGCCAGCGATATTTCTACGGCACGGAGCCTCCGCGCACTGCTGGCGCCAGTATCCTGTGGGCGCGTTACGGGCAGATGCTGGGCTGGACGGTGGTGGCGATGCTGGTTCTGGCTCCGTGGTACCTCGCGCTGGAGACGGACGGCGTGTTTCAGGGCATCGGCTTCATCAGTCGGTGGAGCGGGGCGCTGGCTCTGCTGATGCTGACGGCAAGCATGTTATCGGGGGCGTTGCTGGCGCTGGGCGGCAGGATTGAACCCATCGCGCAGGTGGTCTGGTGGCCCCATCGGCAGGGTCTGCCCCAGGCGCGTCTGGCGGTGGCTGGACTGCTGGGCGTTCTGGGTCTGTTTGCCTTCTATGCCTCTGCGTTTCTGTATCTGCTGATTGCCTCCACACAGAACGCCTTTCATCGCACGCTGAACCGGGTGGTGGGCACGGTGGTTGCGCTGACCATCGGGTTTGTGCTCAGTTACGCGCCCGCCCGGGAACAAGTGGTGCTGTTCGCGCCGAATCTGCTGTGGTTCGGGGTGCTGTGCGGATGGGCGTTTGGCGATTCGGTCAGGGCACAGCAGGGGAGGTAGCGCGGGTGCTCGCAGGAACACTCCCCGTTTTTAGAGAAAAGTATGCGCAGTTATGACAATCAGGTGAACAAAGCGGGAGGATGAAGCATGAAGGCAGGCAAATACGCACTCATCGTCGCCGTTCTTATCGGCATATCGGCAGTAATAGTCTCCTGTGGGAAACGGCAGTCCACCAGCTCGCTGGAGGTCGCCTGCTTTAAGGGCGGCTACGGCATTGACTTTTTCGAGCAGGCGGCGCGAGAGTACGAGAAGGAGCACCCCGGCGTGACGATTAAGGTGTGGGGCAATCCGCGCGTGTGGGAACAGCTGCGCCCGCGTTTCGTCGCCGGCAATCCGCCCGACCTGACCTATCCGGGCTGGGGGATGGACCACTGGGCGCTGGTGTACGAGGGACAGGTCATCCCGCTGGACGAGTATCTGGACAGCCCTCCTTACGGCAAGAGCGAGGGCAAATGGCGTGACACCTTCGAGCCCTCCCTGCTGGCATTGTGCCAGTACCAGGGCAAGACCTACATGCTTCCCTACTTCTTCAGCATGTTGGGGTGGTGGTACAACAAGGACATGTTTGAGAAGAACGGCTGGCAGCCTCCGCGCACGTGGAGCGAACTGCTGGCGCTGTGCGAGAAGATTAAGGCGAAGGGCATCGCGCCTATCACCTATCAGGGCATCTATCCCGCCTATGCGGTCAGCGGTTTCCTCATCCCGTGGGCAATCAGCACGGGGGGAATCGAAGCCTTTGATAACGCGCAGAACCTGGTGCCCGGTGCGTGGAAGTCGCCGGCGTTCCTGAAAGCGGCGCAGATGATGGACGAACTGCGTCGTCGGGGGTACTTCCAGGAGGGCGCCAACGGCATGGACCACACGGGCGCACAGATGGAGTTCATCTCCGGGCGCGCGGCGATGATTCCCTGCGGAACATGGCTTCACTCCGAGATGCGCAACGTGCTTCCGCCCAACTTCCGAATGGGCTTTATGCTGCCTCCTGTGTTGGATGATGGCAAGGGCGACCCTACTGCCGTGGGCATCGGCATCGAGCCGTGGATGGTTCCCACTAAAGGCAAGAACCGCGATCTGGCGATAGACTTCTACAAATACATGACCTCGCTGGAAAAGGCGAAACAGTTTGTGGAGCAAAAGGGCACGCTGATGTCCATCCGCGGCAGTGACCAGGCGAACTTCCCCGAATACCTCAAGGAGCCGGTGGAGGTCTTTCGCCGGGCAAAGGTGGTCTGGTCGGTAGAGTACCGGCAGTGGTATCCGAAGCTGGGCAAGGAAGTGGAGGACGCGACGGCGGCACTGCTGGCGGGCAACATCACACCCGAGCAGTTTGTGGAGCGATTGGAGCGCGCCGCCGAAGCCACCCGCCAGGATAAGAACTTACCCAAGCATACCTACGCACGTGGAAAAGACCGATGACCCCACGCGCACGCGCCGGTTTCATCGCGCTGTTTCTGTTCCCTGCGACCGCGCTTTACGCGCTCTTTGTAGTGATACCGGTGGTGCAGGCGTTCGCTTTTTCGCTGTACCGGTGGCGGGGTATCTCCACCAATCGGACATTCATCGGCCTGGAGAACTTCCAGCAGCTGTTTAACGACCCGCTTGTCTGGCGTGCCCTGTCGCATAACCTTCTACTGTTTGTGGGCACCAGCGTGGTGATTTTGACGGTGTCGTTGGCGCTGGCGCACGCGGTGGGAGCGGAGAGCGCGCTGGCACGTTTCCTGCGCTCGGTGTACCTGTTCCCGCAGGTGATTTCGCTGGTGGTGGTGGCGATTCTGTGGATGTTCATCCTCAATCCCTCGTTTGGAATCCTGAACGCCACCCTGAAAGCCGTCGGTTTGAAAGAGTGGGCGATTACCTGGCTGGGCAACCCGTACACCGCGCTGGCGTCCATTGGGGTGGCGCACGTGTGGCACGCGCTGGGATTTTATATCATGCTCTTCGCCGCTGCCCTGCGCACCATCCCCACCGACGTGATGGAAGCGGCGACGCTGGACGGCGCGACCGGGCTGGTTCGTCTGCGCTACGTGACCCTGCCCCTGCTGTGGGCGGTTCTGCGCATCGCGCTGGTGTATATGGCGATTGGCACGATGAACATCTTTTCGCTGGTGTTCCTGATGACGCAGGGCGGACCTGACCGCGCGACCGAAGTGATGCTGACCTATCTGTATGAGCAGGCGTTCAAGCACAGCGAGTTTGGCTATGCGACCGCGCTGGCGGTGGTGAACTTCGTGCTGGTGATGGCGTTGAGCGGGGCGATCCTCGCCCTGTTCCGCCACAATCCGCAGGAGGGCAGGGGATGATACGCCGTGCGGTGGTGAATTTCTGCCTGTTCCTGTTCGCACTGTCGGTGATAGTGCCGCTGTTGTGGGTGCTGGTGACCGCGTTCAAGACAGGGCACGAAATCTTCACCTCGCCGTGGGGACTGCCTCACACTCCGCAGTGGGAGAACTTCGTTCGGGCGTGGCAGGAGGCAGGCATCGCCCGTTACTTCCTCAACAGCCTGATAGTAACGCTGGCAACGCTGGCGATACTGTTGCCTATCGGCGCAATGGCGGCGTACGTGTTTGCCCGGTATCCGTTTCGCGGCGCGAAGTGGCTGTTCGGGGCGTTTCTGGGGGGAATGATGTTCCCGCTGTTCCTGACCATAGTGCCTCTCTTTTTCCTGCTGGCGCGGCTGGGAATGCTGGATACCCTGCACGGCTTAACCCTAGTGTATGTGGCGTACTCCCTGCCGTTCACCGTGTTCGTGTTGACGGGCTTCTTCCAGACGCTTCCGCAGGAGATGCTGGAGGCGGCGCTGATTGACGGTTGTGGTCACGCCCGGGCGTTCTGGAAGGTGATGTTGCCGCTGGCAAAGCCGGGCATTATTGTGGTAGGAGTGTTCAACGCCATCGGCTTGTGGAACGAGTATCCACTGGCTCTGGTGATAATGACCAGTGACGAGCGGCGCACCCTGCCGTTAGGCATCGCCAACCTGCTCATGGTGGAGCAGTATCAGAGCGATTGGGGTGCGCTGTTCGCAGGGCTGGTGATTGTGATGCTGCCGGTGTTGCTGGTGTACTGGCTGTTCCGCGACCGCATCCACGAGACGATGATAGCCGGTGCGCTGAAGGGATAGCCCCTGCTGTTTCCCTGCAGATGTGGTATAATCTGTTTCTCGGCAGGAGCAAACAAGCAGGAATACGGGTATAATATGGCACAATAACAGAGGGACGTACGGGCATCTGACGTGCCGAAAGGTTGACGGGCGGGCGCAACGCGCGTCCGTTTTTACGTATCATATCACGATGACCTGCATGTCGGCAGCGACATGGCAGACGACAAAGGAGTATCGAGCACCGATGAAAGCCAACACCTTAAATGGACAGGAGATTGTGCTGACCGCCGAGGGCTACGCACGTCTCGAAAAGGAACTGGAACATCTGAGTAAGGTGGAGCGCAAGGCGGTTGCCGACCGTATCCGCGAAGCGAAGGATTTCGGCGAGCTCACCGAAAACGCCGAGTACGAGGATGCCAAAAGCGAGCAGGCGATTATCGAAGGGCGGATTCTGGAACTGCGCCAAATCCTGAGCCAGGCGGTCATCCTGAAGGAAGAGGACATCTCGACCGAGCACGTGAGCATCGGCTCTTATGTTCGCGTGCACGATATGGATACTGGAGAAGAGTGGGAGTTCCGCATGGTCAGTCCCTTTGAAGCGGACCCCGATGAGGACCGCCTCTCCAACGAATCGCCCATCGGTGAAGCCTTGCTGGGGCACAAGGTAGGCGAGGTGGTCGAGGCGAATATACCTGCTGGTAAGGTGCGATACCAGATTCTGGAAATCCGAAAGTAACGGGGAACCGATGGAACTGACGCACGAGGAAAACGATCAGGTTATCCGGCGGCGAGAGAAACTGCAGACCCTCCGTGCGATGGGCATAGACCCCTATCGCGAAGAACGCTATGAGCGAACCCATCTCGCCGCCGACATCCTGCAAAACTACGACGCGCTGGAAGGCAAAACGGTGCGTATCGCCGGGCGCATCGTCGCCATGCGCCTGATGGGCAAAGCCTCTTTCATGCACATCCAGGACGGCTCGGACAAGATTCAGATATACCTCCGCGCCGATGACCTGGGCGAGGAGCGTTATGGACTGCTGAAACTGCTGGACCTCGGCGACTTCCTGGGCGTGCAGGGCGAGGTCTTCCGTACCCGAACGGGCGAAACCACCGTGCACGTGCGCGAGTTTACCATCCTCTCCAAAGCCCTGCGTCCCATCCCCTTCGGCAAGGAGAAGGGCGAGCACCACTGGTACGGCTTGCAGGATATCGAACAGCGATACCGACGTCGGTATCTCGACCTGCTGGTAAACCGTGAGTCGCGCGAGGTGTTGATCAACCGCTGTCGCATCGTGCAGGCAACGCGCCGCTTTCTGGATGGCGAAGGCTTTCTAGAGGTGGAAACACCCGTGCTTCAGCCCCTTGCGGGCGGCGCGGCGGCGCGACCGTTCATCACCCACCACAATGCGCTGGACGTGGATTTCCACCTGCGCATCTCGCTGGAGCTGTACCTGAAGCGGTTGATTGTGGGCAATATCGAAAAGGTGTATGAAATCGGGCGCGTGTTCCGCAACGAGGGGATGGACCGTCGCCACAATCCTGAATACACCCTGCTGGAGCTCTATCAGGCGTACGCCAACCTCGAGGACATCATGCAGCTGGTGGAACGGCTGTTCCACCATGTATGCCTTGAGGTGCGTGGCGAGCCCTTCATTGAATACAACGGGCAGAAGGTGAGCGTGGTTCCGCCCTGGCGACGGGCGCGCCTGCTGGACCTCATCGAGCACTACGCCGGCGTCAAGCCCGAAGAGTTCGCCACGCTCGAGAGCGCCAAGGCAGCGATGGAACGCAAGGGGTTGCCCACGGAAGAGGAGCACACCGTCGGCGGTATTATTGAGAAACTGCTGGAGCGGTTTGTTCAGCCCAACCTGATAGAGCCGACCTTCGTGACCGACTATCCGATAGAGACCTCGCCGCTGGCGAAGAAGCACCCTCAGGACCCTCGCTTTACCCGCCGCTTTGAGGGGTATGTCGCCTGCCAGGAGATTGCCAACGCCTTCTCGGAGCTGAACGACCCCGACGACCAGCGCGAGCGGTTCGAGGCGCAGATGCGGCTCCGTGCCGAAGGCGATGAAGAGGCGCACCCCTATGACGAGGACTTTGTGACCGCGCTGGAGTACGGGATGCCCCCGACCGGCGGGCTGGGCATCGGCATGGACCGCATGGCGATGGTGATCCTGGGCGCGGAATCGATTCAGGACGTCATCTTCTTCCCACAAATGCGCCCGAAGGGACACAAACAAGTCATTGATTGAGATACACTAGCGTTCGCGGTATAATGTAGACGGGCAGACAATCAGCGGTTTACGGAGCGTCATCGGTGAGTCAATTAGCCACATCTCGTACTAAGAGGGGTTACAGAGCACGCCAGCTCCATCTGGATGGGGTGGGAGAGGCAACGCGGGTCTATCAACGCGGGGACGTTTGCATCTATCATGCAGACGTTCTCACCCTTTATCCTGAGTGGGAGACACCTGTAGCCATTATTTCTGACGGTCCTTACGGAGTTGATGGCTTTCCGGGTGACCTGCCGACGCACGAGTACCTTGCCGAATGGTACGAGCCGCATATTGCCCAGTGGTCAGCGAAGGCAAGTCCTCAAACAACCCTCTGGTTCTGGAGCACGGAAATCGGCTGGGCAACTGTTCATCCGGTGCTGGTGAAGTACGGCTGGCGATACGTGCGATGCCACATCTGGGATAAGGGGATTGCCCATGTTGCGGGCAACTCCAATACGCGGATGTTGCGTGAGCTGCCTGTGGTCACAGAGGTTTGCGTCCAGTACGTCAAGGAACCCTATATTCACGGACTCACACTGAAAGAATGGCTTCGGCGCGAGTGGGAGCGTACGGGGTTGCCTGTATCAAAGGCTAATGAGGCTTGTGGTGTTGCGAATGCGGCCACGCGCAAGTATCTCACTCGCGACCATTGCTGGTATTTTCCACCTCCAGAGATGTTTGAAAAGCTTGTAAGCTATGCAAACCAGTATGGAAAAGCTGAAGGACGTCCCTACTTCTCGATAGATGGTTTGAAGCCGCTGACTGCGCACGAATGGTCACGAATGCGTGCCAAGTTCTACTGCAAGCCTGGTATTACCAACGTCTGGCGAGAACCTCCTTTGCACAATGGAGAGCGGCTAAAGGTGGAGGGAAAAGCCGTCCACATGAACCAGAAGCCGCTAAAGCTGATGCGTTTATTGATTGAGCTGAGCACAGACCCCGGCGACATGGTCTGGGAGCCTTTTGGAGGGCTCTGTACTGGAGCACTGGCTGCGTATCAGCTGGGGCGGCGATGCGTCAGCGCTGAGATCGAGCGTTCCCTGTTTGAGATTGCTGTGCAGAGGCTGATGTATGCCTGAACAAAGAGACGTCCATGAACCTCAGCCACCATCACCCGAGATTCCAGACGCTTCGTGGGAACATCGCGAGGTTTGGGACAGGATTCAGATAGTGCTGAAGAACCTGCCGCAGTACTTCCAAAGTGCGGTAACCATCACAGGAGGCATTCCCGCCACCGAGATATTCGTCTTTGGTGCAACCATGTCGTCTGTAATCGAATCGGAAATTGTGCGTACCCTCAACTCTGTGCGAACGGTTTGGGACCCTGATGGGCATTATCGCGATTATATTCTTCTGCGTCAGCCAGAGCGATTTCCCGACATCTTGTTTCTCTCTCCGCAGGAGGAGCCAGTTTTCGGCATCGAGCTGAAATCGTGGTATCTTCTTTCGAAGGAGGGCGAACCAAGCTTCCGCTACACGGTCTCGGAGAAGGTACCTACGGTGCAGGATCTGTTTGTAGTTGTACCATGGGTGCTTTCCAATGTGCTTTCGGGCGTGCCGGTGGTCTACAAACCCTATGTTGAATCCGCGAAGTATATCGCGAGGCTCCGTAACTACTGGTGGCAGAGACAGAGAAAGTCCACAACCAGCACGCACATTGAATCTCCACGTGACGCGAGCCACTATCCCCCCAGCCGAGCCAAGATTAACGATGTTCCTGCATCCGATAGCGGCCACAATTTTGGGCGCATCGCTCGCATTGGCATTATGGACGAGTGGGTCAATCTGCTTAACAAGGAGCTTTTGCTCGGAATCCCTGTCGAGCAATGGCGCGAATTCTTCAGAACGTCAGGCGAAAAGGCAAAGCAACCTTTGTCTTCTTAGAGGAGCCGGCGGACAGGAATCCGCTTCGTCCATATCGAAACAGCACGTGAAGAAAGGCGTTGTGTGCATGGGTGAGGAATCGGTATGACCGAAACAGCAGTATCTGCGCCACCGTTACTGCAAATGCGGGGCATCAGCAAGCAGTACCCGGGCGTACAGGCGCTGGATGACGTGGACTTTGAAGTGCGCGCGGGCGAGGTGATGGCGCTTGTGGGCGAGAACGGCGCGGGTAAATCCACGCTGATGAAAATCCTCGCTGGCGCGGAAGTGCGCGACCGGGGCGAAATCCTGCTGGACGGTCGACCGGTGCATATCGCCACCCCACACGATGCGATGGACCTGGGTATCCGCATCATCTACCAGGAGTTCAATCTGGTTCCCTACCTCAGCGCGGCGGAGAATATCTTCCTGGGGCGTGAACCGCGAGCCAGAATCCCCGGCTTTGTGGACTTCCGCACCATGTACACCCGCGCTCAGCAGCTGATTGACCAGCTGGGCGTCCATATTGACGTGCGTACCCCGGTGCAATATCTGTCCGTCGCTCAACAGCAGATGGTGGAAATCGCCAAAGCCATCTCGCAGAACGCGCGCGTGCTGGCGATGGATGAGCCGTCTGCCACCCTCACCGAGCACGAGCTGGAGAACCTGTTCGCCCTCATCCGCCGCCTGAAGGCGCAGGGAGTTGGGATCATTTATATCTCGCACCGGCTGGAAGAAATCTTCGAAATCGCCGACCGGGTAACTGTTTTGCGTGACGGCAGGCTGGTGGGCGTGCGGAAAGTTTCAGAGACCAACCGCGACGAGCTGATCCGCATGATGGTGGGGCGCGAAATCACCGAGCAGTTCCCCACCCGGCGAACCCAGCGCGGAGAGGTTGCCCTCGAGGTGCGCGGTCTCAGTCGCAAGGGCGTTCTGCATGATATTCACCTGAAGGTGCATCGGGGCGAGATTGTCGGGCTGGCGGGGCTGGTCGGCGCGGGGCGTACCGAGCTGGCGCGTGCCATCTTTGGGGCAGACCCCATCGACAGCGGTCAAATCCTGCTGGACGGCAAGCCCGTGCGTATTCGCTCCCCGCAGGATGCCATCCGGCTGGGCATTGGATTGGTGACCGAAGACCGCAAGGCGCTGGGGCTTATCCTGAGCATGAGCGTGCGCGAGAACAATACCCTGGCGAACCTGAAGGCGCTGACGCGGTTTGGATTTGTGCAGATGCGCAGAGAGCGACAGGTTGCCGAGCAGTACGTGCGCGACCTGATGATACGCACGCCATCCATCGAGCAGGCGGTGAAAAACCTTTCCGGCGGCAACCAGCAGAAGGTTGTTCTGGCGAAGTGGCTGTTCACCCGATCCAAGGTGCTGATATTTGACGAGCCGACGCGCGGTATCGACGTGGGAGCGAAGGCAGAAATCTATCAGCTGATGAACCGGCTGGCAGAGGAAGGCGTCGCCATCCTGATGATTTCCAGCGAACTGCCCGAAGTGCTCGGCATGAGCGACCGCATTCTGGTGATGCACCAGGGGCGCATCGCGGGCGAGCTGTCGCGCGAAGAAGCCACGCAGGAACGGGTGATGCACCTGGCTACTGGCGGCAGGTAAACGCGACACCCCGGAAATGCTTATTTGATGTGCCTGCCTTGCGAAATCGATTCGCCCTGCCGATAATTTAATTTCAGCAGACGAAAGAGGCAGGGCTGAATGAAATCGTTTCCCCGCCTGTTATCCAGACCGGCTGTTATCACTGCCACGGTGATGACGGCGGTCGCTATGGTGTCGCTTGTCAGCGGGGCGCTGTTGCACAAACAAGCCGAAAGGGCATTGCACCACGAGGTGCGCCGGGATCTGGTGCGCCTCGCTCGCGTGGCTGCGCTTCATGTAGACGGTGACAAGCATTTGCAGTGGAAGCCCGGTGATGAGACCACCCCGGAGTACCAGCGTGCAGTGGCTCCCTTCCGCCGCATCATGCAGGTGGTCCGAGAGATTGACGACATCTACACCTGCCTTCTCAAGGATGGCAAGGTGTACTTTGTGCTGGATGCTACGGAACCCGGCGATGCCGATGGCGACGGCGTGGAGGATAAGGTGTACATCGGCGAGGTGTATGAGGACGCCACCCCTGAGATGCTTCAGGCACTGCGCGATGGTGTTGCCATCGCTGAGAACCGCTTGTATACCGACCGCTGGGGATCGTATATCAGCGGCTATGCACCCGTCCGCAACTCCAGCGGGCAGGTTGTGGGTATCGTGGGGGTGGATTTGCATGTGAACCAGTACCTGCAGCATATGGCAGCGATACGACAGTCCGCTCGTCTTGTCTATGGGCTGATACTCCTTGTCGACCTGCTGATAGGAACGGTGGTATGGGCGCTCTCACAGCGAGCGTGGCATATCCACGAACAGCTGCGTCTTCACGCCAGGGCGATGGAGATGGCAGCCAACGCCATCGTCATCACCGACCGAGACGGAACCATCCAGTGGGTAAACCCTGCCTTTACCGAAATGACCGGCTATTCGCGCGAAGAGGCTATCGGACAGAACCCACGCATCCTCAAGTCGGGCAAACAGGACCGCCCCTTTTACGAACAGATGTGGCAGACTATCCTCGCGGGTCGGGTATGGAAAGGCGAGCTGGTGAACCGGCGCAAGGACGGCAGTCTCTATACGGAAGAGATGACCATCGCGCCAGTGTGGGACGAGCGGGGCAAAATCACTCATTTCATTGCCATCAAGCAGGATGTTACCGAACGCAAGCGGGCGCAGGAGCAGCTGGAGCAGGCTCTGCATCAAGCCCAGGCGGCGAGCCGTGCCAAGTCCGAGTTCCTCGCCAACATGAGCCACGAGATACGCACTCCTATGAACGGCATTCTCGGCATGGCGCAATTACTGATGACTACACCTCTCAACGAGGAGCAGAAGGACTATGTTTCTACCCTCAAAAGCAGTGCGGAAAGTCTGCTCTCCCTGTTGGGCGACATCCTGGACATCTCGAGGATAGAAGAGGGCAAGTTGAGCCTGCACTACGCGCCTTTTGACCTGCGGCAGGTGGTGTATCAGGTGGCTCAGCTGTTTGCGGCACGTGCGAGGGAGAAGGGTTTGCAGTTACACGTAGACATTGCCAATGACGTGCCCTCACAGCTGCTTGGCGACGAGCTGCGCCTGCGCCAGATACTTTCAAACTTTGTGGGCAACGCGGTCAAATTCACCGAGCGGGGCGGAGTGACCATTCGCGTTCGACTGGATGAGATAGGCGATACGCAGAGCGAACGCGCTGTGCGCCAGCAGTTCAACGTTCCCGAAACCCACAACACGGTATGGGTCAGGCTGGAGGTGGTGGATACCGGCATCGGCATTCCTGTGGACAAGCAGGCGATTATCTTTGAGAGCTTCACTCAAGCTGACGGCTCCACAACACGTCAGCATGGAGGGAGCGGGCTGGGTCTGGCGATTAACCGTAGTTTGACCGAGCTGATGGGCGGCACCATCGGCGTGCAGAGTGCGGAAGGCAAAGGCAGTACATTCTGGGTGATATTACCACTTTTTGTGCCCAATATGGAACAATCTGTAGGGATAGCCAGCCACGATGCTGAGCAGACGGCTTCGAGTTCCCGCGATGCTCGTCTGGCAAAACGGGTGTTGCTGGTGGAGGACAACGAGGTCAACCGCAAAGTGGCTGTACGTCTGCTGGAGCGTTTGGGCTGTGAAGTAGACGTGGCACACGATGGAGAGGAAGCGGTTGAAAAAACGGCCCGTCAGCGATATGACGTAGTTCTGATGGATCTACACATGCCGCGCCTGGACGGTCTGGAAGCCACCCGGCGTATTCGGGAGCGAGAGCGGTCTACCGGCGAACATCAGGTGATTATCGCCATGACCGCCAGCGCGATGAAGGACGATGTGCACCAGTGCCTCACGGTGGGCATGGACGACTACCTGAGTAAACCAGTCAGGATGGAGGCTTTACAGGCAATGCTTGAGAAGCATACGAACGTGCCTTTTGCAGAGGAACCGACGGATCTGCCGCCGCTTGACCATGATTTTCTGGCGGAGATGACCGGTGGCGACGAAGCATTTACGCAGGAGATACTGGAAGAGTTCTTGAGGACCATCCCTCCTTTGTTAGAGGAGGCGGAACAGTCTCTGAACGCCGGTGACAGTGCGTTGCTTACGCGGTCGGCGCACACCATCAAGGGCAGCGCGCGGGCAGTGGGGGCACAGCGGTTTTCGGAAATCGCCTTTGCACTGGAGCAGGCGGGTAAGGCACAGAACCTGCAGGATGCGCCAGCAATTATGTCTGCCCTGCGCGAAGAGTGGCAGAGGGTACAGGACTACATCCATCAGCAGTTTCTTCAGCGGGCTGCATAGCCGAGGGAGGGGTGGTCTATCCTCCAGCCCCTCCCCCCGTGTTTTGGCAGGAGGTGTTTCCTTTTCACGCGCACCTATCCCCTTCGATATGTTCTGCCTGATCGCAACTGCGCGGGGTCAGGCTTGCGGATTGCGCACGAAATGGTGGCTCAGCGTTTGCGCATCCTTCCCTACTTCCTTGCCTCCAGGATCAGGTTAAATGGGGTTTCCGTATTCGTCGCCGACGAGCACGCTCGCCCATGTTGCCGCGGCCCCAGGTCGTTCACCACTCGAAATGAAAATTCGCCAACGAAACCCCGCCTTGCCCCCTTGACATTCTCGGCAGAATGATATAGAATAAACTCAAATGTTATAGAACAAATGACGAGGATTCTCATACCCGTGTCTGAACCGCGCTATCAGCGTATCCAGAGACATATCGAGCAGCTCATCGCCCAGCGCAAGGTGCGCGAAGGGGAGCGCATCCCCAGCGAGCGTGCTATCGCCCGCCAGTTCGGCGTGAGCCAGATGACGGTTAACCGCGCCATTCAGGAGCTGGTACGGGCAGGCGTACTGGTACGGCGGGTGGGGTCGGGCACTTATGTGCAGAGCAAAAAGCCATCGGCACAGGCGGTCGCTCGCCCGACGGTGGTGATGGTGCCGCCGTTTGCCGACCATTTGGAAGAAGACACCTACCTGCGCTGGCCCTTCCATGCATTTCGCGACCGGGCGAACACGGATGGCTTTGCGCTGGTGGTGGAGGCATCTCATGAGGAAGGCTATGAGCGTCTGGTTCAGACATACCCCGAGGCGGGATTCCTCTTTCTGATACCGGACGAGCAGGGATATGATACTCTGCATCGTCTGTTTGTTAGGGGCGTTCCTTTTGTGGTGCTGGGTGCGTCATGGAAGGATGCGCCCTTCGCCTGTGTGGACAGCGATAACATCGGTGGGGCACGGATGGCGGTCAGTTACCTTTTCAGGCTGGGGCATCGGCGCATCGCCTACGTGAACGGCAAGGACTCTGCTACCAACTGCCGTGACCGTCTGCAGGGCTATCTGCAGACGATGGAGGAGCATGGCATCCCGGTCGAGGACGACTGGATTGTTCGGGCACATTCGAACTGGCAGATGGACGAGGCGTCGCGCCGGCACCTGACCTCCCTGCTGTTGCGCCGCGAGCCGATTACCGCTATCTTTTGCGCGGGGTATTACCTGACTCTGGATGTGCTGGGGCTGATACGCACCCTGCGCCTGCGTGTGCCACAGGATGTGAGCATTGTGAGCTTTGACGACCCGCCTTCGGCAGCGCACCTGCAGCCACCGCTAACGGTGGTGCGTCAGCCGCTCTACCGTATGGGAGAGCGAGCGATTGAGCGACTGCTCTCGAACATGCGTGCATCCACGGAAGAGCAGAGCGGTGTGGAGTATCTGCCCGTGGAACTGGTCGTACGCGATTCATGCGACCGTGCCACGGGTGAAGCACATTCAAAATCATGAGGAGGGTAACACCATGAAACGCAACGGCTTTACGCTCATTGAGTTGCTCGTCGTGATAGCGATTATCGCTATCCTGGCGGCAATTCTGTTCCCCGTGTTCGCTCAGGCACGGGAGAAGGCGCGCATGACCGGCTGTCTGTCCAACACCAAGCAGATAGGTCTGGCGCACAACATGTACATTCAGGACTACGACGAGACCTTCGTGTGGAACCCCTGGCCCGGCGGTCCGGGAGGCGCGCCCTGGTGCAGTAATCCTGACCAGCCCAACGTGCTGTGGACGGCACTGCTGATGCCCTACGTGAAGAATAAGGCACTGTTCCAGTGCCCCAGCATCGGCGCGGGGACGACCGAGAGCGCGTGCCCCTGGTGCCCGATGGCTGGCAACTGTCGGTACTACATGGCGAACTACGTGGACGCCAACGGACAGCTGCCAGACTACTGCATCACCTACGGCTTCAATGAGTACATCATCGGCAACCAGTGCACGCCGCGCACGCTTGGGGCCATCGGCTCGCCTGCGTCCGTCGCCATCTTTGCAGACACCATCAGCATGATGTGGGCATCGTTCTACGGCATCACGGTCAATGGCGAGGGTCCGTTCTGGTGCGTCTCCGTGCCGACCAGTGGCTGGCTGTACGGGCGCCCCGTGCATCACGTGACAGGACCTGCCGACAAGCCCGTGGGCGCGATTAACTTCGTGTTCGCCGACGGCCACGCCAAGTCCGACCGCAACTTCTGGGCAGATGAATCGTATCCGGTATACTGCCGGGGTGGCTATCGCGGCGCTTTGCTGTGGAAAGACTGAACGATTGCCCTCAGCGCTAACCCTCTACCCCTCTCTCGGTTCGCTGGGAGAGGGGTTTTCATAACGCACTGCCGAGCACTTCTTGCACGGCGCTTTCAATGGCGGAGGTCTCCTGCTGAATCTCCTGCAGTCGCTGGCGCAGGTGTTCAATGTCGAACTCGCCCGGCCCTTCGGGAGCTATTTTGAGGCGAGCAAGGGAGTCGCGCAGGCTCTTGAGCGTTTGAAGTATCAGCTCCAGGTGCGCCTCCATACGCTGGGCATAGGTTGAAAGCATCTGGCGGCTTTTCAGTCGCCCTTCCAGCAGGTGCAGGCTCTCTTGCAGGGCGCTTCGTGCTTCGGCGTCCTGTGCCTGTTCTAACCGCTGGCGCAGTTTCTCACGCTCTTCTTCGCTGGCGGTCCCCATCGCTTCGCGCAGCTGCTCCAGATGGTTTTGCACCTGATAGTAGGTGTTCAGCAGGCGCCTCATCTCTGTTACAATCTGCACGGCGGTCTCGTCGCTCAGATAGGGATTATCCCCAATGGCGAGGAGTGAGTCCACGTACGCCTGCTCGCCCTCATCCAGGTTCAGCAGGGGCAACACGCGGCGGATGTCGTCGGTGCTCAGTTCGGGCTTGCGGCGCGCGACGGTGTAGGCGTAGGCAATCAGCGCGGAGACGCCCATGGTGATGACGATGACGGCGCCCGGCTCGGCGGTACCTGGAGAGAACGTGGAAATCCAGCCCCCGAGAACGGCTCCGCCCGCCGCTGCCAGAAGCACTGCCAGCGAAACACAGCTCGCCTGGCTGTACTCGCGCGTGAGCAGGCGGTAGATTTCCTCATGCACCAGCTCCTCGCCGAAGCGCATTCAATAGTCACCGCCTTCTCCCTAGCCTTTGATGCCGGTCAGCGTTACGCCCTCGATGAAGTACCTCTGCGTGAAGAAGAACAGCACGAGCACCGGCAGCATCACCATCGTTGCCGCCGCCATCAGCATACCTGGCTCGCCGCCATGCTGGGACTGGAACAGCTGCAGAGCATACGCCAGAGGCATCTTTTCGGGGCTGGAGATATAGATGAGCGGACCCATGAAGTTATTCCACGCGCCCATGAACGTCCAGATGGTGACCGCTGCCAGCGCAGGCTTAATCAGCGGGAGCATAATGCGCCAGTAGATACCGAAATAACTGCATCCGTCTATTTTGGCGGCATCCTCCAGGTCCATCGGGATGGTCATGAAAAACTGGCGAAGCAGGAAGATGTTGAACGCGCTGCCAAAGAAGGCGGGTACCCACAGGGGACGCAGGGTATCCACCCACCCCAGCGCACGGAAAATGACAAACACCGGAAGCATGGTCACCGCGCCGGGCACCATCATGGTTGCCAGAAGCACCACGAACCAGATGTCCCTGCCGGGCCAGCGCAACCGGCTGAACGCGAACGCCACCAGCGAACTGCTCAGCACCGTGCCGATGATGCTGAGGATGGACAGGAACAAAGTGTTCCACAGGAATACCAGCCCGTAGTTCGTTTCGGGGGGCAGGAAACGCAGGGCATCCCAGTAGTTCTCCCACTTGGGAGCGAACACGCGCACCTTCTGCAGCCGCGAACCGGGAACCAGGAACACCTCGCCGCGTCGGCTTGCCGGCTCCAGCACCTGCACGCGATGCTCGCCCGTTTCCAGCTCCTCTAAGATGGCGACCTTCAGCTTCTGCCCGTTCTCGTTCAGGACGCTGACGCCGCACTCTTTGCCATGGATGGTGACCTTCACCTGCTGGCGCGGCACCCATACGGGGGGAAACTTGCTCATGTCTTCATCTTCCTTGAGCGAGGTCACCACCAACCACGCAAAGGGCACGCAGAACAATATCGCTCCGCTCAGCAGGACGGTATGCAGGACGGAGTGGCGCAGTGCCTGCTGGATAGCGCGAGCGGTCTGTCCTTCTCCTGCCTCCCGGGCGTTTCGGACGCGGGTGCGTACCACCGCCAGCGACGGCAGCCATACGATGAGGTCCCACACCAGCCAGCCCAGGGGCGCCGGGATAATACGCGTGATCGCCCACGCCAGCGCACCTCCCAGCGCGAACAGCAGAACCAGCGATAGCACCAGCATTCCCCTGCCGCGCCGGGCGGTCAGAGAATAGGTTGCGGTTAGCGCATAAGCGACCGCCGGATATGTCAGCACGAAAGCAAACGTCCAGAGAATGGGTTGCATGGTCAGGTCACTGATGTGTGAAGTCACCTTTCGTATTCGCCGAGGTACGGGAAGATACCTGCAAACCACTGTGCTTCTGGAGGACGAGGTGGATACCCAGACCATTCTCCGCTCGCCCTCCAGAGATGTGGAATAGGTGGAGCACTAAATCGGCTCTTCCGCTTCCATCTGCGCCACAAAGTAGGCCGGGTTCAGCCTTTCGCCGGTGGCATATTGCAGAGCCTCCTCCCACGGGAGAGTGGCTCCGGTGGAGAACACCTTCTCCTTCAGAAACTCGCCTACCTTTGGGCTGTACACGATGGCGTCCCTCGGCTCTCCCGCCAGCACCTTCGTGCGCAGGACGTGCACCAGCTGCGACGCTTCCATCTCGCCCAGGATGTAGTTCTGGTAGTACACGGGCGACAGCGCAATGTGTACCTTCGCGCACCAGTCGGGGGCATTGCGCCTTTCGGGTTTGGTCAGCCACTGGTACTTCTCCACCAGCTGCCACCACAGGCTGTTCAGATCGCTGTCGGGGTCGGCGTACAGGGCTCTCTCGAAGTGCGTCATCACCAGCACCCATCGGGTGAAGACGATGAGCGATGCCTGCATCTCCTCGATAGCGGGGCGTGCGACCGCCTGCGCCTGCTCGGCGGGGATGCCTGCGTATCGTTGGAGCCACTCGGCGTTGCGGTGCATTCTGCCGAACAGCATCGCGATGGCTTCGGTGCTGAGGGTGTGCGCCGGCGTGCGAAGCAGATACGGCAGGGAACGGTCGATGTAGTAGTCGTAGACGGCATGTCCCAGTTCATGGAGCATAGTGCCCATCCAGCGCTCGCTGGGGCGCAGGTTACACAGGATGCGTACGTCGCCCTCGCGGTCGATATCGATGCAGAAGGCGTGCTGACTCTTGCCCTCGCGCTCGTAGAGGTCACTCCGCTCCAGAATCGGCTCCACCGGTAGCCCGACCGCTGCGTAGAACTGCCGGGAAATCGCCTCGATATCCTTGTCCTCAAACAGCGGGTTCAGGTCCACCTCGCCCGGCGGAGGGCTTTGGAAGAAGGGGTCGGTGTAGTGCCAGGGGCGCAGGTCTTCTACCGCGATGCCAAATCGTTCGGCAAGGCGTGCGTCCAGCTTCTGCTTGTACCGCTGGAAGGGGGCGTTGCTCAGCTGATGCAGTTCTTCCAGCAGGTTGAACAGGCGCGTTTCGTCCAGCTCCTGCAGTTCCAGCTGCATAGCGTAGTAGTCGCGAAAGCCCAGCCGTCGCGCCTCGCGGTTGCGAATGCGCACCAGTTCGCGCACCGCGTCTGCTACCCGCTCGCCAATCTGTTTGCTGGCTTCCCATGCCTCACGTCGTTCTTCGCTGTCAGTGCTCTTTTGCAGGATGTCACGCAGGGTGTTGTCGCTGACGCGCTGGCCGCGGAACAGGGCGCGATAGGTGTTGTATTCTTTCTCAATCTCCTTCTCACGCTGAACGATTTCGTCAATGGTCTTTTCGGACATCTGGTGACCGCGATATTCATCCAGCAGAAGCTTGTGCTGTCGGCGGAGCAGGGGGTCGGACAGGCTGTCGTTGGGGATTTCCTGCAGGAAACGGTACTCGTGTTCGCGGGCGTATATTTTCATCATTTGCGCCTGCAGTAGCGCAGCGCGTTCAAACGCCTCTTCGCTACCCGTCACGTTCGCTTCCCACCACGCCAGCGCGGTCTCTCGCGCCAGCGGGCGCACTTCGTTCACATGATTTTCTAAAAAATCCCTGAAGCGTTGTTCCATCGCGTTCCTCCTTTTGTGTTGTTGCCTCAACATATCCGGGGCAGCTGTTCGCTGCTGAGCATGTCCACCACGCGCGACGTGCCGATGACACTGCGCAGTACGACCGTCCCCTCGTCGGCGCGGGTCACCTCGCCCACAATCTCTGCCCCCTCACACACCGGGAACCGCCTCAATGTTTGCACCGCTCGTTCCGCCTGTTCCGCCGGCACGAACGCCACGAATCGCCCCTCGTTGGCGACGTAGAGAGGGTCAAAACCGAGTATCTCGCACGCGCCGCGCACGTCCTCGCGCACGGGGATACGCGCCTCTTCCAGCAGTATCTGCACCCTCGCCGCCTCCGCAATCTCCACCACTGCGCTTGCCAGACCGCCGCGCGTGAGGTCGCGCAGACAGTGCACCTCTATGCCTTCCCCAATCAGCGCCAGCACCGGCTCCGCCAGAGGCGCGCAGTCGCTTTCAATGGCGCTTTCAAACTCCAGCCCTTCACGCACCGCCATCACCGCGATGCCGTGGCGCCCGATGTCGCCGCTGAGGATGACCGCATCGCCCGCCCGCACCGCCTGTGGTGCGATGGTCAGGTCGTGTTCTATTACGCCCACGCCCGACGTGTTCAGGAAGATGCCATCGCCTTTGCCCCGGTCCACCACCTTCGTATCGCCGGTGACAATCTGCACGCCCGTTTCCCGCGCCGCCTGCGCGATAGAGAGCACCACCTGCCACAGCGTCTCCATCGGCAGACCCTCTTCCAGAATCATGCCCAGGCTGAGGTACAGAGGGCGTGCGCCACTCATTGCGAGGTCGTTGACCGTGCCGTATACCGCCAGCTTGCCGATATCTCCGCCCGGAAAGAAGAGTGGACGCACCACATACGAGTCGGTGGTGAAGGCGAGGCGTCCCGCGGGCAGTTCCATCTGTGCGCTGTCGTGTCGCTGGTTCAGGGCACTGTTGGCAAAGGTGGCAACAAACATCTTTTCAATCAGCTGATGCATCAGCCTGCCGCCCCCGCCATGAGCCATCACGATTGCTGGATATTGCTGGATGGGGATGGGACAGGAAAGAGCAAAACTATCGGACGCCATCTGCTGGTCCACCCGTGTGCCTCCCAGATTTACGTATATGCTATTTCCGCGCTGTCTCGCCCTTATCCTGCCCTTCAGCCACCACTATGTGATACCGATTATTATTAACGAGGCGTTGCGCTATAGAACGCAAGATGTATCTCCTCCCGGTCCGGAAGAGGTGCATACAGTATGTCTTTTAAAGAGCTCATAGACGTTATCGGTATCAGCATTGGCGCAGGGCTGATGTTTGTTTCCATCCGCCGCGCCTGGGGGATGCGCCAGGCGGTGCAAGCGGCCGGGCATTGCACCCTGTTGAGGATTCTGATGGCGCTGATGACCTTTTTCCTACTGGGGTATCTGTTCAGCATCTGGGCGATACTGGCAGATCATATCAACTGGCTGCAGGCGATAGTATCGCAGGTGTTTCTGTTCGGCAGTGTGTTCGTGGTGTTGACGGTATGGCTGGCTCAGAACACTACCGCGAAGCTGCGCCGCTACAGCCAGCACCTGGAGGACCTGGTCGCGGAGCGCACGGAGCAGTTGCAGGTCGCCCTGCGCGAACAGGAACGCGCACGAAGCTATATGACGCAGCTGTTCGAAGAGATGTCCGTCGCCTGTTTTACCTATGACCGCGATGGCGTGGTACATGAGTGGAATCGAGAAGCAGAGCGCCTCTACGGGTATCGTGCCGAAGAAGCCGTTGGGCACAGTATTTACGAGCTCATCTGCCGCCCCGAAGATGCCCCGCGCACCCGGCAGGTAATTGAAGAGGTCTTTTCGGGGCGTGCTGTGCGCAATATCGAGTGGAAAGACCGCACCAGAGACGGCGAGGAGAGATGGGTGCTGTGCAGCACCTTTCCGCTTGTCGACCCAAATGGAGCGGTTTGGAGAGCGATCAGCGCGAATGTGGACATCACCGCTCGGAAACAGCAGGAGGAAATTATCGAGGCACAGCGCGAGGAGCTGGAGGCGCAAAACGAAAACCTTCAGCAGCTCACCCAGCGGCTGGCGCAGGTTAACGCCGAGCTGGAGATGATGGCAGCGACCGATGCGATGACCGGACTGCCAAACCATCGGGTTTTTCGCCAGCGACTGTGGCGCGAGTTCCTCTGGTCGCTGGAGCAGGATGCATCCCTCTCCCTTATCCTGCTGGACGTTGACCATTTCAAGCGGTTCAACGATACCTTCGGTCACCAGGCGGGCGACGAGGTGCTTCGCAAAGTGGCGCATGTCCTGCTTGAGCAGTGCGGTGAGGAGTTCTTCTGCGCACGTTATGGCGGCGAGGAGTTCACGGTCATCTTACCCGGGCTGGACGCCACACAGGCGATGGGCTTTGCCGAGCAGGTCCGGCGGGCGGTGGAAAGCACCCCCTGCTGTTATCAACCGATTACGGTCAGCCTTGGAGTTGCCAGCGTTGCCCTGCACACCCTGAACCCCGAGTCGCTGGTGGAAGAGGCGGACCAGTCGCTGTATGTTTCCAAGCGCAACGGGCGGAACCGTGCTACCCACGCGCAGGAGGCGGGCGTGCTGATTACCGAAATCGCCCCGGAAGTGTGGCAGGAGCGTGTGCAGAACGCCATACACGACCACGGCGGCTACGCTATCCAGCAGGTCATCAGCCAGATTGTTTACGACCACCTGCAGATGACGCGGCGGGCGAAAGCGTTTGTGGCGGGACGTACGCCGCTGGACGTGCCGACGGAAGAGGGTTGTCGGTTCCGCGTGTGGCTGGAACAGGCTCAGCAAAGCGCCGTGCCGGCGTGCCCGTATCTTGAGACATCTGCAGAGTGTCATGCGCGGTTCCATGCGCTGTGCGAACAGCTGCACAGCCAACCGGAACCCCAGCTATTGCACCAGCTGATGGCTTGCGGGCGAGAGTTCGTGCGAGCGTTTGACGACCAGCTGGCGGGGATTCAACGCGCTGCCTGAACGCCTCGCCGGTACTTGAAATAGGCAGCGCATGCGCCTTCCGAAGAGACCATCGTTGCGCCTAACGGGTGTTCGGGGGTGCAGCGCGTGCCGAAAGCGGGACACTCGGGGGGCTTTTTGACTCCTTGAAGAACCAGACCGCTAATGCACTCCGAAGACTCTTCCACACTGCCTGTGCTCAGGGCGAAGCGTCTTTCGGCATCGAACTCCCGGTATGGCTCGCGCAAGCCCAGCCCGCTTTGCGGTATCTCGCCGATGCCTCGCCACTTGCGCGCAACGACCTCGAACACCTCGCGAATCAGCTCCTGCGCGGGGCGGTTGCCCTCACGCCGTACGGAGCGCGCATACTGATTTTCCACCTCCGCTCGCCCCTCCTCCAGCTGCCTCACGCACATGTACACGCCCTGCAGGATGTCCAGCGGTTCAAAACCCGTGACCACGATGGGCACGTGATACCGTTTCGCAATCGGCTCGTACTCGGTGTAGCCCATGACGGTGCAAACATGCCCTGCTGCCAGAAAGCCCTGCACGCGGCAGGTGGGGGAACGCAGGATGGCTTCAATCGCAGGGGGAACCAGCACATGCGAGACCAGAATAGAGAAGTTCTGCACCCCTTTCTGCTTCGCCTGATAGACCGCCATCGCGTTGGCGGGCGCGGTCGTCTCGAAGCCCACCGCAAAGAAGACCACCTGTCGGTCGGGGTTTTTGATCGCCAGCTGCAGGGCGTCTAAGGGCGAGTACACGATGCGCACATCCCCACCCTCTGCCTTCACGGAAAGCAGGTCCTTGCTCGTGCCCGGCACGCGCAGCATATCCCCAAAGGAACAGAAGATGACCTCCGGGCGCGAAGCCAGCTCCACCGCTTTGTCAATCAGCTCCACGGGAGTTACACACACCGGACAGCCCGGACCGTGTAACAGCGTTATCTGGGGCGGCAGGAGCTCATCGATGCCGAACTTCATGATGGCGTGCGTCTGCCCGCCGCAGATTTCCATAATGGTCCACGGGCGGGTAACGGTTTTGTGGATGGCTTCCGCAAGGCGTTTGGCGGACTCGGGGTCGCGGTACTCCTCGATAAACCTCATGTTGCCTGCTCCTGCAGTTCGCCCAGTTCTTCCATCTGGCGCAGATACTCAAAGACCTCCTGTGCTTCCTTCTCGTCCACAATGCTGATAGCAAACCCCACGTGCACAATCACGTAGTCGCCCACCTTCGCTTCGGGCACATAAGCCAAGTTGACCTCTTTCACGATGCCTCCAAAGCTCACCCTGCCCGTGCGGGTAAGGGGGTCATCGCCGGATATACTCAATATCTGTCCCGGTATCGCCAGACACATAGCGCTCTCCTTCAGGTAGGTTGGTACTAGTATACCCGATAGGCAGAGGGAGCTGGCTTCTTCCCCACCCCGCCGGCGGCAACCACAGGGGGTTGCTCCTACAAACGGCTCCCCGGGAGGTTCGCCCTCCATCCTTGCTCGAAGCATCTGCAACAACACATTGACCCCTGCGCCAATTGCGAGTAAACTATAAGAAAATAATCCCGCGTCTGAGGTAGGTCAACCAATGGGTTCAGGATATCATGTCGCAATTGCCGGGGCGACCGGCGCGGTGGGCACGGAGTTCCTGCGCGTTCTGGAGGCACACGATTTCCCGATAGCCTCCCTGCGCTTGCTGGCGAGTGAGCGTTCCGAGGGTAAGAAACTGCGCTTCTGCGGCGAGGAGATAACCGTTCAGCGATTGACAGAGGATTCGTTTGAGGGCGTGCAGATTGCCTTCTTTTCGGCGGGAGCGTCGCGCAGTCGGCAGTTTGCGCCGGCGGCGGTGAAGGCGGGGGCGGTGGTCATTGACAACTCCTCTGCTTTCCGCATGGACCCGCAGGTGCCGCTGGTGGTGCCCGAGATTAACCTAGAAGACGCCCGCGAGCACAGGGGCATTATCGCCAATCCGAACTGTTCCACCATCATCATGCTGATGGCGGTGGCGCCTTTGCACCGGCTGAGCAGGGTACGGCGTATCGTGGTCAGCACCTATCAGTCCGCCAGTGGCGCGGGCGCACAGGCGATGCAGGAGCTGATTGACCAGACGGCGGCAGTGCTGGAGGGCAAGGAGGTCACCCCGCGCGTGCTTCCTCACCAGATTGCCTTCAACCTCTTCAGCCACAACTCGGCGATTAACGAGTGGGGCTACAATGAAGAGGAGTGGAAGATGATACATGAGAGCCGCAAGATCCTGCACGAGCCGGAGATGGCGATAACCGCTACCTGCGTGCGCGTGCCGGTGTTGCGGGCACATTCCGAGAGCATCAATGTGGAGTTTGCGGAGCGTCGCCCCAGCGTAGAGGAGGCGCGACAGGCTCTGCAGGCGTTTCCGGGCGTGCGGGTGGTCGATGACCGCGAGCGCAACCACTTCCCAATGCCCATCGAGGCGAGCGAGCGCGAGGAGGTGCTGGTGGGGCGTATCCGCGTGGATGTGTCCAACCCCATGGCGCTGGACCTGTTCGTCAGCGGAGACCAGCTGCTGAAAGGCGCCGCGCTGAACGCTGTGCAAATCGCAGAGGGGATGATTCAAAGAGGTTGGCTGTGAAATCCCAACCCTCCTGTGCGAGGGTTAAGCCATACAGGTGGAGGTAACGATGCAGGTGAACTGGGGACCGGTGGTGACCGCGATGGTCACGCCGTTCAATGAGAATCTGGAGGTGAACTACGACGCCGCGCAGGCGCTGGCGGAACTGCTGATACAGACAGGTTCCACAGGGCTGGTGGTCAGCGGCACCACGGGCGAGTCGCCCACACTCACGCATGAAGAGAAGGCAACGCTGTTCCGCGAGGTCAAAAACGCCGTCGGCAATCGGGCGGCGGTGCTGGCGGGCACGAGCACCTACGACACCGCCGAGTCGGTGAAGCTGAGCCAGGAGGCGGAGCGTGCGGGGGTGGACGGCTTACTGCTGGTCGCGCCGTACTATAATCGTCCGTCGCAGGAGGGACTGTATCAGCACTTCAAGACCATCGCTCATGCGGTGGACCTGCCCGTGATGATTTACAACATTCCGGGGCGCACCGGGGTGAACATCGAGCCTGCTACCCTTCTGCGGCTGGCGGAGATCAACAATATTGTGGCGGTGAAGGAAGCCAGCGGCAACCTCAACCAGATGTCCGAAATCTGCGCGGGCGCACCGGAAGGCTTTCTGGTGTACAGCGGAGATGATTCGCTGACCCTGCCCCTGCTGGCGGTTGGCGGCGTGGGCGTGGTGAGTGTGGCGTCGCATCTGGTGGGGCGCGACCTTCGCCGGATGTGCGAGGCGTTCTTCGCGGGACAGGTGCAGGAAGCTGCGAAATTGCACCACCGGATGCTTCCGCTATTCAAAGCATTGTTCTGCACCACGAATCCCGTGCCGGTGAAGGCGGCTCTGAATATGATGGGGGCGAACGTGGGTGGTGTGCGCCTGCCGCTGGTGGCAGCGAACGACCGAGAGAAGGAAATCATTCGTAAAGCGCTGAGAGATTACGGGTTACTGCAGTGAACGAGGAGACATTTCCCATAGAAGAGAGCATTGCGCTGATTCCGCTGGGCGGCACCGGCGAAATCGGTAAGAACCTCACCGTGGTGCAATTCGGTGGGGAGATACTGGTGGTGGATTGCGGGCTGGCGTTTCCGTTCGACGATGTCTACGGGGTGGATATCGTCATTCCCGACATCACCTACCTGCGCCAGAACGCAGACCGGGTGCGCGGAATCGTGCTCACGCACGGTCACGAGGACCACGTGGGCGCTCTGCCTTACGTGCTATCCGAAATCAACGTGCCGGTGTGGGGCACGCGCCTGACGATGGGGCTGGTGCGCGCCAAGCTGAGCGAACGGTTGCCCCTGTCGCAGCTGGACCTGCGCGAGTATGCGCCGGGCGACCGCATTCCAATAGGTCCCTTCTATGTGGAGCCGGTGCGCGTCACGCACAGCATCCCCGAAACGGTTGCGCTGAATATCGAGACGCCCATCGGGCGTCTGGTGTTCGTCAGCGATTTCAAGATAGACCACACGCCGATAGACGAGTGGCGGTTCGATGCGGCGCGGTTCGGGCAACTGGGCGAGGAAGGCGTGCTTGCGCTGGTATCGGACAGCACGAACGCGGAGAAGCCCGGCGTCACGCCTTCCGAGCGGGTGGTGGGCACAGCGTATGACCGCATCTTCAGCGAGGCGCCCGGGCGCATCATCGTCACCATGTTCGCTTCCAATATCCACCGGATGCAGCAGGTGCTGGATACCGCAGCCCGTTATGGAAAGAAGGTGGCGGTGCTGGGGCGCAGTATGCAGCAGAACCTGCAGATTGCTATCCAGCTGGGCTATGTATGGCCGCCGCCCGATACGCTGATCCGCACCGACCAGATAGGGCAGTACGAAGGGCGCGAACTGGTGATACTGGCAACGGGCGCACAGGGCGAGCCGCTATCTGCGTTAACGCGCATCTCACGCGACGAGTACAAGGCGGTGCAGATAGAGCCCGGGGACACTGTTGTTCTCTCCGCGACGCCCATCCCGGGCAACGAGAGCCTGGTGTGGCGCACCGTGAACCGGCTGATACGCAAGGGGGCGCACGTTATCTACCCGCCGATGCAGCCTGTGCATGTGTCCGGGCACGCCTATCAGGAAGAGCTCAAGATGATGCTGGCGCTGGTGCGCCCGAAGTACGTCATTCCCATGCACGGCGAGCCGCGAATGGCGGTACAATATGCACGGATGGCGCGGGAGATGAACATCCCCGCTGAGAATATCTTCCTGATGGATCTGGGCGATACCCTTTACCTGCACCCGAATGGCGCGAAGTTCGGTGAGAAGGTTCCGGTGGGCAGGGTGCTGGTGGACAGCGGGGGCAACAGCGGCATCAGCGACGTGGTTCTGCGCGACCGCAAGCACCTGGCGCAGGACGGACTGGTGCTGGTAGTGGTCAGCATTGACAGGGAGACGGGTGAGATACTGGCGGGTCCTGATGTAACCATCCGTGGGCTGGCAGTCAGCGAGGAGGAGGAACCGCAGTTTGCCGAATATCTGCGTCAACAGGTGCTTGCGGAGTTAGAGGAACTGGATATATCGGAAGTGACCGACTGGGACGCGGTGCGTGCGGATGTGCGCAGTGCAGTCACCCGGGCGGTGAAACAGCGTTTGAAGCGCCGTCCGGTGGTCATTCCTGTGGTGATGGAGATTTAGCAGCGCGCCTCCAGTCAGCCGGGAAGGGAGGGCTACCAGGAATGGATAGCGCCAGGAGGCGTATCTGGTTCATCGCACTGCTGGGTCTTGTGGTTATCGGTGGGACGTGGTGGCTTCGGGAGGCAGGTTTTCTTCGCAGTGCGAGAGCGCGCGCCGACAGCGAGTTCGCCCTGAGCGAGCGGGCACACCATGAGGGGGATTTCGAAGGTGCGATGCGTCACATGCAAAACGCGGTGAAGTACGACCCCCATTTCGTGGAGGCGCGCGAGGGGCTGGCGGCGATGTATGAACAGCACAGAGGACTGGACGCCGCCATCGCAGAGTATAAGCGAGGTATCCAGGAAGACCCGCAGAACGAGGCGCGTTACTGCTATCGGATTGCTGAGGTCTACTTTGTGAATCGGCAATGGGAATCCGCGCTGGACTGGCTGAGGCGGTCGGAGAAGCTTCAGCCGGGGGATTTTCATGTGCAGCGCATGATGGGCTTCTGCCTGGAACGACTGGGCAGGTGGGAAGAGGCGGAACAGCACTGGAAACAGGTGCTGACGAAAAATGCGAACAGCCCTGATGTTCAGCGCAGTCTGGAACGGGTTCGTCGTCATCTGAATCAGGCGAAACAACACAGCGGTAAGGGAGGATAGGCGGTGTTTCGGAACTATCGCGATATCTTGCGACAGATGGAGATGGAAATGCAAAGGCTATCGGATGAGGCTCTGCTCAGCGTGTTCGGTCCATTGGGAGCGACAGAGCGGTTCTGGCAACCTCCTGTGGACGTGTGCGAGACCGAACAGGCGCTGGTGGTCAAAGCGGAAATCGCGGGCGTACAGCCCGACCGGATCAACGTCTCCCTATCGGCGGACGACAGGATACTGGTGATTTCAGGGGTTCGCGCCGAGGACGAGGAGGAACGACGTGCCCGCGTGCGCTGTTATCAGCTGGAAATCTACTACGGTCCGTTTGAACGTCACGTTGCGCTACCGCCGGACATCGCTATCGACCGCGACAACATCTCTGCGACCTATCGCAACGGGGTGTTAACGGTGCGCATTCCCAAGCGGGTGCAGGAAGAGGCTCCCGTCACGCGGCGCATCCCTATCGTGGAGGATGAGGCTGAGAGCAGATAGCGAGAGCGAGGAGGTACCTCGATGACAACGCCTGTTGAATTGACTCCAGGGCAGAGGCAAAAGAAGGATAAGGAGGTACTTCGATGACAGAACGGAAGCAACTGGCGCCCGAATATAGACAAAAACAGGAAGTACCCGCACAGCATTCATATGGTTTACTAACACAGGACGTCTTTCTTGCTCGCCCCGAAACGTCGGACGAGGGTTCCCCGGTCAGGACGAGCAGTGACGGTGAAAGGGACCTGCGCATGGAGATACCGGAGATACTGAACCTTCTGCCTCTGCGCGATACGGTGGTCTTTCCGGTGCTGATTGTGCCTATCGCGGTAGGGCGGGAGAGCTCCATCAAGTTGATTGACGACTCGGTGGTGGGAGGCAACCGCATTATCGGCGTGGTGGCGATGAAAGACCCCACCGTCGAAAACCCGACGATGGACGACGTGTACCGCGTGGGCACTGCGGTGGTCATCCGTATGATGGGCAAGATGCCCGATGGCATTCGTCTCATTGCGCAGGGCATCAGCCGGATTGAAATACTGGAGGCGGTACAGACTCAGCCCTATCTGCGCGTTCGCGTGCGAGTGGTTCCCGAGCCGACTCAGATCAGCGAAGAGGACAGCCTGGAGATTGAGGCGTTGAGGCGTAACATCGCCTCGTTGTTCCAGAAGGTGGTACAGCTTTCGCCCAATCTGCCGGATGAGCTGGAAGGCATCGCCCTGAACGTCACCGAGCCTCATGTGCTGACCGACCTGGTGGCGGCGCACCTGCCTCTCTCCATTGCCGACAAACAGAAGGTGCTGGAGACCTTTGACCTGAAGGAGCGTATGCGCCTGCTGTTGCAGATGCTTGCTCGCGAGGCTGAGGTGCTGGAGCTGGGGAGCAAACTGCAGTCGCAGGTGCATTCCGAGCTCAGCAAGACCCAGCGTGAGTACTACCTGCGCGAGCAGTTAAAAGCCATCCAGCGCGAGCTGGGCGAGATGGACGAGAACGCCGCGCAGATTGAGGAACTGCGCCAGAAGATTGCGGAAGCCAAAATGCCGCCTGAGGCGGAAAAAGAGGCTCTGCGCGAGCTGGACAGGTTGTCTCGCATCCCCTCGGCGTCGCCGGAGTACACGGTGGCGCGCACCTACATCGAGACAATGGTGGCTCTGCCGTGGAGCATCTCCACCGAAGATAACCTGGATATCGCGCAGGTGAGGCAGGTTCTGGACGAAGACCACTACGGGCTTGAAAAGGTGAAGGAGCGCATTCTGGAATATCTGGCGGTGCGCAAGTTCAAGCCCGAAGGAACCATGCGCCAGCCCATCCTGTGCCTGGTGGGACCGCCCGGCGTAGGTAAAACCAGTCTGGGACGGTCGATCGCTCGTGCGCTGGGCAGGAAGTTCGTGCGTATCTCGCTGGGTGGCATCCGGGATGAGGCGGAGATTCGGGGGCATCGTCGCACGTACATCGGTGCACTGCCCGGGCAGATTATTCAGGGCATTCGCCGCGCTGGCTCCAATAACCCGGTGTTCATGCTGGACGAGATCGATAAGGTCGGTGCGGACTTTCGCGGCGACCCCTCCGCGGCGCTGCTGGAGGCACTGGACCCCGAGCAGAACAGCCAGTTCCGCGACCACTATCTGGACGTGCCCTTTGACCTTTCGAAGGTGCTGTTTATCACCACCGCCAACGTGCTGGATACCATCCTGCCACCTCTGCGCGACCGTATGGAGGTGATTGAAATCCCCGGCTACACCGAGGACGAAAAGGTGGAGATTGCCAAACGCCACCTGATCCCTCGCCAGATGGAGGAGCACGGGCTGAACGAGCAGGAGCATATCCAGTGGACGGACGAGGGCATTCGCGCCATCATTCGCGGCTACACGCGCGAGGCGGGCGTGCGCAATCTGGAGCGGGAGATAGCCTCCGTGTGCCGGAAGGTGGCGCGCCGGTTCGCCGAGGGCGAGACCGAAAAGGTTGTGGTGGACGCGGCGAAGGTGGAAGAGTTCCTCGGCGCGCCGCGATTTGAGTTCGAAGAGATTTCGGAACGCACCTCTCAGCCGGGCGTGGCAGTAGGGCTGGTGTGGACGCCTGTCGGTGGCGACATCGTGTTCGTCGAGGCGACGCTGATGCCGGGCGGCAAAGGGCTGCTGTTAACGGGACAGCTGGGCGACGTGATGCGCGAATCGGCGCAGACCGCGCTGAGTTACATTCGCAGTCATGCTACAGATCTGGGCATTGATCCAAACTTCTTCGAGAAGCACGATGTGCATATCCACGTTCCCGCGGGTGCTATTCCCAAGGATGGTCCATCCGCAGGCGTCACCATGCTTACCGCGCTGGCGTCGTTGCTTACTGGTCGTTGTGTGAACCCTCGCGTGGCGATGACGGGCGAGGTCACCCTGTCGGGGCGCGTGTTGCCGGTGGGCGGGATTAAAGAGAAGGTGCTGGCGGCGCACCGCGCGGGCATTGAGACCGTCATCCTGCCTGCTCGCAATAAGAAAGACCTGATAGAGGACGTCCCACAGGCAGTGCGCGACCAGATGCGTTTTGTGTTCGTGGAGACGGCAGATGAGGTGTTGAAGGAGGCGCTGGCTCCCCCGCGCGACGGTAAGGAGCGCAAACGCCCCTCACGGAAGAAGGGCGAGCCAGCGGTGGTTACTGCAGGAGGCTGAGCGATCAATGTCTGATGTGCCCGACAGGGTTTTGCTATATCACATGACGCATTACACCAACTTTGCACAAATCCTGCACGAAGGGGCGATACTGTGCATCAACAGGGTGCACAGGCATTTTGTGGATATCGCCTATCCTGCGCTTCGAAACCGCAGGCGACACCATCCCGTGCCCATTGGAGCAAATGGCACTCTTGCGGATTATGTGCCTTTCTACTTTGCGCCGCGTTCCCCGATGCTCTACGCCATTCATCAGGGGCTGGTGCCGGGTTATACGGCTGGCCAGCGTGAGATTGTGTATCTGGTTGTGCCGCTCCAG
>CAZOGB010000018.1:1736-14154 GCA_964579145.1 uncultured bacterium | reverse complement strand
TAACGGAGGGTTGAACTGGAGCGAGGTACGTTTACTTATCGCGAAGTCTCTCCAACCACTCGCTGGAGAGGTGGACATTTTAGTATATGAGCCAAGCGAGCCAGAACAGAAAGCGGTACGAGAGGCACACCTGAAAGCCCCTCTCGCTGCACTGCTCTGCCTTGCCCATCGCTATACGCAGATAGAACCTTGCCTGAGCGAGACGGACATTCACCATCTCGCCTACATACTGTGGTTCGCAGGGTGCTGGGTGGGAGGCAGACGCAAGCCGGATTTTCGGGAAGGCAGTATGGGCTTTACTTCATCGCTGGTGGAGAGGCTCCTGAAGGAGCGGCTGGTGGATAAATACATTCAGAAGGTTAGGGGATACAGGGGCAAAACGGCGTACATCGTCCCGGACAGTATTGCTGAGCAGGCTCGCGTTGTAGTGCAGAAGTCTGCTAGAGCTGACAAAAGCCTGAAGCTCGCAGAAGGGTGGTTAGAAGGGTTTGAGGACACGTTCGCCCTTCAGGTGCTGGCGACAGCCTTGCACGTTCGGTCCTCGTTGCTGGGACAGGATGACGCGCTGGCGATCGGTGACATAGCGAACAAGCTGAAGGCAGTGTCGGCGGTGACTGCGCCCCGTGAGAGAGCCGAGCGGGTTTGGGAGCATATCAAACGCATTACTGAAGGGATCCTCGCGGTAAGAGCTGCGTGATTCGGGGACAATCTTGCCCCCTCACCGCTTGCTGAGAATCTTCCCCACCTCTTCCCTCTGTCGTGCAGATAGCTGAGCAACCGCTCTCTCCCAGGCGATGGTGCGTGCCTGGGCGTAGGCTCGCGATAGCTCCGAATACCCCTGCAGGCTCTGGCGCAAGGCGGCGTAGGGAACCGCTTCTCCCTTTCGGGAACCCATTTGGCTTTCCACGCGCTGTTGCTCCTCGCGCAGCCGCCGAAGCCATTCTGCCTGCTCGCGCTCCCAGTCGGCTGAGATGCGCTCAATTTGGGTGCGCTGGGACGGGGTTAGCTGCAGGACATCGGCAAACTGCAGAAGCAGGTGAGGCTCCTTCGCCATCGGTATGGCAGGAAGAGGGGAGGGCGGAGGCTCGATTCGGCGCAATTTGCCGGTGCTGTCGGCTTCGTACACCACGCGCAGGTCAGTGGAGGGCTGGGGTGGTCGGAGTGCGCCGCTCCACCACAGCAGACCGGCTGCTATCAGCGCAATCAGCGTGCCGTATCCAAAGCGAGGTCTAAAGCGTGTCCACATTTTATCACTCCACCGGAGGCAGGGTAGCCGGGTCGCGGCGCAACACTTTGACCTGCCACCAGCGCACCACGTCGTCTACCAGCGTGTGCATGATAGGTATATCCAGCAGGCTCAGCACCGTGCCCACTACCAGTCCACCGATAACTACCGTGCCCAGTGGCTGATAGGCGTCCATGCCGGTGCGCGGGAAGAATGCCACAGGCGTCATGGCGATGATGGTGATCATAGAGGTCATCAGGATGGGGCGCAATCGCTGGGGACATGCCTCGATCACCGCCTGGTTGCGCGGCACGCCCTGCTCGCGATAACGCATGATGAGGTCAATCAGCAGGATGGCGGTGGTGATGTCCATACCGGTCAACACGATGACCGCCATGATAGAGACCGTGCTGAACGCCTGACCGGTCAGCCACAGGGCGATGAACACACCCGATAGCTCCAGAGGCAGGGAGAAAATCATCTGTGCAGGCTGGATAAATCCGCGAAACTGTGCCACCAGCACCAGAAAGATGAAGATGACCGCGAACTGTAATCCCTGCAGGAGCCTTCGGAAGCTGTCCATCATCTGCGTCATATCGCCGCGCACTTCGATGCCGTAGCCGGGCGGCCAGTTCAACTGCATCTGTGCCCGCATCATCACGTCCATCGCCACGTCCATAGAGGGGCGGTTGGGCTGGTGCGGCTCATCGGACGATTTCCACGGCGGCCGGTAATCTGCCTTACGGTAGTAGCCCATCACGCTGACAACGCGCCGGAAGTTGTCGTGCTCAATCAGGGTGGGGGACTCCCGGTATTCTATCTGTGCTACCGATTTCAGGGGGACCTGTTTGCCGTCCGGCGTGGTTAGCGTTAGCAGTCCGATGTCTTCGGGGCTGAGGCGGTCGGTCTGGTCGTAACGCACCAGGATGGTGGATTGTCGTCGGTTCTCCAGGCGGAAGAACTCGTTCGTATAGCCGCCCTTGAGCGCATAGTAAGCCTGGTCGGCGATTTCGGCGGGGGTCAAGCCGAGTTCGCGGGCGCGGCGGGTGTCTATCTTCAATTCATAGGTGGGCTTGGACATGGACCACGAGGTAGCCACCTGATAGATATCGGGAACCTGAGTGCGTGCAATCTCGGCGACCTGTTCGGCCAGCATGGAGACAATCTTGACGTCCGGTCCGTACACGAGTAGCTGGATGGGCGCGGCGGAGGATGCCATCACGTCGGACCCCATCTCCTTAATCTGCAGTCGGCGGATGCCGGGTATCGTTGCCGTGGCTTCCGCGACGATACCGTCCATAATGGTCCACACATCGCGCTTGCGGGTATCCTTGTCGGTAAAGGTCAGCATGGCGACCGCGCCGTTGGTGAAGCCCATGCTGTAGCCGTTGAAGTATGCGCCGGAGGTATAACCCGGTCCCCCTTCGAAGCCGATTTCAATGGAGGCGTGCTGAATCTCGGGATATTTCGCCATGATGGCTTCGATCTGGCGGACAGCGCGTTCGGTCGCAGCGTAGGAGACGTCCGGCTCCATCTCCAGGACCATGAACGCCTGTCCGACATCCGCCAGGGGCATCATCTCGGAGCCGATGAAGTAGTAGAAGCCGAAACCGATGATAATCGTGGAGAAGATTCGCGCCATGTTGGCGAAGCGGTTCTTCAGCATCCAGCGAATCAGCCGGGCATATCCCTCTTCCAGTCGGTCCAGCCCGCGCTGGAAGGGTGCTAGCGCGACGCGATAGAACCAGCCGTTGCGCTCGCGCACGGAGGCGGGGTCATCGTGCGGCTTCAGCAGGTGGGCTGCCATAAGGGAGGTAAGGGTCAGCGATACCAGGAACGAAGCCAGCAGTCCAAAGATAATGGGCCACACCAGCCCCACAAACATTAGCTCCACAATGCCACCACAGAACAGCAGTGGACTGAGCGCCAGCACCAGCATCAGCGTAGATGCCGCCACCGCCAGACGCACTTCGGTGATGCCGTCTACCGCAGCGGTTTTCGGGTCCTTGCCCATGCGCAGATGGCGCTCTACCGCGTGCACGTCGATAATAGCGTCGTCCACGAGTCGTCCAATGGAGAGCAGCAGTCCGATCAGCGTGCTGGAGTTGAGGCTCATGCCCATGGGTATTAAGGCTAGGAGCGCCATTGCCATCGAGATGGGAATAGCGGTCATGGCAATCAGCGTGCCGCGCCAGTTGCCCAGGAAGAAAAGCACGGCGATGCCGGTGAGCAGGATGGCCATTCCCAGCTCTTCGAACATGTTGCGCATGAGGATGCCCACAAACGCGCTGTTGTCGTAGGCGACACGGAACTTGATGCCGGGATAATCGCGTTCCAATCGCTTGACCTCTTCCATTACCGCCCGGATAACGCGCGGGGAGGAGGCTTCAGGGCTCTGCAGGACGCTAATCTCAATCGCTTCGTCTACGCGGGCATCCTTTCCCTGGCGGTAATAGTGATGATAGCCACTGCGCGGCTCGTAATAGGTGTCTTCCACGCGAGCCACATCTTTGATGTAGATGATGCGTCCGTTCACACTGCCCACGGGATAGTTCGCGATGGTGTCGGCGTCGCGCCCCAGCGTGTCCACGCGCACAATCTCTTCGTTGTCGCCGGCAGTAAGTACGCCAGCCGGTTTGGCGACATTGTTTTTGTCGAGGGCGTCCCGAACGTCCAGGATAGACAGCCCATATGCGGCGAGCTTCTTACGGTCCACAATCACCTGCATCTGTCGGCGGTATCCGCCAAACGGCTGGATGGTGAAGACGTCGGGGCTGACGGCTTTCAGTCTGTTGGAGATTTCGTTGTCCGCCAGTTCGCGCAGGCGTTTCATATCCCATCGCTCATCGCCGGTCAGCGACAGCGAAAGCACAGGCAGGTTCAGTGGGTCTATCTTCAGCACCCAGGAGGGCTTCAGGTTCGCGCCGGTCATGGGCAGGTCTGCCTGAATGACGTTCAGCAGCGCCTGTACCTCTACCAGTTTTTTGTCCATGTTGGTGCCGTAGGGGAACTCCAGCGAGACGATGCTGAACCCTTCCTGTGAGGTGGAACGGATGTAACGCACGCCTGGGATGTTGATCAATCGCTCCTCTATCGGCTTGGAGATGTAGGTCTCCATCTCTTCCGCGCTCAAACCCGGCATCATGGAGACGATGCCAATCATCGGGCTTTCCACATACGGCATGAACCGGCGCGGCATGTAGAAGCCGATTGCCACCACCGCCAGTATCACCATCGCGGTGTAAAAGGCGATGATAAGGTAAGGATGCTCAATAGACCATTGCGAGATGTTGAACCCGCCGCCGGCAACACGCCCTATCAGGCGCGGACGAGTGCTGTGCTCGTTCCCCTCCTGCATCAGTGCTGATGCCCTCCCTCTACTTTTTCCAGCTTCATGCCGCATTTGGGGCAGTCGCCCGGTTTATCCGAGCGCACCTCGGGGTGCATCGGGCAGGTATACACCGCTTTACCTGCAGGCACATCGGTATGTTGTTCGTGTTGATGGGTATCGGGAGACGCGGGCTGAGCATGGCTTCCGTGTTCCATGCCGGGCATTGAAGGCATCTCGCCCGAGGGCTGAGGTAGTTCTTTCGGTCCGGCAGCACCCCATTCCACTGGCGCCACCGGGTCACCTTCCTTCAGGTACTCGTTACCGCGCACAATAACCGCATCGCCCTCACGCAGTCCTGAGCGCACCTCCACTCGGCGCCCGTCGCTGTCGCCCAGTGTCACGTCCACCCGATGTGCCACCTGTTTGCCTCCTCGCTGTTTAGGAACGAGGTCCATTCCGCACTTGGGGCACTTGCCGGGTTTGTCAGACTGTACTTCGGGGTGCATCACGCAGGTGTAGGTGGTTTTGCCCTGTTGTTGACCCGCCACCACCACCCACACGAACGGTTTGCCCTCTACGTCGCGCCGAATGGCGGACAGAGGCACGGTAATGGCTTGCCGGGGCGAGCCTTTCGAAATCTCCATCACCACATACTGCCCGGGAAGCAGCTCGCCATGATGATTGTTCACCAGTGCTTCCACTGTGACCGTTCGGGTTTGAGGGTCCGCCGAGTAGAAGATGGAAGTCACCCGAGCATTGATCTTGAGGTTCGCATTGCCTGCAACCGTTACCGTGACCGGGTTGCCCTCGCGAATGCCCTCCATATCTTGCTCGGCGACGTTTGCCTGCAGGCGCAGGCGGTCGATGGTGCGCAGTTTGAACAGCACCGTGCCCGGCATCACCAGTGTGCCCGGACTGACGAGGCGCTCCGTAATCACTCCCGACACCGGCGCGGTAATTTGCGTGTAGCTGGTCACGATAGCTTCAGCGCGGCGTGTGGCTTCTGCCTGTTCCTGCATTGCCGTGGCGCGTCGAAGCTTCGCCTGCGCCGATTGCAGGGCAGAGGATGCCCGCCGAACACCTGCTTGCATCGCCTGTGCCTCGCGCTCCGCCTGAGCGAGCTGTGCTTCCGCTGCACCCACCATAGCCTCTGCCTGCTTCACCCGCGCCTCCGCTTTGGCGAGGCGGATGCGTGCCTGCCTCAGCTCGGCGAGCGCCTTAGCAACCTCGGCTTGCGTGCGCTGTCGCTCTTCCTTGGAGATAGCTCCTGCCCTCAACAGGTTGTCGGAGCGGGCGTCTTCTGCCTGCCAGTAGTCGGCGTTCGCCTTCGCGGCGGAGATGTCTGCCTGCACTTCCTCGCGTTCCGCTCGCGCCATCTCCAGCTCCTGCCGGGCAGAATCCAGCTCGCGGTGTGCGCGTTGAACCATCGCCTGCGTGGAATCGCGCTTGTTCTGCATCTCCTCCAGCTCGGCACGCATCTGGTCGATTTCCCGAAGCATGGCTTCACGGTCATAGCGTGCCGCCACGGCGCCTGCCTGTGCTTCCTGCAGACGGGCGGAACGCTCGCGCGTGTCCAGACGCGCCAGCAGCTGCCCCTGCTGTACCCTGTCGCCCGGATACACCAGCATATCCACCACCCAGCCTTCTACTCGCGCCACGATGTCGGTGTCGTTGTACGCCACCACCGAGCCTGTGTAGGTGACGGTGGGCACGAACCGCTGGAGGGAGACCTTTTCCGTGGCAACCGGTGCCGCGCCCACCGGAGTGCCCGTCTGGCTCATGTCCATCGCCTGCGCTTCGATAACGGTCATCGCGCCGGGTGGTCGCTTCGTGCGTACGATGTAGCTGGTGCCTGCAAACAGCAGGGCAATAAACAGCAGGGTCAACCAGTGTGCTCGAATGAACTGCGCGAGCGTTCGCATCGCATGTCACTCCTTAGTGAGAATGGGAATGGTTGTGTTCTTCGTGCTGGTTGCTGGCAGGCGTCTCCTGCTTCTTCGCGAACTTCGCCGGTTCTTTGTCGAACTGTGGCTTGCACTTCGGACAGCAGAAGTAGTACACCTTGCCCTGATACACGGAGGTCTGTGCCTTAGCCGGGTCCTTGACTACTTCGCCGGAGACCGGACACCGCACCAACTGTTTCGCCGCGTATTTGGCGGGGTCGCTCTTGAATTCGCCCACGCACTTCTTGCAACAGAAGTAAATGGTGCGTCCCTCGTACTGCACGCTCGATGCTTTCTTGAGGTCTTTGATTGCCTCACCGGAAACGGGACAGGTCAGCCCTTTCGGTGCGGCGGGCTTTTTCGGCTGCGCCACAGCCGTTACGGCAAACAGCGCAACCATCACGAACAGAGCGATAGCAGTGGTTTTCATGGGTTCCTCCTTATTTTAAATTCGCCGTTTTCTACTGGCTATAGTATTTTACGAACGGCGAGCGCTAGCGTGTTCCCTTTCTGCAAGTATTTTACTACAGGCAATAGAAAAATGCAACTAGGGCGGACAATCGTTTTCCCGGCGGCTGAGCTTGCGATTGGGGAAATCACAGGCAACACTTGGCAAAACCTGCTGAAGCAGGTTACAGCCTCCGCAAGGAGGCATCGTCATGGGTAGCCCGCAACTTCTAGTTGCAGGGTTGCTTTCCCCTTTGCCGCTGGTAGTTCGCGGTTTCAGGGATAATAGGATTATTCTACGTGCTCGAGGGAAATGAACTATTTGGCGGGCAGGATGACCTGTATTGCGGAGGGGTGTGCAATAAACTCGACAGGGGTTGTGCCCCGTACGTCACCGTCTACAAGCACGGGCACAGCTGGATTGCTTTCCACCCGTATCCGCTTTGCTTTGAACATCACGAAGCATGGGTGGGTGATGTGTGTTCCAGTGAAGACGCGGGGAAAGACGCGCACAAACTCCACCTTACTCACTGCCTTAACGATACACACATCCAGCCATCCATCATCTATCTGTGCCAGTGGGGCGATCCGCATTCCGCCGCCGTATGATTGGGTGTTTGCCACCGTGCACAGCATGGTTCGCTCCGAAATGACCTCATCGTCGGCGATGATGTGCATTTGCACCGGCTTGAAGGTCACCAGCGTCTGGTACACCGCAGCCACATAGGCGGCGGTGCCGCGCAGGAATCGAAAGCCTCGGTTAACCCGTTGTGCTACCGCCGCGTCGAAACCACACCCTGCCACGTTGATAAAGTATCTGTCGCCCACATGCCCAAGGTCAACCGGGTGCGGCTTGCCGGTGAAGAGGTTATCCACCGCTACCGAGAGGTTTTCGCTGATTCCCACACAGCGGGCAAAGTCGTTGCCTGTGCCCAGCGGCAGGACGCCCAGTTTCGCGGACGTGCCCATCAGCCCGTTAGCCGCTTCACCAAGCGTGCCGTCGCCGCCCGCAGCGACCACTATCGGGATACCCTCGTTCGCAGCCTGACGGGCGAGCAGAGTGGCTTCGCCCTGCCTGGTGGTTTCCACTATCTGCCAGCTGCATCCGACCTGCCGTGCAACGTTGTTGAGCAGGTGGCTCAGCGCGGCCTGCTGGCGGCGTGCCCGTCCTCTCCCCGCTGCGGGATTGAGGATAACCAGCATGTCGGCATACTTCATATAGATAAATTACTGATGCGCCCAGAGGAACTCCTGCTCGGTGCTGTTAAAACCGCAATACCTGCAGGAATACGTCTCCTGTGCGTTGAATCGGCGAAAAAACGGGAGCGAGGTTGAGCAGAGGCAGGTGAAAGTACTCTTTCTGGGCACAGCGGCAGCGGAGGGCGTGCCGGGGCTGTTCTGTGGTTGTGAAGTGTGTCGTATCGCGCGACAGCGGGGCGGCAAGAATCTGCGCACGCGCAGCTCCATCTTGATTGATAACACACTGAAAATCGACCTCCCGCCAGATACCCTGCATCATGTGCTGAGTTACGAGCTGGATCTTTCCCGCTTGCAGCATTTGCTGATTACCCACACCCACGAAGACCACCTTGCACTCCATGAACTGGGCTACCTGGCACCCGGTTTCGCGTATCGTGACCTTCCGCTGACGGCATACGGCAGTGAAGATTTCGCCCGCACACTGGGCGATATGTCTGATCAGATGCGTCAGTGGCTGCGGGTGAAGGTATTACAGCCCTTCGCGCCGTATGAGATAGACAATTATACGGTAATCCCGGTGCTGGCTTACCATCGGGCAGATGAGCAGTGCTACAACTATATCGTTTCCGATGGGGTGAAGACACTACTGTATATGTGCGATACAGGCTGGTATCGCGAGGCGACGTGGCGCTACCTGGCGGGAGTGAGGCTGGACGCGGTGATTGCCGAGTGCACCAAAGCCTTTGTGGACGCGCCCTATGATACGCATCTGGGGCTGAGCGATGTGCTGAAATTAAAGGAGCGTCTGCTGGCGATGGGCACAGCTCATGCCGATACGCGCTGGGCGGTAACGCACTTTTCGCACAACGGTCGCCCGCTTCAGGAGGATCTGGAGGCTTTCTGCCATCCGCACGGAATAGAGGTTGCCTACGATGGGTGGGAGATGGCACTTTAGAGACGACGAACACGTAAAAATAGCATACAGATTTGCCGATGAGAAAGCAGGAGACTGGCGCGTCGTGATGTAACGAAAAGAACAGAGTGTGCGTCTAAACAGCGTGCAAGCAGGAGGGGACGCCACAGAGGGCGAAAAAAGGAAAAAGGTGCGACTCTGTCGCATTTTATCAAGGGAGAAACCGTTGACAGCCCCCTGCAGACCTGTTACAATAGGGTCAACAGGGGAGGAGGAGATTCAGGAATGGCACGTGCCCGAAAAGCGACTGGACCCGTTGTGGGGTTAGATGTAGGCACTACCCTGATGAAGGTGGCGGAGGTGCGCCCCAGTAAAGAGGGTGTTCAGATCAGTGCGGTTGGCGTGGCTCCGACACCGGAGGGCGTTATCGACGAGAGCGGTTATATCCAGGACCCGCAGGCTCTCGGTCAGGCGGTACGGCAGCTGCTCACGCAGGCGGGCATCTCTACCAAGCAGGTGGTCACCTCCATTCCGGGGCAGAGCGCGCTGGTGGTGCGCGTTATCGAGATGCCCAAGATGAGCCCATCGGAGCTGGACAAATCCATGGCGTGGGAGGTGGAGCGCCACATCCCGTTTGCCGCGCAGGGGGATGTGGTGACAGACTACGCCGTGATCGAGCGTGCTGATGCTGACCCCAATGACCCCAACATGGAGGTTTTGCTGGCGGCGGCGCAGCAGGACGTGGTGGACGCCGTGGTGAAAACGCTGTTCGCGGCGCAGCTCGACCCCGTAGCCATCGACGTGCAGGTATTAGCCACCGCGCGCACGGTCATCGGTCTTCAACCCGAAAAGTATCGCGACAAGACGGTGGTTCTGCTGAACATCGGCGCGACCGCCACCGATATGGGCGTGTTCTCGGGCGGTGTACTTCGCCTGCCTCGCACCATTCCCATCGCGGGCAACCACTTCACGCAGGCGATTGTGGACTCGCTGGCGTACCGCGTGGAGGGTACCGACCCTCGCGAGCGGTTTGCACACGCCGAAAAGCTGAAGCGAGAGTATGCGGCGGTGCTTCTGGAGCGGCTTGGTCCATCGGGAGCGGCTCCGACTTACGGCACCGACTTTGGGGCGCCGACAGGGCTTATTGATTTCTCCCAGCCTTCCGCGCCCGGCATGGTGGATTTCTCGGCGGGTCATGAAGAGCCGACTTTCGACGTGGAAGAGGAACAGCCGGGCGCACCCGAACAGCCCACGGAGCCTGCACCCCCTGCACCCGTGGAGCAGGAGGAGACGGACCCTCTGCGCATCGAGGTGTTTGATGCCATCGCGCCCGTTCTGGGCGACTTTCTGGCAGAGGTGCGCCGTTCGCTGGAGTTCTATCGCGGGCGCGTGCAGGGTGCTCGCATTGATGAGATTGTGCTGTGCGGCGGCACGGCGAGAATGAAGAACCTGGACAAGTTCCTCTCGCAGGAACTGGGGATACCGGTCAGCACGGCTGATCCGCTGACCCATCAGGAGGCGCTGGTGCGCCGGTACAGTATGCCCTATCTGCAGGAGGTGGCGCCGCTGATGACGGTCGCCATCGGTCTGGCAATCCGGGACATGATTGATTAGGCATCCGGAGGGGAGTAAACCATGCTGAAACTCAACCTGTTGCCACCCAATATCTACGAGCCGCGCAAGAAGCGGGCGTGGTTCGCGGTGTTTGTGGTGGTATGGATTGCGCTGGCAGGGGGACTGATTGCCTGGCAGCTGAGCCTGGTGAACCTGAAGTCGCAGAAGGCAGAGGAGCTCCAGCAGCAGGAAGCCATTGTCAGGCAGGTGGAGCAGACGGAGCAGGAGGCGCAGAATACGAAGGCAATGGTCGCTCCGCTGCTGACTCGTGCGCAGCTCGCGGATGAGATATTCCGCTACAACCGGCAGTATCCGAAACTGTATCGCGAAGTGCGCCGGTGGACGATTGATACTGTGCGTTATGGAAGCATGGGCGTGGCGCAGGGCATGACCCTGCAGGCGCAGGCGGTAACCCGCGACCTGGACGAGATGGCGCGCTATCTGCAGATTATGCTTCAGTGTCCGCTGTTCACTGGCGTCAGCATCTCGTGGAGCCCTGCTGGCGGCACCACAGCGACTCGCCCCGGTGGCGGTTTCGGTGCACCGACATCCCCCTATGGAGCGTACGGAGCACCGGGCGCCTATGGTGCGCCGGCGGGATTGCCCGGCATGCCCGGAGCTGCCGGAACGCTGGGGGGTAGAACCCAACAGCAGAATCAGGGTATCGTATTCAGTGTGGTGGCTACCCTGCGTGAGCCGTTGATGAATCAGGTACAGCAGCTGGTACAGCAGTTGATGGCATCACTGGGCGGCACCGGCATGACGGGAATGACCGGCATGGGCGGTATGGGCGCCGGCATGAGGTTGCCCGGAGCGCCGATGATGGGAGCGCCAACGATGGGGGCGCCGATGATGGGTGCACCCGGTATGGGTGGTCCCGGTCCGATGATGGGACCGCCGATGTCGGGGCCGCCGCCGGGCATGGGTGGTGGAATGGCAGGCCCGATGGGTGGTCCGGGTGGTGCAGGCGGGCGCCTTGGCGGGCGCGGCGCTATGGCGGAATAGAAGGAGGGGCGCAGGATGCTTTCGAAACTGACCTTGCAGAATGTCATCGTCATCGGGATTGTGGTGGCGGCGGTGATTGCGTCGGGCATCTTCTTCGTGCTGATTCGCCCCACGCAGGCTGAAATCAAGAACCTGGACACCCAGATAGAAGCCGCCAGCCAGCGAGCAGCGCAACTGCCTCAGGCGAAGAAACAGCTGGAAGATGCCAAAAAAGAGGTGGAACAGGCGCGCATCAAGTGGGCACGTTATGAACGCTCCAAGATGCCGAACATTGATATGACCGACCGCCTGAAGGCGGCGCTGGCGTACTGGAAGGAGCCAGAGCGAACGGCCAAAGCGCTGCAGGATTTTGTCTCCAAGTCGCAGGATGTTGTCTTCCTGGGCGGTTTCGCGATTGGCATTCCCACCACCGACCCGAACCAGCTTCCCTGGCCGGTGTGGATTGTGCCGCTGGGAACCTTCCAGGTGCAGGGAGACTTTGAGAGTATTCTGCGCCACGTGGAGCGGTGGAACAACGCTCCTCGCCTGGTGCTGGTAGATGGTTTGCAGTTAAGCGGCGTCAGCCCGCAGCTCATCGGGCAGTATACGGCGACGCTATTTATCCTGCCACGCGCGAAAGACGACCGTCCCGGCGAGATGCTTCCCTCGGCGGGTGGTGCGCCCGGAATGGGCGGCATGGCAGGCATGGGCAGGTTTGGCGGTGGAATGCCCGGTCCGATGATGGGCGCTCCGATGATGCC
>CAZOGB010000018.1:0-1636 GCA_964579145.1 uncultured bacterium | reverse complement strand
ATGATGCCCGGCGCCCCGACGATGGGCGCTCCGATGATGCCCGGCGCCCCAATGGGTGGCTCGCGTCCTCCGGTGGGTGGAGCGGGTGCCGGGGTAACGGGACCTGCGCTGGGTGGCGGCGCGGGTGCGCCCGGAGCAGAGGAATACTAAAGGAGGCTTGAGAGGCGATGCAACAGTGGCTGAATGACCCCAAGAACAAGCCGATTGTTATCGGCGGTGCGGTGGCAGTCATCCTGATTGTGGCACTTGCGCTCTTCATGTTCATGGGCGGGGGCGGGCAGCAGCAGCCCAGCCCGGGCGCGACTGCTACGGCGCCGACAGGCGGTGCTCCCGGTGGATTGCCTGAAGACCAGCCAACCGCGACTGGACCCGCGCCGACGATGGGCGCCCCTGGTATCGGTGGTCCTGGCATGCCCGGTCCAGCGATGGGGAGACCCATGATGGGTGGTCCCTCTGGCTTCGGTGCTGGTCAGCAGGTGGCGCAGGCGCAGCCGGAAGGCAAGCCGCCTTCGAAGTATCGAGTGGACCCGTTTAAGCCGCTGCCCTGGGAAGCGGATATTAGCAAGCCTCCAATCTTATCGGTGGTGCCATCGGTACGCCTCCAGCCCGTTCCGACCTATAAACCCGCGGAGGGGGAAGAAGAGGATGTTCTTCCCCCTCAGCCCTATCGTCGCGTGGCGGGCATCATGTGGGGGCAGAGTGTGGCAGCGATTATCGAAACTCAGGGCGATTTGCCTCGCGTGGTCAAGCCGGGAGATACCCTGGACGGAATGCGCGTGGCACGGATCGAACCCAATCAGGTCGTGCTCTCCACGCTGGGCAAGAAGCCCCGGGAGATTACGGTCAAATTAGGTGCTCCAATCACCCCGGTACAGCGCACTGTGCCTGGCGCCGGAGTGCCCGGTTATCCGGGTATGCCCGGAATGCCTCCCACAGGTGGCGGGGCCCCTGGTGGTGCAGGACTTTTGGAAGAATACTAACCAGAGTCAACCTTTTTGTGACCCCACTTTTGCAAAAAAGTGAGCGGAGCAGAAGGGATTCCGAAATGACAAGCGAAACAATTTCAGGAGGTCTATCTTCATGCATCGAGCTTTGCGAATCGCAGCGTGTTTGGTGGTGCTTTGGGGCGCCGCTGTGTCTGTGGTGGCACAGGATTCCGGCGGCAGCCCGAAGGTAACGCTTAACCTGGAAAGCGCCAGCATCGCTGACGCGCTGAAGTTGCTCTTCCGGGCAACCGGCTACAACTACACGCTGGACGAGTCTGTGGTTCAGGGCTACGTCACGGTATCGCTGAAGGACGTCAGCTTTGAGACCGCCCTGCGAACGGTTCTGCGTGCCGCAAATCCCCCGCTAACCTACCGGGTGGACGGCGGTGTGTACATCATCTCGCCTAAGGTGGAGACCTACGATACATCCACGGTCGAAACCCCGGTTGAGGAACCTTCCCAGCCGCAGGTCCGAACAGAGAAAATCACCCTCCAGCATCTGGACTCTCTGGCGATTGCTCAGGTGCTGGGCGGCGGAGCCGTTTCGCTGAATCAGACTGGCTGGACGTATAGCGGTGGCGGTGGCTATGGCGGCTACGGTGGCTATGGCGGCTACGGTGGCTATGGCGGCTACGGTGGCTACGGAGGCT
>CAZOGB010000017.1:30277-55316 GCA_964579145.1 uncultured bacterium | reverse complement strand
GACTGGGGCTAAAGGTAGGACAGGTAGGAGAAACCACCCACAAAGGCAGACATACCACCACGCTGGCGCAGCTGTTCCGCCTGGGCGAAGATAGCTGGATTGCCGACACTCCCGGGATGCGCAATTTTGAACTGTGGGCAGTGGACGCAAAGACGATTTGGGAAGCGTTCCCGGAGATACGCCCGTATCTGGGAGAGTGTCGCTTCCCCGACTGCCAGCATGAGACGGAACCCGACTGCGCGGTCAAAGAGGCGGTAGAGCAAGGCATCATTGACCGCCGTCGCTACGAGAGCGCGTTGACTATGGCGAAGCAGGCTCAGAGTGAAGACTGAAAGCCCCATCCTTCAAAGAGCCGCCTGATAGCCGGGTCGCGCGTGATTTCTACCAGCGTTTGTATGATGCGGGTATCTTTCTGGCGGTCGGAAAGCTCTTTCAATCCCAGTTTGCCCTCGCGGTTTCGACGAAACAGTTCCGCCCATACCCTGTTGCCGTATCGCTGGGCGACCACCTGCATGATTTCGTTCGCCATCGCCTCGCCGAGTATACGCTGTGCGGAAGGCAGTTGGCGGAAATCGCTTTCCGACCACTGCAGTGGGGTGGGGGAGCTGGAATATCGCCTGCGAAACTGCAATGCCCCCGGGCGCAGAGAACGCTGATACCACACATCGGGGTAAGCGGTGTCGCCAGCCAGCTTGCCCTGCTCCTCAATGTAGATGACCGCCCCGGTCTGCAGCCAGTGGGGAAGTCCCTCGCCGACGCCGTGCAGAAACACCCACTTCAGCTCGTGCGCCTCCACGCCGTCACCGCCCGATTCGTAACGCAAGTTATAGGGTCCCACGCGCCCGGTGCAGGCGATCCACGTTTCGGTACGGGGACCGCCCCATGTCGCCCCGCCGTAGCCGGACAGCTGCGCCGGACCCGTCAGCGAAACGAACAGGGCGTCTTCCGGTTCGTAGCCGCCGACGATTTGCCGCTCACGGCCGTAAATGCGCATCAACAGGGCGAGGTATTTGGGTAGCCAGCGGCGATAGAAAGGTGTGTCGGGGATATACACGGTCATCCGGCGATAGGTTGCCGATAGCCAGCGCGTGTCCATCGCGGGGTGTTTGGCGTTGATGATGACCATTCTTTCCTGCGGCAGACGGAACTGGAGCAGGGAACCGTCGCGCGTCTGCGGCTCTGGCACCAGCGTTTGGAACTCACCAGTGCCCTCGGGCAGGTAGACAAGCACCTCCATCTCGTGCGGTGATTTGCCCAGCCCAGCCAGAGAGCGGAAGTAGAAGTGCTCCTTGCGTTCGGGAGCGTAGCGGGTCATCGGCACATTGTACGCAGCGTCCAGCCACCGGAATCGCACCGTCGCCTGCTCGCCGGTGGGCTGTAACAGCAGAACCTGCGCGTGACGAAGCTCCAGCTTGGAGAGATACTCGTACACGGGAGGTAGCAGAGAGTAACGCGCGCCCTCCACGCTCAAGCCCTCTGCCGTGAAGGGCACAGGCACTGCCAGCACACCGCGAACAGCCACCTCCACCTCTGCCGAACCGTCGGTGTGCAGGCGGTAGGTCCATTGCTGGCGACTGGGGGCGGGCTTCTCGCACGAGAGCAGGGTGCTTACCGCCACGTGAAACGCCCCATCCACGCCGTCCGAGGAGCCTTCATGCGTCACGGTCAAGCGGTACTCGCCAGCGGACAGCCGGCACTCGCCCGTGGGGAAGGCTTGAGGCTCGTCGGTTGCCCAGACCAATTGCCAACTCCTGCCCGTGCGCCGCTCGATGCTCGCCCGCAGAGCCAGCCCACGCGAGTCGATACAGGCTTTCAGCCACCAGCCTGCCCGCTCGGCTGGCACGGTGAAGCGCAGCTCGCCTGCCTGAACGTCGCTATCGGGCGCGAGGGGCTTCAGGTACACTCGCCAGATGTTTGCCGTCAGGGCGTTCGCGCTGGCGTCGGGAGGTGGCGGCGAGGGCAGGTCAAATTCAAACTCGGGGCGGTTGCCGTCCAGCAGGCGGTACAGCTCGGCGATGCGCGCTTTTGCCCGTCGTCGCAGAGGCAGGTCAGCACGAGAGACCTCCACTAGGCGTTTCCATGCCCGCAGTTCGGCGTCCGCTCTGCCCGCCGATTCCGCCATTCGCGCCCGCAGGAGGTAGATTCGCGGGTTATGTTCATCCAGCCGCTCGGCGAGGGCTAACCGCTCGGCGCATTCGGAGGTCTTGCCTGCCCGCCAAATCCTCTCCGCTTCGTCCACCAGTCTGTCAGCTCGGTGCAGTCTGGCGATTGCTGGTGCATAGCCGTCGAAGGCGAGGTCAACTGGAGCCTGCACCCGAAACGCCGAGTGCGGAAGGGCAGAAGCATCTCGAACTACGGCACGAAGCTCCGCAGTTGGATAGTAGAGTACCTGCACGCTCTCCTGCGGGGAGCCTTCCAGCAAATAGGGCAGGCTGGTGAGCGGGCTGGAACGCCCCTCCCGTTGGTCAAAAAGGACGCCCCCGAGAAGTACCTCATCGCCGAGGTTGCCATCACCGCCGTCATCCACCACGATGCGCAGTTCACCCTTTCCACTGAGAGGAACCTTTAACGTCTCCCTGTGGTCTCGGCGGGAGAGCAATCGGGTTCGCGCCCGCAGGTTTGAGCCTTCGTAAACGGAAACGGTGACGGTAGGCTGTGCCACAGGATCTGCCTTACCAGCGTCACGCACGGCGCACCAGAGTTCCAGCACACAGGGTGCGTTCGCTGTCTCAGGAGGCAGAGCGGACAGGGTATTGAGGGCGGGATACCGGTAGGTCAACACCACCTCGCCCCCCGAAGGGTACACCGCCGGGTACGGTGCCCCGTTGAGGATGGGCAGGTTCAGCTTCGCTGGCGGCGCCACCAACTGGACTGACTGTGGTAACCACCTTCGCAAAGGAACCGCGCCGCTCGCGCTTCGGCATGTAAGGCTCGTGAAAACCGGATGGGCAAACAACCATGCTCCTGCAGGCGGTGATACCCTGAGCCGGATGGTGCTGTTTGGGGCAATCGGTGCGGGCAGAGTTTTCACCTCTCGTCCGTTCACCCACAGTCTCGCCCCATGCAGGTTCCCCTCCAGTTTCAGGAAGCGCAACCGCTGTGCGGCAGACTGTTCCGGCTTCAGTCGCTGGCGCTGCGCCTCTTGCCACTGAGCGTACCAGTTCACGTACCTCATGCGTGAGCCAGAGATAGTGCCCAGTCCGCGGCAGTAAATGCGCCCCTGCAGTTTCAGCGGCTGTCCGACGATATTGCGGTCCTTGCGGGTGGCAATCCACTCCTGCAGAACCTGCTCCCGCAAGTCGCTGAGCCATATCGTGGTCTGTCCTGAATCGTCCTGAATACGGGCGTCACACCAGTTGCCCCAGTCGCCGCCGTGTCCGTCGCCCGTGTCGGCAACCTCCAGGGTGAGCGTGTTCTCTTGGCGCAGGGGGATGTGGATGGTGATGGGATTGTCGCCCGGCTTCATCACGGGGCTTTCGTACACCTTCTGGTCGCCTACAAACACGCGGAAAATCGCCGCGCCGGGGCGACCCTGCACCATGTCGTCCACGCCGATGGTCGCGCGAAAGTGCCAGCGTTGCTCGGCGTGTGCAGGTGAGAACAGCAAAACAAACAGAGCCAGAGCGGGGAGTATCCACGCTCGCACCCAGCCTCTGCTCCAGCACAAGATCTGCCTCATACTCCTCTACTCCAGAAACACCGGCTGTGTCCATGCACGGGCGGAGCCTTCGCCAATCGCCTCCACGCGCGCATAGACTCGTGCTTTACTCAAGGAAAAGGTAGCTGTACTGCTCGCGACACGCTCCAGCACCTCGCCGTTCAGAGAAATCAGGCGCAGCTCCTTTGCGTTGGCTGAGCGAACTCGCAGGTAGCCATTCTCTGCCGCAATCTCCTCCAGTATCACTCCCGTCGAGGCGTAGAAACGTCCCGTTTTCAACCCCTCCAGCAGTGCCTCCCGACTGCGCTCGCGCACGTTGACCATGTTCCAGGCGGAGCCAATCTGAAAGATACGGTGCATATCCTCGTTGGCATAGCCCCACACGCGCTTGCCCTGCGAAAGCAACCTATCCCAGCGGTCCAGGGCGTAGGGACTGCCCTCCAGGTATTCAATCACGTTGTTATAGATTTCAATGCCGTGATACCGCTCCAGCGTGAAGAGCTGCGAGTCGCGCCAGTGGTCGTCGTTTTCGCCCCAGTTGGGATGGTTGAGGATAACCAGCCCGCCCGCCTGCACCGTCAGGTCTATCACGCTCTGGTAGCTGAGGTCGTGAGGCAGGGTGGAGAGCACGTTCACCCGCAGGATATGCTGTTGTGCGCTGTGTTCCACTCCAGACAGTACGACAATCTGGGGGAAGTGCTCTTCTGGCACAGACGCTATCACATCGTGGTCGGTGAGAGCCACATAGTCATAGCCCCGTCTGATGCAAGCCTGTACGGTCTCTTCGGGAGGCAGTTCTCCGTCGCTCAACGTGGTATGCGTGTGCAGATTGCCTTTGAGCCAGAGGGGATAGCGCCGGGCGTAGGGGTTGTCAGAGATCAGCATCGGGTCTCCTTTGCAAAACTCTCCTCCCCCACGTCATCGCAGAGAGGGAGGAGAGAAGTTCACGACTTACTTCAGTCTGTTTGCCGTCTTCAGCGCTGTCAGCTCCTTCTCGTTCATCGCCTTTACCGAGCCATCGGCGAATCCCACTAGGTATCGCTTGTCCTTGTGGGGTATGGCGTCATAAATCACCGGCACCTGTTTCAGGTCTTTGTACATGCTGGCAGGTCGCCAGGTCAGGTGCGGGTTGGTCTTGTACTCCTTGCGCGTGACCGGGCAGGTCAAAACGTACTTATCGGCAGCGTAGGGTTGCAGGGCGTCACTCAGCTTCTGCGCCGTGGTGGACGGCGGGAACATGTTGTCCCACTCCTGCAGGTACATCTGCACCGCTTTCAGCGCCTTTTTCATGTGGGCACTGCATTTCTGGCTCTCAGGCGACATCTGCGCCCATGCCAGCGTGAAAAAGAGAATGGTTGCCGCGGAGACAACCGCGATTTGTCGCCAGTTCATCGGGTGGTACCTCCTGTCTGGTATTCCATGGGTATAGACGGACACAGGGCATCCGTTGTTTCGTGTTCCAACAGATAATGTTTGGTCGTACGGTGAGGCAAGTCCTGCTCCCTGCATGTTGTCAGCGGGAAAGCGAATGGACTATAATAGGTATGCTGAGCAAGAGGTGCATCGCATGGCGAAAACAGGGAGCACAAAACCATCGGGTGACCGTGTGGTACTGGTAAACCGCCGCGCCTACCACGATTACGAGATTCTGGAAACCTTCGAGGCTGGAATTGCGCTGGTAGGCACGGAGGTGAAGTCGGTTCGAGCAGGCAGGGTGAACCTTCAGGACGCCTATTGCAAGGTGGAGAACGGGGAAGTGTGGCTGTACAACATGCACATCAGCCCCTATTCGCACGGCAACCGCTATAATCCCGACCCGGTGCGTCCACGCAAACTGCTCCTGCATAAGTGGGAGATCAACCGCCTGATGGGCAAGGCGGAGATGAAAGGTTTGACCATCGTGCCCCTGAAGATATACTTCAAGCGCGGCTATGCGAAGGTGGAGATAGCCATTGTGCGGGGCAAGAAGCTGTACGACAAGCGTGAAGCCATCGCGGAGCGCGACCGCCAGCGCGAGGAAGAACGCCTGATGATTAACCGACAATAAAGGGTAGAGGCTAAGCGAAAGTGGTGAGGCTGTGGTGATAGGCACACACATCGGCAAATACCGCATCGTGCGCCAGCTGGGCGTGGGCGGCATGGCGCATGTTTACGAGGCACAGGACGAGCTCATCGGGCGAACGGTCGCGTTGAAGGTGCTGGTTCTGCCCTCCATTATCAGCGAGAGCGAGCGGCTGGATATGGTGCGCCGCTTCGAGCGCGAGGCACGCTCGGCAGGCAAGCTGTCGCATCCCAACATCGTGACCATCTATGAGGTGGGCAGTGCGAACGGGATGCACTATATTGCGATGGAGTTCATGCACGGCAAAACCGCGCGCGAAGTGCTGAACGAAGAAGGCAAAATCCCGCCTGACCGCGTGCTGAACATCGTCAAACAGGTGGCCAGTGCGCTGGATTACGCACATGCGCGAGGGGTGGTGCATCGCGATGTCAAGCCCGATAACATTGCGCTGTTGGAAGATGGCATCGTCAAGCTCACCGACTTTGGTATTGCGCGTCTGGCGAACGACCTGGTGCGCACGCAGGCGGGAATCATGGTGGGTTCGCCTGCCTATATGTCGCCCGAGCAGATTGTGGGCGATGAGGTGGACGGACGTTCGGACGTTTTCTCTTTGGGTGTCACGACCTACGAACTGCTGACAGGTTCAAAGCCCTTTGAAGCCAGCACCATCACCGCAGTGATGCACAAAATCATCTACGAACAGCCTGCCCCAGCCGAGGACCTCTCACCGGCGGTGGAGCGCGTGCTGCGTAAGGCGATGGAGAAGGAGCCGGCAAAGCGTTACCAATCCGCTCGCGCGTTTGCGGAGGACCTGGGTCTGGCAATGCTGACTTCGGGAGTGCAGGGCGACACCGATATCTTCCATGCACGTCCTCAGCCCCAGCCCGAACTGGAGAAAACGGTTATCACTCGCCCGCCCGAAGAGGTTCCTGCTCCCCAGCCAAAGCGCCGCTGGGGATGGGTGGCTGGCATTTCTTCGGCGATAGTGGTGGTTGCTGCCGTGGGGGCGTGGATGGTGCTGAGCGGAAACGATGGGCAGTGGCGGCAGTATCTGGTGGCATGGGGAATCCTGAGCGGAAGAGAGCGTTCCACGGTGTCCGCCTCGGGGGGCGCGCCACCTGTGAGCGCGAAGCCAATTGGTGCCACGTTTGTACTCAGCGACTTTGAGATTGCGTCGGGTGGCTGGCGCGGGGAGAAGGCGACCACCGTGCTCCAGCGTGTGCGCGGAGGCGCAAGCCAGGGGGCATACTGGTTGAAGGTGATGAACCGTTCCTTAGAGTTCGAACCGGCGCTGGTAGTGCGACTGGAACCTGAAACGAACGACTGGTCGCGCTTTGGCGACACGCTTGCACTGGATATTTTCCTGCCGATACAGGTGAGCGTTACGTGTCGGGGGACGGTCGTGCTGGTAGACACACAGGGTCGCGAGAGCCGTCTGCCTCAGCCGGTTACCCTACGCCCCGGTCTGTGGGTGAACGTGGAATGGCGGGCAGGAGACCTCCTGCGCGACGTCAAAGAGTTACGGGTGGAGGTAGAGAACCTGCCCGTGGGCGATTCGGGCTGGTTTGGCATCGATTACCTGCGGGTATATCGCACGCAGTAGGAGGAAAGGATGGCGGAGTATTTTAACCTGCCCATGCTGGGGCAGACGATGGAAGAGGGCACTATCACGAAGTGGCTGAAGGCAGAGGGCGACTATATCCGTCGCGGCGACATCATCGCGGAGGTGATGACGGACAAAGCGAATCTGGAGGTAGATGCCACCTTTGAGGGCTATCTGCGCAAGATTCTCGTGTCGGAAGGTGAGACGGTTCCCGTCAATGCACCCATCGCGATTGTGAGCAAAACCCCTGATGAGGACATATCCGTGCTGTTGACCGCAGGCGCCGCTCCCACGCCACAGCCTGCCGAAGCGAAGGCAGAAGTCAAACCGCCTGAGTCTGCACGCACCGTGCCCATGGCGGAGGCGCCCACCGCGACCGAAGAACGCCTGTTCATCAGCCCGCGAGCGCGTCGGCTGGCGCAGGAAAAGGGCGTGCCGCTGCATGCGCTGGCGGGAAGAGGCTCCGGGCCGCAGGGACGTATCTTGGAGCGCGATGTGGAGAGCGTTTGGCAGGAGCTGGCAACCGCCCGACCGCGCGTCACACCGCTGGCGGAGAAGGTGGCTGCCGAGGCGGGTGTGGATGTTTCCGGGGTGGCGGGCACGGGCGTTGGCGGACGGGTGACCAAAGAGGACGTGATGCGGGCGACTGCGGCGCCTGCACCGAAACCGGCAGAGGTGTCCGCCGGGGCACAGGTGGTGAAGCTGGCAGGCTTGCGCAAGCTGGTAGCGGAGAACGTGGTGAAGGGCTTCTTCTCGGCGCCGCCGGTAACGCTGGTTGCGGAGGTGGACATGACCGCCTGCGTGGCGCTGCGCGAACAGCTTCTGCCGGAAGTGGAGAAGGCATACGGCATTCGCCTAACCTATACCGACCTGATAGTAAAGGCGACCGCCCGCGCCCTGCGCGAGTTCCCCATGATGAACTCCACCCTGCAGGAGAATGAAATCGTGCTTCATCCCGAGGTCAATATTGGCGTGGCGGTAGCAGTGGAGGATGGCTTGCTGGTCCCAGTGGTCAAATCGGCGGACCGCAAGACCCTGGGCGAGATATCGCAGGAGCTGCGCGAGCTGGCGGATCGCGCCCGCGCCGGCAAGAGCACCACCGAAGACCTGTCGGGCGGTACGTTCACCATCACCAATCTGGGTGCGTACGAGGTGGAAATGTTCAATCCGGTGCTGGTGCCGGGGCAGACGGGCATTCTGGGCGTTGGGCGCATCGCCGAGAAGCCTGCAATACGCGACGGGCAGGTGGTGGCACGGCATCTGATGAACCTCTGCCTGACGTTTGACCACCGGGTGCTGGACGGCGCGCCCGCGGCGCGCTTCCTGCAGAGAGTGAAACAGCTGCTGGAGACGCCATTGTTGATACTGGTGTAAGTAACAGCCCCTCCATCTTCGGAGGGGCTTACGTTTGGGGAGGCTGTCGATGACTTTTCGCGAGATGAACCTGCGCGTGTTCCGCGGAGAACTGTTGCCGCATGTATTCTTCCAACCCCGTCTGGAGCCATGGTACGCCTGGCACAAACAGTTTGGCAAACTGCCCCCGCGCTACCGCGATATGAGCCTGCTGGACCTGGTAGACGACCTGAAGGTCTCTATGCGGTATGTGCACTACTACACCGGGATGCCCGACCCCGTCGTGCGTCGGTTCGATCCGAAAGTGCGCGTTCGCCAGCACTTTGGAGAAGAGGAGGGCTATGTGACTTTTGAAACGCCATTCGGTGATTTAACCGAGCGCTATGCCCGCACGGTTGATCAGACCTGGCGCACGACGCAGTTTGCCGTCAGAACCCCTGATGACCTGCGTGCCCTGCGCTGGCTGTACCAGCATACCACCTACCATTTCTCCCCGGAAAACTTCCAGCAGGGGAGCGAGTTTATGGGTGAGCGCGGCGAGCCGCAGTTCTGGGTTCCCAAAAGCCCCTACCAGGCGCTGGCGCAAGTCTGGATGCGACTGGAAGACCTGATTTATGCACTGGCAGACTGTCCGCAGGTCGTCGAGGAGACCATGCAGGCGATCGACGAATCTTATGATCCCCTGTACGAAGAGATTATCGCCAGCGGCATGGTGCACATTGTGAACTTCGGGGAGAACATCCACGACAGCCTGCTCTCGCCGCGCTACTTCGAGCGGTATCTCATCCCCTTCTGGGAGAAGCGCAGTGGGCAGTTGCGCAAGGCTGGCATCTTCACGCACGTGCACATTGACGGCTATTTCCGCTCACTCCTGCCGTATCTGAAGCACCTGCCGTTTGATGGTCTGGAGGCGTTGACGCCGCTGCCCCAGGGGGACGTTTCCCCCGAAGAGATGAAGGAGCACATGGGCGACAAGGTGCTCCTGGACGGTATTCCCGCCATCCTGTTCCTGCCGCCGTTTACCCGCGAGCAGGTCATGGAGATGGTGGAGAAGCTGGTCAAACTGTTCCATCCGCGGCTGGTGCTGGGCATTTCGGACGAGCTGCCCGAAGGCGGTGGCGAGGAGCCTATCGAGCGCGTGCGCATGGTGGCGGAATGGTACCTGGCGCACACAGCGTAGGTTAACCTTCCGCCACCCGTCGCACAATCTCCAAAACCCAGCGGGCGGTCTTCTCGAGGTCGGAAATGCGACAGCACTCGTTGTGTGTGTGCACTTTGTCCATGCCCGTGCTGAGCACGACGGTGGGGATGCCTTTGGCGTTGTACACGTTGGCATCGCTTCCGCCGCCTGCCAGCTTCGCCTCGTAGGGAAGCCCCAGCGCCAGCGCACTCTCGCGGGCGATGCGCACCACTGGCGCGTCTTCTGATAGGCGATACGCTTCGTAATGGCGAGAGGTTTCGATTTCCGCCTGTGCGCCCATCGCCTCTGCCTCCTCGCGGAAGCAGGCTATCATGTGCTGTATCTGCGCTTCCAGCTTCTGCGGGTTGTGGCTGCGGGCTTCGGCGCGAATCTCCACCTCCGGGCACACCACGTTGGTCGCCTGCCCGCCGTGGAACGTGCCGATATTGGCGGTGGTTTCTTCGTCGATGCGTCCCAGCTTCATGCGGGCGATGGCACGAGAAGCGGACACAATCGCGCTGATGCCCTGTTCAGGCGCTGCGCCAGCGTGCGCGGCGCGTCCGATGACGCGTACCGTCAGATGGTCATGCGTGGGAGCGCCAACCACCACTCTGCCAACAGGCGGACCCGTGTCCAGCACGAAGCCCATCGTGGCGTTGATGCGTTCAAGGGGCAGGTGCTTTGCGCCCAGCAAGCCGATTTCCTCTGCCACGCTCAGCAACAGCCAGATTTCGCCGTGCGGCAGATTGTTCTCCACAATGCACTCTATCGCCTCCATCAGAGGAGCCAGCCCCGCTTTGTCGTCCGCGCCCAGAATGGAGCTGCCGTCGGTGCGTATCAGGTCGTCTTCCACAATAATCTGCACGTTTGGGTTGGGCTCTACCGTGTCGAAGTGCGCGCTGAAGAAGATAGGCGGCACCCCCTGCACGTCTGCGGGCAGGCGGGCTATCACGTTGTCGGCGTTGCCGCCAATCTGTTCGCCGGCGTTGTCGCGCTGAATCTCCAGCCCCAATGTGTGCAGGCGCGGAAGCACGGCATTGATGACCTCCGCTTCCTGTTTGGGCGGACTGTTGATACGGCACAGCGCCAGAAAGTCCTCCACCAGCCGTTCCGTCCGAATCACGGCACACCTCCTCAGCGTGTGATAGTGATTTTGCTCAGCCCGCGAGGGCGGTCGGGGTCATAGCCGCGCGTCTCCGACAGATGGAACGCGAACAGCTGACCGACCACGATGTACACCAGCGGGCTGATGCGCTCGGCAACATCGCACGGCAGAACCACCATGCGTGTCGCAAGCCGAAGGATTTCAGGGTTACACGAGACCACCACAATTTCGGCTCCGCGTTCGCGCAGTTTCGCAGTGAGCTGAAGCATGGTGGCATAGGCGTTGCCGTTGGGCGCGTACACGAAGCAGGGAAAGCCCGTATCCACCACCGCGATGGGTCCGTGCAGGAAGTCGGCTGCGGAATAGGCGCGGGCAATCACATAACCCGTCTCCATCATCTTCAGCGCCGCTTCGTGAGCGGTGCAGAAATTATAGCCGCGCGATAGCACCATGCAAGCGGTCATGTAGCGGTATCGCTCCGCAAGCAGTTCTATCTCCTCTTCCATTGCCAGCACCTGTTCCATGCCCCGCACCGCCTGCTCCAGGTCCTCACCGATGCGCGCTCTGCCCACCAGTGCGTCCACCAGCAGGGCGACGTTCGCCAGGGTGGCGGTGTAGGTCTTGGTCGCGGCAACGCTTCGTTCCTCGCCTGCGTGGCAGAGCAGCACATGTTCCGCCACCTGCGCCAGCTCGGAGCTGGGGTCATTGGTAATCGCAGCGGTCAGCGCACCCGCTGCTCGCGCCGCAGAGACCACCTCCACCACATCCTGCGCTTTGCCCGACTGGCTGATGCCCAGAACCAGCGCACGCGACAGGTTCAGCTGTCCGCTGTAAAGGGTGAAAATCGAAGGCGCGGCGGAAGCCACAGGGATACCCGCTTCGATCTCCATGCGGTATTTGGTGTAAAGCGCGGCGTTGTCCGAGGTACCACGAGCACTGATCATCGCGAACTGGATACCCCTGTCGCGGATAGCCTGCGCCAGTGCCTGCGCGGGGCGCACGCCATTTTCGGCGACAGTACGTATCACGTCTGGCTGTTCGTGTATTTCGCGATGCATGTGATGTTGTTCCGCCATCTTTTCTGCTCCTCCGGGTCAGAACCCGTCCCACTCCCAGTATATCGCAGGTTGTCGAGGGAACAGCACGTTCAACAAAGCGCGCGTTTGAGGCGGCATGGGATGCGGCAGCTCTTCCGCCCCGACCAGACCGAACACCAGCCCCAGAAACTGCGCCTGTGTGAGTATCACTTCCGGCAGGGCGTTCGCATCCCGCACCACACCGTCACCGGTGGCTCTCAGCCCTGCCGTTCCCGATTGCAGGCGGAGGCGTACTGTTCCTTTCGCTCCCACCGTTTGCACGCGCCACGACAGTTCGGGCAGAAGCTTGTTTATCAGAGGCTGAAGGCGTATCACTCTTACCATCGGCGCGTGCTCGTACCAGGTAAAACGGTGGAAAAGATTGCGCACCACGTTCATCAACACGGGGTCGCGCGGAATCTGCAGGCGAGCGTGTGTGACCTGTCGCTCGGATGCCAGCCGTGCCACATGCAGTATCAGCGGAAAGACACATTCGCTGTAAGCAGGTAGCCAGCCGACCTCTATAATGGAGAGCCTGTCGCCTATCGGTGCGACGATATAGCCCACCAGCTTGCCTGCCGCTTCCGCCACGAATACTCCATCGGGAGTGCGTTCGTCCCAGCCCGTCCATCCGCGCAGATAGGCGGGGGAACGCACCACCGTTAGGCTGCGCCCGGCATTGCATTGCTCGTAACACGCACACAGTGCTTCCAGGTCTGCATCGGCGAGCGGGCGGATACGGTATGCCCCTTCGGGCTCGGGCAAGTCGGGGCGTATCTCAGCAGACATCACCTGCACCGGCGCACTTTCCCAGCCGAGGCGGGCGTAGAAGCCGTGAATGCCCGTGAACAGCATGGAGAAATCAAAGCCTTCATTTTCCATGACCGTGATGGCGTCGCGCAAGAGCTGAGTGGAGTAGCCTTTCGAGCGGTGGGCAGGCACAGTTCCCACGTTGGCGATGCCTCCTAGCGTCAGCGTCACCTGTCCGACGCGTACCTCGCGCCGCACGATCTGCACGGCCGATACCATTCGCGTGCCTTCAAACGCACAGCGGGTGTACTCGGGATGAAACCAAGGGTCGCCTGTGAAGTACTTGCGAAAGTATTCGCGGGGCGTGTCTTCAAAGGCGGCGTCCCACACGTCCAGGCACGCCTCGAACTCATCAGGGCGGATAGCCCGGAATGTCACCTCCATGTTCTTACTCCAGATGCATTGCTGAGCGCACGTCTTTCATGGTCTCCCGGGCAACCGCACGTGCCTTTTCCGCACCTTCTTTCAGGATGCGTTCCAGCTCGCCAGCCTTTGCCAGCAGTTCCTGTCGCCGGTGCCGCAGAGGGTCTAAGGCAGTGTTCAGGTTGCCCGCTAACTGCATCTTGCAGTCCACACAGCCGCGCTGTCCTGCCCGGCATTCCGCTTCAATGGTGGGGACCTCCTCTTTGCTGTAAATCTGATGCAGGGCAAACACCACGCATCCTTCGGGGTGTCCGGGGTCGTTTTTGCGAATCTTTAGCGGGTCAGTGAACGCCTGTTTCACCTTCTGGGTCACGGTCTGGGCGTCGTCGGAGAGGTAGATGGCGTTATCGTAGGACTTGCTCATCTTGCGCCCGTCCAGCCCCGGTACTCGCGCGGCAGGGGTTAGCAGTGCCTGCGGCTCAGGGAAGACCTCGCCGTACAGGTAGTTGAATCGGCGAGCGATTTCGCGTGTGAGCTCCAGGTGCGGCAGTTGGTCCTCGCCAACGGGCACAACAGCTGCTTTGTAGATGAGAATATCCGCCGCCTGCAGGACGGGATAGCCCAGCAAGCCGTAGGATACCGATTCGATCTGCAGGTTCTCGCGCTTCTCCTTGTAGGTCGGTACCCGCTCCAGCCAACCCAGCGGTGTAATCATCGAGAAGAGCAGATGCAGTTCCGCGTGCTCCTTCACGTGTGATTGCACGAAGATAGCGCACTTTTCGGGGTCCAGCCCGGCAGCAATATAGTCAATCGCCACCTCGCGCACGTTGTGCGGTATCTCTTCGGTGCGTTCGGCAAGCGTGGTGAGGGCGTGCCAGTCTACGATACAGAAGTAAGAGTCATACTGGTGCTGCAATTGCACCCAGTTGCGCAGTGCGCCCTCCAGGTTGCCCAGGTGCAGAACCCCTGTGGGTTGCATTCCGCTGAGAAGGCGGGGCTTAGCCATAGAGCGTCGTTACCTCCCAGGATACAGGTTAACCACACGCCATTATAACGGAAGGGGCAACCCATGCGCAAGGGCAATTGCGTTGTTCAGTTGACAACCTGCCCGCTTCACCCGCATAATACAGGCATGAACATCCACACCCTGTATGAAAATCTGCGAAACGCCGTAGAGGCAGAAATCATCGCACAGCAGGCGGACCGGGCGAACCTCAAGAGCCTGCGTGCCGTGTGGGCAGAGCGTCTCCGCCAGCTGGACGAGGGGAAGGCGGTGTACCGTTTCGAAACCGCCAAGCAGGTGCATCCCTCCTTAGAAGACGCTCCTGTGGTGGTGGATACAGGCGACCGCGAGATACCGGGCGAGGTCGTTTTCGCCTCCGATTATGAGGTGCATGTGGTCACCGCGGACATCGGTGAAAACGTGGGAGCCTGCCAGCTGCTGATTGACCTCACCTTCATTCTGGAGCGTCTGCATCATCTGCTGGAGGAGCAGATTCAATCGCCCCGCCAGTACGAGATGGCAACGGTGGAGACGGTTTTCGGTCTGCGCGAGGCGGTGGGGGCAGGGGAGGACGGGAGCGCAGTGTCGCTTCTGCGCTGTATGCGCGAGGAGGTAACCTCCGCGCAACGACCCAACGCCGAGCAACGTGTGGCGATTAACCGCTCCGTGCAGTTCCCTGTGCTGTTCGTCTGGGGACCGCCGGGCACAGGCAAGACCACCACGCTGGCATGGATTGCCGAGGCGTGCCTGCGGCGTGGGGAGAGCGTTCTGCTGGTGTCCAACACGAACGTGGCGGTAGACCGTGCGCTGACCAAACTGCTGGATGCGGTGGGTACGGACAGCGAGTGGGTTCGCCGGGTGGCGCAGGGCGCGGTACTTCGGCTGGGGGTATCCGAGCTTCCAGAGCTGCAGCCGCTGCTATTGAGCAACCACATCACAGCCGGCACCGCTTTGGAGCCGACCAGCAGGGAAAAAGAGGGCGAGTATCCGTCCATGCGTCAGCGAATGCGCCTGGTGGAGCGGGCGGAGCTGATTGCCTGCACGCTGGCAAAGGCGGTCACCGACCCCTTTGTGCGCGAGCGTCGCTTCGATGTGCTGTTGATTGACGAGGGAAGCATGGCGCCTCTGCCATACGTGGCGGCGCTGTCTGCTCTGTGCAGGAGGCGGGTGGTCATCGGGGGAGATTTCCGCCAGCTGCCGCCCATCAGCCTGGTGGAGGATGAAGAGCAATCGCGCTGGCTCAACACCGACATCTTTCAGCAAGCGGGCATCGTTACACCAGACGGCGAGGTGCGGGAGCGTCCGAATCTGGTTGCGCTGGCGGAACAGTGGCGAATGCGTGCGCCCATCTGCGAGCTGGTGAACGCGCCCATGTATGGCGGGATGCTTCGCACTCCCGAGGGATTACAGAGTGAAGCCGAAGGGTGTCTCTATCTGGTGGACACCGCCTCCCTGCGAGCCTGTTCCGACCGAACTAGCGGCTACTCGCACTTCAACGTTGCCAGCGCACTGGTGTGCGTGGGGCTGGCACAACAACTGCTGACCGAGAATCCTTTCGCGCGTGTGGGTGTCGTAACTCCCTATAATGCGCAGGCGTCGCTGATACACGCCATGCTGTTGGATTGCGACCTGGCGCACGAGGTGCGCGTGGCGACGGTGCACCGCTTTCAGGGTGAAGAACGTAGTGCAATCGTCTTCGATTGCGTGGATGCGCCGCCTTTCGGCTGGGTGGGACAGTTTTTGCGCGGATGCAGTCCAGCAGAGGAGAGCACCCGCCTGCTGAACGTTGCGATTACCCGCGCCCAGAACCAGCTGTATCTGGTGGGCGATTCGGGGTATCTGGAGCGCAAGCTTCCCGTCGAATCTCTGCTGAGGTATGTGTTACAGCGTATCCCCGAAGAGGGCACTGTGCTGGATGGTTCGCGCTTTGTGGGGGTGGCGCTGAGCGGTAACCGCTCGTGGCAATGGGTGGGTGAGGCGGATTTCCTGCACATGGTTCAGCAGGACCTTCGCGACGCGATGCGTGGGCGGGGGAGTGTGACCGTCATGGCATCCTTGCTGCAGCGCGACGATGGCACAGGCATTGTGAACCTGCTTCTGGACTTGCTGCGGGCGCGGGTGGAAGTAAACATCTTGCATAACGAGGAGATGGTTTTGCAGGAGCCTATCAAAAGCTTGCAAAAGGCGGGTGCAAGATTGAGTGCGCTTCGCCTGCCGAGGGGCAGGCAGGATTATCAGGACTGGTGCGCGTTTATTGACAGGCAGGCGGTGTGGTGGGGCAGTGTGGTGATGCCGTATCGGGGGGCGGCTTTTGTGCGCGTGGCTTCCCGTGCGACGATGAACGAGCTGCAATTCTTGCGCCGCCCGCGCTCATCGGGCAATTTTTGACAACGGCACAAAGAGGCGTTATAATAAAAAGTGCGAGTGCGCCCCCGTAGCTCAGTGGATAGAGCGCCGGCCTCCGGAGCCGGGTGCGGAGGTTCGATTCCTCTCGGGGGCGCCATGCTATTTGTTGTCTCCTCTATGCCCGCGTACCACAACGTCCTGTGCGTGTTGGTGGGTGACAATTTCGCTTTGCAAGGATGCCTTCTCCTCTTTTACCCCGACCTTGCGACCGGAAGTCGCAGGCAACACTTGGCAAAACCTGCTGAAGCAGGTTAAGGGTCTGCTGAAGCGAGCTTCAGCACTCCAAAGAGGTCAGCCTCCGCAGGAGGCTTTGTCATGAGTAGCCCGCAACTTCCAGTTGCAGGGTTGTCGTTCCAAACGTTCGCCTTGCAGTTACAGCCATCCAATCCCTTCAGAGGGGTTGACAGCGGGCGAGAGGGTTTGCTACACTCTAACCGCCCTGAACACAGCAGACAGGCTTTGCCTGAGACAGAGTGTTGCGCAATCCGACAGAAAGGGGTCTGCTTGATGGCTCGTCCTGATGGACGCGGTTCACAGGAACTGCGCACCCTGCGGTTGACGCGGGGAGTGATGAAATATGCAGAAGGCTCTTGCCTCATTGAAGCGGGGGATACCCGCGTGATTTGTACCGCCTCGGTGGAAGAGCGCGTTCCACCTTTCCTTAAGGGCACGGGCACGGGCTGGGTCACTGCTGAGTACGGGATGCTTCCTCGCTCCTGCCGTCAGCGCACTCCGCGCGAGATTACCAAAGGCGCGCCCGGCGGACGTACGATGGAGATCCAGCGACTGATCGGTCGCGCACTGCGCTCGGTGGTGCAGCTGGAGAGCTTGGGAGAGCGCACCATCACCATCGACTGCGACGTGCTTCAGGCGGATGGAGGCACGCGCACGGCGTCTATCACCGGCGGGTTTGTGGCTCTAGCGGAGGCGTTGCACTGGATGCGCCAGAAGAACCTGATTAAACACCTACCCCTAAACGACATCGTGGCAGCGGTGAGCGTGGGGGTGGTCGGCGGCGCAGACCTGCTGGACCTCTGCTACGACGAGGACTATCAGGCTTCGGTGGATATGAACGTGGTGATGACGGGCAAAGGGAAGTTCGTGGAGGTACAGGGCACGGCAGAAGGTCTGCCCTTCGGCAGGGACCGGCTGAACAAGCTGCTGGACCTGGCGCAGGTTGGCTTACAGCAAATCTTCCAGATACAGCGCGAGACACTGAAGGACATCCTGTAGATGGAACGCGAGCTGGTCATCGCTACGAACAACCTCAAGAAGTTTCGCGAGATGTACGCCCTTCTGCAGGTGCTGGAGGCGGACGGTATCCGCATAAAGTCCCTGCGCGAATTCCCCGCGTATCCCGAACCCGCAGAGGATGGCGACGATTATATTACCAACGCGCTTGCCAAAGCGCGCATGGCGGTTTCGCAGACGGGCAGAGTATGCATTGCGGACGATAGCGGGCTGGAAGTGGATTACCTCGGAGGCAAACCGGGGGTGCATTCCAAGCGGTTCGCAGGTGAGGAGACGCCCTGGGAGGTGAAAATCGCCACCCTCCTGAAGATGCTGGAAGGTGTGCCCCAGGAACAGCGCGGCGCCCGCTTCAATTCGGTGGTGGTCATCAGCACTCCATGGGACGCGGAGTACATTCTGCGCGACACCTGCCGTGGATGGATATACTGGGAACCGCGCGGCGAGCACGGCTTCGGCTACGACCCCGTGTTTTACCTGCCGGAGCTGGGCTGTACGATGGCGGAGCTGCCGATGGAGCGCAAGAACCAGGTCAGCCACCGTGCCAAAACCCTTTCCGCAGCTGTTCCTCTGCTTCGCTGGGTGTTCGGGCAGGTTCGGTAGCGGAACATCCTGTCTCGGAAAGGTGTCTGAAATAAAGGGACAAGGTGCTTGCGGGGTGCATGGCGTTGTGCTATACTGAAACCGTCCCCGAAAACTTCTCGGCAAGCAGGGTGGTGCGTTGTCTGTCGTTGAAACGGTCTTCAAGCCGTTACTGGTAACCTTACGGGAACTGGATGTAGCATCCACGCTGGTGCTGCTGGCAGATATCCTCGCAGTAGCATATCTGCTGTACCGCCTCATCCTTCTGGCGAAGGGCACCCGCGCGTGGCAAATCATGTCCGGACTGTTTCTGTTCTTCCTGTTGATGTACATCAGCGGCAAGCTGGGCTTGAGCACGTTGAATTGGCTGATGCGACAGGTGCTCCCCCTGGGACCGGTAGCACTGGTCATCCTCTTTTATCCCGAACTGCGCCATGTGCTGGAGGAGATGGGCAGGCTCGGCTTCTGGGGGCAGAGCATCAACCCTATCGGGCGGGAAAACCTGGCGTCGGTGGTAAACGAGGTGGTTCGCGCTGCCACCGAAATGGCGAAGCAGAAAGTGGGGGCGTTAATCGTGTTCGAACCCTACCCGTCGCTGGACTACTACGTTTCGCCCGGCGTGCCCATTGACGCCAAGGTGCACGCACGCCTGCTGACCTCCCTGTTCTATCCGGGCAATCCCCTGCACGATGGCGCGGTGGTTATCTGTGGCGACCGCATTGTGGCGGCGGGATGTACGCTCCCGCTCACCGAAAATCCGATGGTGGACCAGAACGTGCACATGCGTCACAAAGCGGCTATCGCAGCGTCGGAGCGGGGAGCGGTCGCGCTGGTGGTTTCCGAAGAGACAGGCATCATCTCGGTCGCTTTCTCGGGCAGGTTGCAGAGGGGCTTTCGGGAGGACACCCTGCGCGAGCGTCTGATGAATCTGCTCACCGCTCAACCTTCCAAGCAGGCACTGGAGAGCCTGCGTCAGACCATGCGCTGGCGACCACTGTCGGCGTTCGGACGGCGACAGCAGAGGCAGCAGCCCGCGCAAACGGAAAGGAGATGAACTGGGCGTGTGGCGGATTCTTCGCGAGAACATCCCGGAAAAGCTGATGGCGCTCAGCAGTGCCATCCTCATCTGGATGTACGTCAACGCTGAGAAAAACCCCACCATCACCCAGCGTTTCACGGTGGACGTAGAGGTGCAGCACCTGCAGAACGGTTACGAGTCGCCAGTGATCAGTCCATCGCAGGTGACTGTGGTGCTGACAGGGGTGCGCAGTAGTGTGGAGCAGATATCGCCGCGTGGTATCCGCGCGATGGTGGATTTATCCGGTGTAGGCGAGGGGAAACAGCGTCTGCCCGTGCAGGTGAACCTGACCCAGGACCTCCTGCAGGACGTACAGGTGGAGATTATTCCCCCAACGGTGCAGGTGACCCTGACCAGGCGTATCAGCAAGGATCTTCGGATACAGTGCCTTTTCGTGAACACGCCGCCAGAGGGCTATGTGTACATCTCGCCGATTGTTTTCCCTGAAACGGCTCTGGTTACCGGACCGCGCGAGCGTGTCAATCAGGTGCAGAGGCTTATTGTGAACGCGGTGCCCGATAAAGTTGGGGGAGAGGTGGATGACGACGTGCCTATTGTGGCGCTGGATGGGGCAAACAACCCGGTCAGCGGGGTAACGATACGCCCGTCACATGCCCGGGTGGTGCTGAAACTTGCGCCGGTTAGCCTGACGAAGACGGTAATAGTCACTCCCGTCTGGAAAGGCGCCCCAGACGCTAGCGTTGCCATCGAGGAGATTACTATTGACCCGCGCACGGTGGTCATTTCAGGGAAGCCCGATGTGCTGGCACGGGTGCACAGCGTGGAGACCGAGCCGATTGACATAAGCAACCTGACCTCCGACTTCAGCAGGAGCGTCGCGCTTCGTCGGGTAGATGGCGCGCAGCTGACCACCTCAAGCGTTCGCGTGTCGGTACGGGTGCGTCGCCTGCCGGATCGCCGGTCGCCATAGTGTCCCATGCGTGTTCTGCATCTGGCGCGTCCTGCGGCCGGAGGGGTTCTGCGTTGTCTGCAGAACGTTCTGCCGTATCTGGAGCGCGAGGGGATAGAGTGCGCCGTTGCCTGCCCGTCGGCGATGCATAAGGCACTGGCGCCTCTTCGCACTCTGCGCTGGGAGATTTCCGACCGCCCGCAACTCTTGAACGACCTTCGTTGCGCCCTGCAGGCAAGCAGGTGGCAGGATGAATACGACCTCCTGCATGCACATGGTCTGAGGACAGCTGGCGTGCTGGCGATTGTGCCTCCCAGACGATGGGTTTTTACCCTGCATAACCTTCCCCCAGAACACCTCTCTGAGCCGGTCCGGTGGCTGTTGCGGCGTGCCAGTCGCTCCGCGTTGCAGGTGCTGACGGTTTCGCAGGCGGTTCAGGAGGGGTGGCTGAGACACTTTCCGGCCTCGGCGTCCAGGTGTCTGGTCATACCCGGTGGCGTAGACATGGAACGTACAGGCGCGTATTCAATAGACAGACGGACGGCACGTCAGCAATGGGGATTGCCTGATCATGTGCCTGTCGCGCTGTGCGTGGCGCGACTCATGGAGGATAAAGGAGTAGATGTGTTGCTGGAGGCGCTGGTCTCTGCTCCTGACTGGTTTGCCTTGATTGTTGGCGAGGGACCGCAGCGCGAGGATCTTGAACAGATGGCTTCCGGACTGGGGGTAGGGGAGCGGGTGCGCTTTGCGGGGTATCTGCCCACTCTGGACAGCGCATGGGCGGCGTGCGATGTAGCGGTGGTTCCCTCGCGACGAGAGGGGCTGGGTTTGTTTGCGCTGGAGGCAATGGCTGTAGAAAAGCCGGTGATAGCCTCCGACACAGGGGGGCTGGCGGAAACCGTCAGGCATGGAGAGACAGGCTGGCTCGTGCCGCCGGGCGACCCCATTGCGCTGGCGGAGGCATTAGAGAAGGCTCTCACCCTGCGTGACCGCTGGCAGGCGATGGGCAGGCAGGGGCGGGAATACGTTGCCGGGCATTTCACCTGGCAGCAAAGTGCACAGCGATTATTGGAGTGCTATCGTCGGTTGCTCAGGATGTAGTAGGTTACCAGCAGGGCAGCGATGGTTTTGGCATCTTTAATCTCGCCCGATAGCACCAGTTCCACCGCCCGACCGATAGGCATGGGCACCACCTCGACGTTTTCGTCCTCTTCCATTTGCTGGGCGGTGCGCTCGAGGTTTTGCGCGAGGAACACATGCAGGATCTCCTGCGAGTACCCAGGCGCAAGGTACTGGCTGAACAGGGGGCGCAAAGTGCCTGCGCGGTATCCCGTTTCCTCCTCCAGCTCGCGGGCGGCGCAGACTTCGGGCGCCTCGCCGGGCTCCAGTGTGCCCGCAGGCACTTCCAGCAGAACCTCGTTCGCCGCGAGGCGAAACTGTTTAATCATGAGAACCGTTTCGTCGTCGAGCATAGGCACAATAGCCACCGCGCCGCGGTGTTCGACAATCTCTCGCTGGGAGAGCCTGCCGTTCGGCAGACGAACGGTATCTACCCGCAGGTTGACCACGCGCCCCTGAAAGATGCGTTCGGAACGGATTACCTCTTCCTGCACGGTGTCACCCCACCTGTTTCATTGTTGCGCCCGTCAGGGCAATCTCCGCCGCGTGTGCTCCCGCTGCCGCCGCTGCGAGGAAGTATTCTCTGTCTTCCACCACGCTACGCCCCATGGTGGTCACGTGGATATGTTGATTGCGCAGTGCCTCCAGCGCGTCGGAGCCGTCCAGGACGCGGATAAGGTGCTTTGCCGCGATGCCGTGTTCCTCCAGCTGCCCGAGAACCTCCCACAGTCTCGGCGGGCTCAGCTCGGGAACGGGTACATGACAGCGGGTCATCACCACCCGGCTCAGCACGGTCAGGGTGTGATGGCTCACGCGGTAGTGACGGGGACGCGGGTCCGCAAAGCTGAGGCGCAGGCACGCAATGGGCACTCCGTCCAGCGCGGCGACCGCATTGAGGGCAATGCCCTGGTCAATGCCGGAAAACCCAAAAGTGGTTGCTGTGCCGGTGTTACCCACCCCCTGAGAGACAATGGCAACATCCGCGCCCATCACATGGCGTGCGGCAAGCAGTCCGCTGTACACGTTCACCGCCTCCAGGTCGCCTCCGTACGCCTGTCCTACGGTGATGACGCCGTGTATCCATCCCGCTTCACTGAGCGCGGGTATCAGGCGGCTGACACCGAGAGCCAGCGACGCCGAGTCGGTCATTACGTACACCACCCGGCATCTTCCGCCAGTGTAGTGGTGCAGGGCGGCGGCAACGGGCGCAATCTGGCTGTGCAGTCCACAGCATACCACCGGCATCCCTTCCAGCGAGGTAGCGTTCTGCATCACCTCATGATGGGGCGACGCGGGTTCTTCCACCGCCAGCACTGTGTGTTGCATAGGGGTGTAGCGCAAGCGAACGATATGCCCATCCATCGGGGTTGGTTCGAGTGGGCGGGTTAGATTGTGGATGACAAAATCGTAGCCGCCTGAGCCGAGGTCCAGCTCCGTCGCGGTTGTATTGAGCACAACCGCGTCCCCCACGTCTGCCACGCCTGTCAGGTTAATATGGTTGAGCGCGAGGCGCACCTCATCGCCGCTCTGGACAACCAGCTCCTGCACGCCCGCGCGGGTCTGGCGCACTTCCGTGACCGTACCTATCGCTTTCGAAATCATCCTCCCCTCACTCCTTACGCCCAAGAGGCACTCTATTATAGCACGCCCCGCAGGATTGATAAAGGGGGATTAGCAGGCAAACGCCTGTTACGCGGTGTATAATATGCACGAGATGAGAAAAAATCGAACGGAAAGAATCGTAACGGGACGGAGTTTGACCCTCCCACCTGCGATACGCCAGATAAGGGTGAGCAACTTCAAGAGCTTTGGTGACCTACAGGTTGATTTGCCCCGATTTGGCGTGTTGATAGGTGCGAACGCCTCCGGGAAGTCCAATTTTGTGCAGATTTTTGAGTTCCTGCGCGATCTTGCTCAGCAGGGTTTGGACAACGCTATCTCCCTTCAAGGCGGGATTGAGTTCCTGCGCAACATGCGTATTGGTTCTTCGTCGCCTTTAAGCCTGCAACTTATTTTCGAGAACGACATCGCAGTTACCAGCGACTCTCTGCGTCCAGAGTATATTCGTATCGTTTCAACCGCCTACGAAATCAGGGTCGATTTCGCCAAGCGAGGCAGTCGCTACAAAACCATTACAGAAAAACTTATTTTCGATTGCGAACTGCGCCGCATAAGCGGTTCTGAACCCGACAGGGATAGCGATGAACTGTTGCAGGAAGGGAAGCTGCGTATCGAGCAGACTAACGGAAGGGTTCACACCGATTTGGGTGCACTGCCAGAGCGCTTTGCCGAGCTCTCAAGGTTTCCCCGTTTTGTTCCGAAGGACTTTTCTGGCGAGGTTCTTCTTATTCACCATCCCTTATTGCACCTGCCCTGGCGCTTTCCTGTTGACATTGGTATCTACGACTTTGACCCGAGACTTCCCAAACGAGCCGTTCCCATCACCGGCAAAAGCGTTCTGGAGCGCGATGGCAGTAATCTGGCCATTGTACTCAAACACATTGCTGAAGATAGCACGCGCAAGGAACGCCTGCTCAAGTTCGTGAGGACTATTCTGCCTTTTGTGGACGACATTCGCACCGAGCGTTTCGTGGACAAGTCTGTGATTTTGTCCCTGCGCGAGCAGTTTCACGGGAATCGCTTTCTACCCGCCACTCTGATTTCCGACGGCACCATCAGCATCGTTGCCCTCGTCATCGCGCTGTACATTGAACGCAGTCCAGTTGTCATCTTCGAAGAGCCTGAACGCAACCTGCATCCTGCCCTGCTCGCGCAGGTTGTGCAAATGATGAAGGACGCCTCGGAGACCAAGCAGGTGATTGTCACCACCCATAACCCTGAGTTTGTGAAACATGCAGGGATAGAGCACCTTTTGCTTGTTTCGCGGGACGAGGACGGCTTCTCGGTTATCACACGCCCCAAGGACCGGGAAGATGTGCGAATCTTTCTGGAGCACGATATCGGGGTTGAAGACCTTTATGTTCAGGAACTGCTTGGAGCGTAGGCATGTCGGCTGGTGTCCTCTACCTGCTGGTTGAGGGAGAAGACGACAGGCGGTTTCTGGACAGGATAATCGTACCGCGCCTCGGGGAGCGAGGATTCCATGTGAAAATCATCCAGTACGCACAGAAAACACATGGGTATCTGGAGAACCTGCTCGCCAGCCTCTCCGCAATGCACGCCAAAACAGGAGCCGAGTACGCGTATTTGGCAGACATTGATGATAGCCCCTGCGTAACGGAGAAAAAGCAAAGGATATGCAGTAATTTGAGCGGGCTGGAAGAATCCAGGATTTTCGTGGTGATCAAGGAGATAGAAAGCTGGTATCTGGCAGGCTTAACAGCAGAGCAAGCACGCCGAATGAAAGTCAGGACAACGCCAGCCGATACCAACACTGTAACGAAAGAAACGCTCAACACTCTTATTCCCACAAGGTACAGCTCAAGGTTAGAGTTCATGATTGACCTCTTAGACTGCTACTCC
>CAZOGB010000017.1:0-30177 GCA_964579145.1 uncultured bacterium | reverse complement strand
ACTCCCTTCGGTACTTCTGTGCAAAAATGGGGATTATATAGTCCTGCTACCAGATTTCCGCGAAAAATGAGGGATCCCACCCGGAGGAAGGTTCCTCCGGGTGAGTATCGTGCTTACGCCGGGTACTCTTTGCGGTTCTCCGGAGTGGAGAGCAGGACGGGCTTGTCGGGAAGCACTTTTGCCAGCTCCTCCAGCTCGGGCGGTCCGTCCGGCAGAGGCAGGGCGACCTGTCCGCGCTCGACCACCGACCGCACCATCGCCATCATGATTTCGAAGCCCTTGTAGGCGTCCTCGCCGTTGCAGGGGTGTACGGCGTTGTCGTCGTCCAACCAGCGAGCCATGTCTTCGATGTAAGGCGGCATGTCCTGCGCATAGTCCATCGTGCCACTGCCCTGCATCGCACCATCTCTGGTGACGGCACGCCAGCCCCCGCCGGTGAGCACCTCCGCAAAGCCGTCCGTGCCCTGAACACTGATGCGTGCTTTACGCCACCAGTAGTCCACTTCAGGTACGTCGGGTGCACCCGCGCCGACCTCCACCACGCCTCGCACGCCGTTGGCGAAGTGGATCAAGCCCCCCAGATAGTCAGGTGAAGGGTGGTTGTCGCTCAGCTTGCCGCGCCCACTGGCTTGCGCCATGACCCACTCTGCCTCCGCGCCGTCGTTGTACCAGCGCATGTAGTCAATCAGATGGGTTGCCATGTGCAGGAGCCAGCCGGTGGCGTGTGCGTAGATGGTGTGGACACGGCCCAGCGCGCCACTGGCAACTATCTCCTTCACCTTCTGGTAGTGTGCACCGTAGCGGTGCTGGTGGCTGACAACCGTTTTCACGCCGGCGCGGCGCACCAGCTCCATAATCTGGCGGGCTTCCGCCATGCTCAGTGCCATCGGCTTCTCATAGGCGATGAGCTTGACGCCCGCCTCCACCGCCAGGCGAATCATGCTGTAGCGGATGTTGGGCATGGTGGTGAGGCAGAAGACGTCGGGATTGGTCTTCGCCAGCAGGTCTGCCGCGTCGGTGCTGGTCATCGGGTTACCCAGCTGCGCGGCAGCGGACTGCAGTTTCGCCTCATCGATATCACAAATGCCCACCACTTCGAAGCGCGGGTTGGCGTGAAAGGTGGTGGCATGATGCATCCCGCGCTTGCCCATGCCCACCACAACCACTTTGTATACCGGTTTGCTCATGGCAATCACCTACGGGTTTGCCTTGCACCACTCGAGCACCTTCTCGATGGTGTAGTCTATCTCTTCCTGATACAGCTCGGGGAACATCGGCAGGGAGACGCAGTTCGCCGCGTTCCATTCGCTGTTGGGCACGCCGCCCACGATTTGTGCCTCTTTACCCCACGGAAAGCCCTCCTGCTGGTGGATGGCAATGGGGTAGTGGCACTTGGCGTCGATGCCGTTCTTGTTCAGGAAGTTGAGCAGGTCATCGCGTTTGCCGTTGGTGGTCTCCACCACGTACAGGTGGTACACGTGTCGGTAGCCAGGCAGTTCGTAGGGCAGTTTGAGCGAGGTGTCCTTCAGCGCGCTGGTGTACATCTTCGCGATTTCCCGCCGGCGGTTGTTCCATTCGTGGATGTACTTCAGCTTCACGCTGAGTATTCCCGCGTGCAGGTCATCCAACCGGCTGTTGAAGCCGAAGCTGTGCACCGAGCGCTTGAGTGAGCCGTGGTTGCGCAGTCGCTTCACACCTGTCGCCACGTCCTCGCGGTTGGTAATCACTGCACCTGCGTCGCCGGGCGTGCCCAGGTTCTTGTGCGCGATGAAGCTGATTGCCACCGCGTCCGATAGCTCGCCCACCTTAAAGGTGTCGCCGTGCGCGTCGATCGCCTGAGCGCAGTCCTCAATCACCAGCAGGTTGTGTTTGCGGGCAATCTGGGCGATTTTATCCATCTCGGCACACTGTCCGTACAGGTGCACGGGGATTATCGCCTTGGTGCGTGGGGTGATAGCCGCTTCGATCTTGGTGACGTCGATGTTGTTTGTTTTGGGCTCGGTGTCCACGAACACTGCCTTCGCGCCGGCAATCCAGATGGCCTCCGCCGTGGCGAAGAAGGTGTTGGTGACCGTAATGACCTCATCGCCGGGACCGATGCCCAGCGCCATCAAAGCGAGCCAGATGGCATCGGTGCCGGAGTTCACACCGACGGCGTACTTCATGCCGAAGAACTGAGCCAGCTCGTGCTCGAAACGCTCCAGCGTCGGTCCTGTGATGTAGGAACCGCTCTCCAGAACGTCCACAATCGCCTTATCGATCTCCGCCTTCAGGTTGTGGTACTGGCGGACATGACCGTAGAATCCGACTTGCATGGTTACCTCCCGACCGCAGATGTTGGGTAATCTCCTGCGGTGGCGCCGCAGGGGAAAGTACTTTTCGCGGGGAATTGCGAAATGTCCTGCAGAAGGCTTCTCTATTCCTGTCCCGCACCGTATATGCCCCACACGGGTTCTGCTGTGCTGACGGTAATGACGTCGCCGCCTTTGCGCAGTATCAACATCCCTTCATCGGTGACGCCCTGTGCAGTGGCTACCTCGCCAGAGGGCAGGCGGTAAAGGTGTCCGGCTGTGGTATCGTGCTGGCGCCATGCGGTGATGATGTGCGCGAACCCTTTCTGCCGCCACGCCAGCATCCAACGGTCCGCGCAACGCAGGAGCTCCTGGGCGAGAGACTCCACGGCAGGTGCTTGCCCTGTCTCCAGCAGTACAGAGGTCGCCTTGCTTTGGATCTCTTCGGGGAAGTCTTTCTGGAGCAGGTTGATTCCTACGCCCGCCAGCGCCCAGGGGTTGTGGTGGGCGTCGTACGCGCTCTCTATGAGAATGCCGGCCATCTTGCGCCCGTTGACCATCACATCGTTGCTCCACTTAAACCCGGTCTCCAGTCCCGCTTGCGCCCACAGGGCATCCGCTACCGCCAGCGCCATCGCAAACGCCAGCTGTCCTGCCCGTGCGACCTCGTCAGGCTCAAGTCGCAACAGCAGGGTCATCAGCAGGCTCTCGCCGGGATTATCCACCCAGCGATTGCCGTACCGCCCGCGTCCCGCAGTCTGATGTTCTGCCACCACCGCTCGTATCAGCACCGGCGGGCTTTGTAGAATCTCCCGCGCCATGTCCTGGGTGGACGGAACCGTGCCGCTATACACAATCAATCCGAGTTCGCCCATGGCAAACATCATTTTGACGAAACTCGCGAACCTCCCTTCACGAAAGCAGGAAATCGGGCAACGGAATAAGAACATTTAATTATCCAGTTATCCGATATAGTGAGATAACGTTCTCAAGGAGGTGTAGCACAATGCAACACGCGATGTTTAGCCGGACAGCGGTACTGTGCGCCTCGGCTCTCCTGATGGCGCTGATTGTGCAGGCGGTGAGCTCGCAGACCGCAAAGCAAGCGAAGCCCACCAAAGCACAACCAACGTCGGTGTGCGTGCAGTGTCATAAGACGGTAACCCCGCAAATCGTGGTGGACTGGTCCTTGAGCCAGCACTCCAAGAACGCGGTGGACTGTTCCGACTGCCACGGCAGTGAGCATAAATCGGCGGCGGACGTTGCGAAGGCAAAAATCCCCACGCCCGAAACCTGTGCGACCTGCCATCCCGATCAGGTGGAGCAGTTTAAGAAAGGGAAGCACGCCCACGCCTGGGCGGCGATGAAAGCCATGCCCACGGCGCACTGGCAACCGATGGCGTTGATGGAGGGCATGAAGGGTTGCGGCGGATGCCACAAGATTGGCTTGAAGAGCGAAGCCGACATCAAGGAGATGAAGAAAGCGGGAGACGTCGGTTTCGGACTGGCGTCGTGTGACGCCTGCCATACCCGCCACCTGTTCTCGAAGGAGGAGGCACGCCAGCCGCAAGCCTGCCAGACGTGCCACATGGGGTTCGACCATCCGCAATGGGAGATGTACTCGGCGTCCAAGCACGGCGTGCGCTACCTGCTGAAGCAGAATAAAACCCTGCCCGCTAACGCCGCTGCGCCAACCTGCCAGACCTGCCACATGCAAGATGGAAACCACGAGGTGCGCACTGCGTGGGGCTTTCTGGCTGTGCGTCTGCCTCTGCCCGAAGACAAAGAATGGGCTCAGGACCGCGTGACCATCCTGCAGGCGCTGGGCGTGCTGGACCCCGAGGGCAAGCCGACCGCGCGTGTGGATGTGGTGAAAGCGGCGGATGTGGCTCGCCTGACGCAGGAGGACTGGCAAAGAGAGCGCGACAAGATGCTGAAGGCCTGCACGAAGTGTCACTCGCGTACCTTCGCCAAGGGCGAGCTGGAGAAGGGCGACCGCATGATCCGCGAGGCGGACCGCCTGATGGCGGAAGCCATCCGCATTGTGGCAGAGCTGTATAAAGACGGTATTCTGAAGAAGCCCGAAGGCTATGCTCATGCGTTCCCCGACCTGCTGACCTTCCATGACGCGCCCACGCCGATCGAGCAGAAGCTGTTCGTGATGTTCCTCGAACACCGCATGCGCACCTTCCAGGGTACGTTCCACGCTAACCCCGATTATGCGCTGTGGTATGGGTGGAGCGAGATGGTGCGCGACCTGAGCGAAATCCGGGCGATGGCGGAAGATCTGCGTCGCAGGCATCAGTGAACCCAGCTAACACCGGCAGGGGCAGGCTGTGTGCCTGCTCCTGCGACCTCAGCCGGGGAAACAGCAGGCGGCTGTGCACCCGTCCGAGACAGAAAAGAGCTATTTACCGCCCGGCGGCTGAGACTGTGAGGTGTCAACCTGAATGTAGAGGGTGATGGTGGGGTTGGGATCTGGAGTAGGCACGTCCACCAACCGTTCCTCTCCACCTGGTGCGAAAACCCTCAACCTCCAGCGCCATCCTTTGCCAAGCCGTATTGTCGCTCCATCCTTGCCCACAAAGGTATCGGGTACGGCAGAAGATGGAGGAGCAGGGTTGGTGCGGGGAGAGTCAATCAGTGCCCGTACGATGCCCTCGGCTGGTGCGGTGCTGCCGTCCGGGTATCTGAACCGGATATTCACTCTCCACTCCTGCGTCAGGTTGAGTAGGCGATGGAAGCTGGGCGTCGCTTCGGTTTCTACGACATACACATCGCCCCAGGGGAGCACTTCGCCTGGCTTTAGCCCAGATGCCTGTTGGTTTTTCACGTCCCGAAGCCATTCGTTCGCAGCGGCGGCAACGATGGTCGAGAAGAACTGTCGTTGCCCGGCCAGCTTCCCCCAAGCTTCCGCAAGAAAAGCGGTCAGCGTTGGATTGCGCTTATTCCGCTCGTATGGAATGACTATTACCCCCCTAGCACGACCGCAGAAGTGAACCCTCCATCTGGCACAGCCCTCTGAGTAAGGGGGCGCTGGGATGGGTGACACGGCCGTGTCCGCTTGCTCCTGTAAGGCTGACGCCCACAGCTTGTTTAGCGATGCCGCTGCCTTTTCGTCTGCGACCCTGAATAGGCGCCCGGATAACAACGTGTTAATTATCGTCTTCTTCCGCCACAAAAGCCACTGTGGATGCAGAGGATGAATGCCCAAGGTTCCAGAGTTGTCGTTGGTAAAATCCACATACGCTGTGCTGTAGCTCTCTCCAGAGTCTCCAAACGCGGTCTTAACGCCAAACGGCGTGTACGGATGACCGAGAGTGCCGCGAGAATCTGCAGGATGCGGCGAAGCATGGGGGCAGTACATAGGCTGAAGGCAGAACGGCTCGAAGGAACCTTCCACGAATACCGGAATCACCATATCAAACTTGCCCACGTCTATCGCCAGACGTGCCAGCACCCTGCCCATGTCGCTCAACACCTCCGCCACCATCTCCCGCCTGTCCCATGGGATGAAGCACGTGCCCGATACCTCCGTGCGCTGAGGGTTCGCCCACATGCTCGCAATCAGTTGCCACGTCTGTGGGTCACGAAACTCCACACGCCCCAAGCGGCTTTTTTTGTCAGTGAGGCGCACCTGTAACTGCATGAAGTCTCCCGCTGGCGTGAACAGCCCCCAGCCAGGCTCCTCGGGCAGCTCCAGCTGGCTGAAGGAACGGTGGATGAGCTGGTCAAATTCCACCTCTTCGTCCGGCGAGAAGTCGGCAGCCCACACGGGCAGGGTGAGGTAGCGCGTCTCGTCCACGATGAGGCTGTTGAACCGGGTGGAGACGGCAATCGCTGCGCGCAGGTTGGTGTCCACGTGCAGGGGTTTGAGGGAAAGGTGTTGTGCCGGTGCCGCGGCAAGCACGTCCAGTATCATGACAGCAAGGCAAAGGGTGCTGCGCCACATGGAAGGCCACCTCCTATCGCGTCTGTGTCCGTTCTGGTGTCCATTCTACCGCACGCGTTGCTTTTGTCAAGATTGTTCTGCCACATGCCCCAGTGCCCGTGACCTACTGCAACAACAGAGGTATAATTTTAGGGAAACGGAATAAGCAGGAGGGAAAGGTGCAGTTCATCGAACAGATCAAATTCAATGAGCAAGGACTGATTCCCGCCATCGTGCAAGATGCCGACACCGGCGAGGTGCTGATGATGGCGTGGATGAATCGAGAAGCCTTACAGCGAACGATCCAAACGGGTAAAGCGACCTACTGGAGCCGCTCGCGCCAGAAGTTCTGGGTGAAGGGCGAAAGCTCCGGGCACTTTCAGGAGGTGCAGGGCGTTTACATAGACTGCGATGCCGACACGGTTCTGCTGAAGGTGCGACAGACGGGCGCGGCTTGCCACGAGGGGTATCGCAGTTGCTTCTTCCGGCAGGTTGACGCGGAAGGGGGCACTCTGCAAGTGGTGGCAGAACGTCTGGTAGACCCGGACAAGGTGTACGGGGGTTGAAGATACGATTCGTTCTGGCTATAGTGTTAGCGGTTGCTGTGCTTCCGGGTGCGGTTGCGGATACGCTGGCACAGCGCGTCTGGCGGCGCTACACAAGTACGTCCAGCGCACAGGTTCGGGCGGTGTCGCGTTTTGAAGACCTATCTCTGGAGGCGAAACCGAGCGCGTTTGAAAACACGGACCCCGCCCAGTGGAAACAGATGGAGCAGGAAGTCAGACGACTGATAGGGCAGGAGGTGCACACCTACATGGCCGTACAGCGCCCCAATCGCCTTTACCTCGAACAGAAGTCGGCTTTCGGTTCGTTCCGCAGTGTGTGTGACGGAAAAGTGTGGCGACTGCAACAGCAGGGCGGGGACGTTCAGCAGGTTTCGGCGCCCCCAACGCTTCAGCAGATGTCGGGGGCGAAGTACCGTGCGTATCTGGGGCTGGACTCAGGAGCGGAGATAGACGTGCTGAACCTGCTTCTGGTGGGCGCGCCCTCTCTGCGTGACCGACTCCTGCGGGCGAAGGAGCAGGCTGGCGACAAGCCGAACCTGAAACTGCTGGTGTGGTCTGAACCAATTGCATATCAGGGGATGAAAGGGCAGGGGACCATAACCTGTGTGGTAGACGCCCGAACGGCAACCGTGCAGAGGGTAGAGTACCGGTTCAGCGTGGGCTATGGGGCGCAGGCGTGGCTCCATGTGGTGATTGGTCAGCGCTGGGATAACAGCCAGCTGGCGAAACCGCCTCCGCCCAGCCTGTTTCGCATCCAGCAGGGGAGGGGAGGAACGAAGCGATGAACAATTTCTGGCGGCTTCTGGGATACCTTAAACCCTATCGCTGGCGGGTGGTATCGGCGGTGGTGCTGATGGCGCTCATTACCGTCAGCGCAGTGCCCATGCCCCTGCTGTTCCAGTATGTGATCGATGATGTCTTCCCCAAGAAGAACTGGTCCGCGCTGAACTGGGTCTTCTGGGCGGTGATCGGTATCCATGTGCTTCGTGGTATCGTTTCGTTTACGCTAAACTACCTGATTACCTGGCTGGGACAGCGTGTGGTGTTTGACCTGCGTTTCCAAAGCTACCGCCACCTGAACCGCCTCTCGTTGAGCTACTACGATCAGCGCCAGACGGGCAAGATTATGGCACGCCTGACGGGCGATATCGACGTCATCCAGTACATGATTACAGGCGGCTTCGTGACCCTGATTACCGACATCGTGACGCTGGTGGCGGTGACGGGAGTTATCTTCTGGAAGGAGTGGCGGCTTGCGCTCATCACGCTGGCAGTAGTTCCCTTGTATGTGGTGGTATACAAGCTCTATTTGAAGTACATCCGCGACCTGAGCGTGCAGTTGCGTGAAAAGTGGGATGCGATGCTTGGCACGCTTCAGGAGAAAATCGCGGGCATCAGTGTGGTCAAGGCCTTCGTGCACGAGGATTACGAGACCGACCGCTTCATGCAGACGGTGAAAGAGAACTTCGCGCTGGGCATGAAGCAGGTGCACTTGAACCGCCAGCTGGGACTGCTGGCGGGACTGGTGCGGGCGGTGGGAACGGCGGCGGTGTGGTACTACGGAAGCGTGCTGGTGCTGGGCAGACAGCTGCAGGCAGGAGAATTGCTGGCATTTACCTTCTATATGGGCTACCTGTACGACCCGGCGGTGCGCGTGGTGGACTTCAATATCACCCTGCAATGGGCCGGCGCCGCCATTGACCGCGTGTTTGAAACGCTGGATACCCGCCCCGATATCGAAGACTCGCCCAACGCCCGCCCCATGCCCAACATGCGCGGCGAGATTGAGTTCCGCAACGTCAGTTTCGGCTACCGCCCGGACCAGCTAGTGCTGAAGAACGTGAACCTGCATATCCGACCGGGCGAGGTGGTAGCTCTGGTAGGTCCCAGCGGTTCCGGCAAGAGCACGCTGGTGAACCTGATTGCCCGTTTCTACGATGTGACCGATGGGCAGGTGCTGATAGATGGGGTGGACGTGCGCGACATCAAACTGGACTCCATCCGGCGCAACGTGGGCATGGTGATGCAGGAGTCTCTGCTGTTCTCGGTGACTATTAAGGAGAACATCGCCTACGGCAGGCACGATGCCACCGAGGAGGAGATTGTTCGCGCGGCGAAGCAGGCAGACCTGCACGACTTCATCCTGTCGCTGCCTGATGCCTACGACACCAAAATCGGCGAGGACGGGATCAAGCTTTCGGTAGGACAGAAACAGCGACTGTCCATCGCGCGTGCCATCCTGACCGACCCCAAGATACTGATACTGGACGACGCAACCAGCGCTCTGGACAGCCAGACCGAGGCGAACGTGCAGGAGGCTCTGGAGCACGTGATGCAGGGGCGCACCAGCATCGTGATTGCGCATCGCCTGTCTACGGTGGTGAACGCCGACAAGATTGTGGTGCTGGACAACGGCGAGGTGGTGGACATCGGAACGCACGAGGAGCTGGTGAACAAGCCCGGTGTCTACCGCACGCTGTACGAAGAGCAGTTCAAGTCGGCAGCAGACCTGCTGGTCGTAGAATAAATCTGAATCTCCGCGTGAACCACGCAAACCGCTTGACTCCATTTGGATGCTGTGGTATATTGTAACTAAACTCAAAACGTTATAGAACGCAAGGAGGGTATTTTCACCATGAAACGCGGGTTCACTCTGATTGAATTGCTCGTGGTTATCGCGATTATCGCGATACTGGCGGCGATTCTGTTCCCCGTTTTCGCACAGGCGCGTTCCAAAGCGCGACAAACCGCATGTATCAGCCACAGCAAGCAAATCGGGCTAGCAATCATGATGTATGCGCAGGACTACGAAGAGACATATCCTCCATATCAGGTTGTCATCCCGTGCCCGTGGCCCGACATATGCGGCACGTCGCTAGTATCCGCAGGGTATCTGTATCTGGTTCAGCCCTACTCCAAAAACAATCTGTACTCCCAGTGCCCGGAGGCGAAAAAGCTGGACACCAGCGGCGCTGGCGGAAAGCGGCTCTGGATGGAGGGGCGCGTTGGCTACGGCATGGCGGTACCGGTGCCCGGTAGCAGTGGAGCATTCGGCGCGATGGCGCGCATTGAAGCGCCGGCAACGCACCTGCTGGTGGCGGATGCGGTTCCAGACGGTCCCAACAGCCTGCCCCTGCATAACACCTGGGGCGCGTATATGAACCATCTGTCTCCGCCGTTTTCACCGGAGGCGTGGGGATTGACCGGGACCTGGCAGCCCTGGCATCAGCGACCACACGGCAGGCACACGGGTAAGGTGACTACCATCTTCTGCGACGGTCACGTCAAAGCTCTGCCCTTTGAGGCGCTGTATCCTGTGGATGAGAGGGTATGCAATGACGCGGGCGGTATGAACTGTTCCACGCTCAATCTGACCCCAGACCAGGCACCTCAGCACTGGGAGCTGTGGAAGTAACAGAACATTCATCGGCGGAGGGAGCGCATCTCCCTCCGCTTTTTTTGTTTGTGGCGCAACTTTGTTCCCGCCTGGCAGGTCAATAAGATGGGGACCGGGAGCGGGGCAGGTTGACAACGCCCTGCGATTGGTGCGATAATACCTGTGAACAAACAAGGGCGAAAGGAGTGAGCCGTAGCGGATGCTCAAACGACTTTTCCGATATATCCGCGCTCTGTTCAGCAGTCTGCTCGGACAGGTAGAGAACCCCGAGGTGATTCTGGAACACGCACGCGAGGAGTTGCAGGAGAATCTGCTCAGGAACAAGGAGCGGGCGGTGCAGGCCATTACCGAGCGCAACCGCTTGCGCGGCGAGGCAGAGAAACTGGAGCGTGCGTGCATTGATCTGGAGCGTCGCGCGGAGATGGCTCTGCGCAAAGGTGACAGGGAACTGGCAAAGCAGTTTCTGCTGGAGAAAGCCTCTTATACACGCTCGCTGGAGGCAGTGAAACAGGCTGTGGCGCAGGCGGAAGAAGTGGTCGAGCAGGTGAAGATTGCCATCAAGCGCGACGAGGAACGCGTACGTCAGAAAACGGCGGAAATCCTGGCGCAGAAGGCACGCTGGAAGAGCGCACAGATTCAGACCTCCATCAACAAGGCGCTGGAGGGCATGTCGGTGGATGACGTGTCCCGTGACCTTGAGCGTGTGGAGGACAAAATCAGCCGCGCCGAAGCGGAAGCGCAGGCTCGCGCCGAGATGGCGCGTGAAAGCGTGGTGGGACGCATGGCGCAGCTGGACGATTACGCAGCGAATCAGGCGGCGGAAGAAGAGCTGGCGAAGCTGGAACTGCGGTTGGGCATCGCTCAACCCACTCCTGGTCAGGCGGAGACGCCTCAATCGACAACGGTTAGCACCAGTGAGATTGACCAGGAGCTGCAGGAACTGGAAGCCAAGGTCAAGGGGAGCAGCGAGAATCCTGCATCCTGATGAGACGGCTGACAGCACTACTACTGGCGGGATGGTTGGCGCTGTGCACATCGGCAGGGGCAGAACCGCTGTATGAGTTCGGCTTCAATATTCGTGCTCGCATGCGCATGGACAACAACCGCAACGCCAACCTGCTGCTGTACTCCCAGTTTGGGGAGTACTCCGACGCGCATCTGTCGCTGTATGGAGAGAACCGTTTCAGCGTCTACTTCGCCCAGAAACTGCAGAACTTCGACGGCACGGTAGACCCTGAAGAGATCGAGCAGGCGTTCGTCAGATACGAGGGGCGGGGGTGGCAGGCTCAGCTGGGCAAGATGTGGATGCCGTTTGGGCAGGGGATGGGTGAGCGCGAGCTGGCGAAAGGCGCACTGTTCAGAGTGGGGTTGTGGAAAGATAACGCGCTGGAGATAGCGATTGCCAGTAACGGAAGAGAAAGGCAACATGGTGTGTCGTGCCGATTTGGTTCCCGCACGCTCGGTGCATCGGTGGCTTATGGCAGGAACCTGGGTATGGGGCAGACGGCGTTTCGTTTCATTCGCGGCGAAGACTACCAGCCCGAACTGGGCAAAGGCTATGGGCTGTTGCTTGGGATGGACATTCGGCAGGTGGCGGGCATCACCCTGTGGCAGGGGGAGATGATACTTGCCCGGCGAGGAGACCTGCCCGATGCCGATTTTGTGATGGTGCAGGCATCGCTGCGGCTGCCGGCAGGGCTGAACCCAGTGGTACGTGCGGAGGCGAACGTGCGGGCACGTGAGGTGCGCTGGATGGTATCAGTCCAGCAGAACGTGGGCGGTGGGTTCGCGCTGTATCCACAGGTTGTTTTCCGAAAAGCTGATTTCGAGCAGGCTAACCTGGAATTGAGGGCGAGTTTCTGATGGGAATCACGCGGCGCATCAAGCGAATCGCAAAGGCGTACCTCCGAAGCGCCAGGCAAAGGCTGGACGACCTGGAGGCGGAGCTGGCGCGGCGCGAGCTGGAAGAGGCTCTTCAGCCGGGAGGCGGCTTGCGCGATGAGCCGCTCACACTGGACCCGGTGACATCTGTCGGTCAAACGACTTCGCCGAGCAGGGCAGGGGAGGTATCTGCCCAATCCGATGCCGCTGCTTTTGACCTGTCGTCGTGTTACCGATTACTCGGTTTGCCAGAGGACGCCACGCTCGAACAGCTGGAAACCACCTATGACAACCTGATGAAACGAGCGGACCCTTCGCGTTTCTCGGAGGGCACTGAGGAACGCAAACGGGCAGAGGCGATCCAGCAGAAGGTCAGGGTGGCGTACAGGAAGATACGTGAGCAGATAGACCCCACTTTTGCGCGTGTCAGCAGGATTGATCTCGGGGAAGAGGGGTCGGGTGAGTGAACATGGAGGACCTGGAAGCCGACCTTGAACGGGTGGATGAGCGCATTGAGCGCGAAGAGGCAACGGCTAAGGCGCAAGAAGAGCTTGCTGAAGCGGACCTGAAGAAGTGGAAGCAAGAGCGCGAAGAAGAAGCGGAGCGGGTGCTCAAGGAACTGGAAGAGCGCGTCATAACCGGTGCTACGGCTCAACCTGCGTCACAGCCCAGCGCCAGCAGCCCGGATGTGGAGTTTCCAGCCGAGGTTGAAACAAAGCCGAAGACGGGTACCCAGGATAAGCAACCCTCACCCATAGAACGCTTCAGGAACTTAGAGATACCTGCCGATGGTGACGAGCGGAGTGCGTCTCAGTAGATACTCTATCGCCCTGTACCTTCTGGTTCTCACCGTCTTTTTTGCTGTACTCACCGAAGGACGCTTCATTGAGCACCGCAACCTGCTGAACATTCTCCTGCAAAGCGCCATCAACACCATTCTGGCTGTGGGCATGACGCTGGTGATTATCACCGGGGGCATAGATCTTTCGGTTGGCTCGGTGCTGGCGCTATGCGGACTGATAGGCACCGACCTGATGATGAACGGGTTGGTGCTGGGTGGGCGAACCCTGGTTCCGAAGCCGGACGTGGCGACGGGCATTATGCTGGCGGTGGTGGTATCCTGTCTGCTGGGCACGCTTATCGGCTGGTGGAACGGCTGGCTCATTGCCCGCTGGAATATTGCGCCGTTTATCGTCACGCTGGCGACCATGACCATCGCGCGGGGAGCGGCGTTCGTTTACTCGGACGGCAAACCGGTTGGCAACCTGCCCGATGCCTTTAATCGGCTGGGCGGGGGCACAGGCGGTGAAGTGCTGGGTGTTCCAATTCCGGTGTGGATTGCAATTTTTGTGTCACTATGCGTTTTGATTTTATTGCGCCACACACATTTCGGGCGCTCAGTTTACGCCGTTGGTGGAAACGAACAGGCGGCGAGACTATCGGGCGTGGACGTGGTGCAGGTGAAGATTGCCGTGTATATGCTGTCGGGGTTTCTGGCGGGTCTGTGCGGCATTGTGCAGGCGGCGAGGCTGGGCGCGGGCGACCCGAAATACGGCGAGATGTACGAACTGAACGCGATCGCAGCGGTGGTGCTTGGTGGAGCGAGCCTCGCGGGCGGTCGCGGCGGCGTCGGAGGCACGGTGATTGGCGCGGTGTTAATCGGCGCGCTGGATAACGGGCTGGTGATGGCAGGAGTTTCGGCGTTTTATCAGAAAGTAGTGAAAGGCGTGGTGATTCTGCTGGCAGTGGTAGGGGACGTGTGGCAGAGACGGCGCGATAGAACATAATATTTCTTATCGGACGTTATCTAACCAACAGGGAGACGATTGTATGAAACGGAGCCTTTGTGCGCTTGCCTGTGCTCTGCTCTTTGTGTTTACCGGCAGTTCAACGGCGCAAACGCTGGAAGCGGGGTTCCGAAACCCGCCAGACTGGGCGCGTCCATGGGTTTACTGGTTCTGGCTGAACGGCAACATCACGCGCGAAGGCATCACCCGCGACCTCGAGGCGATGCGTCGCGTCGGCATTGGCGGCGTGCTGATTATGGAGGTTGACCAGGGCGTGCCTGCTGGCGGCGTGGCGTTTGCCAGTTCGCAGTGGCGCGAGCTGTTCAAGCATGTGGTCTCTGAGGCGCACCGTCTCGGTCTGCAGGTCAACATGAACAACGACGCCGGCTGGTGCGGCAGCGGCGGTCCGTGGGTTCCCCCCGAACATGCGATGCAGAAGCTGGTGTGGACAGAGACGCGGGTCGAGGGACCTGCGCTCTTTGACGGCAGCCTGCCACCGCCTCCTGCCGTTGCGGGCTTTTACTGCGACGTTGCGGTGATTGCCTTCCCCACGCCCGCGGATTTTCGAATCCCCGACATCGCCGGGAAAGCCGGGTTCGTGCGCCAGGAGTTCGGTTCTGTCGCGGAATATCCTGCCGTTTCCAGTGATTCTGTCATTTCTACTGAAAATGTAGTTTTTCTTACATCATATATGCAGGAAAACGGACATTTACGGTGGCAGGTGCCGCCCGGACGCTGGACCATCCTGCGCATCGGGCACACGCCCACCGGAGCGGTCAACGCTCCCTCTCCCGCTTCTGGGCGCGGTCTGGAGTGCGATAAACTGAGTAAACAGGGTATCGAGACGCACTTTGCGGGCTTCATGCAGAAGCTGATTGAGGACGTGGGCGGGCTGGCGGGCAAAGCGCTTGTGTCGACGCATGTGGATAGCTGGGAGGTCGGCTCGCAGAACTGGACACCGAACTTCCGGCAGGAGTTTATCCGCCGCCGGGGTTACGACCCCCTGCCCTATCTTCCCGTCATCGCAGGATGCGTGGTGGACAGCATAGAGGTTTCGGAGCGCCTCTTGTGGGACTGGCGCCAGACGATATCCGACTTGCTGGTGGAGAACTATGCCCGTCACCTGCGCACACTGGCAAAACGGTATGGCTTGCGTCTGAGCATCGAAGCCTATGGCGACTGCGTGTTTGACGATATGCGCTATGCGGGCGAGGCAGACGAACCCATGGCGGAGTTCTGGATAACCCCCCGATTCGGCGGAGGCACAACCCTACCGCTAATGGTGTCTGCGGCGCACGTGTACGGCAAGCGCGTGGTGGGCGCGGAAGCCTTTACTGCCGATTCGGCTGAGCGCTGGCTGCATCATCCGGCCTCTATCAAGACGCTGGGCGACTGGGCGTTCTGTCACGGCATCAATCGCTTTGTTTTTCATCGATACGCCCTTCAGCCCTGGAAGGAGAACCGTGTGCCTGGCATGACCATGGGGCCCTGGGGCTTGCACTATGAGCGCACGCAGACCTGGTGGGGGTTTTCGCTCCCCTGGCACCGCTATCTGGCGCGATGCCAATATCTGCTTCAGCAGGGCACGCCCGTGGCAGATGTGCTTTATATGGCGCCCGAAGGTGCACCTCGCAGCTTCATTCCTCCCGCGTCTCTCAAGCGTGCAGGATACAGTGCCGACGCCTGTCCCGCGGATGTGGTGCTTCGCCATTTGCAGGTCAAAAACGGGCGACTCGTCCTGTCGCATGGCATGAGCTATCGCGTGCTGGTTCTACCGTCCGTGCCCACGATGACGCCCCGTCTCCTGCGGCGGGTTCAGCAGCTGGTGGAGGCTGGAGCGACGGTCATCGGGGACGTGCCTCCAGTGAAATCCCCCAGCCTTTGGGGCTACCCGCGCTGTGACGCGGAGGTTCGGGAACTGGCTCAGCGGCTGTGGCACAACGGAAAGATTATCCGGGGCAAATCGGTGGAGCAGGAGTTGGCGTCGTTTGGCGTGCCTCCAGATTTCAGCGCCAGCCATCCTCTGATTCAGTTCACGCACCGACGGATTGGTGGCGCGGATGTGTACTTTGTGGCAAATATCAGTGACCGTCCAGCGCGAGCCGTCTGCACGTTCCGCATAACGGGCAAGCGCCCTGAACTCTGGCATCCCGAGACGGGAAGCATTGAACCGCTGGCGGTGTATCGGCAGACAGGGCACGTCACGCAGATTCCACTGTACTTCGAGCCAGCGGAGGCGTTTTTCGTGGTCTTCCGAGCGTCTTCGCGCAACGATGACCCTGTAGTGCGAGTAACACGCGATGGGCGTGAGGTGCTCTTCGTACCTGCTTCTCAGCCTGCCCTTCGTATACGCAAAGCGTTATGGGGACCGGAGGGCGATGCCGCCCGCACCAAAGACGTGACCGATCAGGTTCAGCGCATGGTGGATTCGGGCAAGCTGACCTTCACCGTTGCGGAACTCGCTTCCGAAGGCGACCCTGCGTTTGGAGTGGTGAAAACACTGCGGGTAGAGTACGAAGCCGCGGGTAAGGTTTACACCGCCTCTGCCACCGACCCGGAGACGATTGCGCTGTATCCCCTGCCCGACCCTGCGCCTGCTTTGCGCATCCGGCGTTCGTCGGATGGTGTACTGCTCGCGGAGGCTGGTTTGCCCGGCGATTACGCGCTGGTTACCCGTGCGGGCAAAAGGTGGCGTTTTAAGGTATCTGCATCTGCGCCCGTGCTCTCTATGCAAGGTGCGTGGCGTGTCAGGTTCGCTCCGGGCTGGGGCGCGCCTGCCGAAGCTACGTTCGCACGGCTCATCTCGTGGAGTGAACATCCCAGCCCTGGCATTCGTTACTTTTCGGGCAGAGCCACGTATCGCAAAGAGGTGCAGGTTCCCGCGCAGTGGCTTCAAAGAGGCAGGCGCGTCTACCTGGACCTTGGGCGCGTGGAAGTTGTGGCTTCGGTCAGGGTAAACGGCAAACAGGCTGGCATTCTGTGGAAGCCGCCGTTCCGCGTGGACGTGACGGATATGCTTCGCCCGGGTTCCAACAGGATAGAGGTAACGGTTGCCAACCTGTGGGTCAACCGCATGATTGGCGATGAGGAACTGCCGGAGGACAGCTCGCGCAACTCGGACGGTACCCTTCGCGAGTGGCCAGAATGGGTACTGGCAGGGCGACCAAGCCCTACGGGGCGTTACACCTTTACCACCTGGAGGCTGTGGCAGAAAGGCTCTCCCCTTCAGCCCTCGGGTCTGCTGGGACCGGTGGGCTTACGTCAGGTACGCCTGATCACTCTGCGGTAATACAAACACAGCCCGATGGGGATCGGGCTGTGCGGAGGGAAAGTGGGTGCTCTTAGCCTGCTTCCAGCGGCGCCTGGCTTCCCAGCTCCTCCTCCAGTTGCCGGACGATATCCTGGGAACGCTCGATCAGCTCTTGAACCTGATTCAGTTCGCTATGCGTTCGCTCGTGTTTCAGGGCGAGGTACGCCGCGACGCCCATGCCCACCAGCGTGGCGACTGCCAATCCGACCCACAGCCCAAAACGGTTTCTGACCATTGCGTCCCTCGTTAGAGTTCGTAGCGCTTTTCGCCGCCGGTCTCTTTGGACTTGAAGATGCGCTTGACGAACGAGATGAGCTCCATCGGGTTAAACGGCTTGGTGAGGTACAGGTCTGCACCTGACTGCCACCCGCGGAACACGTCCGCATCCTGCGCTTTGGCGGTTAGCATGATGACGGGCAGGTCGCGCGTTTCGGGGTTCTTGCGCAGGGTTTGCAGTACCTCGAAACCGTCCATGTACGGCATCATCACGTCCAGTACCACCAGGTCGGGCTTTTCGCTGGCGACCTTCTCCAGCGCGTCTTTGCCATCGGCGGCTGTAACTACCTCGTAGCCGTGCCTCTCCAGGTTGACCTGCACCAGACGGCGAATGTGCGGCTCGTCGTCCACCGCGAGAATCTTGTATTTGCGTTCCATCAGTCGCGCCTTTCCTCCTCCATCTCCTCTTGTGAAGGCTCGTATGTCCTCGTATTCACTCCTTAATGATGCTATCATACCTGTCGGCAGATTGTCAACACATCTGCATAGTAGAGAAAAGTATACTTTATTTGTGTGCCCAAATTTCTACCTTTCTCTTTCTACCTCTTCTCTCGCAGAAGCAATCTGCCTCACCGCGTCGAGATGCTTTTGCCGGCACTCCTCCAGGGTGGGCATCCAGCTGGTCTGCACAAAGCCCAGCAGGCGCTCGGCAGGGATATGTTCGCGACAGAAGCGCACGGTGCGCACAAAGTTCACGTCGTTAGACCAGTTACTGCCGGTCGGTATCTGCTCGAAGCCATGCTGTGCCAGTTCAATATACGCACGCACCGCCACGTCCTGCGTATCCATCTCCGCGCCGTAGTACCAGTTGCTCTGCAAAACCGTACGTGGCATGTTCTGCTGAAACGTTTCCGGGTGGTGCCAGTAGTAGTCCGACCATACCCACGCCCGTACACCGTGCCTTTCCACCTGTTGGACCAGGAAGTGGAGGTCTTCCCACCACAGCTCATGCTGGCGCACCACGGCGTAGGCATAGTGCCGCTGGTGCTCCCAGGTTTCCTCGTCCATGCCGAGGTGGAAGAAGCGAGGCTGGTCAAACAGCTCAATCGCCTCCTCAATCAGGTCACGGCAGACGGTATAGTAGCGCGGGCTGGATACACAGCGGGAGTACTCCCCCAGCCAGGCGTCATGTGCGGTGGAGAAGTTCATCTTGGGGATAGGTTCTATGCCTCTATCGCGAAGGCGGGTGATCTCCTCGCGCAGTTTCTCCCTGCTCCATGCACCTGTCACCGCGATTTCGGGATGAGAGCGATACTGCACGCCGTCGCCCAGGTCCAGCACCACCATGTTGACGCCCGCCCGTGCCATCTCCTCTACCAGGTCGTTCCATAGCGTTTCGTCGAAGCGCAGGTACGGCTTATAGATGCCATAGCCCTGCCATTCTGCCGCCTCGCGGTCGCACCACATGTTGAAACTCAGGTGCACCAGATAAGCCCAGTACATGCGTTCTGCCCGCCTTTCGTAGTCCTCCCCGACTGTTTCTATGCGCATGGAGAGAGTTCCTGCAGGAGGCGAAACGCTCCTCACCGAAAACTAAAACGATTTAGTCCCGAACGGTCGGAGGTAACGATGAACATGCGGTGGAGATGGATAGTTCTGTTAGTGGTGAGCGTTATGACGGGATGCAGCGCCCAGGGAACACGCCCTGCACCGCCGGGTAACGCGCAAAACGTGTGGGTGTGGTGGGAAGGAGAGAAGCCGACGGCGACAAACTTTCCCGATAGGCACACCTTTGAGCCTGCGAACGCTCAAGAAGCAAGCGTGCTATCCGAAGGCAAGTGGATTGGCGCGGACGGCAACTACGGCGGCAAAACCCTGTTTTTGGAATACGAGGTAAAGGTACCGCAAACCGCCAGCTACTACTTCTTCGCCCGCAAGTTCTGGAAGCACGGTCCTTTCCGCTGGCGGTTCGATTCGCAGGAATGGCAGGTTTGTGGACGCGATGTTTCTCTGCTGGATGAGGCGCCTATCCGCCAGTTCGTGGTTGCGAACTGGGTGTCGCTGGGGCAGGTGAAGCTAACTGCGGGCACACATCGCCTGCGTATTGAGGTTCTGCAAAACGAGGGAGCCGTGTGCTTTGACGCTTTCCTGCTCACCACCAGCTATACGGTCCCGAACGGCAAACTGAAGCCGGGACAGAAGTACAACCTTGCGATGGACGGCTGGTTTGCCTTTGAGCCTGACCCTGACACGTTCCGCTCCTCCCCCATCGACCTGCGCTTTCTCAACGAGAAGGTCGCCGGCGAGAACGGATGGATCCTGGTCAAAAACGGGCAGTTCGTGCACAGCAAGACGGGCAAACCCGTGCGATTCTGGGCGGTGAACGCCGGTCCCGACATTATCCGCATGGACAGGGCTTCCGTCGACCACCTGGCGCGGATGCTTGCCAAGTATGGAGTGAACATGGTGCGCATGCACGGCGGCATCTGGGGGCAGGATTACACGAAGGTAGACCGGGAGTACCTCGACAAATACTTCTACTTCATCTCCGCGATGAAGCGGCAGGGCATCTACTGTACCCTGTCCATCTACTTCCCGCTGTGGCTTCGCTTCACCCGCGACGACGGCTATGGCGATTACAACAATCAGCACCCCTTCGCCATGCCCTTCTTTAACCCGCGGTTCCAGCAGATTTACCGCGGCTGGTGGCGCGATCTGATGACCACGCCGAACCCTTACACGGGAGTTGCGTTGAAGGACGAACCAGCGGTGGCGATGGTGGAGCTGGTCAACGAGGACTCGTATTTCTTCTGGACGTTCACGCCCTACCAGAACATTCCCGCTCAGCAGATGGAGATCCTGGAGAAGGCGTTTGGCGAATGGCTGAAGCAGAAGTACAGGTCGCTTGGCGCGGCGTTTGCGGCGTGGGGTGGCGAACGCATCCGCGGCGATAACGAGGCAGAGGGGCGCGCGGGCTTCATGGGGCTGTGGGAGATGTTCAACCAGCGAACCAAACGCGCCCAGGACACCGCCGAGTTCCTCGCCAAACACCAGCGCCAGTTCTTCGCGCAGATGCGCGATTATCTGAAGCGTGACCTCGGCTACAAGGGGCTGGTACAGGCGTCGAACTGGATTACCGCCAGCGCACAGATATTGGGTCCGCTGGACAAATGGAGCAACGCCGTCTGTGACTATATGGACCGGCACGGCTACTTCGGCGGACCACATGAAGGCGAGCGGGCGGGATGGTCGCTGAGCGTGGGCGACCTCTACGACGATGCCTGCGCCCTCACGGAGGTGGCGAAGGGTTCCCTGCCGCTGATGGACGTTATCTACAACGGTTTGCCCTCTATCATCAGCGAGGTAAACTGGACGCCTCCCGACCGCTTCCGCGCGGACTTCCCCTTCCTGTTCGCCACTTACGGCGTCCTGCAGGGAACCGATGGCGTCTACTTCTTCGCGCTGAGCGGACCGAGCTGGCAGCAGGTGCTGAGCAAGTTCTCCATCCAGACACCGGTGGTCTTCGGGCAGTTTCCGGCCGCAGCGTTGGTCTTCCGGCAAGGGCTGGTGCAGGAGGCGCGTCCCGTGGTGGTGGCAAACCTGAATCTATCCGACCTGTTTGCGCTGAAGGGGGCACCGGTTTCTCAGCCGGTCAATCTGGACGAACTGCGAGCCAGAGACATTCCCGCGGGGCAGACAGCAGCGGTTTCGCAGCTGGAGGCGATCGACCCGCTCGCGCATCTGGTTGGCAAGGTGGTGATGAACTTTGTGGAGCGAGATACGCCCTCGCAAATCGCCGACCTCTCGCGCTACATTGTCCGCACCGCCGGGCGCGTGCGCAGTGTGACAGGAGAACTGCTCTGGGACTACGCGAAGGGGCTGGTGACGGTGAACGCACCGAGAGCGCAGGGGGCGTGTGGCTTTCTGCGTGATGCAGGCACTCTTCGCCTGAGCGATGTCACCGTGAAAGCGGATATGGAATACGGCTCGGTACTGCTCGTTCCGCTGGACGGACAGCCGTTACGCACCTCGCGCCGGATGCTGTTGCAGGTGATGAGCGAGGACACTAACTACGGCTGGAGCGCACCCGGAACGGGCAAGCGGGCAATTCGCAGCCTCGGTACAGCGCCCATCAACGTGAGGCGATTCGGCGGTACGGTAACTCTCACCCGCCCCGATGCCCGCCAGCTGAAGGTTACCCCTCTGGACTGGAATGGGTATCCCACGGGCAGGGCTTCCACAGGAGGCACGATTACGCTTCAGCCATCGGTGATGTACTATCTGATAGAGCGATAGCCTGCGCGTGTGCTATAATACGGGTGGAGGTGGTGGCGATGCCGACCGGTTCTCTCAAAGCCTCCACCCGTCCCCTGCCAGAGGGCAAACTGTGGGCTGTTACAGAGCGCTGATGCCCTCTGCCAGAGTATCCCTCAACCGTTGAGCGTCGGCGTGGAACTTGCGTCCTTCGGTGTCGGTGACGTAGAAAACGCCGACCGCCTTCCCTGCCCACGTGCTGAGTTTGGCGCTGTGAATGTTCCAGCCCAGCTGCGACAGCGCACGGCATACCCAGTACAACATGCCGATGTGCTCTGTGGTGCGAACCTCAATCACGGTAAACTGCTCGGAGAGGTCGTGGTGGATGACCAGACTGACCAGCTCTGGGGGCGCCTGCCCTGCTCGGCGAGCGCGGTGTAGCAGGTCGGTGACCGATGTCTCCCCGGTCAGCACCGCTTTCATGTTCTCCTCGATTTCGGCGCGCTTGGCGGGCGGGATGGGACGCCCGCGATAGTCCACCCACAGGGTATCTATTGCCACCTTAATCTCGCCCGAGCGGGTGAACACGTTCGCGGCGTGCACCGCCACCTGCGCGGCGTAGAGTACCCCCGCAATTTTCGCCAGCAGACCGGGCTCTGGATCGTCGATAGCGCATACGGTCAGCTCGGTGACCGAGGCGTCGGGTGGGGTCTGGAACGCCAGCTGAGGCACTCCCTGAACCGCCTCCTGAACCATGCGAATATGCAGACCGATCTGCTCCTGCGCGGTGTTCAGCAGGTACGTGGCAGGCATCAGGTTCAGGTGGCGCGTTACCATCTCCTCTGGCAGATTCTCGAGGCTCAGCTCCTTGACCAGTCTGCGCCGGAACCGTCCCATATCCGGCGGGGCATGCTCTACCGCTTCGCTTGCTATCAGGAACCGCTCGGCTTTACGGTGCAGTTCGCGCAGAAACGCCGCTTTGACTTCCGTCCAGACGCCGCTGCCTACCGCGTGGGTGTCGGCATAGGTCAGCAGGTACAGCATGTTCAGGCGGTCGATGGTGTCCACTACCTGAACGAAGTCGCGGATGGTTTCATCCAGATTCAGGTCGCGCAGGCGCGAGGTCTCCGCCATCAACAGATGATGTCGCACCAGAAAAACAAGGTCGGCAATAGCGTCCTCGCTGAGGAAGAACCTCCGCCCCACCTGCTCCGCCAGTTCCCCCCCCGCTTCCGAGTGGTCTTTGTTGGGGATGCCTTTTCCCGCATCATGTAGTAGAGCAGCGAGGTACAGCACCTCGCGATGGGGCGTCTCCTGAAAGATGCGCCGGTAATCGGCGTAGTGCGGGTCGGTGATGGTGTTCAGTCCTTCCAGGTTCTCCACCACTCGCAGAGTATGTTCACCGACGGTAAACTCATGCGAGGGGTCATAGGGAATCAGAGTGCGTATGTTTTCAAACTCCGGCAGTATCCACCCCAGTACGCCGGTATCCGCCATCTGTCGCAGTGCGCGTGCTACCCCTTCTGGCGCCTGCAGGATAGAGAGGAAGGTCTCTGCAAGGTGTTTGGGGTCGCGCGTCTGGGGCATGGTGGACGCAACCGAGCGCATAAACCGCTGTAGCGATACGCTCAGGTTCAGTTCGTACTGCTGTGCCAGCCGAATAGCCCAGAGCATCCACACTGGGTCTTCGCGATGAAGCAGGTTCTCGGAGGCAATCACTTCTTTGCGCTCGCAGTCCAGCCCAATACCCAGCACGTGCCGCGATTGCTCTACCCTGTGGATAATCTCTTCGCAGATTCGGTATGCGTGCACGGCATGGGTATAGTAATCGTGCATGAACAGCTCCACCGCCGGAGTGTGCTCCTGCGGCTCGTAGCCCATACGCTGGGCAATCTCCTCCTGCTTGGCGACGGTCAGCAGGTCGCGCTGTTCCCCTGCCAGCCCGTGCAGATGGTTGCGCACCCGCGTCAGAAACTCCTGAGCCTGAACCAGATGGTGTGCATCCCCTTCCGTCAGCCATTCGCGCGACACCAGATACTCCCATTCCCCGGCGGTTGGCAGTCCTGCCCAGCCTGCTCCCAGCCAGCGCACCAGATGGATGTCGCGCAGTCCTCCCGCGCCCTCTTTCACGTGAGGCTCTACCAGATACGGGGTGACGCCGTATTTGGCACGTATCTGTCGCCGTTCGCGGATTTTTCGGAACAGGAAGTCGGTGGGGTTGAAATGCGCCCAGAACTCCTCAAGGAACCGCGCGAAGACGCGGCGACTGCCGGTGACCAGCCTGGCGTCCACCAGCGTCGTCTGGGTGGTGTGGTCCAGCGTCGGGCAGTCGTCCAGCAGGCGATAGGCGTAGCCGACCTTGAGGCGACCGTATTCCATCAACACATCCATGAGCAGGCGAAACATCTCGCGGATGATGCGGTCAGTAGCGGCGTCGCCGTCTCGTTCGGGAATGAAGGTAATGTCGATATCGGAGTGAGGGGACAGGTCCATGCGCCCGTAGCCGCCCGTTGCAGCCACCGCGATTTCAGGAGGGTGTGTCACCCGCGCACGCTGGACAGCCAGCGTGAACAGACGTCGCACCACCGCATCGGCAAGGGCAGTAAACGAACGGCAAGCCTCCAGCCCATCGTCAGGGGGACGCAGGTTCTGCATCATCTGCTCGCGCTGATGGCGCACCCATTCCCCTATCTCGCGGGCATGCTCCATCTCCGCCAGGGTGTTCAGCCACTCCTCGCGCATGTGCTGGGCGATAACGCCATCGCTGGAAGGCACAGTATCCATCTCACGCGCGGTGAGGGTGGTGTCTTGTGTTTTCGTGTGTGACCGGCTCATGTTTTACTCCGACCGCCATAACAGGAATGCTCCACCCAGCGCGAACAGCACGTTGGGCGCCCACGCCGACACGACAGGTGGCAGGAAGCCATGGTTGCCCAGCAACCGCGCCAGCAGAAGGGTGTTCCAGAACAGAAATACGAGAATAATCGCCAGCAACACTCCCATAAAACTTCCCGCCCGCGCGAAACGCAGAGCCAGCGGCGCACTGCACAGCGCGAACACCGCACAGGCAAACGGGATGGAGTATTTAAAATGATACCCCACCCACAGGCGTGTTGCCGGCAACCCTGCCCGTTGCAGTTCCTGTGCCTGACGGCGCAGCTCTGCCGCGTTGGTCTCCTCGGGCGACGGCGGGCTGATCAGCTCCTCCAGCGCGGTTCTCAGGTTAATCGTAATCTCACCAGCGGTATGGGCGTCAATGGCGAACCCATCTTTGCCGTAGATATGTATCTGGGCGTCATAGAATCGCCAGATGCCATCATCGTAAACGGCGCGTGGAGCCAGTATCGTGCGCGGATAGCCCGACACCGGCATCTCCCATACCTGAACATCCCGCAATTCGGCGCGATTGCCCTCAGTCCTCTCTACCAGCCCAATGTAAAAAGCGTACTCGCGCATTCGGAACACCACGTTCGAGCGAAACAGCGGCGCCGTTTGCATCAGAAAGATGCGATCACGCACCCGGCGAAACTGCCGCTCCGCACGCGGCACCACCGACTCCTCAAGCCAGAAGTTTACCACAGAAACCAGTATCCCTACCACCATTAGCGGAAGGAAAATGCGTCGTAGGCTGGCGCCCGCACTGCGCATCGCCACAATCTCGGAGTCCCGCGCCAGGCGGTTGACCGTCAGCGATACGGCCAGCGCAGTGCCCACAGGCAGGGTCAACACCAGCAGAAAGGGAGCGTGGTAGATAATCATCTGCACGATGGCAATGACGGGCGCGCCCATCGCAAAGAACTGCTCGGCATAAAAAAACAGCATGTTGCCGATGAGCATCAACACTACCGCTACCGTGCCCACCAGAAAAGGCACCAGCAGTTCCGACAGCAACATGCGGTCTATCAGCTTCATTCTTCCACGCGGATGGTGTTACATACGTCCATCACAACAGGCAGTCTCCGGATCTCTTCGGTAGCATGGCGTATCGCGCCCTCCTGCGCCCGATGCGTTATCCACACAATCTCTGCCTCCTGGGCGTTAACCTGCCTTTGCACCACCGAGGAGATGCTGATGTTGTGGATTCCGAAAACGCCCGCCACCTGAGCCAGCACATTCGGGCGGTCCTGCACCCGCATCCGCACGTAGTAACTGCTCTCTATCTGCTCAATGGGCACCACATATCGCCGGTCAAAGCAGGTGCAGCCCACGCGCCCCGTCGAGCCGAACAGCAGGTTGCGCGACACGTCGATAATGTCACCCACCACCGCGCTGCCCGTTGGCAGACTGCCTGCGCCGCGCCCGTAGAACATCACATCGCCCACTGCATCGCCGCGCACCATGATGGCGTTGTACACGTCGCGCACGCTCGCCAGCGGATGAGAAAGCCGTAACAGCGCTGGATGCACCCGCACCTGCACCGCCTTCGCCGAGACCTCCTGCGCAATCGCCACCAGCTTGATGGCGTAACCCAGCCGCTGTGCCCAGTCCATATCCGCCCGGGTAATCTTCGTGATGCCCTCACAGTACACATCGTGCACCTTCACCCGGGCGGTAAAGGCGATGGATGCGAGGATGGCGATTTTGTACTGGGCGTCGTGTCCGTTCACATCTGCGCTGGGGTCAGCTTCGGCATAACCCTGCGCTTGCGCCTCCCGCAACGCCTGCTCGAAGTCGGTGCCCTCTTCGGCCATCTTGGTCAGGATGTAGTTCGTCGTACCGTTGACGATACCCATCACCCGCTGGATACGGTTGCCGGCCAGCGCGTTTTTCATCGGCTGGATGATGGGAATGCCTCCGCCCACACTGCCCTCGAAGGCAAAGTCCAGCTGACACTTGCCCGCTGCCATCATGATGTCTGCGCCCTCTTTGGCAAGCAGTTCCTTGTTGGCACTGACCACCGGCTTACCGTTCTCCAGCGCACGCAGCACATACTCTTTGGCGGGGTGCACGCCGCCGATGAGCTCCACCACGATGTCTATCTGCGGGTCGTCCACCACGTCATAGGCGTTATTCGTTAGCAGTGAGCGGTCCACGGGTACCCGGCGCGGTTTCTCCAGGTCGCGCACGGCGATTCGGCGAATCTCCAGACGCGCCCCAATCTTGCGCTCGATGCTGTCGCGGTTGCGCTGGAGCACCTCCACCGTTCCCGAACCGACCACGCCAAGACCGAGGATGCCCAGCTGGATAACCTCTTTCACTCGCTTTCCTCCTCTGGCGGTTCCAGACGAAAGAGCACACTGCCCTGCTCTACCAGCTGTCCGCTGGACGCGCATATCTCGACCACTCTGCCCGACCTCTCGGCAGGCACTTCGTTGAACACCTTCATGGCTTCAATCAGGCACACAATCTGCCCCTCTTCCACGAAATCGCCCACCTCCACGTAAGGCGGCGCATCCGGCGATGGCGCACGATAGAAAACTCCCGTCATGGGAGCGCGCAGTTCGACAAGGGTTGTCTGCGCGGCCACGCTGGGGGCACTGTTCGCCGCAGGCACGGGAGCAGCAGACGTCACCCCCGCCTCAGCCTGCGTGCTTTCGCGGCGAATAAAGATGCGTAGTGCCTCCTCCTGCCACTCCAGTTCGGACAGTTGGAACTGCCTTGCCAGATTGAGCAAGGCTTCGGTTCTGCTTATCTCGTCGGTCAATGCATCCCCCAAACTATCGCAGTGTTTCAGGCGCCTGCCCGATGGTAACGGACAGGGTAATCTCTTTGCCGTTTCGCCATACTTTGACTTGCACCTGGTCGCCCGGTTGGCGCTTCATAATCTCTTCCAGCAGTTCCTGCGGCGCGTAGATGTCGCGGTCGCCAAATCGGCGAATGACGTCATCTGCCCTCAGCCCAGCCTTATCGCCGGGGCTACCCGGCAGCACCTCATCCACCACCACGCCGTTCAGGTCGGGTAAGCCGAGACGTTTCATCAGCGACGGGCGCACCGCGTCGAAGTAGAAGCCTATCCACGGTCGCGCCCGTTTAATCGTCCCACCCTGAACGATAATATCGCGCACCACCTTCTTCACATGGTTCACCGGGATGGCGAAACCGATGCCGATGGAGCCTCCCCCGGGTGGTGCGGCGATAGCGGTGTTGATGCCGATCAGCTGTCCGTGGATGTTAGCCAGCGCGCCGCCCGAGTTGCCCTGATTGATGGCAGCATCCGTCTGGATGGCGACCTCCAGAAACCTGCCCTCGTCTACCCACAGCTTGCGGCGGTTCAAGGCACTGATGACGCCCACCGTGACGGTACTCCCCAGCCCCAGCGGATTGCCCACCGCAATCGCCCAGTCGCCTACGCGCAGTTTGTCCGAATCGCCCAGCATGGCGGTTGGCAGGTTGGAGGCGTTCACCTTGATGACCGCCAAGTCCGAAGTCTCATCCGCGCCGACCACTCGCCCAAGAAACCGCCTGCCGTCGGAAAGAGAGACAACAATTTCATCAGCGCCGCGGATGACATGGTGGTTGGTGATGATGTAGCCATCGGGGCTGGTAATCACGCCAGACCCGGAACCGCGCATCGCCTCCGATTCTTGTCCAAAGAAGCCTTCCAGCCCCCGTGCCCGGCGAGGGCGCATGAAGGTATCAATGTTTACCACCGCGGGCTCGATTCGGGCGCTGGCTTCGGCGATAGCATCGGCACCGGGCACGCTGCCCACGGGGGGCGGCGGCGCAGACAGCGCTGCCAGCACGAGCTGCCGGGATTGCGATGGAGGCTGGTAGCCCATCCAGCGCAGGATCAATGCACACGACAGGAAGCCGAACACAAAAGCAAGGACCGTGTTCCAGGGCTTGAGCATGCCTCTATCACCTTTCCGCTTCAGGCAGCTGGCGGAGCAGGCTAACCATTTCAATCGCGCTGACGGCGGCATCTCCTCCCTTGTTACCCGCTTTCGTGCCCGCCCGCTCGATCGCTTGCTCAATATTGTCGGTCGTTAGCACGCCGAAGGTGATGGGCACGTCCGTCTCTAACATGCTCTGCGCGATGCCCTTCGCTGCCTCCGCCGCGATGTACTCAAAGTGGGGTGTGTCGCCGCGGATCACGCACCCCAGGCAGATGACCGCATCATATCGCCCGCTCCGGGCGAATCGCTTTGCCACCAGCGGCAGCTCCCACGAGCCGGGCACCCAGGCTACCTCCACATTGCGCTCGGTATCCACCCCGTGACGTGCCAGAGCATCCAGCGCACCGCCCAGCAGTTTGGAAGTGATGAATTCGTTGAAACGGCTGACCACGATGGCAAAACGGTAGCCGGTGCCGACCAGCTGTCCCTCATACATTTTGGGCATGGCAAACGGTATCCTCCGCTTTGATGTCTTCAGCCTGCTCGCCATCTTCTGGGAGAGTGTGTCCCAGCTTCTCCCGCTTGGTATGCAGGTAGTGTCTGTTATAAGGTGTTATCTCGCCCACGATGGGCACGGTTTCCACGATTCTCAGCCCATACGCCTCCAGACCGATGCGCTTGGTGGGATTATTGGTCATCAGGCGTATCTCCTTCAGCCCAAGGTCTGCCAGTATCTGTGCCCCGATGCCGTAGTCCCGCTCGTCGGCATGGAAGCCCAGCTCCAGGTTGGCATCTACGGTATCCAGTCCCTGATCCTGCAGAGCGTAGGCACGCAGTTTATTCAACAAGCCGATGCCTCGCCCCTCTTGCTGGATATACAGCAACACTCCCCTGCCCTCTTTCGCGATGGTCTGCAGGGCAATTTCCAGCTGGCTTCCGCAGTCGCATCGCAATGACTCCAGCAGGTCGCCTGTCAGGCAGCTGGAATGTACCCGCACAAGCGTGGGCTTGCCATCGGCGACGTCGCCCATCACCAGCGCGACATAGGGGTTCGGGTCCACCGTGCACTCGTAGGCGTGGATGGTGAACTCGCCGTATCGGGTGGGCAGTTTTGCCACCGCCACTTTGTTTACCAGCTTTTCGTAACGGCGCCGGTAGCGGATGAGGTCTTCAATGGTCACAATACACATCTTGAACTGACGCGCCATCTCCAGCAGCTGAGGCACACGCGCCATCGTGCCGTCTTCGTTCATGATTTCGCAGATAGCTCCTGCTGGATACAGTCCTGCCAGGCGAGCCAGGTCAACCGCTGCCTCGGTGTGTCCGGCGCGTCGCAGAACTCCTCCCTCTACTGCCCGCAGGGGGAAGACGTGCCCGGGCTTCTCGAAATCATCCGGTCGCGCTCGAGGGTCCACAAACAGGCGGATGGTGTGCGCCCTGTCATACGCCGAGATGCCTGTGGTGATGCCGTGTCGGGCGTCTATCGGCTCCATCATCGCCGTGCCGTGCCGGGCGGTGTACTTGCTGGTGATGCAACCGATGCGCAGTTCATCCAGTCGCTGTGCCGTCGCCGCAAGGCAGATTAATCCCCGACCGTACTTCGCCATGAAGTTAATCGCCTCAGGCGTTACTTTCTCGGCAGCGAGTACAAAATCACCCTCGTTCTCGCGGTCCTCATCGTCGACCACGATAATCATCTCGCCCGCTTTCAGGCGTTCGATGGCTTCTTCTATTGGACAGAATTCGCTCATGGGTTTTCACCTCGGCG
>CAZOGB010000016.1:23676-55319 GCA_964579145.1 uncultured bacterium | reverse complement strand
ACAGGTTCAGGATCGTGACTGCCTGCGTGTAACGGCGACCCGCCTCAATACTGCCCCAGTCCACCCTCTGCGGAAACACTCTGACCACGTACTCGCCCCCAAATGACGCTAACTCGCTCTGGAGCAACCACAACACCCCTATCCACATCAATACCAGCGCCATCCACCGCTGACCGGGTAACCTGACCCGCATGACCGCTCACCCCTCATACTCACCCAGTACATCGCGAAGCTTCTGCAACGCGCGGTGACATCTCTGCCTGGCGCACGGCTCATCAACCCCCAGCTTCTCGGCTATCTGGGCATGGCTCATCCCGTGTATATAGCGCCACTCGAGAACCTGCCGTTCCTCATGGTTCAGCCGTTGCAGGGCAGAAGATATATCCACCCGCAGGATGGCATCTGCCTCCCATTGCACAGAGGCGTCCTCTCCTTCCCCCCTCTGAACCTCGTTCTCGCAGTGCCGTTTGTGCCGACGCAGATGCTCCACCCATACCCGCTTGCACACAACCTGCACCAGGCTCTCACGCAGCTGAAGACCGCGCCGTTGTGCAACCAGCAACCGCAGAACCGTTTCTCCCACCAGGTCATCCCGTTCCTGATGTTCTGCCCGCTGGAAGAACTGCCGTATCTGCTTCAGATATCGCAGTATCTCTGTATTCTGTTCATCGGAGGACACATCTTCTGCTCCTTTCAGGGCGATGATGCCTTCCGCTCCGCTCGCTTCAACCTCCAGTACCAGATAACGCCAATAAGGGTCAGCGTAAGGGGGGCAATGAATCGCATCAGTGGCAGATGAGCTGCAGGATGAGAAGCTCCGTTCGTCTGATGTCTCATTGCGTGTAGCTCAGATATTTCTGGAAGCCTCCCATTCCATTTGTAACCAACGATTTCGTCTGCCTGTGTCGCTACATCATTATCGGTGCCAAAGGGTCCAAGCAGACGCATGTCTTGCACCCAAAATCCAAGGGGAACGGAAGCGTTTTTTTGCGGCGGTATGACCTGCTTTAACTGCCACAGGCGCTGTATACGTTGGTTGTCATCCCATTGTTTTTCCTCTACGCGTAGAGGTATCCATATGCCTGCCCTCTGCCCCCACCGGGACACAACATACTCTTCTCCGCCCTTCATGCCTAGATATGTTACTGCGACCCGCGAGAGAGCCATACCGCGTTGCTTATCCAGCGTGAGACGCACACGGAAGGGGGACTTATTGCCCTTTTCAACGTGCGTGGATAGACTAATGATGCGCCCGTTAGTTCTGTCCACTGACCAAGAAGCACCGTATAAGCTCAGCGGGTTCCTGACGGCAACAAGGCATAGCACTTCGGGCGTCAGGTCCATCGGCCGCTCGAAGGAGCGATAATTCGCGGCATGTCCTGGCGCAGCCCATACTCGAGCCGCGGGTAGCAAACGCGACCTTCCAGACAACACATCCTGTGCTGTAACGGTGTGCCCTTGCAGTTTTGCCCAAGGGTCAAACCGGATGCCGTAACCATCGGTGTAGCGGACAGTACAGGCTGAGAAGCCCAGCCCTTCGGGAGTATGGATTTCGTCGAGGCCCCAAACATAAAGGTCTCCCGAAAGGCGGGTAATGTAGTATGGAGTCTGATACGACCTTGCCGCTGAGGCAATGTTCATGGCGTCTATGAATCTTTGCGCAGCTTGATGTGCTTCGCGTTCTGCGTCGCGCGGCTGTGTGACGGCTGCGCGCTGGACAAACTGCTGGTAGATCACGTCATACTGCTGTTGACGAAGCTGCGGCGATATTGGAGCCGGTAACCGGCTGAGCGATACCTGCCAGACCAGAGTACAATCCCCCAGCGCTTCACTGCGTTTGATGCTCGCCCGCACTACCTGCGGCGGGATTTCGTTTGCTCCGCAAGGTACTATTAGCAAGATGCTAAGCCAGACCGATACAATTACGCTTGCCATTTTGACTCCTTCCTGGCCGGGCATGCTGCACCTCCTGAGGCCTACTCCCCGCCACACTGGTACCACGGCACCATAACCCTGCGTTGCTTGATCCGAAATGTCTCACAGGTGTCGCAACGAGGATAGTTGCGGCTTGAACAATCTGCCTCATAGTAGTCCGCCAGTGTAGGCATTTGAGTTTCCCAGCAATAGTACGACCAGTCCCACCGCTGGCACCGGTATGTGGTTTGCAACGCAACCCATCTACTGCACTTACCAGTACAGTTGCCTGATGTAGCTCTGCAGTTTTGAGCAGGATTGTCAGGAATCTCATCGTTGCTTTTGGCTTGGCATTTACTCCAAGCTGTGGAGGACCCGTCGGCCAGCGCAGAACCTACCATGAAGCCCGATACCACGTTCCCCATCACCCACAGGGCGACGGCGAGTAAGAAGGCGCACATATGCTGTTTCATCGTTCGATTACCTCCTTTGAAAAGTATTTCACTATATAGATCGACCGAACCCTGCAAAATGTGACAGGCTTTTTTTACTTAATACCTGTCGGGCAGGTACATATGCTGATAGCGCAACGGGCACAATGCCTCCAGCAGGGCAATCACCTCGTCGGTGGGCGGCTCCGGCAAACGGGCACAAAGGTCACCGGCAGGGGCGAACCCCAGTGCCAGCCGTGCTAACGTGCCTTGAGGGATGTCCACCACTTCGTGCGGCGCCGCGCCTTTTGGCAACACCTCCACGCCGCTGGAAGATACACGAAGGGATGCCTGCCCGCATTCGGTGCGGATGGTCAGCTGGCGTGCTGGCACGCTACTTCCCGCCGTGCGCACCTGTCGCAATAGCTCCGGCTCCAGCGACTTCAGCAGGCGCCACGTGTCCAGCAATCGCACCATGGACCCACCGTTCGCGCTGTACATCTGCACCGCCCGGCAGTCGGTGTAACGCGCCGCGTGCGCCAACACGCTGTCAGGTGGAACCGGCAGTAACGCCTCCTCTTTCCCCTCCTCTTTCGCGCGACGCCGGCAAAAGGTCAGCAAGGCATCCGCTGCCCGTGGGGTCAGTGCAATCACTTCACCCCATGCCAGCGCGTTGGGAAACTCAGGCTCCAGGATATACCGAATGCTCCAGCACCATCGCGCCCGCCATGCATAGCCCTGTATCTCGCCACCAGGCGATACCGCCAGCCAGAGCTCATCCTGGGGATAGCTGCCCGGCGCTGCCAGCATCCTCTTCCAGATGCCTCCATCTTTCGCGCGCACCGCAACACCCGTTGCCAGCGCGGTTGCCCGCTCGTAAACCGCCTGCACAGCTGGTAAATCCTGCGAGGTGAACTCGCGAACCCTCCACCCTGCAGGCAACGAAGCCTCATCGGACAGGGAGGGCAGGAATATCGCATACTCCGGTCCCGCCGTCACGTAGCCGAAACGATGGTAGAAGTCGCGGATTCCGTACAGCATGGTGATGCCAGCGTCGCCGGCGGTCATCTCCTCTACGGCACGCCGCAGCACACGGCTGGCGTATCCCTTCAGACGATGCTCAGGCTTTGTCTCCACGCCACCGATGCCGTCCATACGCACGGTCGCCGCGCCGATGCGAATGGTAAAGGGCACAATCCAGCACCAGCTGGCGGCTTCACCGTCTGCCTGCAGTATCACGCGCTTTGCACCGTTCTGTTCCTGCGCGATGATTATCTCCTCATGTGGCATCTGTTCCAATCCTCCGTCAAACCGTGTGTCCCCAATATAGCAAATCCGTCAATCCTTGTCCAGTTAGCCAAATGACCTCCATGTACCCATCTGCTCAAAGAGTGCGTCATTTACTACAGGATAAGCGAAGGGATTGGCTGGCTTCTGAGGTGCAAAGGAGGTGACGCATGAAAAGCAAACAGGTCAGTCCCGTGGTTGCTGTGGTGGTGATTGCGGTTGTTCTGCTGATTGTGGGCGTTGCCTATTGGTGGTTTGGTGGTGGAGGCATCCGCAGAACCACAGAAACCATGACGCCGGGCGTCAGCCCGTATCCTCCGGGCTATGTTCCGGGAGGAACAAGCACATCACCTGCGGGTACGCGTTAAATCTGTGTCAGGAGGTTCAACATGAAGACCAAACGCGCCTTTACGCTGATTGAGCTGCTGGTGGTTATCGCGATAATCGCGATACTGGCAGCCATCCTCTTCCCCGTGTTCGCCCAGGCGCGGGAGAAGGCACGCTCTGCAAGCTGCAACTCCAACGTCAAACAGCTTGCGCTGGGCATGTTGATGTACGCACAGGATTATGACGAACACTTTCCTGTGTGGTACACCTATCCAGAAAACTTCCCTCCACCCCGTATGTGGGAACTGTACTCACAGTGGTACTACAAAATCCACCCATATCTCAAGAACGCTCGCATCTACGAATGCCCCAGCACCAAACGGGCTCGCGACTGGTATCTCACGCAGGACGGCTGGCAGCCGCAGGGCTCGGTGCTGAGCTACGGCGCCAACGAAAGCATCATCCGCCAGATTAGCGGCGAGACCGACTTCAGCAAGCAGTCGAGCATTGACCGACCCGCCCAGCTGGTGATGCTCGGTGACTGCTGGACGCCGTGGCTTCCCTACTGGGGTAGCGGACGCGCTGCCCTGCCTGACTACACCGCCGACGACCTGTGGGACCACCAGTACGACCTCAATGACCCCTGGGTGCAGAACGTGGTGCAGAATGTCAGCGCATACACGCGCCACAACATGGGGTCCAACCTTGCTTTCTGCGATGGGCATGTGAAGTGGTTCCGCTGGGACGCCATCTGGAAATCCCATCCCGACAACGACCGCAAAGAGCCGTGGATTAATCCGTGGATCGCTAACGCCGGCGGCTAACCAGCATCATTCGGAGGCTCCCTCCAGTGGAGCCTCCTCTCCCCACAGCAGGATTTTGCTCCCACCCCGCGAACTCCCAAACGGGAGGAATGTAGAGATGGCAAGAAGCTTATTTATCAGTGCAGTTCTCGGCTTGTTTTACCTTCTGGGTATGCTACCGGCAACATCACAGTCAGGTATCAGCAGTGGTTCCCTGCGCTGTGTTCCCCTGCGTCAGGATGGGCGTTACACGGGATTCAGGCTGCTGGAAGGTAATCGTCCCGTTGCGGATGTGCTGTTTCACGCCGGCGGTGCGCTCTACGCCACCCGAGCACAAACCCGCGAGGAGCAGTTACTCTTCTCCGGCTTTCGCACTGATGGCTCGTGGGAGGTGGGTGACGATGCAGTGGTGAATGTCACCTTCACCCGCGGAAACGCCTATCCGCAGGTTGCGTTCCGTATCCCCGTGCGTCGGTTCGCGCCCGTCGTCTGGGAAGCCACGCACGGCAAGCAGCCCCTGCATCTGTTCGCCTGCTCCCTGCCCGGAGCGCCCATCTTCCACCAGCGAGGCTGGGTGATACCGACACCTGTGATTGATGACCACGTGATGCAAGGGGCATTTGGCACGTCCAGCGCAACCATCGTCTCGAAGTGGTCGCCAGACTGGACGTACGCGCCGGCGATTGGAGCGTATCCCATGCCCGTGGTGGGGCTATGGAAACCCGACGAGGGCAAATACATTGCCTACGAGTTCTTTGACGCCCGCCTCACCGACCACAGCGAGCACAACCTGGGCAGTGCCTACTGCTGGCAGTCCAAAGGGGCAAAAGAGTTCTTTTGCCTCACCCTGCCCTACGGCAAGCCATATAACCAGATACGCTACCCGCAGGACGGCGAGCTTTTTGCGTCACGCTTCCGCATCCTCTACTCCACCGACCTGCACTACGACGATGACCCGAACCTCTTCGTGAACCAGTACATCTGGAGCACTTATCGCCAGCAGCTTGCCTCCGCCCCGCCGATGAACGACCTGCTGTGGCTTCCGAAACCGTATCGCCTGGAACGCTTGCCCAAACCCTCGCTCGGCAGGCTGTTATATCGCACCAAAGATGACCCTTTCTCGCTGGACGGCAACCTGGAGAGCTACGGCGTGGGCTGGGATAGTCCGATTGACTACATCTACGCGACTGGCAACCAGCAGGCGATAGCGGGACTGCGTGAAGACCTGGCGCAGCTGGCAAACCTGGCACAGCGTTTTACGGTCAACGGCGAGCAATGCGTCTACTGGCGCAAGCCGCTGGAGGGCGACTGGCGTCCACAGTTCGGCAAGGGCGTGCCCACCCTTCATAACGTCAACGGCTGGCTCATCGCCATCGCCTTTCTGGATGCCTATCGCAACGAGCGCAACGCCGAATGGCTGCCCATTCTGGATGGCGTGGTGCGATGGAGCAAGTACATCCTTTACACCCGCAACTGCTATCCCGACGTGCCCGCTGCCATGTTCGCCTGGGACGCCGCCCCTATCGCCTCGTTCCTGCTGAAGTACCACTTCACCTTCCGCGACGACCCGCAACGGCAGGAGCTGGCAAACCTCGCCTACAAGCTGGCGCGCGGTCTGGTGTATCGCTGTTTGCCTATCTTCGCCTCCGACAATAACCCGAACGACGATATTGATGCCTCCTTCTTCATGGAGCCAAACTCGGGCTTACCATGGCTGGGCGCCGCCTGCGCCAACGAAATCTGGGAGACCGCCGTCGGCGTCCTGCTGACCTATGTGCACACCGGCGACCCGATACTGGGGCACTATCTGCGGGGGATGATCGAGCGGTTCCCCCTGCTCTTCCGCGACGAGATGTATCCCTCTGTCGCAGATTACGACAGCGCGTTTGCGGAGCGATACGGACTTTACGACGGCGCAGAACAGCCCCCGGGTACGCGAAGTACCTATGGCGGCTTGTGGGGCGGTCTGGAGAAGCTGATATACCCCGTCGCGGGCACGCAGGTGCGTGTAGTGTGTGGCGAGAAGGCGGCGATGGCGTTCAATGTCGCAGGCACACACACCGACGTGGAGGAATATCGCCCTGGGCAGGGAGGCAACTTCGCCTTGCGTCTCAAGGGGAAACCTCCCTCGGCGGACGCTGAAGGACGATACGACGTGGTGCTGACCTTCCCGCTCGCCGACCTGCGGGGCAAGCCCATATATATAAATAAGGTAGTGACGCAGGCTGTTGAGCGTTTCCCCGAGCGTCATGACACTGTGCTGGTGCGTGGCGTGAAGGAAGGCGACTGGATACAGGTCGGACAGGTTGCCGACGATGCGCCGCCCGCTCGCCTGGCGATTGCCAAACCGCGCCAGCCTCATGAGCCGGGAATAGTGCCCGGCTACCTTAGCCCCCAGCTGACAGAACAAGCGGACGTGAGCATCAACCTGAACTGGGACGACAACCGCAGTATGGCGGGATTCTTTGGTGGTGTACGACGGATATGGGGTGTGCCTTTCTCCTTGATAGAGCCGACGCTGAACGCCGGCAAAGCTGCCACGCGCCAGCCCGTACGGGTAGCGCAGAAGGCGACCATGCTCTTCGCACTGATCACTGAAGAACCGCAGGCGCAACTGCGCCTCACCTACGCCGACGGCAGCACCGAAACCTTGACTTTGGACAACGAGGCGCCCGCCATCCAGGGCTGGCCACCAGTCCTGCAATGGCGAGTGTGGATGCTGGCACACCAGCTGAAGGGCGAACTGCGCCTCGTAACCCCTCAAAACTGCGCCCTCTACGCCCTCACCCTCAGCGACCTTCCGCCCGAACATCTGAAAACTACGCTGAACGCCATGCGCCAGAAACGTGAGGAATATGTCAAGGCGCAAGAGATGCAAAACCGATGGAAGGCGGTTGCGCAACGCCTGAAACCCGTTGGTCCGCTGGCGGTGATTCCCACTCCGCTTGTTCCGGCACAGGGGCATCCGCTGGTCAAAGCGGTGCAAGGCGTCGGCGCGTTTGACCTGCTCAACATGCTAACCCCGCAGGATCTGGTGAACCCGGCTGTCTTTGTACCCTCCCGGTTCCCGATTGCGCTGTATCTCGGCGGAGAAAACTACTACCAGACCGTGCGCGAACAGGGCGACGGCGAACGCGCCATGCTCAACTATGTGCAAAAGGGTGGAACGCTCGTTGTTTCGCCGACCCAGCCTTATCCCTTCTACTACAACGAGCGAGGCACGCCCACTATATTCGCCCCTAAAATCGGGCTTCCCATTAGCGGAAGCGGCGCCGAGGGGCGTGAGGACTACCTGAAGGGCAAAGAGGTGCGCGGATGGGAAAGGCCGCCTCACGGCGTCTCTCTGCGCTTTGTGCGCAACCCGAACCAACAGGTGGTCACCAACCTGCCCCAGGAGTTCCCCTTCCCATCCGACGGCGACCTGCGCTGGCGCCCCATGGTGGACATCTGGAGCGAACAGGAAGTCCGATACACGCCCGTACTCACGCTGGTAGATGATACTGGTAAGGAGTATGGCGAGGCGATTGCGCTGGTGGAGTTCAAACAGGGTGAACTGCGCGGCGCCCGAATCCTGTACATCTGGCATCGTCTAATTGCCAACCCCGACCGGGCGTTGAGCATCCTTTCCGATGTGCTGGACTATCTGGCACGCACCACTCCGCCACCACCGAATCAGGTGGCAGTGCCGCAGACGTCTGCCCCGCCCATCATCGACGGCAAACTGGACGACGTTGCCTGGCAGAACGCGGCAACGGTGGATCTAAAGTGGCGATTCAATCCCGCCAACGCGCCCATGTTGATTCCCCTCACTCCCACCGTGCGCACCACCGCGCGACTGCTCTGGGATAAACAGTATCTGTATGTTGGCTTCGAGTGCGAGGATGCCGACGTGTGGTCTACCTATACCCAGCGTGATGCCTACGTGTGGGAGGGCGAGGCGGTGGAGGTTTACCTGGACCCTTCGGGCAGGGGGCAGAACTACAAGGAGATAGACCTGAACTCACTTGGTGCGCTGATTGACCTGAACACACCCGAGGCAAAAGACGGCAACCCGGGTGACGTGGAGCAAAACGCACGCTGGAACATGGCAGGCGTACGCTGGAGAACCTTTGTCGACGGCACGGTGAACGACCGCACAGACCGGGATACCGGCTGGACGGCGGAGCTGGCGATACCTCTCAAAGAGATACTGCCACCCGACGAACAGCTGTACGTAGGCGACATCTGGCGGGCGCAGTTCTACCGCATCGAACGCCCCAAAGACAGCACCGACGCCACTGCCGAGTTCCTCGCCTGGTCGCCAACCGACACCTTCCACCGCCCAGAGCGCTTTGGAATACTTGCCTTTGCAGGCTCAACCACAAAGGTGGACTTCTCCAGCTATCGCCCGGGTAGCGACGGCTCTCCCACATTTCGGGTTGAAGCCGGAGATTGGCGCATACAGGATGGCGTGTATGAAGGCAGGAACTGCATTGAAGACGGCTGGATGCCTCGCGGCGCAAGACTCGGCGACGGCACATGGAAGGACTATACCCTCAAGATACGCTATCGCCTGCAATCACGAGGCTCTGACTGGCGCGATGGCTTCTGGGTGGGCTTGCGACAGGGGGAAGCGGGCTGTTATGCCCTGCTGTTCACCAGCCGGGACGTCCAGCTGCACAAAGTACCAGCCACCGGCAGCTATGATGGTGACAGCCAGAACCTTACGGCGGCCCCCTTTACGCCAGACTCCGATTGGCATAGTCTGGTGATACGGGTGCGCGGGGGCAAAATCGAGGTCGAACAGGATGGCAGGTTACTGCTTCAATACACCGACGAGAAACCGCTTCCTGGCGGGGACGTTACTGTGTGCGCACGCAGGTACTCAAGCAGTTCGGGGGATACGGTGGTTCAGATTGCGAGTCTGGAGGTAGAATGAGAACGCACCGCCCGAACTTGGCGGGCGGTGCGGGTGGATGCTCTTGCTCTATGTCAACGCCACAGCCCATCTGCTGTCACCGTACGCGAGTCGGAGTCATCGTACCTGAGACGTGACGGTGGCAACATGCCGTGCAGACGACGCCCGTACTCGGGACCATAGAAGCTCATCACTGCGGGGGGCACCGGCTGGGGTGGCACGGGGCGCAGGATATTCTCTTTTGCCACCACGACCACATACAGCCCTATATACGCAGCGATGGCAAAACGCGCCATCCGCCGTACAAAATCCGGATTGTGGCGACGTGCCCATTCGATAATCGCGATGGGCAACAGGAACATCGTGCATTTTGCCATGATGAAGGGCACCACGCCCTTCTGCAGGTAGAAATCCATCAGGGGATTGCCTTCCCTGGCGCCGTGATGGTGCACGAATATGAGTGTGGACACCAGGTCCGCCACGCAAATGGCGGCGATGACCCAGCTCTCTCGCGATATTAACCCCTTCAACGTTGTTCCTCCCTTGCGCAAAATGCGGTGATGCCTCAGCGGTTCATTAGGGTTATTCCCGAAAACCCCGGATAATTCACATGGGAAAATGGAGCACCTTACAGCATCTTGACGCAGGGAAGCAATGTGGGCTTCAGGAATATTATACCACTGCCTTCCCCCATCCCCGGCAGAAATACGGTGCCCCACTGCTATTTTCGGCGAAAACGCTGTGCGTCTGAAGGTATGCAGGTGCTTTCGATTGTATTGAACAGATGATTGATGGTACAATAAAGTAACATTTTCGCGGGCGGAAGGGGTTCGCGAAAGCGATGGAAAAAAGGAGTATCGCAAAGGTACAGTCGGCGCACTGTGTGCCCCTCGCCTGGCTTGCGCTCAGCGGGGAGATGTCGGAACGCTGGCTCTTCTGCTTCCGCAAGCAGAAGGGCGGTAATCTGTTTAGCTGCTACCGCATCGTGCCATGAAGAATCTGGTCCGTTTTCTGAAAGAGCTGCGCCCTTACCGGCGCACCATGTTTCTGGCGGCGGTGCTGACCTTCCTCAGCGCAGGGCTCGGTCTGCCCATGCCCCTCATTATCCAGTACATCACCGACCACCTGATCAAGCGTGAACCGTTTCCGTTGTGGGGTGTCTTCTTCGCCATCGTGGGCATCTCGGCGGCGTCGGGGCTGGTTGGCTACGCACTGGCAATCACCATCACCTATCTCGGACAGCGATTTATGTATGATATTCGCCGAAAGTTATACAGTCATATGCAGTCGCTGTCCATCGGCTTCTTTGAGAAACACCAGACGGGCAAGCTGATGTCCAACGTGATTAATGATGTAGCAACCATCAACCAGCTGCTGACCGGCGGTTTTGTGAACATGATTTCGGACGCCGTGACGCTGGCGGCGGTACTGGTAATCGCCTTCTACAAAAACTGGATGCTGTCGTTGATTGCCCTATCGGTTTTCCCCATCTATATCCTGAACTACCTCGCCTTCGTCAACAAGCTGAAACAAGGCAGTCGCCAGATACGTCACGAGCGCGATGTCATGCTGGGTGACCTGCAGGAAAAGCTGGCAGGTGTGGCGGTGGTCAAGTCATACGCGAAGGAACGCTACGAGGTGCGCCAGTTTCTCGGACAGACGCGCGAACTGCTTGTGCTGAACGTTCGGCAGGGCGTGATGGGCACGCTGTTGTGGGTGATCGCCGAGGTTATCGGTGCGCTGGGCACAGCGTTAATGCTGTGGTATGGTGGTCGTCTGGTGATTTCCGGGCAGATGTCGCCCGGTTCACTGATTGCGTTCATCTCGTACATCGGCGGTTATATGTATGGTCCCATCCTGCGCCTCATTCAGATGAACGATCTGATTGCCCGCACCAACGCCGCGCTGGAACGCATCTTCTACACGCTGGACACAAAGCCCACCATTGAGGATAAGCCGGATGCCATCGAGATGCCCCCCATTGTGGGCAAGGTGGAGTTCGACAACGTGTGGTTTGAGTACGAGCCGGGGCAACCGGTGCTGAAAGGCATCAACCTGGTGGTGGAACCGGGCGAGATGGTCGCGCTGGTTGGACAATCTGGCTCAGGCAAAACCACCATGGTAAACCTGCTCCAGCGAAACTACGACGTCACCTCCGGAGCGATTCGCATTGACGGCATCGACATCCGCGACGTGAAACTGAAGAGCCTGCGCAGGCAAATCGGTGTGGTCATTCAGGAGACCATCCTGTTCAACACCACCATCATGGAGAATATCCGCTACGGACGGTTGGACGCCACCGACGAGGAGGTGTATGAAGCCGCCCGCGCCGCAAACATTCATCACGTGATTGAGGCGTTACCGAAAGGCTATGAAACGCGCATCGGTGAGGAGGGTGTGAAGCTGTCAGGAGGCGAGAAACAGCGCGTCGCCATCGCCCGCGCTATCCTCAGTAACCCGCGCATCCTCATTCTGGACGAAGCCACCAGCGCGCTCGATTCCGAAACCGAGGCGCTCATTCAGGAGGCATTGGAACGGCTGATGCAGGGACGCACCAGCTTCGTCATCGCCCACCGTCTGTCCACTATCATTAAAGCCAACAAAATCGTTGTGATGGAGAAGGGTGAAATCAAAGAGGTGGGCACACACGAGCAACTGCTGGCATATGGTGGCATCTATGCAAACCTCTATCATCAGCAGTTCCGCGTTGCACTGGAAGCCCAGACGGCTTAATGTGTATAATAATCGTGCTTCAGGACGATAGAGGGAGGTTGACTGTTGCAACGCTGGAAACGCACTCATTTCTGCGGAACCCTGCGCCCCGAGCATATCGGGCAAACGGTGATATTGAACGGCTGGGTGCATCGCAGCCGCGACCATGGTGGGCTTATCTTTATTGACCTGCGCGACCGAAGCGGGCTGGTACAGGTCGTTTTTGACCCCAGCCATGCCCCCCAGGCACACGACATCGCCGAAACGGTGCGCGCCGAGTATGTGCTGGCGGTAGAAGGAACCGTACGTCGCCGCCCGGAAGGGCTGGAAAACCCCAAGCTGGCTACAGGTGAGATTGAAGTGCTGGTCTCCGATGTGGAGGTGCTGAACACCTGCCGTCCCCTGCCCTTCCAGATTGCGGAGGAGAACCTGAACGTCGACGAGTCCATCCGCCTGCGCTATCGCTATCTGGACCTGCGTCGCCCGGAGATGTTCCATCGCCTGGATCTGCGCCACCGGGTGGTGAACCTGATACGCCAGTTTCTCAATGAGCGCGGTTTTATAGAAGTTGAAACGCCAATCCTCATCAAATCCACACCGGAAGGAGCACGGGACTATCTCGTGCCCTCGAGGCTCTACCCGGGGCATTTCTATGCCCTGCCGCAATCCCCACAGCAGCTCAAGCAGTTGCTCATGGTAGGCGGCGTGGAACGCTACTACCAGATTGCCAAGTGTTTCCGGGACGAGGACACCCGCGCCGACCGCCAGCCCGAGTTTACGCAGCTCGACCTGGAGATGTCTTTTGTGGAGCAGGAGGACATCCTCAACCTGATTGAAGAGATGACCATCTTCGTGGTGGAATCGGTGTCAGACAAGAAGATGATAAAGCCATGGCCCCGCCTCACCTACGACGAAGCAATGGCGCGCTACGGCACCGACAAACCCGACCTGCGCTTCGGGCTGGAGCTGGTGGACCTGTCGTCCGCGCTGGCAAACACGCAGGCTCAGATATTCCGCGGCGCACTGGACAGCGGCGGACAGGTGAAAGCGATTCGCATCCCCGGCGGAGCACAGTACAGCCGGAAGGATATTGATGAAATCACCGAGTTTGCCCGCCGCTTCGGCGCGAAGGGGCTGACGACAATTCAGTGGATGGCGGACGGAGTGCGCTCGCCCATCACCAAGTTCCTCGCTCCCGAAGAGCTGGAAGCGATTCGCACCGCAACCGAGGCGAACGTCGGCGACATGGTGGCTATCGTTGCCGACCAGCCGAAAGTGGTGGCGAACGTACTCTCCCGCCTGCGCAACGAGTTCGGCAAGCGCTTAGGGTTGTTGGACCCCAACATGCTGGCGTTCTGCTGGATTGTGGACTTCCCGCTCGTGGAGTGGAACGAGGAGGAGGGGCGATGGGACGCCATGCACCATCCGTTCACTATGCCCCACCCCGAAGATATTCCTCTGCTGGACACCGACCCGGCACGTGTTCGTGCCTCGTGCTATGATGTGGTGTGCAACGGTGTGGAGTGGGCAAGCGGAAGCATCCGTATCCATCGCCGCGACATCCAGCAAAAGGTGTTCAAACTGCTGAACTACAGCGAGGAGGAGACACTGGCGCGCTTTGGGCACATGCTGGAGGCGTTTGAATACGGTGCGCCGCCGCATGGGGGCATTGCGCCCGGCATTGACCGCCTCATCATGTTCCTCACCGACGACGAGAACATCCGTGAGGTGATTGCCTTCCCCAAAACCGCCACGGGGCAGGACCTGCTCTTCGGTGCGCCCGCGCCTGTGGACGAGAAACAGCTTCAGGAACTGCACATCCGCGTGGTGCTTCCCGAGGAGAAGAAGGGGCAATAAAAAACTGGAGAGGGGGTTAATTCCTGTCCTCCGCGCTCTTGATCCAGCGGCTTACCCCTGAGCGGGGGGCTTTCACACCGGAGAGGGCGGGGCAGGGACCGAACAGAGTCGGACGGGAAACCTCCCGCCTCTCGACTTCAGCTCGGGCAGGCAAACCCCCTCTTGGCTCCGGAGCCCGGTCTCTGCCGGGACGGGTCACTCATCTATACATTACATCGATTCCACATCTTTGTCAAGAGATATGCCCGCAAGAACGCGAGATTTTTTCTTTCGGCATCATTGTTGCGACTGCCCCCAGCCGACGATAAGAGGTAACCGCTATCGACGGAGCGAAGAGTATTGATAAACCAGACTGATTTCAAAGGAGTGAGCCGATGCAACCGATAAGGATTGGAATGATTGGCGTTGGACAGATTGGCAAGATGCATCTGCGCCACTACGCCCAGATTCCGGGCGCACAGATAGTCGCCGCTGCCGACATCAACGAGGCGGAGCTGAAGCGTGTGGCTGAGGAGTACCAAATCCCCTTCACCACGACCGACTTTCGCAAACTGCTGGAACGCGACGATATCGACGCTGTGGATGTCTGCCTGCACAACAACCTGCACGCCCCGGTCACCATTGAAGCCCTGCAGGCAGGCAAGCATGTATACTGCGAGAAGCCCATGGCTGGCGCGTATGTGGACGCTCTCGCCATGTACGAAACCGCAAAGCGCACCGGCAGCAAGCTCTCCATCCAGCTGGCTACCCTCTTCTCTAAGGAGACCAAAGCGGCCAAGCGCCTGATTGACGAGGGCTATCTGGGCAAGCTGTATCACGCGCGCTCGACCGGCTTCCGCCGGCGCGGCAGACCCTATGTGGACGGCTATGGCACCGCGTCTTTCGTGCAGAAGGCAGTCGCAGCCGGCGGCGCGCTCTACGACATGGGGGTCTACCATATCGCTCAGGTGCTGTACCTGCTGGGCTTGCCCAAGGTCGAGCGCATCAGCGGGAAGGTATACCAGGAAACCGACATGGACGCCCGCCGGCGCGAACTGAGCGGCTACGATGTGGAAGAACTGGGGCTGGGCTTCGTCAAATGCGCGGACGGTGTGACCATCGACATTATCGAGGCGTGGGCAATCCACCTTGACGGCTTCGAAGGAAGCAGCATCGTCGGGTCAAAAGGTGGAGTGCGCCTGAATCCGTTCGGCTACTTCACCACCGTCGCCGACATGGACATGAACGCCACTTTTGACCTGAACAGCGCGGACTGGCGGTGGCACCAGCTGGTAGAGAACACCGACGCCTACGATTCGCCTCAGCATCACTGGATTGCCGCCCTGCAGGGCAGAGTGGAACTTCTGCCTACCGCCGAGATTGCGCTCGCGACCATGCTTATCAGCGAGGGCATCTACCTGTCCGACCGTCTCGGGCGGGAGGTGAGCGCACAGGAGGTTGTGGAAAACTCTCGCTCCACTGCCGTCAAGCTGTAGGAATCACGGGGTGCGCTCCGCGCGGAGCGCACCCGCGCTTCATGCCTATTTGTGACTGCTCTGTCGGGACTGGTATAATGAAAACGATATAAGAACACACGACGTGAGGAACCGTACCCTTGAGCAACAGTAACGTACCATTTGACATGGAACTGCCGAGCCTCTCGGTGGTGGTTCCCGCCTACAACGAGGAGCACCGGCTGAACGATACTCTGCCTGTCATGTATGCCTACCTGCACGAGCACTATCCGCACTTCGAGCTGCTTGTGGTGGATGATGGGTCTACCGACCGTACGCCCGATATTGTGCGCGAATTCGCCCACCAGCACCCCGAGGTTCGGCTCATCTCCTATCAACCGAATCGGGGCAAGGGGCACGCGGTGCGAACAGGCATCCTGCAGTCGCAGGGCGAGTGGGTGCTCTTCTCCGACGCCGACCTGGCAACCCCCATTGAGGAACTGCCGAATCTGAGCGCAAAACTGCGCGAGGGACACGACATCGCTATCGCTTCGCGTGCGGTGCGCGGCGCCAAACTGGTTGTCAGACAGCCCTGGTACCGGGAGTTTGCAGGGCGCGGCTTCAACCTGATGGTACAATTGCTGGCGGTTCCCGGCATCCACGACACGCAGTGCGGCTTCAAGCTGTTCCGGCGGGAAGCAGCGCGCGAAATCTTCTCCCGCTGTGAGGAGAACGGCTTCAGCTTTGATATTGAAGTGCTTCATGTCGCTCTGCGTTTGGGATACAGGATAGCCGAAGTGCCCGTCCACTGGATGCATCGCGAAGGTTCCAAAGTGCGGCTACTGCGTGATGCCGTGCGGATGTTTCTGGCTCTTCTGCGCATCTCACGTCGACATCATTCCCTGCGGGCGATTGCCCAAGAGCCGCGCCAGGCGCCATGAACCCTGCCGAATACGAACGCATGTACCGCTACGAGGACCATTACTGGTGGTTCGTCAGCCGAAGGGAGCTGGTCGGTTCGCTGGTCAGCCGCTTTCAGCTGCCTTCCCATCCGACCATCGTGGATGTCGGCTGCGGCACCGGGGCGACCGCTGCGCTCCTGCAGAGGCACGGTACGGTCATCGGCGTGGACATCTCACCGCTCGCCCTCTCCTGGAGTCGAAAACGCGGGTTAACGAACCTTCTTCTCGCGTCGGCAGAGCGGCTACCTATCGCTCGCCAAAGCGTGGACGTGATTATCGCTACCGATATTCTGGAACACCTGGACGATGATATGGCGGTGCTCCGCGAGTTCCATCGTGTGCTGAAGCCGGGCGGGTTCGTGGTGGTTACCGTACCCGCGTACCGTATCCTCTGGAGCGAACACGACCTGGCTCTGATGCACCGCAGGCGTTATGTGGCTGGCGTGCTGGCGAAACGTGCCCGTCTCGCTGGCTTCGAGGTCGTCCGCCTGACCTACGCGCTCTTTTTCCTCTTTCCGCTCGCCCTTTTTATGCGTCTCCTCAAACGCAAGCCGCCTCCTAACAAAGAGCCAGAAGCGCAGCTGCCTCCTCTGCCCGGCTGGCTCAATCGCTTTCTCATCCGATTTCAGCGCATGGAAACATCTCTGCTGCACCGCTGCAGTTTCCCGTGGGGTGTCAGCGTGGTGGCGGTATTGCGCAAGCCATGTTGAGTGAGTGGGCGTGGCTGGGAATCCTTTTAGCCTGGGGCTGGACCAATCTGGTTGAGCCATTCCATCCCCGCCTTCGCCACCGTGTCGTTCGCCTTCCTGAACTTCCACCGATCCTTGACGGTTTCACCATCCTGCACCTCAGTGACCTGCACACGCGCCGAATGGGCGTGCTGGAACGCAAAGTATGCAGACTACTGGCACACACTTCGGCGGATATAGCGGTGCTGACGGGAGACCTTGTGGACGCATACAGCGGTATCGCTCCCCTGCTCGAGATACTTTCACACGTACGAACGAAACTCGGCATATACGCGGTTCGGGGTAACGCGGAACATAAACCCTCTCGCTTCTCTCATCCCGACCGGCTGGCAGGTGCTCTGAGGGAGAAAGGCGTGCATCTTCTGAATAACGAAACGCGATTCGTCACTCACCACGGGGCAACCATCTGGCTCGCCGGGGTGGACGACCCGCACTCCGGGCACGCTGACGTGCAAAAGATCGCTCCCCTTCCCCGCCAGTCGGACTTACACCTCTTACTGGCACATTCGCCCGATGTGCTTCTGCATCCGTCCATCGGGGCGTTTGACCTCATTCTCTGTGGACACACACACTGCGGGCAGATACGCATCCCCGGCTTGGGCGCACTGTGGAGCCATACCCGACTGGGCAGATGGGCTGGCGAGCCGGTCATCTTCCCGCAGCAGATTGCTCGACGTCTGCGCCGCTTCCTGCCCCAACCGCACGTCATCGTCTCGCCGGGCGTGGCGACGGTTGGCACGCCCCTGCTGAAGATGCGCCTGTTCTGCCCGCCGGAGGTGACGCTCCTGCAGCTGGCTCGTTAGCGTTTCTGCACCAGCGCGAACACCGGCGAAAGCTTCTCCAGGTCGGGATATTTAACCAGCAGAGCGGTATGAATGATTCGGGCGACGCCCTCTGGCAACAAATCGTCCGTGTAGATGACCATATCGTACACGCCCTCTTCATCAATGTCACGCCCGAACATCTGCCGCACGAACGCCTCACGCTTTTTGTCCGACTCGCGAATAGCGTGTTCCGCCTGCTGGCGCGACAGGTTCATCTTCTGCATCACCCGCTGGACGCGTACGGGCATTGACGCCTTTAACCGAACGTTCAGTGCCCGGCGAAGCAGGAAGTTCGCTCCTCGCCCCAGAACAATCGCAAACCCGGCACGCGCGATGGTCAGCAAAACCTCGGCAAGATGTCTGCGGTAGCCGGGAGCCTCAATCCCACCAACACCGAGCAGGGATTTCACCACGGTATCAATCTCATTCTGAGCCTGCTCGTCCAGCGACTGCACTATCTCCTTGCGCACCTCTGCATGGTTCGCGATGGCGTCAATAATCTGCTGGTCCCATATCCGCCACGGCTCTCCGAGTATCTCCAGCAGTTTCTGCGCCACCTCTGTCCCACCAGCACCCATCTGGCGCGAAATGGTAACCACCGGCAGCACCGTGCGTGCCCTTTCCCGCTTCTGCAGCTCTTCAATACTACGCAAACGGATAAGCGACTCGGTCACGCGCTGGTCAACCAGTCTTGAGTCCTCTCCGATGCGAACCATTGCCCACACGCTCCCCTCTACACGTTATCTCTCCACTTTCAGTATATCATTGACGTTACCAAACTGCCAGCAGTAAATTACCAGTTTTCGACGGTAGGGCACGAAAAAGACGGCGGTGAGTGCCACCGCCGCCAAGCCGGGGGATTAACGGGCGCCTCAGGTGCTTGATTTCTGCGATTCCAAGGCGACCATTGCACCGATATTCTACCGCCCCTGTGTTAAGAAGTTGTTAACGGCAAAAGATATTTCCCGAAGGGCCGATGGCAGAGCGTTTTCAGAACACACGAGTATCAGCTCCACCGGTTTGCAGGAAATCTCCCAGCCGTCGGCGGTGCTGCGCAGAGGCACTCGCGCCACCGTCCGCGCCACGCCCTCACGCCACTCTACTACCCACGCCGACAGACCTTTTGCTTCGCTTCGCCAGCGAAGTTTTCCGCCGTCCATGCATGTTGCGACAAGCATCTGCGACTGCGATAGCGGCTTGTCGTCCACGCTGACAAACATCCACGCACTGTCGCCCTGCGCAACAAGCCTGCTGTTCACCCACATCGCCCCGCCGCCAGTCGCCGCGACAGGTTCCCGTGAGCTGTCCAGGAGCACCGCGCATGGCAGTGTCTCAAAAGCCTCCACATCTATCTGTATATCGTCTGTTTGCAATCGTACCGCGGTGACATCCGAAGACACACTCCGCGGAAACAGGCTGATGAGCTGCCTGGATTCGTTGCCCGTCAGCGTTGCCCGCCAGACTCCCCGCGAAGCCACCACCTTGACCGGGGCATCCGCTCCGAGAAGAGGAAGCAGGCTGAGGTAAAGATTATCCCTGCGCGAAGCGGTAAGCGCCACATCCTGCCCGAACACGTCCCGGCCGGGCAATGTCTCCCACGGCACAGGGGTATACCACACTGCGCCCGCATCAGCGGGGAAGTAATAGAGGGGATACTCGGCAGGTGTAGTGATCACTTTTGCGCCAACAGGCTCCACTTGCGGCTGGGGAAGCCCTGAGGCATGTTCCTGCGTCCCCTGTAAGTGAACTCCACACAGCCGCTCCAGCCGCTGCGCCTGCCGCCGTCCCAGCGGGTCGGTGGACGGGTCGCCCGAAAGGTACACCATGCACCCCGCTTGCGCCAGTGCAAGCAGGCTCTCCACGCTCTCGTCCGACAGCGTGTACGCGAGCGGCATCAGCATCACACGCGGCGGATTTTTCGCCAGTGTACCTAGGTCGCTCTCGTTTGCGACGTCAAAGGCAACGCCGGTCGCCAGCAGGCACTCGATCGCGTTCATCAGGGAGGAATGCGCCAGCCCCTCGGGTGCGCCCAGACGCCAGTTATCAGGCGTTACCAGCACCACGTCTGCCCTGCGATATTCCCGCGGCACCCTGTCTGAGAACAGACGCAGGTTGCGGTACAGTTTCAACACGGGCTTGGGTCGCAGGGGATTGTTCCAGGCGATGCCCCACGGGAACACGCTGTCGGGGTCATCTGTCCAGCACCAGTTCTGAATCTTGGTCACATCCAGGGCGAGCGCAACATGCACCACCCACCAGAACAGCTGCCGCTGCTGCCATTCAGTGCGCTGGATGTGGTAATGCGTGCCTCCCAGCTCCGGCTTCCATGCCTCATGCGTTTTCACCCCGAACTCGCCGAGGTTCACCGTCTTGCCCGCGAAGCGCATATCGTTCCATTTGACGGTCGCCATGATTTGCGCCAGGTCCTGCTGAGGCGGATTGAAATAGCCGATGTTGGAAGCATCCATGCCGTCGATAGACAAACGTAGGTCGATGCCGTTAAATGGTCGCTGGTAGTACTCGCCGGTGATGGGATGTTCGGTGTCCTCCGTGCGTATCGCCTCGCACAGGGCGGTGATCCATCTACGCATCAGCAGGGTCTGAAACTCGCGCACATCCCGGGTACGCACCTCATACCAGCTGCCCGAGACCGCGTTCTGTACCGGTATCTCGCCCAGCTTCGCTTCGGGAACATGCGGTGCCCATGCCTGCCGCAGCGCCTCGTCCGTGCCGTAGCGTTCACGCAGAAACTGGTTCCACAGGCGTCGGATGTCCGGAATGTCTTTCAGATTTAACTGGAAGTCGCCGTTCAAGTAGTAGATTAAGCCCGGCACGTGTTTGTATCGCGAGGCAAACTGCCGGCACATCTGCGCCTGTTGCTGTAAGGTGGCATCATCCACCACCACATCCTGCCCGATTAGCAACCCAGCCATGTAGGGCAAGCCAAAGCGCTGCGATATCTGTATCACCGCATCCAGCTGCCGCCATCGCGCCTCGGTGAATTGATACCCCTGCGGATGGAACTGAAGGTTCTCGTACATGTGCAGTCCGTAATCGCGCATCAGGCGGATTTCGCGAAACCACGTCAGCGGGTTGTGAGTGCGCGACCAGAACCAGTTGCCGTAGGTGTCCGTGCCCAGCAGTAGCGCCCGCAGAGGGGAGCCGTTCGGAAGTGTCAGGGTGAAAGCGTTATCCTCGTAGCTGATGCGCACGCCTTTCTGCACCATCTTCGCGTCCTCCACGCAGAATCCGTTTTCCACCCTGTCGAGCGCGATGTTGCCCTGCCTAACCTCCACCTGCACCACCACAAAATCGGGAGCATTTTGTGGAACCGTCCATGTCCAGCGAGTGCTGGCTTTCTCTCTGGGCGCAACCTCCATCCTGTCCTGCCGTTCCTGCAGAACAGCACCGTTCGGACTTAACAGTCGCCAGACCAGCCTCACCGCCTGTCGGGCGGCTGAGCTGTTGCGCACGTCCAGAGCCATCTGTACGGTCTCTCCTCGCCGATAGGTCGCGTAATTGCAGTGCAGGGACTCGGCGAACACTCCCGCCCGCAAGACTCTCAGCACATGACGAAGCAACGCCTCGCCCTGTGCTCCCGCGAAGATGTCCCGATTGGTCACTCCGAAAAGTGCCCAGCTGGAGTCTGTAAATGCGCCGCTGAAGTGCCTCACCAATGCTCCTGCCGCACCGGCAAACCGCCCGTACTCGTCCTGCACCGCCACCAGCGGAAGCCATCGGGCGGACTGGCGCAGCTGAGCGGTCGCCTCGTAGCCCCGCACCTCCCCTTCCGAACGCCATGTGCTCGGTACAGGCGCGCCCTCTGCCGCCACCAGTCGCTTGCCAGAAATGGGCTGGTCCGGGCTGAAGAGAGCGAGCTGGGTCGGCGTGATAACCAGACCATCTTCTGGCTTGCCGTAATGGGCGTTGATACGCTCCTCGCGCGGAACAGGCGCACACGTTACCTCATCAAACCACATCCTGCCCGACGCCAGATACAGCCCCGCGTGAAACACCACCTTTTCCGCGTTCGGTGCGATTTCGAAACGCTCCTCGTAACGCTTCCACCCCTGCGTACCGCGTATCTGCGCGAAATCCCTAAAGGCAACCAGCTTGCCCTCGTGGTCGTACTGATACACTGCCAGAAACGCGAAGCCGGGTCCCTGCACGTTTTCTGTGCGGGCATGTGCGCCAACTAAGTAGACGCCCCCGGGCTTCACCGGCAAAGTGTAGCTGAAACGTGCCCCCGACTGCACACTGCTCGCCGTTACTCTGCCACACCGCTCGCCCGCATACGCACCTTCGGTAACGACGCGGCATTGCTCCCGCTGGTCTGCTTCCCAGCCGATTCCGCCTTCCTCCAAGCCGCCGTCCGGCACACGCGCAAAGCGCGGGTCCCGCGCACGAGCCATCTGCTCGCTGAGAAACTGCGCATAAGGAACCCATCTGCCGTTGTGCCTCGTCAGCAGGTGGTCGAACGCATATCCGCCGGTGCACAACAGGTCGCCGCCCTGCATCAGGAAAGCCTGCAGGCTCTTTCGCGCCTCCACAGGAAACGACGCGCCGGTGGGCACAATGAGCAGGTCGTATCTGTCCGCATTGAAGGTGTGGGGGTCTGCAATTTGCGAGGCGTTCAACGGCGTCAGCGGTATCTTCTCCTCCGCCATCACCCGCTTGAAGGTCTCCAGCGGGGTGGCTTTTCCGTTCACCGGCATGGTCGGCTCGTGCAGTATCGCCGCGCGATAATCCTTCCAACGGGCGATGGTGACAGGCTCCGTCCATTCCATCGCCTTCTCTCCTTTCACCAGATTGATGTCATCAAACCACGCCGTACCTGAAGCGTTGTAGATGCCGATGCGCACCGCCAGATATTCCGCCTGCACGTGTACGTCAAAGGTGTAGCTGGCATATGTCCATGAGCGGGTGCCGGCGACCTGCACGAAGTCGTATGCGCTCACCATGCGCCCCGCCGCGTCGAACTGATAGATTGCCATGAAGGCATAGCCTCCTCCCGCCGCGGGAAGCACGTTCTCGGTGGCAAGCCACCCACACACCGTTAACTTCTCGCCCGGCAGTATGGCGTACACAATCTGCTCGGCCTGAACCCCCTGCGTGCTGTCTACTCGCAGGCTCCGTCGCCCACTGCGTTGATGCTGAATATCGTAAGATGCTCCGCCTGGCAGGTTCCATCCAGTGTTCGTCTCAAATCCGCCGTTGCGCATCAGCGAATCACATTCCCCTCTGGCAAATACATTACCCAGCAGAACCATGCATATCGATGCGAGCACTAGAACGCGGTTCATCCTTGCCCCCTGTCGAACATACTGCGTTTGTCGATTCGACATCGCGCTGGAGCATCCCCTGTAAAAAAACAAGTCCCCTTCCCACGTCGGAAAGGGGACCAGACAGGCATTCCTGAATCTAAATCTTCTTCATCTGCTCATCCCACATCGCCTTCAGCTTGCGTGCCTGCAGGTCGTATGCCTTCTTATCCTGCCACGTCTGGCGTGGGTCCAGGATCTCCGGAGGCACACCAGGGCATACTTTGGGCACATGCAGACCGAACACCGGGTCGAGGCGGTACTCCACCTCGTCCAGGTCGCCGTTGATGGCGGCACGCACCATCGCCCGTGTGTACGGGATGCTGATGCGGTGCCCGATTCCAAAGGGTCCACCTGTCCAGCCGGTGTTGACCAGCCAAACCTGTGCTTTGTGCTTGCGCAGGCGGTCGCCCAGCAGGTTGGCGTAGACCCTTGGCTGGAGCGGCAGGAAGGGTGCACCGAAACAGGTGCTGAAGGTCGCCTGCGGTTCGGTGACGCCGGTCTCCGTGCCAGCCACTTTTGCAGTGTAACCCAGCAGGAACTGCTCCATCGCCTGCTCTTCGGTGAGGCGGGCAATAGGAGGCAGTACGCCGAAGGCATCGCAGGTCAGGAAGAACACGTTGTTCGGGTGTCCGCCTACGCTGGGGATTACGGCGTTATCGATGAAACTGAGCGGATACGCCGCCCGGGTGTTCTCCGTCAGGCTGGCATCATCGAAATCCAGCAGGCGCGTCTGCATGTCAATTGCAACGTTCTCCAGCACCGCGCCGAAGCGGATGGCGTTCCATATCTGAGGTTCGTTCTCTTTCGAAAGGTGAATGCACTTGGCGTAGCATCCCCCTTCGAAATTGAAGATGCCATCATCGCTCCAGCCATGCTCATCGTCGCCGATAAGGCGTCGCTCGGGGTCGGCGGACAGCGAGGTTTTGCCCGTGCCGCTCAGTCCAAAGAACAGCGCCACATCCCCTTTGCTGCCCATGTTGGCAGCGCAGTGCATGGACAGCACACCCTGCTCCGGCAGCAGATAGTTCATTATGGTGAAAATGGACTTCTTCATCTCGCCGGCGTACTCTGTGCCGCCAATGAGGATAATCCGTTTGGTGAAGTTCACAATGATGAATGCTCCCGACCGCGTGCCGTCCATTTCGGGGTCGGAGTGAAAGCCAGGCGCCGAGATAATGACGAACTCCGGTTTGTGCTCCCCCGTCTTGGTCCAGTCGGGGCGGACAAATAGCTGCCTCGCAAAGAGGTTGTGCCAGGCATACTGCGTTACCACCCGGATGGGAATGCGATACCGCACATCTGCCCCTGCGAAGCAGTCCTGCACAAACAGCCGCTTGTCCTGCAGGTAAGCCAGAACCCGCTTGTACAGCGCGTCGAACTTCTCGGGGTCAAACGGCTGATTAACCTCCCCCCACCAGATTTTGTCCGCAATTTCCGGGTCACGCACGACGAACTTATCCTTCGGAGACCGTCCGGTGTGCTGTCCCGTGCGTACCACTAAGGCGCCGCCAGAAGCCAGTACGCCCTCCTGCTGACTGAGGCAATACTCGATCAACTGGGCGGTGCCGAGGTTCCACAGCGCCACCCTTGCCTCCTTAATCCCGTGCATCTCCAGCCCATACCGGCTGGGGTTTACACCCAGGTTTTGCATTTTTCCTCCTCCCTACCTTATGACTGGTGCGGAAGCAATCGCCTCTTTACCATTGTATCCAGTCCACAGGTACTGCTTTGTTAACACAGGTTTAAAGAGAGATACCCCTTCTTGCGCCACGAATATGCTCCATGAGCAGTATCTGGCTAACCGCCACAAGAGCCGCCGTTTCCGTACGCAGGATACGCGGCATTAAGGAAACAGCACTCGCCCCAGACTGCTCGCATAGCGCTACCTCCCTCTCGGTAAACCCACCTTCTGGTCCCACGATGACCGCCACGCCGCTGTTGATATCGTCGCCCTGCATCCATTCTACCAGCGACACCGAAGAGCTCGAGGGGTGAAGCAAAGCCGCTCTCGTCCCTTCCAGACCTCGTAAAGCCTCCCCCAGAGAGACCACTCCATTCACCTCCGGTATCTTCGCACGCCGAGCCTGTTCGGCCGCTTCCTTGGCAATACGCTGCCAGCGCTGCACCCGCCCTCGCTCACGTCCTCCTTCTAATCTGACCACACTGCGCTCCGTCTGCACTATCAGAAAACGCGACACGCCTATCTCTGTGCCGTGCTGAATGACCTGCTCCACCTTCTCGCCCTTCGCCAGCGACTGAACGACCGTGATGTGTACGTCTGGTTCTGTGTCCGCGGGCATCACGTGGTGTATCCGCGCCACTACCTCGTCCTTTCGCACCGCCTCAAGCACACAGCGATACTCGTTGCCCGCTCCGTCAAGCACGCCGATTTCATCGGATGGGCGAAGGCGCAGGACGGTGCGAATCTGGCGGGCATCCTCCCCAACGATGCGCACGATGCCATCCGTAAACTGCTCTACCGGTACAAAAAAACGATGCTTTACCACACTCTATCCCCTTCGCGCACTGAAAGCACACCACTCGCCCTGTTCACGCATGATTACCTCGCGCCAGGGCACACGCGACAGTAAAGCCCGAATGCGCTCGCTGCGCTCCTTCACGATGCCGCTGACCACTAAAAAGCCTCCGCGTCGGACGCACCGCGCGAAATCGGGCAATAACCCTTCTATCACTTCAGCGGTAATGTTGGCAACCAGCAGGTCGCACTCCGGCGCGCCCTCGCACCCTTCCGCCAGATGTACCGACACCACTCTCTCCACGCCGTTGCGTGTCACGTTTCGCTGCGCCGTCAGAACCGCTACGGGGTCGTTATCCCCCGCCCAGACCTGCGCCGCGCCCAGCTTCGCCGAGACGATAGCCAGTATCCCTGACCCCGTGCCGACATCCACCACTGTCGCGCCTTTCTGTACCAGTTCTTCCAAAAACTCTATACACAGCTGAGTGGATGCATGTTGGCCCGTGCCGAACGCCATGCCGGGGTCCAGCTCCACCACCAGTTCGCCCTCCTGTGGGTCATACTCCTGCCAGGACGGTTTAATGACCATCCGCCTGCCCACATGCTGTACACGGAAGAACCGCTTCCACGACTCCGCCCATTCCGCCTCGTCCACCTCTTGCTCTTCTACCTTCTGAACGGGGGGCAATCCCCACTCGGGCAGATGAGTCAGCCGCTCTTGAAGAAACCGCCTGCGTTCCTCCGTTTCGCCCGTGATGGGCAGGTAAGCCACAACCCCTTCCGCCTCCAGTCGTACGCCCTGTGAGCCAGCCTGTCGGCAAATCTCTGCCACCGCCTCATGCGATTCTGCAGGCACAGTAATCACGATCTCCAGCCAGCGCATCAGGCTCTACCCTCGCCCGGTCTCGGTTGCTCGTCTCGGCGCCGAATCAGTGCTGTGCCAACCACAACCACCAGCCCCAGAATCGGATAAAGCACTGCCCACAGTTCAAGGTTGCTGGGCAGGTTTCTGGGTGCAAACGACGCGAAAGGCACAAAAAGATTGACCAGAGTATAGAGCGCACGGTAGTTAAGCGCCTCGCTCAAAGTAGACACAAGCTGTACCCCTAATGCCATGCTCCCCACCAGGGCGGTGCCTGCCCCCCAGCGATTGGGTATCAGCGTGGAAAAGACATAGCCCACTGACCACAGCCACCACAGGTAGCCCGCACAGTATACCCACACGATGGACCTGGATCCCACGGATGCGGGCGCCCAGAATCCGCCCACCAACGTTGCTATGAAAAGCAGTGCAAGATACAGCAGTGCGCTCTGCACCGTGCCAACCGCCAGGGCGCGCGGATGAAGCCACTCGTACCATTTCCGCCCCGTCATCGGCACTCCGGTAGAGACCGCCACGCCAATCGGTACAAGCGATGACATCATCAGTGCTACGAGAAGATCCTGCCCCGAGATGAGTGACGGGCTGTTCTTGAGAGCGAGGATAGTTGTGAACACGCTCCAGAGGTACAGCACAGCGGTCAGCAGGCGGGTTTTCCATGCTCCTTCGCGCGGGTCCAGCAGGAGATAGTTAGCAGCGATTTGCAGAAACAGCCACACAGTTAGAAACACCGATGCCAGTGTAAACGTCCAGAACTGCCACGCCGTCAAGCCAAAGATCGTTGTGGAGATACCGCTTGACCCACCGAATGCTCTGCTCATCAAAAAGGCAGTGCCAGCCACCGCCCCGACGAAATACAGCACCCCAACCAGACCATAAGTGATCAGGTTAGCCAGCGTCGAGGTGCCGCAAACCGCGCTCATCATCAGCCCGAACGATGCCAGCACCGCGCTCACCAGCACCATCCCTGCATAGCGAACCACCATCGCCCCCACATCGATACCGCCCATCAAAAACAGCACCGCAGCCAGAGGCATCCCGCAAAGTATCATCACCACCACAAACGCCAGCGCAGAGGTAAACTTCCCCCACACGATGGTGAACCGCGAAAGCGGCGTCATGATGAGCAGGTCCATGGTGCGCTGTTCACGCTCCATCGTGATGGCACTTGTTGTTAGAGCGGGCGTAACCAGCGCTACCAGAAACCACTGGGTGAGCGTCAGTGTTTCGAACAGCGTTTGTGCCAGACCTGTGGTGGTGCGCTGGGCGGTGTGCGCGGTGAACTGGTCGTAAGCGGTGATTACCACCAGCGCGAGGGTCAGCAGGTAAGCCAGCAGGCAGCCGTAGGTGCGTGCCCCACGCATCCGCTGGCGCGAAGCCTGTCGAAATACCGGGTTTTCCAATCGCTCAATCACTACTGCACCGCTCCCTGCGTGACGCGCATGAAGATGTCTTCCAGGTCGGTCGGCTGTTCAGCAAAGGAGAGCACCTTCACCCGTTTCTCAGCCAGCGCCCACACCACGCGATAATGCTCACCCGGCGGACCAATGTAGTGTGCACGAATAACGCCGTCTTCTACCTGCACCTCGCGAATGTCTTCCAGCTGACTCTGCAAAACCTGCACGGCGGTCTCGGTATCCTCCGCCACCTTTATCTCCAGCACATGCGAACCGGTTAGCTGGCGCATAATCGCCCCAATCTCGCCGCTGATGAGCAGCTCACCCCGCTCAATAATGGCAATCTTGTTGCAGATGTCCGCCAGCTCAGGCAGGATATGCGACGAGATGAGGATGGTCTTGCCCATGTTGCGCAGCTCTTTAAGCAGTTCCTTAATTTCAATACGCGCTCTGGGGTCCAGACCCGACGCCGGTTCATCCAGCAGAAGCACCTGCGGGTTGTGTAGCAGCGTCTTGGCGAGGCACAACCTCTGCTTCATCCCACGCGACAGTGCCTCCACGTAGTCATCCTTCTTATGCGAAAGGTCGGTCAGGGCGAGCACGTCGTCTATCAGCTTCTCCCGCTCGGAGCGGGGCACGCGGTAGGCACTGGCGAAGAAATCCAGATACTCCCAGACCTTCACATCATCGTACACCCCGAAGAAGTCGGGCATGTATCCGATGATTCGCCGAACGGCTACCGGCTCTTTCTGCACGTCATGCCCCGCAACGACAGCCGTTCCGCTGGTAGGCTCCAGCAGGGTGGCGAGCATACGGATGGTAGTGGTTTTGCCCGCACCGTTCGGACCGATAAAGCCGAGAATATCCCCCTCCTCGATGCGCAGATTCAGGTTGTTCACCGCCACCAGCTGCCCGTATTTCTTGGTGAGGTTGGTTGTCTCGACAATCGCCATCGTGGTTCTCCCGTCAAATGCCCCTGTCTGACCGGCCCGTTGCGGCACTGCAGTGATTGGAGATTATCATAAAAAGGGTCGTTTTGGCAAGACCTGACCTCTCTCAAGAGGTTATTCCTACCCCTGTAGAGAAAACACCTCCTGATGACCCTAACATCTGCGAACGGAAGGAGACACGCAATGTCCGTTGTTCGAATAGCCATTGCCGGATGTGGTAGTGTGAGCCGGCACTACCTGAACGACCTGAAGAGCTGCGCACACGCACAGGTTGTCGCAGTCTGTGATATAGCCGTAGACCGTGCGAAGGAACGCGCCGAACAGTACGGGATACCCCAGGCGTTCGGCAGTGTGGACGAGATGCTTGAGAAATGCGATTTCGACATGCTCATTAACCTCACCTCCATGCAGGAGCACTATCCCGTCAACCTGAAGGCGTTACAGGCGGGTAAGCACGTGCTGTGCGAGAAACCCTTTGCCACCACGCTGGACGAGGCACGCACGCTGATAGAAACCGCCAAACAGCACGGGGTCAACCTGTGGGCAACCCCCACGGTGGTCACCAGCCCCGCCTTTAAATGCATGGCAGACCTGCTGGCGCAGAAGGCAGTGGGAGATGTGTACGTGGCCAGGGCCTGGTATGGGCACGGCGGACCCGGCTGGGGACCCTGGTTCTATAAAAAAGGTGGCGGATGCCTGTTTGACCTGGGCGTTTACAACATCACCACGCTGACGGGACTGCTCGGACCGGCGAAAAGCGTCATCGCCCTGATGGGAACCGCCATCCCCGATCGCTTTGTGGAAGGTCAGCACGTGAAAGTGGAGGCGGACGATAACACCATCGTGCTGATGGACCACGGCAACAGCGTCTTCTCGTGCGTGATGACCGGTTTCGTGTATGGACCATATCGCGACGAACGCACCATCGAGCTGGTCGGCACGAGAGGCAGTATTAACATGCTGGGCTGGGACTGGCATCCCAAAGGCGTGGAGATATGGGACAGCGAAAACAGCAATTGGAAAGTGGCCTGCGAAGACCAGAAAGGCTATAACTGGAACCAGGGAGGTTCGTACCTGGCACGCTGTCTGGCAACAGGCGAAAAGCCCCTGATGACTATTGAACACGCTTTCCATGTGCTGGAGGTGATGATAGCGGCTCAAAAGTCCGCCGAGACGGGACAGCGGGTCCCGGTGCACAGCCAGTTTCCGACCCCATGGCTGGAGTAGACCGAATGAGGGAGGCTACATATGACAAATGTCCCTCCTGTTACCGCCATAGCCGGCAGAATACCCGACCTGTTCCGGCAATGGCAGGTGGTTGCAGAACCTGACCGCGACGCGCCTGAATGGTGGGCAGGTGCTCCATCGGTGGTGCGTGACGAGAAGGGTGTTTTCTGGATGGCGCTGCGGATGCGCACCGCAGAAGGACAACTGGGTCAGCGAGGATACGAGATACGAATCCTCCGAAGCGACGATGGTGTTCATTTTGTTAAGGTTCATAGCATTAAGAGAGAACAGATACCCACAACAGGCTTCGAGCGACCGGCTTTGCTAATAGACCCTCACACACGGAAGTTCAAGCTGTACGCCTGCGGACCGCTGACGGCGGACTGGTGCATCTTCAAGTTTGCCGATGCGGACAGTCCCGACCAGTTCGACCCTGCTACAGTAAAGCCGGTCATCGAAGCAATACCTTCGTACCCACAGGGTGTGCCCTACCCCACTGCCTACAAGGACCCGTTTATCCTTTATGCGCAGGGGGCGTACCACTGCTACGTCATCGGTGTGTTGCGCTCGGAGCGTATCTTCCACTTTACCAGCGAGGACGGCGAACACTGGCAGCCCGTCGGGCATCCTTCGGAATCGCTGTTGCCGCTTGCGGGGTGGCACTCTTTTTACGTGCGCCCTGCGTGTGTGTTACCGGTCGGCGTGGGCTACCTGTTTATCTACGAAGGCTCGAGTGTACAGTGGGAGGACCCGGTATACAATATCGCGACCGGATTGGGGTTCACCTTTGACCTGCACCATGTCATAGACCTTACGCCCGATGCGCCCCTGCTGGTCAGTCCCACACCGGGCAGGCTTCATGTCTGGCGTTACTCGCACTGGCTCTGGGTAGAAGAAGAACTGTGGGTGTATGCGGAGGTGGAGAAATCCAACGGCGCACACGAGACAAGGCTCTTTCGGTTGCCGCGGTCATCGGGGTAGTGCGTGCCTGTCTTGTGCTATCTGCGCCCGGCAATGTATACTGTACCCAGAAAACGGCGATACCAGCCAGGGGGTGAACGAACATGGAGGCGTCGCCATCCCTGAAAACGAAAGTGTATTATCCTGACTCGGATGGTCATCCCCTGGCGGATGGCACGGTTCAGTACGAGTGTATCGTCACGCTGAAGGGAAACCTCGAACTGCTCTTCGCG
>CAZOGB010000016.1:0-23576 GCA_964579145.1 uncultured bacterium | reverse complement strand
ACCCCGACCAGCTTTAAACCCGCCCTTGCATTCTCCCAAAAGTTGGGGTATCATATTGCGTGGAATTAGCACTCGGCAACGTCGAGTGCTAAAATTATGCGCAAGGAGGTGACTCTGCGATGCCTGAGACCGCAGTGAGGGTTCAGCTCAAACCGCTTGCAGACCGCATCGTGGTGAAGCCGATGGAAGCCGAGGAAGTGACCAGCGGAGGCATTGTCCTGCCCGATACCGCCAAAGAGAAACCCCAGAAGGGCGAGGTGGTTGCTGTCGGTCCCGGTAAGCTGCTGGACAACGGCAAAGTGGTGGAGATGGAAGTGAAGGTCGGAGACGTTATCTTCTACTCCAAGTACGGTGGCACCGAAATCAAGATTAACGGCGAGGAGTACGTCATCCTGCGCCAGGACGACGTGCTGGCAGTGCTTGAAAAATAAGAGAGGAGGCACGAGATATGGCGGCAAAGATGCTGTTGTTTGACGAAGAGGCGCGTCGCGCGCTGGAGCGTGGCGTGAACAAGCTGGCGGATGCGGTGAAGGTCACGCTGGGTCCGCGCGGGCGCACGGTTGTGCTGGAAAAGAAGTTCGGCAGCCCCACTGTGATTAACGACGGGGTGACGATAGCCAAAGAGATAGAGGTCGAAGACCCCTTTGAGAACATGGGCGCGCAGCTCGTGCGCGAGGTCGCCAGCAAGACCAACGACGTCGCCGGTGACGGCACCACCACCGCGACGGTGCTGGCTCAAGCCATCGTGCGCGAGGGCTTGCGCAACGTGGCCGCAGGCGCGAACCCCATGCTGTTGAAGAAGGGCATTGACCGCGCCGTGGAGGCAGCTGTCGAGGAAATCCGCAAGATTGCCACGCCCGTTGAAACCCGCGACGAAATCGCCAACGTAGCCACCATCTCCGCCAACGACCCGCGCATCGGTGAGCTGATCGCCGACGCGATGGAGAAGGTGGGCAAGGATGGCGTGATTACCGTCGAGGAGAGCAAGGGCACCGAGACCACGCTGGAGTTGGTCGAGGGCATGCAGTTTGATAAGGGCTACATCTCGCCCTATTTCGTCACCGACCCCGAGCGCATGGAGGCGGTGCTGGAAAAGCCGTTCATCCTGCTCTACGAGAAGAAAATCAGCGCGGTGCAGGACCTGATCCCTGTGCTCGAGTCGGTTGCCCGCATGGGACGCCCCCTGCTGATTATCGCCGAGGATGTGGAGGGCGAGGCGCTGGCGACGCTGGTGGTCAACAAACTGCGCGGCGTGCTGAACGTGGCGGCGGTGAAGGCGCCCGGCTTCGGTGAGCGACGCAAGGCGATTATGGAAGACATCGCCATCCTCACCGGCGGCAAGTTCATCACCGAAGACCTTGGCATCAAGCTGGAGAACGTGGACATCAGCATGCTCGGTCGCGCCAAGAAGGTCATCGTCGCCAAAGAGGAGACCACCATCGTGGAGGGCGCCGGCTCTCGCGAAGCGGTGATGGGACGCATCGCGCAGATTAAGAAGCAGATTGAGGAGACCGACTCTAACTACGACCGCGAGAAACTGCAGGAGCGTCTGGCGAAGCTGGCTGGCGGCGTAGCGGTCATCAAGGTGGGTGCCGCGACCGAGACCGAGCTGAAGGAGAAGAAGCACCGCTTCGAGGACGCGCTGTCGGCGACTCGCGCGGCGGTGGAAGAGGGCATCGTGCCCGGCGGTGGCGTCACGCTGTTGAACATCATTCCCGCCGTCGAGGCTCTGCAGGCGGAGGGTGACGAACTCGCGGGCATCAACATTGTCAAGCGTGCGCTGGAAGAGCCGGCTCGCCTCATCGCCACGAACGCTGGCGCCGAAGGCTCAGTCATCGTGGAGAAGGTTAAGAGCCTGCCGAGGGGACACGGCTACGACGCAGCGAAAGGCGAGTTCGTGGACATGATGAAGGCGGGTATCGTGGACCCGGCGAAGGTGACCCGCTCCGCTCTGCAGAACGCGGCGTCCATCGCGGGCATGCTCCTGACCACCGAGGCGCTGGTCGCGGAGAAGAAGGAAGAGGAGAAATCCACCTCCCCGACGCCTTCGTACTGAGCCGCGAACGGGAACGAATGGCAACAGGGACAGGCGAGTGCCTGTCCCTGTGTTTGTTTCTGAACGCGCAATCCACCCTATGAGGGCGCGTATATAAACAGTATCCAGCGTGGAGGCTCGAAGTTGGTGATGATACGTCCTGTCGTCGCCTGCGGAATCGGATATATGCCCCCCGCCACCGGGTCATACGGTGCCCGTCTTCGCGACTTCCACGCCTGTGCAACCTGCTGTGCCTGCTTCTGGTCGCGCACCAGGTACGACTGGAACACGAACTGCGCGGCTTGCTGGTAGTGCTGAACCCATCCCTGAAGCCTCTCCCCGTCTGGCGCGCCACCTACCGCAGGGGTGATGATGGCGAACAGGGGCTGAACCTTCTGGAGCAGGTCACGCGCCGCAGACATGTTCGGCACAGGCTGGTTGATGGTGTACGTCTCCTGCCCCTGCTTCATTTGCACCGGCACCTGCACCAGCGGCGTCTCGGGCAGCCACACCCACACATGATGGGTGTACCATGCCGCCCGCCAGGGCACATCGCTGATGCCGACCAGCGGTGTCTGCAGGTTTCCCTGTGGATTTCGCGCCTTCAGGTCAGAGATGATCCGGTCAAGCCGCTGGGAGAAAACGCTGAACGCCATTAGATCGTCGCGCGGCGGTTTGGGTTCACGGAAAACGAAAGACAGCCCCAGCGGCACCAGCAGTATCAGCACAATCCCGGTCAACCCCGCACGCCACACGACCACTGGTTCTTCGAACATCCGCTGAACAATGTCTTCCAGGGCGCCCAGCGCCAGCACGCTGAAAACGACCGCAAAAGGCATCAGTGCATACACGTTGACGCCGGGAACCCCAAACGAACACCCCAGCAGGACCAGTATCGCCGTCCACCATATCATATTGCGCCACAGCGCCAGCGCACGCAGACGCATCGGCACGAACAGCCCCGCAAACGCCAGCGCCATAAGCACGGGGTTGGGGAACGTCAGCAGGGCACCGATGCCACCGCGCAGGTTACGCGACCACTTGCCCAGAACCTGCTGGGCGTTCTCCAGGAAGAGGGACGTCACGCTGGGGGGGCGCTTTCCCTCCTCATAGTAGCGATACAGCGAATAGCCCGGATAAGGTTTGGTCGCCATGCCCACTTCGTACACACGCAGGTTGAAAAACGGGTTGCCAAACAGGCGCGTGTTGCGTATCCAGTAAGGCAGGCTGATGAGCGCAAAGCCCAGCAGAAACAGGGCAACGTGTTTGGCGCGACGTTCGGGGTTGGTAATCGCCAGATAAATGGTGGCGGGTATCAGCAGAAGCCACAGTGAAAGCTGCGTCAGGTAGGTCAAACCAGCGAGTAAACCCGCGGCGAAGCTTCTCCGCGGCAGACGCGGCGACCACGTCTCCACCACCTGTCCTGCATCAGGGTCTAACCGCTCGGAGCTGGGGCGGTACAGCAGATAGCAGGTTGCCAGCAGGAGGAACCCCGCCATCGCGGTGGGCGTTCCCGATATCGCCAACATCACCAGCGCGCCCTCCGAAAGGAGCAATAGCGCCGCCGCCCAGTATCCTACACGCCGGCTGAACAGGCGACTGCCCACGAAATACACCAGCAGCAGACTGAGCACAAACCAGATTAGTGAACCGAGCACCAGGGTGCTGTCCTGTGCGCCCCGCACACCGATAAGCGGCGCCAGAAAAATCGGATAGAGGGGTCCGTGCTCCAGGTCATACGCCTCCCTAACGTCTTTCCAGAAATAGAGCCCCAGAGGCACAATGTTGTTTGTGACAAAACCGCGCCCCTTCGAGATGTTGTACGCGATCTGTCCGTAGTCCATCGCCTCATCCAGGGGACCGGTATAGCGCGCGCGGTAAAACATACCAACAACCGCCGCCACTACAGCCAGCGATACCACCCATATCACAATCTGTTTTATCACACCTGTCAATTTGGCTTCCGCTGAGCTTCTGGGCGTCTCTTCCAGCATCTGCTAAGACCCCTTTCGTTGTCTCTCAGTTCTTTTGGTACGCTACTTCAGATTCTTGCCACACGGACGTTTATCCTCTAGCTGTTCCCTCGCATTATACCATTTAGCACTTGCAACAAGTATGGGAGGTGGCATAAAATGAGGACGTAAAGATTCCATGATTGGGGGTATCTTTTGATGCGGGCAATCTGGCGGTCGCTGTTTGCGGCGCAGGCTCCCTCCGTAACGCTTGCACGCCCTGTGGAGCGAGCAGTCGTTGAGGAAGCCGTTCGCGAGCGAGGAGTTACTCTGCGCTCGGTGATTATTGGCACACTGCTTATTCCTATCAACACCTACTGGATTATTCAGGTGGAGGGTATCTGGCACCGCAACCACGCGACGGCTATGTCGCTCTTTTGGAACACCGTCTTCTGCCTGATGATTCTTATCCTGATCAACGTACTGGTGCTGAGGCGGTTTGCTCCTCGCTACGCTTTCACGCAGGGCGAGCTGATTGTTATCTACGTGATGATTACGATTGCTTCTGCCCTCGCCGGGCATGATACCCTGCAGCTGGGCATTCCCGCCCTGTCCATGCCCTTCTACGGCGCCAACGACACCAACGGGTGGGATCAGCTGTTTAACCACTACTTCCCCAAATGGCTCACCGTTCAGGACAAGGAGTTTCTGCGCCCCTACTATGAAGGACACAGCTCGCTGTATATCGCGGGGCGTATCTACGTCTGGCTGAAGCCTGTGCTCATCTGGAGCCTGTTTATCGGCGTGATGGGCGTGGTCATGGTCTGCATGAACGTCATCCTGCGCAGGCAGTGGATGGAGAACGAGAAGCTCTCTTACCCCATCGTTCAGTTGCCGATGGCAATGACCGCACATGGAGGAAACACCAGCTTCTTCCTGCAGAAGCCGTTGATACTGGGAGCACTGCTTGGAGGCTCGCTGGACGTGTTGAACGGACTGCACGTGCTGTTTCCTACCATCCCCCAGATTGTGGTCAGACACGATGACCCCTCGCGCAACCTTCAGCAATACTTTACCTCCCCGCCCTGGAACGGTGTCGGCTGGTTTCCCCTGCCTCTCTATCCGTTCATCATCGCGCTGGGCTACTTCCTGCCGGTAGACCTGTCCTTTTCCATCTGGTTCTTCTTCCTGCTGAAGATGGCTCTGCGAGTGGTGGCAACGGCTCTGGGCGTCGAACAGGGACAGCCGTATACCTTCCCATTCTTCAACGAGCAGTCGTACGGTGCGTGGTTCGCGATCGTTACCTTTGCCCTGTGGGGGGCACGCAACCACATACGCGAAGTGTGGCGCAAGGCGATTAACCCCCGCTATGCCGGGATCGATGACTCGCGCGAGGCGTTGACCTATCGGAGTGCTGTGGCTGGTTTCCTGTTGGGCACCGTTCTGCTGATTGCCTCCTGTGTCGCAGCGGGTATGAAGCTGTGGGTAGCAGTGCTATTTTTCCTCATATTTTACATCATATCCGTTGGTATCACTCGCGTGCGGGCAGAGCTGGGACCGCCTGCACACGAAGTGGTGGGAATGAACGCGCAGACATTTCTCATTATGGCGTTTGGTTCTACAGCCATCGGTGCGCCCAGTTTGACCATGTTCACCATGTTCTGGTGGTTCAGCGGACGAGGCTACCGCACTCACCCGATGCCCTGCCAGCTGGAAGCGATGAAGATGGCTCAGCAGGGCGGCGTCAACATGAAGGGCATGGGCTGGGTGATGATGTTTGCCATGTTCTTCGGCGGACTGGCATCCTACTGGGCGGCGCTTCATCTGAAGTACGCCAATACCACCGGCGTGGACTATATGGACATGCACAACTGGGGGAACTATTACTGGTTAGAGAGCATCCTGCGTTCGCCGCGCGAACCGAGCATCACGGGTATGTTAGCCGTGCTCTTCGGCTTCGCCGCTGCCTCACTCATGCATCTGGCGCGGATGCGCTTCTTATGGTGGCCCTTCCACCCCGCCGGTTACGCCCTCTCGTTGAACTTCGGCGTGGAGTACTTCTGGTCGTGTCTGCTGATCGCCAGCGTGATTAAGTGGCTGGTTCTGCGCTACGGCGGCTACAGGCTGAACCGTCAGATGATGCCCTTCATGTTCGGGGTGATTCTGGGCGAGTACTGCGTGGGCGCCTTCTGGAGCGCAATGAGTGTTATCCTCAATACGCGCATGTACGACTTCTGTCCGGGCTAGAAATTTGCAGAAATCTGCAGGAACAGGCAGGAAAGGCTTGACACGGGCGCGAAGTTATGGTAGCGTAGAGTGCCTGTTACGCCAGGCGTGATGCCAACCGTGAATCCAAACCATTAATAAAGGAGGCAGGTGTATGAGAAGAACGATGTGCGTTCTTGCCGTTTCAGCCGCGCTGTTGACGTCCACAGCATGGCTGCCGGCAAACGTACAAGCAGTTCCCGGCAACACACCTCGCCTGCAGGTGATTAACACACAGGACTTCGCACAGCCACTGCAGGTGACCAGGGAGCTGTCAGTGCGATACCAGGGCAAGGCGATAGTCAATCTGGAACTGTGGGTAGATAACGTGCTTTTCGCCGAGAAGTCTCTGGACACTCCCAGTGAACGTGGCGTCGCCTCGTTCATGCTCGATCCCGCTTACCTCAGTGCGGGCAAACACACCATCACCCTTAAAGCGTTCGAAGCGGATGGCACGGTCGGCACCACGCGCGCCAGCGTAATCGTTGAGGCACCTGTTCTTACCAACCTGCCTCTCGCTATCGTTTCCCCGGCGAACGGCACTGCCGTCTCGGGCAAAGTGGAGATCAGCCTGCGGGTCAACGAGCAACTCGGCAGGGCGTACGTTAGCCTGTTCATCGACCGCCAGTTCAAGACCCTGCGCAACTTTCCGCCCTATACCTATACATGGGATACGACCACCGTCGATAACGGATGGCACCTCATTGAGGCGCTGGGTGTAGATGAGGGGCGGAACACCTATAAGGCAGCGCCCGTGCGCGTGCTGGTCAACAACCCGGGCGGTCAGACTGTGCGCGAGACTCGCCTGCCAGACGCCTCAACCAGCTCTCCCGACATCCTGCTTACCCCGTCGGGCAGTGCTCTGGCTCTCCAACCCGCAGAAGCAGTTCCGTACTCCGCCGTGCGCGAATCGACGCCCTCTGCCGTTGCGGGTATCAGGATGAAGCGCACCTCCGGCGAGGTTGAAGCGGCGCCGTCGGAACCGCAGCGATTAGCGCGCGCGAGCATCCCCGCGACCATGCTGGGCGAACAGCGAAGCACCGTTCCGACGCCGGAGCCGCGCGTATCCGTACAGTCGCCCGCTAACATCGCCGAGGCCGACCGCCAGATGGAGATGCTGTCGGCATCATCGGCTCCTGCCGGTCAGAAGCTGGTTGTGCCGCAGATGGTGGCGATGGCGCCTCCCACCCCGCAGTCGGTGTACGAGGTGCGCAAGGGCGACACCCTGATAGGTATCGCGAAGAAGCACGGCGTTTCGCCCGAAGCGGTCGCCGCGGTCAACGGCATCACCAATCCTAATCGCGTGCGTGCAGGCGATAAGCTGGTTATTCCCGGCTCCACCTTCCAGGTGGTGTTCGACAACACCCGCATCGTCTTCGACGTGCCGCCGCGCGTGCAGGATGGTGTGCCGCTGGCGCCGTTCCGCCAGATTTTCGAACACACCGGCGGATGGCTCTTCTGGTATCCTCAGTCACGCACGGTACGAGCGGTCAACGCCGAGCGAGAAATAGAGCTGAGGATCGGCTCCGCGTCGGCACGGGTGAACAACCAGACCCTGCCGATGGAAGTGGCACCGTTCATCGACCGGGGCCGCACCATCGTGCCGCTGTCGTTCGTGCGTGATGCGATGGATGTCAAAATCCATTACGACCCGAAAACGGGTAACCTGCTCATTGAAAGCGAGAGGTAACGCACCTAAAAAGCATTGCCGGAGAGGAAATCCTCTCCGGCTCTTTTCTTCGACGACAGGTCACACCTTCGCTAAACAATGCCCGCAATCTTCTCCTCTTTCTTACCCGATTCACCTTCCGACTTCTTCTCCGATGATGAACCGTCCGATTTGCGGTAATCGGTAATATGGAAACCGGGTCCTTTGAACAGAATGCCGACCGGGTACAATAGCCGGCGCACCGTCCCACCGCACTGCGGGCACTCGGTGAGCGGCGGCTCGGTAATGCGCTGAAACTGCTCAAACTCCACGCCGCAGCTGTCACATCGGTAACCGTAAGTAGGCATCTTCCACATCACCTCCGATAATATTATGACCGCCATTTACCCGGTGGGTCAACCTTTCAGGAAAAAATTGCGGAGGAGTCGAAGGAAATTGCAGGACTTGACAAGACCATCGTCGAATGGGTATAGTCACGAGGCGTTGTGCTGTCGGGATGACGCCGTGGTCGGCTTCGAGCCAACAACACGATCTCGGGAGGTGAACCAATGCGGAAATGGCTCACACTCTGCAGCTTGACAATCGTATACGGTGCGTTGTGGATAACGGGTGCTGATGCCCAGCGCGTGATTGTGGTTAAAGAGAACGATACGGTATGGTCCTTGGCAAAGCAATACCATGTTCTGCCCGAGGACATTGTAAAGGCAAACGGTTTGAGGAACCCGGATTCGCTCAAGCCAGGAACGCGCCTGAAAATCCCACCAGCGGTCAAGCCCAAAGTGATGCCGGCGACCATGCGCAAAACCGCAGTCATCAACGCCGACAGGGTGTGCGTTCGCTATGCGCCCAATCGGACCGACCGTTCCATCGTTCTGCTGGACAAAGGACATCCCGTACTGGTAACGGCTCGAAGTGGTAACTGGCTACAGGTAAAGCTCGCCAGCGGTCGTGTGGGCTGGGTGCGTGATGACCTGGTGAAGGTGACGGGCACGCTAACCGCGAAGGCAACAACGAGGCACACGCCTCAGAAGGTGGCGAATCCGTCAGCGACGGCGAAGCCATCTCATCCGAAAACCGCTAAAGCCAGGAAGAGCCACACCCGCACGGCATCCAGCCAGAGCGGTGGAGGGGGAACGCCAACAGGCAGTGCCATTGTTCGCACCGCTTCGCGCTTCCAGGGTGTGCGCTACCGATGGGGAGGCTCTTCGCGCAGCGGGTTTGACTGTTCGGGCTTTACACGCTACGTCTTCCGGCACAAAGCGGGGGTGGAACTGCCCCACTCTGCCAGTGCACAGTTTCGGATGGGCAAGCGGGTGCCGCGTGACCAGCTGAAGCCGGGCGACCTGGTCTTTTTCCAGACCTATCGCCGTGGGGCATCGCACGTGGGCATCTATATCGGCAACGGCAAGTTCATTCACGCCTCCAGCGCAGGCGGGCGCGTGCGGGTGGACAGCCTGAACGAGGGCTACTATCGCCAGCGGTATCTTGGGGCACGCCGCATCGCGAAATAGCATACACAACGTATACAAAAATGGCGACCGCCTGGCAGGACTCCGCCGGCGTCGTGTAGAAGTAATGAGCCGGATACGGCGCGCGTTCGAGTGCAACCGATGGAACAGCACGAAATCGGTCAAGAGTTCGACATGCACCGCGTCCGCAAGGTGGTGGAAGTTCGTGCCAACATCGTGAACGAACTTTTAGATCAGGGCTGGATACTGCACGATATCTATATCTCGAACGAGTATCGGAGCGTCTATATCCTGCTGATGGTGGACGAGCTGACCTGCCCCCGTTGCGGCGCACCAGCGAACATAGAGGTCTCTGAAGAAGGAGACCGCTATCGCTATATCTGTACGAAGGAATGTCATTAGAGGCTGGCGTATTTTCCACCAGCAACATTCTGCGAGTTGCACAACGTAATTTCCTTTGGGTACACTTAGAATAGAAGAACGAAACCAAACCCGAGTGTAGAGTGTCTTGCCAATCAGGAAACGATAGCAGGACTTGCTGGCGTGACTGACTTTCGAGGAACAAGATGAACAGCAACAACCCAATCAACCGAAGAGGAAGCTCACAGGGCACTCCGACCCTGCCGGCGAACCGCAAGACAGCGTCGTCCGAGGTGCCGTCGCTGTTGAACCGGCTGACTCGCGTTGCCCTGCTCACGCCAGAAGAAGAGCAGGAGCTGGCGGAGCGCGCCCGCAAGGGCGATGAAGAGGCACGCCAGAAGCTGGTGGAAGCCAACATGCGCCTGGTGATGAACATCGCCAAGCACTATCGCAACGCGCTGGTGCCTTTTGAGGACCTGGTGCAGGAGGGCGCCATCGGACTGATGAACGCTGTGGAGCGGTACGACCCGTCCAGGGGCTATCGCTTCAGCACGTACGCTACCCATTGGATCCGACAGGCTATCGGGCGGGCGATAGATAACAAGGCGAAGACGGTGCGGATCCCGGCACACGTTGCCGAGCAGTTGCGTCGGATGGAACGCGAACGGGAACGCCTGCGCCGGGAAACCGGCGACGAACCAAGCATCGAGCAGCTGGCGAAAGCAATGGGAGTATCGCCCAAGAAGATATTGCAGCTCCAGCAGGCAGCGCAGGAGCCACTGTCGCTGGATATGCTGGTCGGCGAGGAAGAAGACACCTCGCTGGGCTCGCTGATCCATGACCAGAACGTGCGCGACCCCGAAGAGGTCATCCTGGAGATGGAGCGACGCAAGGTGCTGGATGAACTGCTGGAAACCGAACTCACCGACCGCGAGCGGCAGGTTATCATCCGGCGACTGGGCTACGGCGACCAGGAGGAACAGGTCTTACAGGAGATAGGAGAGGCGCTGAAAATCTCGCGCGAACGTGTGCGCCAGATTGAAGCGCAGGCAATGCGTAAACTCAAGGACGCCGCAAAGCGCAGGGGTTTACGCGAGTACCTGATGCTATAGCGATACTCGTTATCGCCTGTCTCCCTCACTCCAGCGGCACGAGAGTTTTCTCTCGTGCCGTTCGCTCTTCTATTCCCCTGCTTTCTGCTCCTTCGGGGACGCCGATGACCTCCACCGCCCGGCTTTCCGTGCCGCCTCTTTCAACAGATACTCTATCTGCGCATTGACGCTGCGCAGCTCGTCCGCCGCCCACTTTTCCAGAACCGCGTATAACTCCTCGTCAATGCGCAGAAGAAAACGCTTCTTCTCAGGCATACAGCGTCCCCGTGTTGATGACCGGTGTCGCTTCGTGCTCTGAAACCAGCGCAACCAGCAGGTTGTTCACCATCGCTGCACGCCGCTCTTCGTCAAGCTCCACCACCTGGTGGTCGCTTAGCTGGCGCAGCGCCATCTCTACCATGCCGACCGCGCCCTCTACAATGCGCTGGCGAGCAGCGATGATTGCCTCCGCCTGCTGACGGCGCAGCATCGCCTGCGCGATCTCGGGAGCATACGCCAGGTGGCTGATACGCGCCTCGATCACCTCCACTCCGGCAACATCCAGACGCGCCTGAACCTCGCGCTTCAGCTCCTGAGCAATTTCCTCCGGGTTGCCACGCAGAGATTCCTCTCCCTCAATGTGCGAGTCGTACGGATACCGGGTTGCCAGAGCACGAATGGCGGTCTCGCTCTGCGTCGCCACGAACTCCGGGTAGTTCTCCACCTCCAGCAGTGCCTTCGCCGAGTCCACCACACGCCAGACCACCACCGCTGCAATCTCGATCGGGTTGCCCAGCGCGTCATTCACCTTCAGCTTGTCGCTGTTGAAGTTGTGGATGCGTAGAGAGACGCGAGGCCGAAGGGTGAACGGGTTCGTCCACCAGAAGCCGCTTTCGCGCACCGACCCCACATACCGCCCGAAGAACACCACAACCCGCGCCGTGTTGGGCTGTACGACGAAGAACCCGGACCACAGGAAACTGGCAAGCACCAACAGGATGATGCCGTACCAGAACCTGCCGGGCCAGGCGATATCCCGATCAATCGCCGACCGAATAATCAGCCACAGACACAGCACGTGCACAGCAATCTGCAGCGCCAGCACGACAAAGCCATTGGTATACCACGCCTTGCTTTCGCGAATGGGATCCATCTTGTGCCTCCTGATTTCACGATGATATCATTATTATATCATATCCTTTAATATTCTGCAAGGGGTAGCCGCAACTTCCGGGTACAGGGGTTCTGATCTTCCTTCCCGTTTGTCCCAACCTTACGATTCGAAATTGTAGGCAACACATGGTAAAAAAAATTGCCTCGGTAGGTTTCAGCCTCCGCAGGAGGCTTCGTCGTGGGTAGCCCGCAACTTTCAGCAGCAGGGTTGCTCCGACGCGCATGGAGAAAGGTAGAACGCCTGTGAAGGGCGAAAACAAGGGTGAGCACATGCTGAAGAAGCGAGGGATACTCTATGCAGAAGTCTAAATCGGAAGCCGGCTGGCAAGCCGCAAACGCCAGAGCCTTTCACCTGCACGAATGGAGCTTCCAGCTGAAACCGTCGGGGAATCCCTTCTCGCCTGTTGATAACGACATCGTTGCAGAGACTCGCCTGCCGACGGGTGAAACGGTGCGCCAGCCCGCTTTCTGGGACGGCGATAGCACATGGAAGGTCAGGTTAACCCCTGTTCGTTCTGGGCGCATTCAATGGCGACTGCTCAGAAACGGCGCACCGCTTTCTGTACAGGCGCAAGTAGAAATCAAGGCGATTTCACCGCAGGCATTGCAGGGTTTCGTTCGTAGGCATCCTCGCCTGAAGCAGTTTGTCACCGACACGGGTAAGGTCTACTATCCCCTTGGGCAGAACGTCGCATGGAGAACCCAGAACACCGATTACCCTGTCATTTTCGAGCAGATGTCGCGGGCGAACATGAACTGGGCAAGGGTGTGGCTGTGTCACTGGGACGGTAAAAACCCCGACTGGGTGATGAATAGGCTGGTAGAACCCGGTTGGCTGGATTTAGAGGTTATCCGGCGCCTCGAGGAAATCGTGCGCCTTGCCGAAAGGTACGGCATTTACATCCAGCTGACCCTCCAGCATCACGGACAATACTCCACCCGAACGAACCCGAACTGGGCAGAAAACCCATGGAACAGGCAGAACGGCGGCTTTCTCGAATCGCCGGAGCAGTTCTTCACCCATCCTCGCGCCATCGAGCTGGCGCGCCATAAATACCGTTACTTCGTGGCGCGATGGGGCTACTCCCCGCATATCATGGCATGGGAGCTGTTCAACGAGGTGGAATGGACCGACGCTTCCGCCAGCGGCAGGTGGGAGGTCGTTGCGCAATGGCACCAGCAGATGGCGCAGTTCTTGAGATCTATCGATAAACACCGGCACCTCATCACCACCAGTTCCGCCATGCACGTTCCCTCGCTGTGGCAGGAGATGGACTACTACCAGCCCCATTACTACGTGCCGGATATCGCCGGTACTCTGCTTGCAATGCACCCTGACCAGTGGAATAAGCCCATCTTCATCGGCGAGTGGGGTGGCGCAAATCCCCAACAGTGGAACGATGAAGCTTTCCTGCGACAGGGGCTATGGGTGGGCGTCATGCGCGGACTGGCAGGCGCAGCACAGTGGTGGTCCTGGGAGACCACCGAGTCGCGCAGGTGGTATCCGTTCTGGGCGTCGCTATCACAGTTTTTGAAGACGGCAAACTACTCCACCAACCGCCTCTGGCAGGCGTTACCTGCACGGGTGTTATCGGATGCACAGGCGCCGTTTCGCTTCTCGCCGGGCGGCGGATGGGAAGCCACTACGCAATATCGCTTCTCCGTGCCGACCGACGGCTCGCCGGTCGAGGGGCTGTCGCATCTATCGCGGTTCGTACAGGGCGAGTCGCACCGTGACATGTGTCGGGAGCCTGTGGTGCTAGAGGTGGAGTTCGCCAGAGATGGAACATGCACTCTGCAGGTCGGCACCGTCGCTCGCAGCGGCGCAGCTCTTGTTGTCAGGCTGGACAATCGCACCGTTGTCGAGGAGAGATTCCCAGCCGCTCAGCGCGATACTTTCGTGAACAGGCAAATCTCCTTCCCTGTGCCTGCGGGCAAGCACACCATCTCCATCTTCAACCCGGGACCCGACTGGTTCACGCTGGACAGCGTCACGCTGGCTCCCTATGCCCCACCCAGCAAGGTAGCCGCCTGCGGCGACGGTCAGAGCGCTATGTGGTATCTGTGGCGTGAACAGCCCGTGGAAGCGCAGATTGCCCTGAAGATACCGGACATCAAACGGGGAAGGTACAGGATGGTGTGGTGGGACCCCTCCTCCGCGAAAGCGTTTCACACCGAGACCATCACCGTCGGGCAGGGAGGATTAGAGGTAGAGGTTCCCTCGCATGAGCGAGATATCGCAGGTTGTTTGCTTCCTGCGGGGCGCCGAGTCAGCCTGTAAGCGGGGTTCTGTGCCCTGCCTGTAAAGGGCAGGCGGCGGCTATCTCTCTGGGGTGCCGGTTACCCGACACCTCTAGCGGCTGTACCCGGAGGCTCAGCGGGCGCACCTCACCGCCTCCCTATTCAGCCTTGCTCCCGATGGGGTTTGCCCTGCCAGTGGCATTACTGCCACTGCGGTGCGCTCTTACCGCACCTTTTCACCCTTGCCCGCATTCAGCAAACGCTGAACCGCTGGCGGTGTGTTTTCTGTGGCACTTTCCGTAGGGTCGCCCCTCCCGGACGCTATCCGGCATCGTGCCCTGTGGAGCCCCGACTTTCCTCCCCGCCCCAAAGGGCGAGGCAGCCGCCCGGCTGGCTCGGTACCCACGATTCATTATACCTCTTTACGGATGGGGCGACCATGCGGGCGCATAGTTATCGCCCGTGCCATCGGTCAATCGCCGCGCATCTGAGCCGTCCGCGCTCACTATCCACAGGTCACGCCTGCCATCTTCCCGGAACTTCACATACACCAGGCTCGTGCCACCCTGCGACCAGGTGGGGGTCACCGCGTTGCCTTTGACAATCAGCCGCGGTTCGGGGTCGCCGATGCCCATCACGCCGATTCCTGCTCTGTCCTTCTCCTCGCCCTTAATACGCCACATCTCAAACGCGAGATGGGTTCCCTCCGGCGCCCAGACTACCACCCCCGGCGCCAGGTCGCCCTCGCTGCGCCAAAGAGGCTGCATCGTCTCGGTGACCAGATTGTAGAGCGCGACGACATGACCGAGCTGCTTGTTGCCGATAACCGTCACCGCTAACTGCGTACCATCCGGCGAAAGCGCAACGTGCACCTCCTCGCCGCCGATGAGGGGTTCCGGCAGCTTCTGCGCCGAAGGCAGGGGCAGTGGCTGAGCCTCCTGTTGCCCCTCCTGCTCGTGGTCGTGCTCGGCGCCGCCCCGTTTGTAGCGCACCAGCACTTCGCCCCCCTCCGTGCGCTGAACGGCATACACAATCCGCTTTTCAGTATCGTATGTCGGCTCACGGAACAGCACACTACCGCCGAAGGTGTTGCGCCACTGCTGTTCCAGCTCAAAGGGAGGCATAATCTTCTCCGCCTCGCCGCCCTCGATATCCATCAGCAGAACCTGCCCCTGCAAGAGGAAGATGATATGCTTGCCGTCGGGCAGGAACTGTGGTTTCTCTTTCGCTCCCACACTGACGGTCAGCTGCTGGACCCGTCGGCACTCCGGGTCGGCATAGAACAGCTGAGGCACGTGGTTCTCTCTGTCGGAGATGAACGCAATCAGCCGGCCATCGGGCGACCAGGCGGGATCGGTCTCTGCAGAGGGGTCTGTGGTTATCTGGCGAAGCCCGCTCCCGTCCGGACGAATCACCCAGAGGTCAGGGTTGCCAGAACGGTCGGAAACGAACAGGATCCAGTCCTTCGTATTGATGTCAGCAGGCTTGACGCGGAAGGGATTGAAGTAGCGAATCCAGAACATGCCCGCCCCGACCAGCACCGCCACCGCTAACAGCCCCAGTAGCGTGTGCTTGAACCAGACACGGCGTAGATACATCGTACGCTCCCTTCAGAATGGTTTGCTCTCGCCTTTCGCTTTTCGCCCAGTGAAGCGCGGATTCCTGTTTAATGCAGCTGTACACTCAGCGGGCGAGCCAGAGCGTCAAGCACATTCCCGGAGCCATAGGGTATCTGTACCAGCAGGTGTCGTTCGCCCGGATTGGCGATGAAAAACGCCATGCCGTGTGCAAAGCTTAGCCCTTCGGGCGCACGTTTGGACAGCAGGCGCAGCTTAAAGAAGCGCGGCAGATGTCCGTGCCGAATATTGCCTCGTACATACTCAACCCGCGAATCGCTCAACGCACCGCGCTGGCAATGATAGGCGTAGATGTTCTGGTAGCTGATCCAGTCAAAACGGTCGTAAACCACAAATAGCGAGAACTCGGTTACTTCATCGATAAGGTCCGTACGGGGTAACTCGTAAAGCCTCTCCAGGAGAGCAAGAGCATCTCCCACTTCGATAAACTGATGGGTAAACTCGCCCAGCGCTCCCGAAAACTCTTCTGGCAAATCACGGAACTCGTAGTAACAGCCGTTGCTGGACAACACCACACGGGCGATTTCGTTGCTGAACTCTAACCCCTCACCAACCTGTTGTTTCACGTATCGCGCCAGAACCTGTGTTGCCCCTCCGTCCGCTTCTAACTGTTCAAGTAGCCATTCACTATCCATGGTTACCCCATCCACTTCGGTTCCCTTCCTTCCCAAAGAGATTAACTGCCCCGCTTCACAATAGGATTTTAAGCCACCGGGACACGAAAGTCAACAAGTACGAACGATTTTACGTGAAAAACAGCATTTTGACGGGGATAGATGGCAATATACAGATAGCTGATTATTTAACGGGGATGGTAAGAGGCATCGCCTTCCTTGTGGTAGGCGCGATGTAGCAGCTCCACCGGATGCATGATAGCCACAGGCTCCGGTAGGTCATTCAGCCCCTGCGCTATCCACGCAAGGCATCCGGGGTTGCCAGTCAATACAATTTGCGCACCCGTAGCACGGACGCGCTCCACCTTGCGCTTCAGCAAGCGTGACGCCATCTCCGGCTGTAGTAGATTGTAAATGCCCGCGCTCCCACAGCACATATCCGCCTCGTCCAGCTCCACCAGCGTCACGCCGGGAAGACTGCTGATGATCTGGCGGGGTTGTCTGCGTATTCCCCGCGCGTGCGCCAGGTGGCAGGCGTCATGATAGGTCACCACCAGATCCGAACGCCCATCCCGCCCCGTCAGACGATGTTCCGGCGTCGCAATACCCACCTCTGCCAGAAACTCCATAATGTCCTTTACCTTTGCGGAAAAAGCGCGTGCACGTTCGTCGTGAGGCGTACAGGCAAACAGCCTGCCGTATTCCTTCATGGTCGAACCGCACCCGGCCGAGTTGACGATCACTGCATCCACGCCTGCCCGCTCGAAGCACTCTATCAAACGCAGTGCTCGCCGCTCTGCCTCCTCCGGGAAGCCGTTGTGCAGATGCAGACCACCACAGCACCCCTGCTCCGGCGGTACTACCACCTCGAAGCCGTTGCGCTGGAGAACCGCAACCGTCGCCACGTTCACCTCATGGAACAGCACCGACGCCACACAGCCCGTTAATAATCCCACCCTGCCCCGCCGCTCGCCCACCGGCGGATAGACGCCTGCCAGCCTGGTGTGGCTTGTACCGCTGCGTACCTGGGGCAGCTTCGCCACCACCATCCCCGCACCCAGCAACCGCGCAAGCGGCGCAGGCAGTGCCCCACCGCCAAACAACGGTGCAAACGCCCGCCCTGCCTTCAGCGCCAGGGCAAAAGCGCGAGGTTGAGTCATGATGTCCAAAAGCCACTTCTTCGCCAGCCGCCGAACACTCGAACGGGCAGGTGAACGCTCCACCTGCGCCCGGGCAATCTCTATCAGCAACCCGTACTTCACTCCAGACGGACACGCCGTCTCACATGCCAGACATCCCAGACAGGCGTCAATATGCTCCACCGCGCCAGTTTGCCACTGGATACGCCCCTCAGCAACCGCACGCATCAGGTAAATGCGCCCGCGCGGCGAGTCGGCTTCACTGCCCGCCTCCACGTAGGTGGGGCACGCCTGGAGGCATAAACCACAGTGGATACACTTCAGCAGGTCTTCACTGCGAAACTCCTGCATCACAGCCCCTCCACAAACCTGCCGGGCGCCAGTATCCCCTCCGGATCAAAGCCTTCTTTCAGCCGCCGCATGACACCGACGCCCCCGCGTACCGAATCCCACACACCTACCTCACGCTTTATCTCTGCAGGCGCTTTCTCCAATATGCAAAAGCCCTCCAGCGCGCGAGCCTTTGCCCGCAGCTCCCGTAACGCCTGAGCGCCGGGAACGTTCTCCTGCCACCATACATACACAATGCCCGCCCCGAAATGTGCCTGCAGGTCAGCATCAGGAAAGTGCTGGTGTGTCCACGCCAGCAGGTCCGCCGTCCGCGCCGGCGGCACCACGCACCGACAGCAACACCCCGCGTCGGCAAGCAGGTAACGGTCACGCAACCACGTCACCTCATCCGCTTCTACTTGTTGCGCCCAATTGCAACGGGTGCGTTCGCGCAGAAGGTCGAACTGCCAGCCTACGTCTTCTTCAAACCCTGCCAGCCCGCAGTACAGACGCCACCTCCCCTCGCACCCATACGTCACCTCCAGCATTTCCGCCTGCAGCAGCGGATGGTTCAGCGCATCCCGCAACTCGAACAGCCGCCCCACGTCGGTGAGGTCCGAACGCACCACAAAAGAGACCTCCGGCAGAGGAGCCACTTTGAAGGTGAGTTCCACCAGAGCGCCCAGCGTGCCCCACGAGCCGGCGAAAAGACGCGGCAGGTCGTAGCCGGCAACGTTTTTCACCACGCCCATGCCCGCTTTGACCTCCTCACCCGACGCCAGCACCACGCGCACCGCAAGTAGCCACTCGCGAGGCAGACCGTAACGCTGGGATTTCAGCCCTGTCCCCTGCGAGGCGATAACACCTCCCAGGGTCTGTATATCAGGCAAGGGGACATCAAGCGGCAGCCACTGCTGATGCGGGCGCAGGAGGCTCTGCAAAGCGCTGACGGTCATACCCGCCTCCACGGTGACCACCAGGTCGCCCGGCGAGTAGTCTTTGAGGCTCGCCAGCCCGCGCATGTCCATCGCCCAGACATATTGCCGAGGGGACGAACCGATGCCGACATGCGTCCCCCCACCCCACACTACTCCGGGCGATCGAAGCCGATGGCATACCTCCAGCGCATCGCGCACTTCCTGCACGGAGGCGGGCTTGATGACGGTCTGAGGCACACAGCCATCCAGCACGTATGCTGTGCACCCCTCTCCTTCCTCAACCGATGAGACCGTCTGCAGTTCTCGAAAGATGTCTGGCATGGTAACTGCATTATAGACGAAGCTGGTCTGTTCGTGCAAGCGATTTGGCGAGGGGCGGAACATGTCCCTGCGTCGCTCTCAACGAGGCGAAGGAACTCCTGCCTCTGTCATCCTGAACAGGACAAAGGGTCTTGTTGTATTCCTCACCCTGAGCGAGAGCGAAGGGTCTCAGCCATTTACCTCATATCAATATTTTACAAAATATTATCAAAAAAATTCAATCGTATATTTATTTTTTGAATATTGCCTGATATAATGTGAAACATAGTCGCTGAATACGGTGTCTGTATGTGATGGACAGGGCAGGCAGAGTGGACAAAGCCAGAGCCGCCCAGAGGCGAAACAAACGGGAGGTCCGACATGCACGCGATACAGGAACGAAAACCGAAGCACTCTCACCGGAACCAACCGGTAAACGCGGAAGCACCCTGCGACAACTGGCTGTTCATCTGCGACCGGTGCGGTCAACCCATTTGCTACGACGAGCCTCTGCAGGTGAACTGTGCGAACGGCGTGCCGGAAGTCGCGCATGTGAGATGTGCGCAAGGGTGACCTCGCGCGAGGCTCGTTTAAGAGGAGAACCTGGCAATGCGACTGGCACGAGAAACCTGGCTGTTGCTGGCACTTGGCGTGGCGGACCTCGCCAGCACCCTCTACCTGGTGCGACACGGACTGGTGCGAGAAGCCAACCCCGTGATGGCGTGGTATCTGGTGCACTTCGGGGTATGGGCTTTCTGCGCAGCCAAAACCACCATGCTGGTCTGTCCGCTGATGATACTGGAATGGGCGCGCAGGATAAAGCCGCATCTGGGACTGCTGGCACTTCGAATTGCGCTCATTGCGTATGTTGCGCTCTACCTCAGCATCGTGTGGCGTTCCAATCACGCGCACGTCCAGCGAGTATTCAGCCCTTATCTGTCCCGAGCTACTCGCTTTCTGCAGCCGGCTCCGCGTGGGAACGCCCCTGCCCCTGAAGCTCTCAAGCCGATGGCCATGCCGCTGGATTAGCCGAACCCGCTCAGGCAGGATTCCCTCCTCTCGTCACGAAAGCAATATCAAAACAAGTGGGAGGGATGAACACTTGCGAACGGTTATCCAGCTGGTTCTGATAGTGGCAGGTATGTTGCTATTGCTTGCCGCCTGTGGCAGGAAGCAGACGAGCACCACCGGCACGACGACCGCACCGGGCGAGGGAAAGCTGGTGGTCGCGGTGATGCCCAAGCTGAAGGGCATTGACTACTTCAACGCAGTGGAACGCGGCGCGCGGGAGGCAGCGCAGGAACTGGGCAACATCGACCTCACCTACGACGGTCCCACCGAGGGCAAGGTGGACCTGCAGATACCCTTCATCGAGAGCTGGACATTGCAACAGGTGAACGTCATCGCCGTTGCGTGCAACGACCCGGACGCTATCTCCCCGGCTCTCAAACGTGCGCGTGACAAGGGCGTTCACGTGATCACCTACGACGCCGACGCCAACGCGGAGAAGTCCGGGCGAGAGTTCTTCGTGAACCAGGCAACCTTCGAGGACATCGGGCGTGCGCTGGTGGATGAGATGGCTTCGCAGGCAGGGGAGGATGCGAAGGTGGCCATTGTCAGCTCTTCGCCGACCGCCCCCAACCAGAACGCCTGGATTGCGGTCATGAAGCGCTACATGGCGGAAAAGTACCCGAAGATGCAGATTGTCACCATTCAGTATCCTGAAGAGGACCAGGGGCGCGCCTTCAGCATGACGCAGGACATCCTTAAGACCTATCCCGACGTAAAAGGCGTGTTCGGGCTTTCCTCCGTGGCGTTTCCGGGTGCTGCCGACGCCGTGCGCCAGGCTGGCAAGAGCGGCAAAGTGGCTGTTGTGGGGCTGTCCACCCCCAAGAGCATGAAGGAGTTCGTCAAAGACGGCACGGTGAAAACGGTCATCCTGTGGAACCCGGTAGACCTGGGCTACCTGACGGTGTACGTGGCGAAAGCGGTAGCGGATGGCACTTTAAAACCGGGAGCTACCGAATTCGAAGCCGGGAGGCTTGGCAAGGTGAAGGTAGAGGGCGACCAGGTTCTGCTGGGACCGCCGATGAAGTTCACCCGTGAGAACATCGACCAGTATGACTTCTGAACGGATGTCTTCTCCACCTCCCACCGCGTGGCGTCAGTACGGACGCGAGTTGAGCGTGGGGTTCTTTTTGTTCTTACTGCTGGCGTACTTTGGCACAACGCCCGGCTTTCTGCACGCGGGTAACCTGCGTGACATTCTCATTAATGCCGCGCCGCTGACCATTGCCGCGTGCGGGATGAGCATGGTCATCATTGCGGGCATGATCGACATCTCCGCCGGCTCTGCGCTGGCGGTGTGCGCGGTGGTGGCGGGGTTAACGGCAAAGTCGGGTGCGCCGCTTGCGCTGATTGTGCTGTTGCCGATGGTGGCAGGTGCGACCATTGGCGCGGTGAACGGCTGGCTGGTGGCTTACCTGCGCATCCCCGCAATCATCGTTACGCTGGGCATGATGAGCGTGCTGCGGGGAGGCATCATCTGGTATACGCGCGGCGAGTGGATTGGCAATCTGCCACCCACCTTCTCGGCGGTCGGGCGCGGCGAGGTGGGCGGCATTCCTGTGCCCGTCCTGCTTGCTGTGGGGGTTGTCGTGCTGACCGCGTTTCTTTTGGCTCGCACGCCGCTAGGGCGCCACATCTATGCCGTCGGAGGAAACCCTGTTGCCGCGGGAAGGATGGGCATCTCCGTGCGCCGCGTACTCTGGCTGGTGTTTGTGCTTCACGGCGCCCTGCTGGGTCTGTCTGCACTGGTATATGCCTCGCGATTCAGCGTTATCCAGAGCAACGCCGGCGCGGGGTTCGAACTGCTCGCGATTAGCGCGGTGGTGGTGGGAGGTGTCAACATCTTCGGCGGACAGGGAACCGTGTGGGGCAGTGCTGTCGGCGCTCTGCTTCTACAGGTCATCGGTACGGGGCTGATTTTCCGCCGCGTGTCGGAGTACTGGGCGCCGAGCGTGCAGGGTGCACTGGTGTTGCTGGCGGTGGTGGCGGATGCCCTGCGCACGCGGAGGTCCGGGCGATGAGGGTGCGCTTGCCCCGTCGGGAGTCGGTGCTGCTGATTCTGCTGGCTGTCGAAATGGCGGCGATGCAGTCGCTCTCTCCCCTCTTCCTCACTCCAGATAACCTGATAGAGGTGGTTCGCCAGTCCGCCGAGATTGGGCTGATTGCCCTGGCGATGACGCTGGTTATCATTACCGCGGGGATAGACCTCTCGGTTGGCTCGGTCGTGGGTTTGAGCATTATGGTGATGGGCATGTTGTGGGAAGATGCAGGTTTGCCCATCGCTGTTTCCGCCCTGCTGGCGTTGCTGGCGGGCACGCTGTGCGGGGTGTTCAACGGGACGCTGATTACCGCTGTGGGCATTCCGCCGCTGATTGTGACGCTGGCGACGATGGCGGGCTTTCGCGGCATCGCATTGGGCATGAGCCAGGCACGCTCCATCCGAAACTTCCCCGAAGGTTTCCTCTGGCTCGGTCAGGGTTACATGCTGGGCATTCCGGTGCAGGTGTGGGTGCTGGCGGTGTGCGCTCTGCTGTTCCATCTAGCTCTCACGCACACCGCCTGGGGGCGTTCGGTCTTCAGCATCGGCGCGAACGAGCCTGCCGCGCGGCTGTCGGGGATTGCCGTCAACCGCCTGAAGCGACAGGTCTACGCACTGTCCGGCTTTATGAGCGCACTATCGGCGGTGGTCTATGCCGCGCATGTGTCCGTCGCCAAGCCCGACGCCGGGCTGGGGTTTGAACTCACAGCAATCACCGCGGTGGTGCTGGGTGGAACCGCCGTCTCCGGCGGCGAGGGGGGCATGCTGGGCACACTGATTGCCCTGCTGATGGTGGGTTTTCTTCGCAGCGGTCTCACGCTGGCGCGCGTGCCCTCCGAAGCGCAGGACATGATGGTGGGACTGCTTCTTATCCTCGTCGTGGCGATTGACCGCTGGAGCCGCAAGGAGAAGGGGTAAGACCTTTTTGGAGTGCTGAAGCTTGCTTCAGCAAGCCCCTAACCTGCGCCAGCAGGTTTTGTGTAGCCTGCGATTTCCAATCGCAAGGGCGGTCCAAAGGTAGGCAACCCTGCAACTGGAAGTTGCGGGCTACTCATGACAAAGCCTCCTGCGGAGGCTGAGTTAGACGCTGAAGCATGGCTTCAGCACTCCGTAAACCTGCTTTAGCAGGTTTCGCCAAGTGTAGCCTGCGATTTCTAATCGCAAGGTTGCCTTAGAAACACTATTGACCCCTTTTCCCTGCGATTACCACCCGCAAGGGCACTCTCCCCATAGCACAACCCCTTGACATGTTTTCGT
>CAZOGB010000015.1:51928-62321 GCA_964579145.1 uncultured bacterium | reverse complement strand
CCTGTAGCCGATGGCGACGTCACGAACGGTCTCGTTCATTGTCTTCGCCCTCCTTCTTGTCCCACGGCATCCGCTGTCTCCGCAGTGTCTCCATTGCGACACGCACGAGGTCGGCGTCCGTCACCCCTCCGAGTAGCGTGCTCTTCGTGCCGTCATGGTAGACAAACCCAATGACGATTTCCGAATCACGTCCTTTAGCAACCCCGTCCCGGTTTGCTTGCTCAATGGCGTACAGAATCTGCTCCACGATGTTGGCATCAGTGAATGCGACCAGCGGGCGCCATTCACCCTTTGCGGTTTTCCGTGCGATTGCGACCAGTAACATTGGTGAACCTCCTTGCCTTATTTTCGTTCATGGGGTATAATAACACATACATGAACGGTGCATACTTTGTGTATGGAGGTCAACGGAATGAACGAAGAGAGGAAGTTAGCTAGGCAGGCAGTGCAGGAAAGCCTGAAGTCGCGAGGTCTTTCGACAAGACTGCCCCCCGACCTTCAAGCTGCCCTTGAGGATTTGGTGATGGGATGGATTGAGCGAGAGTACGCGGTTTTGTTGTGTTACCCAGAGCCTGCAGCCTTCTGCCCCGGTGGTGATTTGGAAGACGTCGGTGATGCGGTGGCGGTCGTGTGCAGGTCATTGTTGCAAGGTAGTCAGGTGGTTCGACCGTCTCGCGTGCCTGCAACGCCACCTGTGCAGTCGGAAGAGTTATGGCACTACCTGCCTGAACGGGTTCAGCAGGAGATGAAGGCGCACATGGACACGGTGCTGCCCCTGATTGGTGAAGCCTTCCCGCCCCTTTTCCCTGATGAAGATTCTGCCAAACGCTACCTGCAGGAACATGCCAGTGAGGTAGAGGTGGAACGCTACCCGTCAGGGGCAAACACCACTGTATGGGTTGCTAACTTTGGGTTGGGGTTCAGTTTCCCCGTTCGTTTCGGTGATGAGGTCTGGACGTGCCGAATCTTCGATGAACGCTTTGTCGGCATCCCTCTGCTTGAATACGCAATGCTTGCTGAGGGTGTAGCGAGGTATGCATGGGTCAACAGGGCAGACGCTACCGCCTTTCTGCTTTACGGTTACCACCCGCCCCACCCCTCAGCGTTGCGCACTTCCGACGGTCTATTTGTGGACATCACCCTGCCCGCGTGGTTGTCTCATGACGCAGTGCGTGCTGTTTGGCGGGCAGTGCACGTCAACCTGCACCAGTCCAGCGCCACGCACTACGTTGCGCACCTGCTTCAACAGGCAGACTGGGTGAAACAGGCAAGGAAGCCCCTGCGCGGTGAGCAGTGGCGCCGGTGGTGGAACGCACACGCGCCGTCCACATGGGCACTCGGCACGGTGCAAGCCTGCACTACTGCCCTGTATAGAGCACGGCAAGCACTGCGCAGGTTGCTTCAGAACCGCCTCTAGAAGGCGCGACGTTGCCTCTACAGAGGCGAAAAGGGCAGGGGTGGTATTCCCCTGCCCCTCTCTGTGTTTTCTAACGCTTGTGCAGCCTCCTTAAGGGTGAATGCTCCTCATGTGCCCGTTTGAGGTCTTCCTCTACCAGCGCGAGGTATTGCGCTGTAACGGTGAGACTGGAGTGCCCCATGAGAAGCTGGAGGCGGTACAGGTCAATGCCGTTGCGCAGACTCCACGTAGCGAACGAACGGCGGAAGATGTGACAGCCCAGCGGGTGGATTCCTGCGCGTTCGCCGATGTGCTCCACCACCTCCAGCATGCCCCAGAGGGTCAGAGCGCCTTTCGTGCCCCACCACAGCGGTTGGTCGCCTTCGGGGTGGAAGGGGCACGCCTTGAGGTAGCGCAGGAGGGCAAGGCGCGTCTCTGCCGACAGGAACGCCATCCGCTCTTTGGCACGCTTGCCTCTGATGATGAGCGTTTCCCTGCTGACGTCGGCAACGGTGAGGCGGTGCACTTCCTGCGCCCGTGCGCCTGTGTCCAAGAGGAGCAGAATCAGTGCCTTGTCGCGAAGCCGTAACCAGTCTTTGCCTTCGCAGGCGTTGAGGATTTGCTGGATTTGCTGTAAGGTTAGCGCAGGTTTCACCTGCTGAGGCACTTTGGGTTTGTCGAGACGGCGGAAGATGTCGGTTTCGGTGAGCTCTTGCCTGATTGCCCATGTCCAGAAGCCTTGCAGGGTGGTGAAGTGCTTGCGGACGGTGTACAGGGAGCGTTGCCGTTCCTTGAGGTGGTTCAGGTAGCGAATCACCAGAGCGGGTGTTACCGCCTGCAAGTCGGCAATGCCTTCGCCGTGTGCGAAGTGCACAAACTGGCGCAGTACCTCGCGGTAGGTGGTGGCGGTACGTGGTGATGAGGCGGTAGCGTTCACCGCCTGCAGGTAGAGGTCTACCGCTTGCGCCAGCTCGCTGGAGCTGGTGTCGACTAGGCGCAGTTCGTGGGTCATCTGTTGTGCCTCCTTGTTTGTGCTTGTGTTTGCTGGCACAACATGTAGGGGTGGAAGGTGCTCTAAGCGGTTTGAGGGCACAAGATGTAGTACCGCTGGAGCCGACGAGGGGACTCGAACCCCTAACCGGCGGTTTACAAAACCGCTGCTCTGCCTGTTGAGCTACGTCGGCTCGCGATATGGAATGTACCACAACTTGTGACGAACGTCAAGATGGATGTACTTGTGTTTCTTGTCAATCTACTGAATGGTCTTCAAAACGCCCTCTTTCACTTCGCTCAGTCTAATATCGTGCTCCGTGTTATGATTTTTTCTACAGGCGGAGCAAAAATGCTTGACAAATTTGGAAGCATGGTTTACAATGGAAACACCATGAGCGCACTGAAACGGTTGCCGACATACGTGCTATTAGCCGAGCGCATCAAGGCGGAGTGGATCAGCCGACCCGATGTGAAGATAGGCGACCGATTGCCCACGCAGTTTGAACTGCAGAAGATGCTGGGCGTCAGCCGTCCGACCATCGCTAAGGCGGTTGCTCTGTTGGAGGCGGAGGGACTGGTGGAGTCGCGGCAGGGTAGCGGTGTGTACCTGCGTTCGGCGCCTACCACAGCCACGCGAACACGGCTGATCAGCTTTATCGCTCCGCGCTCGAACGCCTCGCTGGTCCTGCGGGCGTACTATGGCATCGAGCGGCGTGCGCGTCAGCGGGGCTATCAGCTGCTGATGGCAAGTTCTGAGGACGACGTGCGCCACGAGGAGGATCTGGTGGAACAGCACCTGCAGGCGGGCGCGCAGGGAGTCATTCTCTATCCCGTCACACGCTTCCGTCATCAGCTGTCTCAGGACTATCTGCTTCGTCGCTGGCGTGAGGTGCCCATCGTGCTCTTCGACATCGGCTACGAAGAGTGGCAGCGCCCAATGGTGTTGTTTGACAACTACCGGCTGGGCTACGAGATGACGCAGGCACTACTGGCGCATGGGCGTCGCCGTATCGCCTTTCTGCATCTGAACCCCGATTGCCTGCACCGCTCCATCCACGAGCGGCGAGAAGGCTGGCTGGCGGCGATGCAGGACGCCGGTATCGCCGTACCGCCGAGCTACCTGAACTGGATAGACTTCACCGACCGCCTGCACATGCTCAGCAGCTCGGTTGCCGAAGAGATTGCGGTTCGGCTGATGCAGCTGTCGCCACAGCCAGATGCTCTGATCGCCTGGGAGGACAACACCGCCGTGCCCATCATCCGCGCTCTGCAGAAGATGGGGGTGAACGTGCCCGAGCAGGTCTGCGTGGTGGGCTTCGACGACCTCGAAACCTCCCGTTTCTTCCATCCAGCGTTCCCCACCTCTCAGCCCGACTTCGCCCGCCTGGGCGAAATCGCGGTAGAGGTGCTGGACGAATGGCTCAGCGGCAAACAGTCCATCCCGCGCACGTATATCCTGTCGGTACCCGTTCTGTGGCGCGAGCCGCGCACCCTGCGGCACGCGGCTCATAAAAAGGAGGAAGGAGTGATGGCTCATGAAGCGTGAGGTATCTCCCGCGGTAGCAGTTGTGGTAATTGTGGTTGTCCTGCTGATTATCGGCGGCGTGTACATGCTGGCTACTGGCAAACGACCGTTCGGCAAGGCAGAACAACCGCCGCCTATTCCACAGGACGTACAGGCGGAGTTTCAGCGCAGGATGGGAGGCATGACCCCACCAGGGGCGACCGCTCCCGCTCCGCGCTAACAACCAAACAAACATAACTCAAAAAGGAGGGTTACCTATGAAACACAAGGGCTTTACGCTCATTGAGCTGCTGGTGGTCATCGCGATTATTGCGATACTGGCAGCCATCCTGTTCCCCGTGTTCTCGCAGGCGCGAGAAAAAGCGCGTCAGACGTCCTGCCTGTCTAACTTCAAGCAGATCGGTCTCTCCGTGCGCATGTACTCGCAGGACTACGACGAGAAGTTTCCCATGGGCACTTACCCCGGCCCACGCAACTGGGAAGTGAACCCAGACATTAACAACTATGAAGGAGACCGAGGGGAGCCATGGGCGGACTGTGCCGGATGGTGGGAAGGATTCGATCCGGGTGATGGTGGGCCGCTGTACACTCGTTGTGCCTACGGTTCCCAGTTCTACCGCACCCTGATGCACGTCCAGCTGGGTCCGTATCAGAAAAACAAAAACATCTGGTACTGCCCGTCGGATAGATACCGGGACCCCAGCATTACCAACATGCGCCTTGGCATGCAGTCCTATCAGTGGTTTCCCAACTGGGTGTTCAACACATGGTGTCCGGGCAGCAGCGCGGGCTATCCCGGTCCGTTCCCCTGCGTGAAGTATCCCGACGGCACCTACAAGAACTTAAACGACGATCCGCCCAGCGAAAGGTCTGAATGGTTCTCGGAGCGCATCCTCTTCACCGAGCGTGGTGCATTCGGCTGGGATGGTCCTGATGGATGCACAGGTGGATGCCCGAACCAAAACTTCAACCACTCGCAGGGCTACAATGCGGTCTTCTTTGATGGACATGCTAAGCTGATTAACTACGGGCGCAAGTGGACAACCATTCCTGCTACTGGATGGCCGCCAGACCGCGCACCGCAGTAATCCATCTGTTATCCGTGCCCCCGCCGGCTCCGGCGGGGGCATTTTTCCCTATGCATGAGGCAGAACCATCACCTTCATGCCCTCGCGGTTTTGCATCACCTCGAAGGCGCGATGGATCTGAGAGAGGGGGAAACGATGAGTAATCAGCGGTGCCACGCGCACCCTGCCCTGCGCCAGCAGTTGCACCGCCAGCCCATGATGGCGCGGCACTGACCCGTGCGAGCCGGTCACAAAGCATTCCTTATAATGAATCGTGTTGGAGTACACGCTCATCGGGCGAGTGCCTTTGGGTAAACCGCCGAACAGGTTCACGTATCCGCGATGCGCCACCATCTCGATCGCCTGCTCATGCGCCTCTACCGACGCGCTGGCGGTAATCACGATGTCGGGTCCCTCACCGCCCGTTTCCTGGATGCATCGCGCCACCACGTCCTCCTCCTCCGAGCAGATGTACACATCCGCTCCGTAAAAACGTGCCAGCTCCAGCCGCGCCCTGCTGCGCTGAACGGCAATCACCTTGGACGCCCCCATCGCACGGGCAAGGTCAATGAGCATACACCCGATAGGACCCAGCCCGATTATCACCACCGACTTGCCCAGTCCCATGTTCACCAGCTCCATGCCGTTGATGGCGCAGGCAAGCGGCTCCGCCAGTGCGGCGGTCTCGAAATCCATACCGTCGGGAATAGGCGTCACCGGACCCTCATCCAGTAGAAGCTTTGGCAGCTTCATGTACTGGGCGAACGCGCCCGGTATCTGGTAGCCCACGGCGTAGTTAATCGCGCAGTTATTGCCCAACCCGTTGCGACACCAGCGACACTGCCCACAGGGCACATCCGCGCCAATCGCCACACGGTCGCCCTCCTTCACGCGCGTGACGTTCCTGCCCACCTTTACCACCACCCCTGCCGCTTCGTGCCCGATAATCGCCGGGGGCTTTACGCGCGGGTTGCCATGATGCAGAATGCGCACGTCCGACCCGCAGATGCTTACCGCCTCGACGCGCAACAGCGCGGAGTCGTCGTCTATTTCTGGCTCAGGCAGTTCGCGCAGTTCCAATCGCCCCAGTTCTTCCAGTACCGCCACAAGCATGGTTACCTCCTGTTGTGAGTATAGACTAATCTGAGGTCGGGACGCTACAAATGCTCTATACCCTCCTACTCTGCCCTTGCGATTGGAAATCGCAGGCTACACCGAACAAAACCTGCTGAAGCAGGTTACAGCCTCCGAAGGAGGCTTCGTCATGGGTAGCCCGCAACTTCCAGCTGCTGGGTTGTCCCCCTCCCCAGTTATGGGTAGTCCGCAACTTCTAGTTGCAGGGTTGTCCCTGTTTCTTCTCCCTATGGCTGTATCAGCACCTTGCAGAAGAAGCCCTTGCCCTCGCGCATGGCATGTAGGGTGTGCACCGCTTCGCTCAGCGGCACTCGATGACTCACCAGAGGCGCCAGCTGCAACCGTCCCTCCGCCATTGCGCGAAGGGCGGTGTGCCAGTCGTCCTCCTCGCTGTAAACGGCATATTCCGAGTTCCACGTACCGAACAGGCTTACCTCGCGCCGCATCAGCTGCGACCACAGACCGGCGGGCAGGGTTACATCCGCCGCCGGATTGCCCAGCAGAACCACTCGCCCACCGCGCCGCGCGCAGGCACACGCTTGTAACAGCGCCTGCGGCACACCCGCCGCCTCCACACACACATGCGCGCCCTTTCCCTGCGTCAGCGAGGCAATTACCTCCTCGGCACGGTGGGAGTGATAGGCGTGTGTGAAGCCTAAACCGTGCGCCAGTGCAATCTTCTCGTCCACCACGTCAAACAGCGCAATTGGCGAGGCTCCCATCGCCTTTGCCCACTGCGCCACCATCAGACCGATGGGTCCCGCCCCGAAGATGGCTACCGTTTCGCCCGGCGCAACTCCCCCCGCCCGACGCAGGGCATGGTACGCCACCGCCGCAGGTTCGGTCATCGCCGCCTCCTGCAGAGAGACCGCATGGGGGACCTTCAGCAGGTTGCGTTCGGGGGCGACCACATACTCGGCGAACGCCCCATCGCGCCTTGATCCCAGGTAATCGTAATGCTCACACTGCGCATACCTGCCGCGCTCGCACGCCGAGCACCTACCGCACCACAGAAGCGGAAAGACCGTCACCCGGTCGCCCGGTACAACCCGTTGCACGCCCTCACCGCACTCTGCAACCACCCCTGCGAACTCGTGACCGCATATCAACGGGAAGCGGTAGGTTCCCTTGATAAAGATTCGCGGAATATCGGAGCCGCACACCCCGCAGTACGCCACGCGAACCAGCACCTCGCCCGCGCCGGGTTGTGGAGTGGGGACCTCTTCGTAGCGCAAATCACCTACCGCGTGAAGCACCAGCGCGTTCATGATTCAAACCTCGTTTCCGATACGCTGCCGTAGTCCATCACGCACCGCGCCCAACACCTTCTGATAGTTTCTCCAGAGATTCGCATCCGGGTGGTAAAGACTGCTGGAACCGAGCACCAGAATATCCGCCCCAGCTCCTACCATCTTCGGGATGTTTTCAAAGCTGACGTTGCCATCCACCTGAATGGGCACGCTCCCCAAACCACGTTCATCCAGATAGCGACGACAATCGGCGACCTTACGCAGAGAGGCGGGAACCAGTTTCTGCCCGGCAAAGCCCGGGTTGACCGTCATAATCAGCACGAAGTCCGTTTTGTCCAGCACGTATTCCAGCACATCCAGCGACGTCGCGGGGTTGAGGGCTAACCCTGCTCTCGCTCCCCCCTCACGAATCAGGCTCAACGTGCGGTCAAGGTGCACACACGATTCGGCATGGACCGAAATCATCTGTACCCCCACCTGTAGAAGTTTGCGCACAAATAGGTCGTTATCTTCCACCATCAGGTGCACATCAAAGGGCAATGTAGTGCGCTCGCGCAGCTGTTCCAGCACCACCAGTCCCATTGGCATGTTGGGGGTGAAGTGTGCATCCATCAGGTCAAAATGCAAGTAGTGCACGCCCATTGCCTCCAGCTGGCGCACGTGCGCTTCCAGATTGAGCAAATCGGCACACATCAGCGACGCCGAGAAGCGCACCGGCTCCACACGCGCCGTCTCCTGACAGGTAAGGCAAGGCACACTGGGCCGAGCAGGCACACACCACGTTTCGCGCAGATACCGCAGAGATTCCCGCAGAGATGCTTCCAGCTGCGGGTCGCTGTAATCACGCCCCAGCTTCGGTCCGCCAATCTCCAGGTAACCGACCACCTCGGTCACAGGCAGGAGATGCGCGTTCGCACAAAGCACATCGCGGAACTGTTTCACCTGCACGATGCCTTTTGCCCTCTCCTGCTCCCCGAAACCGAAGGTGGAATGGAACAGCGCATCGGTGTTTTTCAGGTGCACCTCGTACAGGTAAGGCAGAGTGGCTTCGAAGGTCTGCAGGTTATCCCACACCACGTTTCCGCGCTCATCGGCATAGCCGTGCGACACATCTGCGCAGAAACCGACGCGGGAGGTGGTGTCTGGATACTTGCGGTGATAGGCAGAAAGCTCCTCGCCCATCCGGGCGATTTCATCAGGCAGGGTTGGCGGCTCCGCCAGACAGGACATCGGCTCGATGGTCAACCACGGCACGCCTACCTCGTGCGCGTAGTGCATCAGTTCCTTCATGTGACGCAGATAGCGGGCAACGCCCTCCGCCTTCGTGTGCATCTGGTCACGCAGGACGGCGCCCGGGTTGTGTCCCACCGACTTTGCTCCCAGGATGGCGCCAATCTGGATGTAGCGTTCAAACATGCGCCGCGCCACCTGCTCCCAGCCCGGCTCGTGTCGGAAAAAGCCCCCCAGCTCGCGGTGCGCGGTGAACAGGCTGTGGATGCGCACTCCCGCCCGCTCTGCCTGCTCGCGCAACCAGTGGAAGAACTCGTCGGGCAGGAGGTAGAACTCGAAGGTGCTGCCCAATTGGATATACTCCACGCCCTCCTCACCAGCAAGGCGAAACAGCCAGGGGTAGGAATAGCGGTATTCTATCGGGTCGGATTTCACCCCCAGATGCAACTGCAAAGAGCTGGTCATACGGGATGCCTCTTTCGTTCCACAGCGCGGGCGATTTTCTGCAGGATGGGCACAGATTCGTGTCGTTTCTGGCGTGCCAGCGCAACGCACAGGGCATCAAACAGCGCCAGCTGCACCAGCCGGGCGGTGATAGTTTCGTCCAGCCACTGTGTGCGCCCGGCGGAGGTAACCAGGCAGATGTCGCACAGCTTCGCCAGCGGAGAGCGTCGGAAGCTGGTGACGCAAACGGTCTGTGCACCCGCCTCCTTCGCCAGCTCAACGGACTCGATGGTCTCTCGGCTCTCGCCCGAATAGGAGACCGCCAGCCCCACATCGCCCGGCTCCAGCAGTGCTGCATTAATCGCCTGAATATGGTCATCCACCGAGAAGAGGGTGTTGATGCCACAGCGTTGCAGACGATACTGCAGGTCCATGCACACCGGCAGAGAACTGCCCACGCCGAATATCGCCACCCGCCGTGCGCTGGCAATGGCATCTACCGCCCGCCCGAACTGCGTCATGTCCAGCAGGTCCATGGTGCTGGCAACCGCCTGCACGTCCATGTTCAGCACCTTTTGCACCAGCGTCGGCAAGTCGTCTTCAGGCGAGACGTCACCATGCACATCAGGAGCTGCTTCTCGGTGCGGGGCAAGGTCGGCAACCAGCGCGAGCTTGAAATCGGCATATCCCTTAAAGCCGATGGAGCGGCAGAAGCGCACTACCGTGGTTTCGCTGACGCCGCTCAGGTCGCTGAGGTGGATCACACTGCACCCTCGCGCTGCTTCGGGGTTGCTCAGCACGAAGTCCGCCACTTTGCGCTCCGCCTCATTCAGCGAAGAGTATAACGCCGAGACCCTTTCCAGCACCGAAGCCATCGTCTGCGTGCCTCCTGGGAGCATTGTAGCACTGCAGAAAAATTTTGTCAACTATCTGCTGTTAGAAGAAAAAATATGTATACGTCTCTTGATTCTACAGCGCAGACAGAATATAATGAGGGTGAGGTGAACGGCTTTGGCATTTCAGGTTGAAGATATCGCTGACCTTCTGCGTCTGATTCACGAGCACCCCGAGTGGCGTGACCAGCTGCGCGCCGCTATTCTGCCGGGCGAGGTGCTCAGCCTGCCGCAGTCTATTGCCGAGCTTGTAGAGGCACAGAAGCGGTTCCAGCAGACGCTGGAACGGCACGACCAGCGACTGGAGAAACTTGAGCAGACGGTCGCCGAACTGGTGGAGGCGCAAAAAAGGTTCCAAGAGACGCTGGAAGCGCACGACCGAAGACTGGAGGCACACGACCAGCGACTGGAGAGACTTGAGCAAACAGTCGCGGAACTAGCGGAGGTTGTGCGCAACCTGG